>NZ_WVUD01000030.1 GCF_009856865.1 Solidesulfovibrio aerotolerans | reverse complement strand
GCCCGGCTGGTGCAACGAAATCTGTTTCAGCAATGTGAAATTCTCGACCTCATTGACCCGCGACGGCAACGCTTAAAACCAAACAATTCTAGCAGGCTATCTCTTCTAAATTAGCCGGACAGAAATGGCTTGAGGGCCTGGAGTGCTACGCCAAATTCCTTATCACTCAGGATGTCGGCCGTTGCGGCCAGGCCGCTGAGCTGCACCAGTTTGCCCTCGTTGCCTGGATCAATAACGGCGGAGCTGATGGAATGGACGACGCCGAGGCCCTCTTGCAAGGCCTTGGCCGTTTCCACGGAGTTTTTTTCGTTCCAAAAGAGCAAAATAACCGCAATAACAAGGAGTATAAGACCGATAAGCACGCCGACAAAGGACTGGCCGATGCGACTGAACCACGACGTGGTGGTGACTTCTGTAAAGGAATCGTCGTCAGACATGTGGCCTCCTGCGCAAATGCAACAAAGAAAGAAATTGTCTGGCCTGATTTTTTAACGACATGGAATTGTTGCCAGCCACAACAGGATGGCGCACTGCAATGCCAGGGCGGACTCCTTGCGTGCAACGGTCTTACCCAACAGGAGGACGCGGCACCAGGCTCCCGAGAGAACCCAGTATCCTCTATTGTTTACAAAAACCGTATGATTCCGTCAAGACGCCACAGACGACCGAAGCCACAGAGAGCCTTTTCCCATTCCTGAACCAGTGTGCGTCTATTGGTAAATGGTGTGCTATTTTAGTACGATAAATTTTTTGTGGCCAAACTGCCAGCCGATAACCCCTGGCAGGAACCTTCGGCCAAAAAAAGAGCCGGCACAGCGCCGGCTCTTGAAAGGATGACTCGCGACAGCGGGCGGCCAAGGGCCGGCCCGGTGAAAACTAAAACGACATTGCGGTCACGCCGTCCTGAACCAGGATGTCCATGGCCGTCCCGCCCGTGCCCAGCGCCCACATCGGGTCGAGATCTTCGGCCGTGACACCCCGGGCCTGGCAACACGGCGTGCAGACCAGAAACGGCACGTCCTTGACGTTTTCGCGCAGCCAGCCCACATGGGCGGCCATGGAATCGCCGGTTATCGCCCGTACCCGGTCAACGATCTCGGGTTTGGCCAGATACACGGCCTCATCCACCAGGAGCACGCCGGCCAGCCCGCCGCGTTCGGCCGCCAGTTTGATAAACTGCATGGCCCGGGTGGCCTGGGACTGTTCGTCCGGTCCGCACGAAATCATAAAGAAAATCTTTTGCATGGTGTCCTCCTCGGTTGCCTTGGCCCCTTCGGGGGCAGGCTGGTCTGGTCTCGCCGCCGTTGCCGCCTACAGCCCTTCGACGCCGCCGAGGTGGGTCAGAAAAGCCGTGAAATTCCCGGTATATTCAAAATTGCCCACATGGGTGAACACGCTGTGCACATCGGCGAAAATCTCGCCCCCCATGTCGGTCCAGCGTTTGCAGAAGGCGTAATCCTCGGGCAGATATTCCCGACGCTGTGTATCGAGTGCCGTGTCAAAAAAAGCCACGTTATCGGTGCTGTCGTCATTGGTGTGGGAACTGTCGTAGACCAGTTCCGGGTAGGCCGCGGCCATGCGCGTGAGCACCTCGCGCTTGATCATCATAAAGCCCGTGGCCCCGTACTCCACCTGCAAAAGTCCTGTCACCGGCTCGGGACGGCTTCCGGGCTTGAGCTTGACCGCGTAATGCATGGCGGCAGCCGCCGCCACCCGCGAGAGCGCCTTGTGATCCACCATGCGCAGCTTGTCGATGTCGAGATATTTGACCGGATAAATACCGCAGACCACATCCTTGTCGGCTTCCAGGTATTTGAGCGGCAGCTCCGGTGAAAATCCGATGTCGGCATCAATAAACAGCAGATGCGTGTATTCCGGCAGACGCAAAAATTCGTTGGCAATCAGATTGCGCGCTCTCGGAATAAGACTCTCCTGGGACGGCGTCAGCAGGCCGGTCTTTATGCCTTGGCGTTCCAGAAAACCAATGCACTCCACCAGCGCCCGCATATAGGTCACCGTCACCTGGCCACTGTATGCCGGCGTACCAATCAGCAACATGGGCTTTTCTTCGGCCATGCAAATCCTCCCCCGGCCGCCCGTGCCGGGCTGGCCGCTTCCCCTCTATCGGACCCGCATCCCGGAAAGTCAATTGGTTCCCGCCCCTTGAGCAGAGACGACGGACACGGTTACGCCACCCCCCTTATCCATTTCGGGGGGGCCGGGGGGATCATCCCCCCGGTGGGTCCAGGGCAAAGCCCTGGTGGGGTCCGGGGCAAAGCCCCGGTGGAGTCCGGGGCAAAGCCCCGGCTACTTCCCGCTTTGGGGCAGGTAGTACTTGCCGTCGCGCAGTTGGGCGGTTTTGCGCACGAAGGTGCTGAGCGCGTTGAGGGTGACGTAGGCGACGTCTTTGTCTTTGGCGAGTAGCGGCAGGAGCGCCCGCCACTGCTCGTTGGTGAACTCATCGGGTCCGTGGGAATAGAGGCAGCACACGCCGCCGACTTCCTTGAGTTTTTTGAGGAAGGCCGCGACGTTGGCGGCAAATTCAGGGGCCGTGACGTTGGTGCCGAAAGCTTCGCGGGGTTTGACGGCGTAGATTTGGTACAGGTCGTAGCCGCCGGGAGCGCCCAGGGCGGCGTTGCCGGCGGTGCCGACGCGGCCGCAGTCGTTGCCCAGTTCCCGGGCCACCTGCCTGGAGGCGGGGTCTGAGACCAGGAACGGGTAGACCATGGAGCGGCAGACAAAGCCGGGCAGGCCGGTTTCGATGTCGTGCCTGGCACCCTCGATTTCGTAGCGGGCGTTGGCGGGGATGTTGACGAACAGGGGCGCAAAGCCGTTCTTGAAATAGATGTCGGTATTGTCTTTTTCGAGCAGGAAGCGGGAGTGGATGTTGGCGTAATAGGGATCGCCGAGGGTGGCGACGACGCCGCGCACGGTGTTGAGCGCATCGACAAGTTGCTTCAGGGTCTGGTTGCGGCCGGTTTCGGACAGGTCCAATTCGGCCACGGGTTGCGGATTGTCGCCGGCCATGATGCGCAGGACGCCCTTGCCTTGGTCCACGACGGCGTGGGCGGCCGTGATTTTCGCATCGTAGTAGCGCAGTTTGACGGCCCCGCCCGGGGCCACGGAAACATGGTCGCGGGTGTGGTTGGCGATCTCGTGGCCGGCGGCCACGGCCTTGGCCAGGCGGGCGTAGTCGTCGGGCGTTGCCTTGGCGGTATTCAGGGCCAGGGTGGTCTTAAAGCCAAAGGCGTCGCAATCGGCGGCGAGCTGGGTCCACAGGTCGAGGTTGGCCAGATCGTCGATGATGATGTTGACGTAGGCGCGGGGTCCGTTGCCGGGCAGGGGGACGCCCCGGGTGGCTTCCGAAAAGCCCTGGGCCTGGGCCGGGACGAGCGCGGCGGCAAGCAGCAGGCAGGCGGCCAGGAGGCCGCCGCAAAGGACACAACAGCGTCGAAGCACGAAACGGACCTCCGTGTCAGTGTTTGAGGGTGGCCAGCCAGGGAAACAGCGACGGGCTGTTGCCGCCCAGGCGCCACAGGACCAGCCGGGAAAAACCGGCGGTTCGGGCGGCTTGCCAGAGCGTTGCCAGGGTGGTGGCGTCGGCGTGCCAGATCTCGTGGTTTTTGCCGGCCTCGTCGCGATAGCGGGAGACGAGGTAGCCGTCGGGGGCGGAGCGGCTGGGCTGGAGCTGTTTGCGGGCAACCAGATCAGCGGCTTCGGCTTCGCCGAGTTGTTTGGCGGCCTTGCCCTCGGTCCAGTCGAAACCGCCGGTGGCCAGGGCCAGGGAAGTGGCGTCAAGCAGGCCGATGGCGCGCAGGGAGTCGGCCTGTTCGGCTAAAAATTTCGGCGTGGCCTTGGGGCCGGGGCCGGAGTGGGAGCCGAAGAGATTGTAGCCCATGAGCACGTAATCCGGGCCGGCGGGCATGGGGGCGGCCAGATAGCGGCGCTGGGGCTGGAGCACCACGGACAGGGCCAGTCCCCGGGCGGTGGTTGCGGCATACAGCTCGGCAACGAACACGGAAAAATCCGGCCACACCGCAGCGGCCACGTTTTCGTAATCGATTTCCAGGCCGGCGAACCGGGAGCGCTCGGCCAGCCGGATCAGTTCGTCGATATGCCCGGCCCGGGCCTGCCGGCTGGAGACGAGCCGGCGCACCAGTTCCGGGTCTTTGAGCTTGTTGCCTTTACCCGAAGGGGTGACCACGTCGTTGACCACGGTCAACAGGGCCGGCACGGAGCCGAAGACGGTTTTGGCATCGTTGCCAAGGGCCGCCGCCCAGGCCGGGGCCAGGGAAGGGTGGTCGCCCTCGTCGAAGTAGGCGGCAAAAACCCGGACAGAGGTGAAAAGGCCTTTGTTGGCGCGCCATTCGGCCAGTCCCTTGGCCAGATCCCAGTCGGCGATCCAGGCGGAGAGATGGTCGGCAGCACCCAGGCGAACGGCGGGAGCGGAGGAGGTCCGTGGGGCGGCGGGCCGGTTGCCCTCCTGGGCCAAGGTGGTTGCCGGCGGCACGCAGGCCCAGAGCAGACAGGCCGCAACAAGGGCCAGCGCCAGGGGAAACCCCTGGCGCAAGGCCCGTTTATCCGTCAGAAGGTGTAGGTTATTCCTGCCCATGCTTCATTGAGGTTATAGTCTGCCGTACTGAAGTAGGAGTACTTCACTGACAACTTTAACCTGTCCTGCATGGTTATGTCCATGCCGGCGTTGGCCCGCCAGACTTGCCGCCAACTATTGTTGCGGTCGCTGGAGGTGCCGTAGCCCAGGCTGCCGTTGATGGTAAACCAGCGGGTGGGCGAGTAGCCAAAGGAACCGTAGGCCAGGTGGGTGGCCAGATTCTGGGGCGCCCAGTACTGGATGGGGTTACGGTCGCTGTTGGCGAACTGGAAGGCGTAGCCCAGCGAGAACAGCGGGTATTCGGTGAGCCGGCGCAGCAGGCGGCCGTCGATGGAGGCGGTGTTGTTGCCGTCGGTGCGCGAGATGCCGTGGGCATTGACGAACAGATCCCAGAAATCCAGAATCCGGTTGTGGGTGAAAAGGCTCACCCGGTTGGCCATGATCTGATCGGAGATGGCTTCCACGGTGTCGATGCGTTCGTTGGCCACCTGCAAATCCCAGGTGCCGTCGATCTTGGCACCCTTGGGGGCCAGGGGGCCGTGGAGCGTGGCCTGGGCATTGGCCCAGGTGCCGGGGCCGCCGGTGGTGGCGGTCAACTGGCCTTGCAGTTCCAACCAGTATTCGGGATGGAAAAACCAGCGGCCGCCCACGGTGAGATCCTGGCCGGTGAGGGTCTGGCTGTAGCGCGCGTTGGCGATGCTGTAGAGATCCTCGGCCGAGACAGTGCCGTTTTCGGCGGTATTGGCAAAGGCCGTAAGGATCTGCCCCCGGCGCTGGTAGCTCTCAATGGACCACTCCACGCCGCCGACCTTGGTATAGACGACGAAGTCTTCGCGCACATGGACGTTGCCGCCCAGGCCATACCAATAGTAGCGGCGGTTGTCGCTGTCCCACCAGGTGGTGGCGATGGCTTCGGCCTTGGGGCGCACCCGCAGTTCGGCCCGGTAGAGCTGCTCGGAAGCGCGCAGGGAATCCGGGGCCAGGGCCACGGCCTTGCGGGCCAGCTCCATGGCCACGGGGTCGTCGTAGCCGTAATAGGCGTTAACGGCCTGGTTGTAGGTCAGATCGGCCGGGTTGACTTTGCGCTCGGCCGCTTCCTTGAAGTAATTCTCGGCCTGTCCGACCTGCTCATGCCAGGAATAGACCTTGGCCAGTTCCAGGGAGACCTGATGCATGGGGTTGGCTTCGTTGAGCCAAATATCCAGGGCGGCGGCGTCCATGGCCGGGGAGACGGCCTTGGAGGCTGTTTGCCGGGGGTTGGCCACCGGCGTCCAGTAGCCTTCCGGGGACAGCTCAAAGGCCACGGGGAAGGTCGTGGCCACCACCGTATCGTAGGGGGCGGCGTCGGCGGTCAGCAGTTCGTCCGGGGCAGAGCCGCCGGGGTAGAAAAAGACCGGTCGGGTCTGGCCGAGAATCTGTCCTTTGGGGTCCAGGGCGTGCAGCCGGGCGGTCAGCCGGGCGGCGGCGTCCTGTCCGCCGGCCGCAGCGGGATCGGCCCCGGCGGCGTACCACAGGCTGATCTTTTGGCCGCCGCCGGCTGGGACGCTGGGCGGATTGTGGTCGGTCAGGGCCAGGGACCAGCGGCCTGTGCCGACCAGCCGGGCCACCTGGGCGGCGTCGGGCAGATACGGCGTGGCCGTGGTCAGGGATTCGCCGCCGACAATAAGGACGGCCTTGCCGCCGGCAGCGGCCAGGAGGGCGTCGATCTTCTCCAGGACGCCGGCGTCGGTGCGGTCGATGAGCAGCACCACCGAGGGGCCGGTACCGGCGGCAGGCTGGCCAAGGGCGGCCTCGCCCACCGGCCGGGAGGTGAGTTCGTCAACGCTTAAAAACGTGCCGCCCCGGGCGGCCACGGCCTGGATGTGCTCGGCCACCTGGGACAGGCGCACCTTGCCCGGGGCCTCGGTGTCGCGCACGTCGGCGTAGTACAGGCTTAAAACGGCGCTGTCCGGGCCAAAGGCGCGCAGCTTTTCAAGTGTCGGATAGGCCGGGCGGAAGTCGTGGTCGGCGGCGGCGGCAATGGCGAACTTAAGCCGCACCGAAGCATCGTCCGGGGCGATTTCCAGCAGGGTCTTGGCCACCTTGTGGGCCTCGCCGGCCTTGCCGGTCAGCTGGTAGACGCTAAGCAGCCCGCGCAGCGAAGACAGTTGGCGCGGATTCTTGGCCAACAGGGCCTCGAACTGCTCCTTGGCCTCGGGGAACTTCTCCTGGTCGAGCAGCACCCGGCCAAGCATGTTCTGCATGGTCAGGGAATCGGGCTCAAGGGCCAGGGACCGGCGCACGTAGCCTTCGCCGGCCGCCAGTTCCTTGGAGAATTCCGACGCTTCAGCGGCGTGGCGCAGCAGCTCTTTGTCAGCGGGATGCCGGGCCAGTCCGATCTCGGCCTGTTGCACCACCTCGGTGTACCGGCCAAGCCCCATGAGCGCCTCGCACAGGATGGAACCCAGGACCGGGTCGGCCGAGGCGGCGTAGGCGGCGGAGACGGCATCCACCGTGCGGGCGAACTGGTTTTGGCGATTCAGCGCCCGGCCCAGGCCCGAGAGATAGTCAGGGGAATCGGGCCGCTCGGCCAGAAGCGTACGGTACAGCGCCTCGGCTCCGGCCGGGTTGCCCAGTTCCAGGCGCACCACGGCGGCGGTGGCGAAAACGGCCCGATCCTTTTTCGCCACCTTGTTTTCGTACCAGGCGGCATACTGCCGGGCCTCGGCAAAGCGGTTTTCGGCCGTCAGCAGCGAAATGACGCGCATACGCATGACATCGTCGCCCGGGGCCAGGGCCACGCAGCCCTGGAAGTGGGTCAGGGCCTTGGTCATGTCGCCGTCGAGGAAGGCGAATTCGCCCAGGGCGTAGTCGCGGTCAAAGGGCGAGGCACCGGCAATGGCCTGGGCCAGCAGGGCGTCGGCTTCGGCGGTCTGTCCCTGGCGTTTCTTGACCAGGGCCAGATAGAGCCGGGCCTGGTTCTGGCCGGGATCGGCAGCGATGGCAGCGGTTAAAAAGGTGGCGGCTTCGCTGAAACGGTTGGCCCGCCACAGGGCCTTGCCGGCCTCGGTCTGTACTGCGGCCAGGGCCTTGGGCGGGATGCCCGTGGCCCAGGCCGGCGGCGTCAGAAAGAAAAAGCCGTCGACGATCTCCTGGGCGGCCAGGGTCTGGGCGATGCGCAGATAGAGTTCCCGGGCGAGCGTCGGGGAGAGCGTCCCTTTGACCAGCCGGCCGTCGGCGTTAAAGCCGGATACACTGACCTGGCCAAGGCCCGTGGCCCCCAGGGCGGCCAGGGTGCGCAGCTTTTCCAGCGCCAGGGGCACCTGGCCGTTTTGCAGGCCGGACATGGCGGCCAGCAGATCCGTGTAGGGGCCGGCCGGCGCGCCGGCGACCACCTTGCCCACGAGATCCCAGCGGTTCTGGGCGGCCAGACTCCAGGCCAGACCCAGGACCGAGACGTCCGGGGCCTGGGTTTTGAGCAGCGCCAGGGCTTCGCCGGTTTTGCCCTGTTCGATCAGCAGCGGCACGACGCGGGCCACCAGCGGGTCTTCGCTGCCCAGGCCGTCGGCCAGGGCTTCCTTCCAAAAGGCCAACGCGGTGTCGTAGCGACGCCCGGCCCACATGCGCCAGCCGATGTCGCGCATGACAGGGGCCTTGAGGTCCGTGCCGGCCACCAGTTCCCGCACGGCGGCGACGAGCCGGGGCGTGTCCCCGGACTGGCCGATGCGGGCGACCATAAGATTGGCCAGTTCGATGAACTGGTCGCGAAAGAGCTTTCGATTCTTGATGCGGGTCAGGGACGCGGCCGCTTCGTCGTAGGCCCCGTTGTGCCAGGCGACCAGCGCCTTGCCGAAATTGAGCCCATCCTGATCGGCCGCTCCGGCCAGGCCGGTCTCGAACTGGCTGGCCGCTTCGCCCTGGCCCGAGGCCGAAAGCGAGAGGATGTACTGGCCTTGGAGCACGGGATTTTGGGGGTCGAACTGGAGGCTTTTCTCCAGAAAATCGGCGGCCCGCTTGTAATCCTTGGAGGCCAGCCGGGCGTCGGCGATCCAGGCGGCCCAGCGGCCGACGTCGGGCGCGTTGCGCCAGTCTTTTTCCCAGATGTCGGCGGCGGCAGCGGTATCGCCCTGGTTGTAGCGCACCCAGCCCAATTCGCCGGCCACGGCCACCCGGTCGTAGCCGTTGGCTCCGGCCTGTTCCAGAAGCTTTTGGGCCAGATCGAGCCGCTTTTGGGCCAGCATATCTTTGCCGGCGTAAAATTGCAGCGCTCCCAGCACGTCTTTGGGGGCCGAGCCTGGAGCTGCGCCGGCCAGGGCTTCCATGGCGGCGTGATCCCCGGCGGCATAGCCGGCCAGCAACGTTGCCGCTTTTTTGCCTTGGGCCGAGGCCGGGTTCCAGACAGACAGGAAGCGCTTGAGGTCGGTCCGGGTTCCGGGTTTGCCCAGCAGATCGAGAACCAGGGTGGCGGCCACGTCTTCGCTGATGCCGGCGGCGTAGCGGGCCAGGGCCGGATCTTTGCCGCCGGCCTTTTCATCGAGGCGCAGCAAGGCGGCCAGGGTCAGGATATTGGTTTCGGGGTTGTTCGGTTCGACCTTAAGGGCCACGGCCAACGTCTCGGCGGCCCCGGCATAATCCTTGGTCCGAAGCTGCAACGTGGCCTTCTGGTTCCACAAGGGCGGATAGGCCGGGTCCTGGGCCATGGCCTGGGTGACCAGCGCCATGGCCTGTTCCAACTGTCCCAGGGCGGCGGCCTGCTGGGATTGGCGCAACAGTGTCACCACCGAGGCTTCGGCGGCCAGGGCGGTGGTCGGCGTGGCCAGGGCCAGGGCCATGGCCAAAATGATGCCTTTGAGTACCATGGCGCTACCTCTTCACGTCGTAGGAGATGGTTGGCGAGCCGGCCGAGGCGGCAGCCCGAAAGAGCATGTGGGACCGGTCGAAACGGTTCTCCAGGGGAATCATGGCGCTATCGTCGGCGGCCGGCGGCGTATCGAAGAGCAGCCAATCCGGTTTGAGGGCGAAGTCGGCCTCAAGGAGCCGGGCCTGCCCGGCCGCATCCACCCGCAGGGCCACGGAAAATCCTTTGGCGTGCAGGGCGGTTATGATGGTATCCAGACGGCCCAGGTCGTCCAGGCCGCCAAGCGGGAGGACGAAGCCGCGCAGGAGCTTGGAAAAGACCAGGGCACCGGGGGCTGATTGCACGAAGCTCGCCGTCTCTTCGATGGTGGCGGGATCGCTGCCGGCCAGATCCAGGTAGACGCTCACGCCGTTTGCGGCGGCGGTGATCAAGGCGGCGGCGTCGCGCAGCGGATCGCCCTTAAGGGTTTCGGCCGGCAAGACCACCGAGGTGAGGGTGCGCGCCTGGCCCAGGGGCACGTCGTTGATGCCCGGGGCGCTCACCCAGTGGGCCGGGAAGGTGGTCAGGCTCAGATCGGAAAAGACTGCCGGGTCGGAGGTGGCCCCTTCCTCGTCAAACGCGCCCAGGGCGAAGCTGCCCCGGCTGGTCTCGGCAAGCAGCGGAATGGGATAGGAGGTGACGTTTTTGCCGTCCACCGACAGCAGCAGCCGGTTGCCCTTGACGCAGATGTCGTACACCACGGGACCGGAACGCTCCTGGGGCAGCACGTACTGGAAGAGGGTATTGAGCGAAGTGCCGTTTTTCTCCTGGACCATCACCCGCTCGGCTGTGGTGCGGATGCGCACGAAGGAGGCGGCGTCGCGCCAGCGCAGATAGATGGCGCTGGCCCCGCCGACGGGCGGCGTGGTTTTCACCTGGCACAGGAAGTTGTCAAACCCCTCGGAACCGCGCAGCCGGGCAAAGCCGTCCTTGCCCAGCGGGCCGGCCAGGGTCAGGCGGTCGCCCGCAGCATCCAGCTCCCCCACGGGCACCTGCCACAAGCCCTGGCGCACGGACTGGGAAAAATCCATGAAGCGGGATTTGGGCTGGCGGGCCTCGATTTCCAACAGGAGACGGTCAGCGGTCCAGTTCGGGGAGACTTGCAGGCGGGTGAGGCGGCGCGGGTCGGCGTCGCGGGGATTGTAGGTCTCGCCCACCCGGGTAAAAGCCATGGGGAAGTTTTGGGCCAGGGCCGTCGCGTTAGGCGCGGCCTCGGCCTCGGGCAGGCTCACACCCAGGGTGTTGGCCGGCATGAACACATAGCCGAGCGGGGTCACACCCGCCATATCGACAATGGACTGCCGGGCCAGCCGGAAATCCTCGGTCACCCGGGCGATGTAGGCCGCCTGGGTCTCTTCGGTCCCGCCCGGGGCACCGCGCAGGCGTTCGGTCAGGTAGTAGGCGTAGCCGCCTGTGGGGGTCTGATTGATCAGCTTGGAGTGATAGCCCATGGAGGCCACGTCCCAGAAGGGATTGGAGGCGATTTTGTTGAGTTCCGAACGGCGCACGAAAAAACGGTTCCAGCCGTTGAGGCGGTCGCCGTAGAGGTAGAGGGCAGCGTTAAAGCCCACCCCGGTCAGCACGGGCTGGCTGAACAGCACGCTGTCCTTGCGCCCGCCCTCAAACATCAAATAGAGGGCCTTTTCCGGCAGGGGTTTGTTCTGCTCATAAAACGCGACGATATCGGCGGTGGTGACGGTCTGGTAGCCGGCCTGGCGCAGCCGCTGGAGCTGCTCGCGCAGAAGGTTCTTGGAGACCAGGGAGGTCACGTGGTCATCAATGGTGATGCCGCCGTAGCTTAGGGCCACAAAGCCGTCGCGCTGGGTCCAGGCGGCCCGGTCGTGGACCGGGGGCGTATCGCGTTTAAAGGCCGTCTGATAAATAAAGTAACCAACGACTGCCAGGATGGCGTATTGCAGCAGGTAGCGAAAGAATTTTCTCATGGCGTGCGTCCCGTGTCTGTGGGTTAATGCGATGTGCGGGGCATCAGCCCATGAAGTGGTCCTTGTCATGCTTTGACGGCCGCGTTCCCCAGTCAGACTTCCAGAAGGTCAACACAGCCCACACGATCTGCCACAGGAGCACGAAGAGATAGAAAAAACAGAATGGTATGCCGTACAGCCACAGATTGGAGCGTTTTATCAAGAGATACGAGGTGCACATGAGCATGCTCATAAGCAGAACACCGGCTAAATACATGGTCGGCCAGATACCGTAGGCCGCCGGCATAAAGACAAAGGCCCGCAGCACCACCACCGGGGCCATGACCGGCAAAATAAGGCCAAGATAGAAGGAAATGGCCATAAACGGTTCTTTAAACCACATAAACTTGCAGGCCCGCAGGCTCTCGCGCAGCCAGGACCGCTTCCAGCGCATCTGCTGGTTGAAAAACTTGCCATACGCGGAGGGCACGATGGTGCTGGCCACGGCGGTGTGCTGGTAGACGGCGTGGTGGCTGCCCAACACGAAGTTGGTGAGGCTGCGGTCGTCGCCAAAGGTGGCCGGGCGGCCCAGGAACTTCTGATTCACCCAGGGGTCGAGGTAGCGCATGAGCACGTCGCGGCGGTAGCAGGCCAGGGGGCCGGAGAGGCAGGTGACCACATCGAAGATGCTTTCGGCGGCCTTGAAGATGCGAAACCCGATGAAGTAGCGCACGGCCTGCATGCGGGTGAGGATGTTGGTCCACTTGTTTTCCACTTCGCACCGCCCGGCCGCACCGCCGATATGGGGATCGTGGAAGGGCTGGACAACCTGGAGGATGGCGTCGGGCTGGAGGAAACTGTCGGAATCGACAAAGATCACCAGCTCATTTTTGGCCAACCGTGCGCCGGCGGCCAGGGCGTGGCGTTTGCCTTGGTTTTGCGGGAACACATGGATGGTCAGCCGGTCCCCTACTTCGTCGTTGATTTTGGCCTTGGCCGCCTCGGCCGCGGCCACGGAATTGTCCGTGCTGCCGTCGTCAACGAGGATCACTTCGAGCAGTTCTTCGGGATAGTGCTGGTTTAAGCAGCCATAGATGGTCTTTTCGATCCATTCTTCTTCATTAAAGCAGGGAATGACGATGGAGACGCTTGGCGTATAGCCGGGAATAACCGGCCAGGGCCGGTACATGGCGGCAAACAGAAAGCGGGACAGCAGATAGAACACGGCGCACAGCCCGTACAGGAATACGGGCACGTCGAACCAGAAATAAAAGATGCTTTCTTTTTTAATGAACCACACTCCGACCAGGGTGATCAAAATGCCCAGCAGGGAGGCGGTTTCATAATAGCGCCAGCGTTTGCGGCGGAAATATTCGGATATGTTTTTTTCAAAGGCAAAGGCCGCCTGTCCCGAGACGGCGTCCACCCGCACCACCTGCGCCGGCAGCTTGACAAAGGACTCGTACCCTTCGGGCATGGTGCCGGGGTTTAAAAAAAACCGCAGCACCACCTTTTCGCCCACCTGCAGCGGTTTGTCCGGCACAAGCAGCAACCCGCCCTCGGAGATGTCAACGGTTTTGCCCGAGCAATAGCGGTACTTGCCGTTGGCGCTGTAGACGTCTGCAGGCCCCTGGGAGAAATAGCGTATTCCGCTGGTCCGACGGCTGCCATGCTTGGATGGTATGTCCGGGAGGAAACGGCGATCCGGCTTTGTCTGGGGAAAAACTTCCTGCATCGTCAAAACCTCCGGGGCTGTGCGGTGTCCTGCTGTCTGCTGCCGGGAAAGGACTCGCGGCAGTACATATTGGCAACATCTTTGTTTGACTCTTTTATATTCTGCGACAGCCGTGGGCGTCGGCCTTGAGGCTCTCTTCGGCCGGTTTGCGGCTCAGGTTCGGCGGGGCCGCTCGGGGCAGTGCTAAAAATCTGTGCCATATCAAACGCCTGTCCTGTTTCAAAAAGGCTGGCTGCTAAAAAGCGCCGTCCCCTGTTCCGTCCCCCACCGTGTCGCTACGCCGCTTATTCCCGACTTGATTGCTGATTTTGCAAAACAAGCGCCAAGACGCACGGCACAGACCGCTGCAAGCACCAAAGAGAACTTTTGCGGAGAGTTCCTTTTGTAAACAGTTTCTGTGCAACAGTATTTCATGCAGATACGGACACGCAGCACGGCAGGTGGACGCTGCGTCCAGACCGGACGGGCGGCGGACAGGCCCGGCCGTCCCCACAAACAGGGGAGGCACTGCCCCCGGCGAGGGAAGGCCCAGGGACAGCCAGCTGCGGGCACGGGAGGCGCGGCAAGAGGAAGGGGCCAGGGGGCCGTCAGCCAACCGCCGGGACGGGAGCTCTCGCTCCCGGCAAGGAAAGGCCAGGAACAGGCCGTCGTCGGGAGGCGCTAAACGGCGTTGGCGCAGGCGAGTGCCAAAAAAAACGCCGGCAAGAGCCGGCGGTTGGAGGCGAGGGGGGGCGGGAGCCTAGCCGACTTTGTGCCAGGCCAGCAGATTAAAGGCCGTGTAGCAATTGTCCGGGTCTTCGGCGTAGCGGCAGCCCAGGCTGTTGTCCTCGTCCTTGTTCTGGATCTCGGTCTTCGAGCCGACATAGAAGGTGCATTCGTTGTTGTTGCACACCAGAATCTCACCCCAGCCGGTCTCCGGGGGGCCGATCCAGGACTGGAGTTGGGCTTTGCAGTGCGGGCAGTAACGATCTTCAAGCATAATTGGTGCTCCTTGGTGGCATCCGGTCGGTGGCGCTTGGCCTGTCTCCACAATAGGCATGATCCTGCCGCCGTCAATCGGGCTGATGACGGCGGCAGGGACTCAAGGCCGGCGGCCAAAGCCGGCGCGCGGGGAAAGGACGGGTCGGCCGGGCTATATTTCGTCTTTGGCCCAGTAGAGCAGGTTGTGGTTGGCCTTTAAGCGGTCGACGACGTCTTTGGCCTTTTCGTCAGCCATGGGGCGCACGCGGATGTAGACGGTGCGGGTGTCGGGCTTGTCGTCGTCGTAGTTGGTCAGGATGCTTAAAATACGCACGTCGTGGGCCTTGAAATCGTCCAGAACCGTCTTGAGGCTGCCCGAGACATTGGGCAGTTCCAAGGCGAATTGCAGGCCGCCGCTGAGCACGCCGGTAATGCTGACCAGCACCTTGAAGATGTCGCTGTCGGTGATGACGCCGACCACGATGTTGTTCGTATCCACCACGGGCATGCCGCCAACGGTGTGGCGCAGCATGAGCACGGCGGCCTTTTCAACGGTCGCGTCAGGGCTGATGGACACGACCGTTTTGGTCATGATATCGCCCACTTTGATTTCCGAGAGCAGATAGTACAGCTCGTGCATGTCCAGCGTGGTGGCCTTGGAGGGCGAGGCCTCCTTGATATCGCGATCCGAAACGATGCCGACGAGTCGGCCATCGTCGTCGATGACGGGCAGGCGACGAAATCCGTTTTCCTTCATGAGCTTGGCGGCTTTCATGATGGAGGTGGACGGCTTGGCCGTGACCGGGGACTTGCTCATCCAATCCTTTATCAGCATGTGCGTCTCCTTGGCGGTCCCTTGAGGGCGGGCCGATTGTGGTATAAGGCCCCCGAACGTCACACGGCGCGGCAGCGTCGGGACGTGTGTCTGACCTATACGTGTTTCCGCCATTATTTCAAGTGATTCAAGCCTGCCAGAAAAGGAAAAAAATCGATGTTGGCCCTGCACTACCGCCGCAGCGTACCGCGTTATCTGGCCTCGATGCTGGCCTCCAAGCTGGCTCCGCGACGTTTTTTCCCGTCCGTGGCCCCGCTTGCCCTGGAAAACATCCCGTTTGATCCGCCCAAGGGCTGGCTGGCGCTGCGGCCCCGGCTGTGCGGCATCTGCGGCTCCGACCTGGGCTTGTTGCGCGGGCTGGAGTCGCCGCTTCTGGAACCCTATGCCAGCCTGCCCTTTATTCTGGGCCATGAAATGGTGGCCGAACTGGAGCAGGACGCGCCGCAACTCGGCTTGACCGCCGGGACGCGGGTGGTGGTCGAGCCGGGGCTGCCTTGCGAGACGCGCGGCCTGCCGCCCTGTCCCAGTTGCCAGGCCGGGCGGTACAACCGCTGCGAGCGGTTTCTGGACGGCGACCTGCCGCCTGGGTCATTTCTGGGCTTTACCCGCCGGGCCGGCGGGGGCATGGCCGAGCGCACGGCCGCCCATCCCTCGCGCCTTATCGCCGTGCCGGACGGCCTGTGCGATGAAGACGCGGTCCTGACCGATTCGTTGGCCTCGGCGCTGCAACCCGTGCTCGACCACTTTCCGGCCGACGGGGCCACCGTGCTCATCATCGGCGCGGGCATCGTCGGGCAGCAGGTGGTGCGCAGCCTGCGTGGCTGCGGCAGCCAATGCCGCATCCTGGTGGCCGCGCGCCATCCGGTCCAGGCGGTCCTGGCCAAAGCCGGCGGGGCCGACATGGTGCTGGCCACCCGCACACGCCAGGAACTGGCCGCAGGCATCGGCGCGCGCTTTTTGCCGACCAGCCTGGGCGGCGGCAACATCGAGGGCGGCGTGGACGTGGTTTTTGACTGCGTGGGATCGTCGCGCACCTTCGGCGACGGGCTGCTGGCCCTGGCCGCCGGCGGCACCTACGTCATGGTGGGGGCCGGCTCACGCCTGACCGACGTCGACATCTCCAGCCTGTGGTTTCGGGAACTGACCATTGCCGGCTCCTCTGGCTGCGCCACCGGCCCGGACCCGCGCCATCCCGGGCAGCGCGTGCGCACCTACGCCCTGGCCCTTGAACTGCTGGCCTCCGGCCGCATCCCGACCAAAGGACTGCTCACCCACACCTTCGCCCTCACCGACTGGAAGCAGGCCTTCCAGACCGCCTTCGACAAGCGCACCGCCAATAGCGTCAAAGTCGCTTTTGATATGCGTCGTTAGGAAAGAAGAAAAGGGTGCCTCCGGCGGCCGGGGGGGATAATCCCCCCCGGACCCCCTTGATAGGAGAAGTTTTATCAGGGGGTTATGGGTGCTGGCGCGATGGTGGGCCGGAGCAGGAGAGGCCCTCGTCGGTCGAATCGGGTCGCCGCAGCGTAGAAAGGCTGACTGTCCGGGCCGGTAACCGGCCAGCGTGCCAGCCAATGTCCAAAACCCCTTAAAAAACTTCTCCCGGTGGGGGGTCCGGGGGCCTCAGGCCCCCGGCCGCCGGAGGCACTCTTCTGTCTTCTCTTCTCTCCACCCTTACTTTGGCATCAGGATGTAGGCCTTGGCGGTGCCTTTCATGAGGCCGGCCTGGTGGGCGGCTTTTTCGCCCGGTCCGAGGTAGAGGTCGAAGTGGTTGTCGCGCATGCAGCCGGTGTCCTGGGCCATGATGAAACCGGTGAAGCGTTCGACGCCGGGGCCGGTGCCGGGCGGGTAGCCGGGCAGATCGCCGTCAAGGGCCATGAGCAGGCCGTAGGGCACAAAGCCCGGGTCCACGGCCACGCTGGCGTGGGGGGTGACCGGCACGCCCATGGCTCCGACCGGGGAGGTCTGGGAGGCCTTGAAAAAGATGTAGCTGGGATTTTTCGTCAGATAGTCGCGCACCTGGGTCGGGTTTTCTTCCAGGAAGCGGCGGATGCGCTGCATGCTCATCTCTTCTTCGGGAAAGCAGCCTTGATTTACCATGACCCGGCCCAGGCCCACGTAGCGGTGGGCGTTTTTGCCGTCAAAGAGGGCATAGACCGAGGAGCCGTCCTCGATGTAGCGCAGCTTGCCCGAGCCTTGGACGTGCAGGAAAAAGACGGCGATGGGGTCTTTGGCAAAGCCCAGTTCCAGGTTGCGGCCGGCCAGCGCTCCTTTGTAGTCGATGGCGTCGCGGCTGTGGTGTTTGCCGGTTGCGCCGGGATTGCGGTAGATGGGCCAGATGTATTGGCCTTGGCGGGTGCGCGAGACTTCGATGGTGGGTTCGTAGTAGCCGGTCAAGAGCGTTTCGGTAGCAAGCGGCGTCCAGGTGAAATACTTGCTTAAGACCGAGGGATCGCGGTCGAGTTCGGGCAGGATGCGGCGGAAAGTGATAAGCGCCTGATGCAGTTGGCCCCAGGTCAGGGTGGCACCGGGCTTGTCCACGGCGATGGCCTGGGCCGGTTTTCGGGCGGCAAAAGCGATGGAGCGGTCCACGGCCGGGGCCAGGGAGGCAAAGCTTGGGATTTGCTGGCTGGCCGGGGAGATGCGGCTGTTCCAGGGACCGGCGGGCGCGGGCGCAACGGGCTGGCGCACCTGATAGGGCGCGGTGCCCGTGGTCTGGCCCGGGGCCGGGGCGGTGGTTTGGACGGTCGCGCCGGTCGGGCCGTTGGCCCCCGGCGAGGCCGTGGCGTGGGGGGTGCCCTCCACGCCGGCGCATCCGGCGAGCAGCAGTTGGGTAGCCAGACACACGGCCAGGGCCAGGGAACGGCGTTTTGCGGGCAGCTTCATGCTGACGCTATAGCGCGGGGCGAACAGGAGGGGAAGGGGGGAGGCGACCGGTGTGCCTCCCCCGGGCGGGATTGTGCGCGGTCAGGGCAGCGGATTGACGCGGGCGTAGGTGAGGAGATCCTCGTAAATCTGCTGGCAGGTGGCCACCGGCACGTCCGGGGCATGGAGGACCGTGGGCCGGTCTTCGGTAAAAAGGGCGGCCCAGGGTTTGGTTTTGAGATCCTCCCAGGCACCGTAGCGGCCGTAGCTGATCACGCCCTGGACGGTTTGCAGGCGCAGATCGAAGGATTCGTAGCCCATGGGGTTTTCCAGCAGTTCCTGGGGGCGGCTGTCGTGGAACGGCCCGGCCTGGGCCGAAAAATAAAACCAGCCGCCGATCTGGATATCGCCGAACCAGCGGTCGCCGTCTTCCAACCGGTCCGATTCCATCAAAAGCGTCCTGAAATCTTCAGCCATGACGGCCTCCTTGCATGCATTGGATAAACAGGTTTTCTACCGCGCCCAAAGCCCTGCGGTCAACGCCGGGAATGGGCCAGCAGGTATTGAAACACCGCCGACACGTAGCGTCCCGAGGCCACGTCGGGCAGGGCGAAAAGGGGCAGGGCCGTCTCGCCCATGGTCCCGGCCAGGGCGAAAAAGATCTGGCGCGACAGGTCGGTCAGGGCCGGCTCCAGGGTCTTTTCCCACAAGGCGGCGGTGGCTTCGCCGGGCGTGCCGTAGAGGATGCAGGCCACCGGGCGGTTGTCAAACACCAGACAGGCCCCGTCGGCGGCCAGGGGGCACAATCGCGACCAGGCGGTCACGCACAGTTCGTGGGAGTCGCCGTAGCGCCGGGTCAGGTCGTCCATCTCCCGGGCGGCCTCGGCCGAGCGTTCGATGACCGCCTGGCGCACCTCGCTTGGCAGGGTCACGTCGATGGTTCTGGCCAGGGCCACGGCCTCAATAAGCGACAGCCACAGCGGCCGGCGGCAGCAGGCGTCGGTGTCGCGGCCGCACTGGGGTACGCTGCCGGCCGCTTCCCGGGCCAGGTCGATCAGACCGGCATAGTCGGTGAGAAACGGGGCCAGATTGACGGGCCGGCCGGATTCCAGCCGGGGTTCGCGCACGGTGAGCTTGCCGGCCGTTTTGCCGTAGCGGCGAATGGTGCGCCACTGGTCGAAATTGGCCGGCTTGGCCCGCAGCGGCCGCAGCACCCGGGCGGCACCCTTGTGCCCCAGGCCCCGGCGCAGCAGATAGGCGTTTAAGACCGTGCCGGTGCGGCCGATGCCGTGGCGGCAGTGGATGAGCACTTTTTTGCCGAGATAGACGGCCTCGTCGAGCCAGGCCAGGGCGGCTTCCAGGGCGGCCATGTCCGGCGCGGCCTCGTCGGCGATGGGCAGATAATGGACCTCGAACCCGGCGGCGGCCTCGATCTCGTGGAGGTCGCAGAATTCGCCGCACAGGTTGAGGATGGCCGTTATGCCCTGGTCTTTGAGCGAGTCGAGCTGGGTCTGGGACATGGGCGCGCCGCCCACGGCCAGATGGTCGGCGACCCAGGTCAGGGTATAGGCATGATTGGCGGCGGCCATGGAACTCCCGGGCCCTAGCGGTCGGTGCGTTGGAGAAAGGCCTCGACCCAGGCATCGGCCTCGGTCTCGGAGGGCAGGCGGATGTCGAGCATGCGCGTGGCAGCCAGCAGACAGCCGAGCATGGCCAGCCGTTTCTGGGCCACCTGTTCCGGGATGCGGGTCAGGGAGGCGTCGAGGAGGTCGCCGGAGACGCGCACGGAAAAGCCGAAATGGGCTAGCACCCGGCGCACGCAGGCGAGGCGCAGTGTGCGCGGACCAAAGGCCGCGCCGCCGCCCTTGAACCGGAAATTGACGTAGTTCTGGTTTTCGTCAAGGCCGCACAGGGCGTCCACCACCGTGAAATGATAGCCGAAGCGCAGCATGACATGGGCATAGGTGTCAGAGATGACGGCATAGCTGGCCAGATGCTTGGAGTCGGCCAGGAAAATGCCGCCGCTGGTGCGGTCAAGGCCTTCGTCGTCGGTGATGGGCGGTCCCGGCGGCCAGGGGGCGTCGTCGGCAGCCAGACCCGACCACAAGGCCCACATGGGGGCGCATTTGATCTGGTCGGGCCGCAGTTCCTTGTCGGTGGCTGCGGTTTCAAACACGCCGCCGCCGAGGTCCAGGACGTACATGGTCAGCGGCAGATGGCTGCGCAGGCGTCTGGCCGAGGTCAGCCCCCGGCCGGACTCCCCGACCAGGGAAAACATTTCGGTAACGGCCTTTTCGTGGGCAAAGCGGACCACGTCGTGCAGCGACCGGATCTTGTCCGGGGCGAAATCCGGCGAGGACGGATCGGTGAGGGTGAGGCTGGCCACGAGCGGGGTCAACTGGGCCAGACGCGCGGCCACCGGTGAACCTTCGGCCGCCCGGGGCGCGCTCGGCCGGGCCAGCAAGGCGGCGATGCGGCCGGGATAGACGGCGGTTGCGTCGGCGTCCACGGTCACTTCCGTGTTTTCGGTGAGTGCCGCAAAGGCGTCGGTGACCCCTGTCAGCACCGGCAGGCCGAACTCCCGGGCCACCGAAGCGAAATGGCCGGCCCGGCTGCCCGAGACAGCAATGACGGCGGCGAGTCGGTCCACGGCCCGGACCAGGGCGGTGGGCAGGGTCGGGGTGACGAGTACGGTGCCCGGGACGATGCTTTCGACGTCAAAAACGGTTTCGGCAAAGCGCACAATACCACAGGCTGCGCCGCCCGAGGCGCGCATGCCGCCGGTGAGCAGCGGGATGAGTCCTTGGGGGACTCTGGGCGCAGGCGCGGCGGGCAGGGTCGGGATGCCTTCCACGGCCATGGGGCGGGATTGGAGGATGACCGGCGCATCGTCGGGTCCAACGGCCCATTCCACGTCCTGGGGTGCGCCAAAGGTCCGTTCCAGGCGCAGCCCCATGGCGGCCAGCCGGCCGGCGGCGGCCTCGGACAGCGTCGGGGCGTCCAGGGTCTGGCGGTCGAGGAGAAAATGGGGCGGATCGTGGGACAGGACGAGCCGTTCGGGGCTGGCCGAGCCTTCGACCAGATCGGCACCCAGGCCCGGAACGGCGTAGATGGTCATGGGGGCGCTCGGGTCGGCGCTGTCGCGGGTGTAGAGCACCCCGGAAGCAGTCGCCGGGACCATGGGCAGAAAAAGCGCGGCCATGGGCGTTTCGTCGTCGCCGTAGCCGGTGAGCACCCGGTAGGTGATGGCCTTGGCCGAATATTTGCTGGCCACCACCTGGCGGTAGGCCGCAACGGCTTCGGCCGGGTCGACGTCGAGCAGGCTTTGGTACTGGCCGGCAAAGGAGGCCCGGCCGTCTTCGGCCACGGCGGAACTGCGCACCGCCAGCAGGCACCCGGAGCCGTCGGGGTTGCGGCCGAGGTTTGCGGCGGCGGCGGCGAGGGGACCGGCCACTTCCTCGGGTATGGGGGCCGCCAGGATGCGGCGGCGCAGTTCGGCGGCGATGTCGGCCACTTCGTCGGGCCGGGACAGGTCAACCCGGCGCAACAGCCGGTCAATGGCCGGGCGCAGTTCGCAGGCTTCGAGAAAATAGCGGAAAGCGCCGGTGGTGGCCACAAAGCCGTCCGGGGTGGCAACCCGGGCCTGGGCGGCGGCCCGGGCCAGATTGGCGGCCTTGCCCCCGGCCCGGTCCACGTCCCCGGCCACGTCGGCCAGGGGCACGACAAAGGGCGGCGACATGTCGCCGGCCGGGAGATCCAGGGCCATCTGGACGTAGAAATCCACTTTGCGGGCGTATTCCGGCAGATCGAGGTGGCGCGACGGCGACAGGCGGGTCAGACGCTCCACCAGTTCGCTGACCGAGGCGCGCAGCCGCCGGGTCAGATGGACCACCCGGGTCCAGTCCACGGCTGCGCCGCCGTAGTGGATGTCCTCAATGGCGGCAATGAGTTCCAGACAGGCGTCGTCGTAGCGTAAAAGCTCCCGGAAGGCGTTGTACTTCTCGCGCAACAGCACGCCCGGGGCAAAGACCTGATAGGTCCAGCGGCGAAAGAGTTCCTTGGAAAACACGTCTGCTCCGCTCAACCGTTTTGGGGCGGCAGGGCCAAGGCCTCTTCGACCTTGCGTTCGAGTTCGTCCTTGTCGATGGGCTTCACACAGTATTCGCAAGCCCCCAGCCGCACCGATTCCCGGGCCGTTTCCAGGGTGGGATAGCCGGTGAGCATAATCACGCGGGTTTCGGGGGCGCGTTTTTTAATTTCTTCAAGGACTTCCACACCGCTCAGTTTCTTAAGCTTCATATCGAGGATGGCCAGGGCCGGGCGCTTTTTGGCCACATGGGCCAATGCTTCCTCTTCCTCGGTAAACACGCTGACGCTGTGTCCCTTGCGCTCCAGGATGCGTTTGATAACGACGCCGGCGTCGATGACGTCGTCGAGTACGATGATGTCGGCCATGGGCGTTATGCCTCCCTCAGATCGGCGAGCTGCGGCCCGCCGAGGGTTTCTTCGTGATCCAGCGGCAGATCGATAATAAAGACCGTACCGGGCGCGTTGTCGCCGTTGGTTACCAGGGCGTCAAAAAAGCCTTCCGGAGCGGGCGTTTCCACCCGGATGACCCCGCCGTGGTCTTTGATGATGCCAAACGACACGGAAAGCCCCAGGCCCGTTCCCTGGCCCACGGGCTTGGTGGTGAAAAAGGGATCGAAGATGCGGCTCTGGTTTTCGGAGCTGATGCCGGGGCCGGTGTCGGCAAACCAGGCCGTCACTTTTTGCTGATCGACAAACAGGCGGGAGCGCACCAGCAGGGTGCCTCCCCGGCTGCCCAGGGCGTCGCTGGCGTTGGAGAGCAGATTGATCCAGACCTGTTTGAGTTTTTCCGGGTCGCCGTAAATGATGGGCATGCGTTCGTCGAGATCGGCGGCGATGACGATTCGCTCCAGGGAAAGGGCGTGGCGCACGAGGCTGATGGCTTCCATAAGCGAATTATTAAAGCACATTTCGATTTTAGCACTTTCGGCCTGCCGCGAAAAACCGAGCAAGTCGGCCACGATCTTGCGGCAGACCTTGGCCTGTTTCTCAATCGTTTGCAAATCGGTGAGGATCTGGCTGCCGGCCGGCACGTCCTCCTGGAGGAGCTGGGCATAGCCGAGGATGACGCCAAGGGGGGTGTTTATTTCGTGGGCCACGCCGCCGGCCAGTTTGCCGATGGACTCCATCTTCTGGGACTGGATCAACTGCTCCTGGAATTGCTTGAGCTGGGTGACATCGCGAGCGGTGCGCAACAGGCCGATGACCCGGCCGGCGCGGTCGGTGACCGGCACGCGCACGATATGCAGCCACTGGGGCGCGCCCGGGCGGCGCAGGCGCACTTCGCGGTGGCTGGGCCGGCCGGCGGCCAGCACCTGCCTGTTTTGCGCGTGCATGTCCGGGCCTTCGTCGTCGGGAAAGACCTCGCGGTCGGTGGTCCCGACAATGGCCTCGGAAGATTGGCCGAGAAAGGCGGCAAAGGCCCGGTTGACGGCCAGATAGCGGGAATTCTCGTCCAGCAGGCAGACCAAATCCGGGGTGGCGTCGAGGATGGTGCGCAGGAGCCGCTCCTGGCGCGTGAGCACCTGCTCGGTGCGGCGCAGTTCGTCGAGATGGGTTTTGAGCGACACGGCCATGACATCGAACGTCTCGGCCAGATCCTGAATCTCATCGCCTTTTTGTTCGCGGTAGACCGGGCAGTCCCGGCAGGACTCCGGTCCGTCGCCGCGCTGGTCCGGCGAGGCCGTCAGCCAGCAGCGCCGGTTTTTGTCGCCGTAGGCCGGACACAGTTTTTTGTCGCAGTCCAGGATGGCCGAACAGGGGCGCAGGGCAGGGGGGCCGGCCCGGGGATCGAGGTTGCCCTTGACCACTTCTTCGGCGTGGAGCTTGAGGCGATTGATGCGTTCGGTGACGCGCCGGGCAAAGAGTGTGGACGGGGCCAGGGCGACCACCATGGCGGCGGCGGAATAAAAGACGATCATAAGCGCCAGCCGGTCGGCGGCGGCCTCGGCCTTGGTGCGCGACAGGCCGATGCGGGCCGTGCCAAAGGGCGTGCCGACGATGACCACGGGCGCGGCAAAATCGTCGATGAATTCCCGGCCGGTGTCCAGGAGGCGGATGTTGGGTTTGCCGTCGCGGGGGGCGTTGACGTCGGTCAGGGCCACCGGAAAGCCGCCGGTGAAGGAATGGACGAGCACGCTGCCCTGGCGGTCGAGGATAAAGGCGTAGCTGATGTCATCGACCTTATCGAGTTCATCGACCATGTTTTTTAAGCGCAGCAGATCCATGGACAGCAAGGGGTCAGAGATCCGCATGGCCAGGTTTTCCGACAGGACAAGCCCGCGTTTCCGGGTTTCCTCCTGCAGCGATACGGCGGCGGCCCGCCAGGTGAGATAGGCCAGGGGAATGGCGATGAGTCCGACGATAAGGACGATGCCGCAGTTGATTTTGGTGCGAAAGCTTAAGGCCGACAGTTGGGGCATCATTCGTCGCCCCCGACGGTGGTATCGAGGCCGAGTTTGTCGGCCAGCCGGCGCACCGAGGCATAGTCGGCGTCAACGGCCGGGATAATGCCGCGCATGCCGGCGGTGGTCAGGATGACGGCGTCATCGGGGCGCTCGAAGTTGAGGCTGAAAAAGGCCTGGGCAATCCTGGCGGTGGTTTCGGGCGGGAATCCCTGGCGGGCGCAATAGACCCAGCCGGGATAGGCCTTGCTTTCGGCCAGGACGCGGATCTGGCCCAAGTCTATCCGGTCGCGCAGGATGTCCAGGGCGCCGTCGCGCACCGAGCCGACGTCGCAGATGCCGGCAAACACGGCCAGCACGACCTTTTCCTGCTTGCCGCCCGGTCCCGGGGCAAAGGTGATTTCGGCGAAATCGGAGCGGCGGATGCCGTTGTCGTAAAATTCGCCCAGGGCGTAGATGTAGCCGCCGGCCGAGGACTGGTCCACGGCCATCCAGCGTTTGCCCCGGCAATCGGCCAGGGAGGCAAGGGCCGTGTTGTCGCGGCGGCAGATGATCTGGCTTTTGAAATCCGGCTTGCCCGACGGCTCGATGATGCGGGCAAAAGCCCTGGCACCGCTTGCGGCCATGCGGATGTAGGCGAAGGGATTGGAAAAGGAGATGTCGATTTCGCCGCGCTCCACCATGCGCACGTGCTCCTCGAAGGTGTCGGGAAAGACCTGTCGCAGGGTCAGGCCCGTGGCCCGGGAGAGGTAGTCGAGGAGCAGCCGGTGGCGTTCGTAGGAGACGGTGTGGGCGTATTGGGGCAGATAGGCGTAGGAGACGGCCTTGGGCTGTTGGCGCATGGTCGGCTCCTGGCGCTTGGACAGGTCCACGCGCACGGCGTCCTCGTCGCGGCCGCAGCCGGCGAAAAAGGGCAGCAACAGGCCCGTCAGCAGAAACTCTCTGCGCCGCATCAATACACCCCCTGTGGCGGGGAGTTTACGTCACTTCGGGCCGGGAGGAAAGTGGATCGCGTCAGAACTTGCCGTGGCGGCGCGTCTGGCCCGCCAGGCCCGCCCGAGCCGGGAGACGCCCCACAGGGCGGCAATGTAGAGCGGCAGGAAAAAGACGGCCGGGCCGGCGGATTCGCCGACCAGGGGCAGCGGCACGCCGGCAAACCGCCAGCCGGCCCAGGCCAGGACGAGCAGGGCCGGCCAGATGAGCGCCGCCGCCCGCCCCGCAGCCAGGGCCATGGAATTGCCGTAAGCCTCCTGGGCCAGATGGTTGGCGGCCAGGTAGACAGCGCGGTCCTTGGCGGCCAGGGCGGAAAAGGACAGGTCCTGGTGGCGTTTGATTTCGGCGTCCTGGCGTTCGCGTTTGGCCCGATGGACCCGGGCCACGCCGGCGGCGCAGGCCCGGCCAAGGACGGCGCTGGTAACGGCCAGCACGGCCAGCCCGCAGAAAAAACCGGCCTGGGCATTGGCAAACCAGCGGAAGGGGGCCACCAGGATGGCGTCGATGACCAGAAAGGCGCTTAAAAAAAAGTCGTTCATAACCAAAAAAGCTCCCCGCCCCAGGTAACCGGGACGGGGAGCCGTGTCCAGACGGACGGTGATTCGATCTACACGCCGGGGATCTTGAAGTTGAAAAAGCCGGCCAGCAGATAACCGATGCCGACGTAGGCGGAGAGCACGATAAACAGGCGCTTGAGCCACACATCGGAGAAGTACTTCGAGGTCATGGGGCCGACGAAGGAACCGACGGCGATGCCGAGCATCTCCAGGCCGATGAAGTGCCATTCGATGGGCGTGCCCTTGGAGAGCAGGGTGATGATGCTGGTGACCATGCTGACCAAAACGGCCAGGGCCGAGGTGCCGGCGGCCAGATACATGGGCAACTGGGTGACGCTGGTTAAAAAGGGCACCAGCAGGAAGCCGCCGCCGACGCCGAGAAAGGCGGCCACGGCCGAGATGACGATGCCGCCCAAAAAGGGAACCAGGGGGTTGAAGCGAAACGGCACGCCATAGAAGGTGAAGGCGCAGGTGGACAGGGTGAACTGGGTGATGTGCAGGCCGACATTGGCGGCGTCCAGGGACTCGCCGGCAGCCTGCTTCTTGGCCGCGGCCTCAAAGGCCTGGGCGGCCTTTTTGGCGGTCTGCTTCTTGGCCTGTCCGGCCGGGGTGGTCTCGTAGAGGAGCCAGGCGCCGAGGAGCAGGACGAAGAGGCCGAAATAGCCCTGGTAGGACTTGAAATCGAGCTTGCCGGCCGAGAGTTCCTGGGCCAGCCAGGCACCGATCAGCGAGCCCAGGCCCAGGGTGATGGCCAGGGGCAGCACGAGGCGCTTCATTTTCAAGTAGTTAAACGAACTGATGGCGGCAGACAGACCGACCAGGAACTGGTTGGAGGCCTTGATGGAGTCGGTGACGATCTTGCCCAGGTCCGGGGCGGTCTTTTTAAAGCTGCCGGCATAGTTGCCGAAGCCAAAGACGCTCATGTGGCCGACGCCGGCCATGACGCCGCCAAACGCGCCCACGGTGGAAAAGATCCAGCCGACCCACACGGCCCAGCAAAAGGCCAGGATGGGGTTGACCACCGGGGAGCCCGGGATGCCGAGAAAGCCCTTGGGGGCGTTGGGATCGGCCGGAATCTGGCCCGGCTCGGCACCGACCGGGGCCTTGGCAATGGCGTCGGAAAGTTTGTCGGCAAAGGCGGGTTCGAACCACAAAGCGATGGCCACAATGGCCAAAAGCCCGACGGGCAGGGTCCATTTCCAGTTCTTCATTGGCGGCCTCCTTGACGTTGGCGGCGATACTGCGTTGCCTGATTCGTTCGCATGGACGGAGAAATCTTTGTCGCATGCGGCCTTGCTGCCACTGGCGGGGAGACGCTATGCCTGCCGCCGCACACCGGCCGAACCTGGAAACGAACGTTGTCGCGTCGGGATGCAGGGCCGGGGGGTCTGCAGCATCGTCGCCACGCACGCATCATTTCAGGTTGCAGCCAAAGCTTTTGTGGGCCGTTGCGCCACCGCAAAGCTTTTCTTGCAGCATAGAACATCGGGACTGCGTTTTGTCAAGAAAGTGTTGCTATCATGCTGTTTTTCACAATGCTGCGCCAATTCGGGCGGCAAGGCGGGCAAAAGCGGGCGGGATATTGTGACATTTTTCACAAAGTCAGGACCTAAAAAAGGGCAGCGCCGTCGACGGCCCGCCCCGGATTCGGGACTGTTCGCCCCAAGGCCGCATCCTGCCCCAGGTCGCCGCCGAAGGCAAGCTCCGCCAGCAGCCTCACTGTCATGCGCCGGCCGTCTGCTTTCCCTTTGACCGGCCCACCGCCTTGGGGCTATAGGCCAAAGACCCCGCCGGCTGCGCCGGGGCATGTCGTCGCCCTCGGAGGCTTTCGTCCATGCTGCCTTTTTTCCGACCACGAAATGAGAAGGATATCGGGGATACGCTCGTCGGCAAGCGCCGGAAATACCGTCTGGCCCGAAACGGTTCGGCCGTGGCCCTGACCGGGACGCTGCTGGCCTATTACCGCCGCGATGTGCAGCCCGACGGGCTTATGCCGCCAGCCGGCGGCCGGGTGGAGCTGTTTGCCGTCATCCGCACCCAGGCCGGCCGCTTTTTCTGCTATTACATCGTCACCTACCCCGAGACCGAAGATATCGCCGGCCGCCAGGAATACGCCCATGTCTGCCCGGATTTCGACGCTGTGGGCGAGTTCCTCGGGGCCATGGCCTATCCCAACCGGGCCAAATTCGCCGAGGCCGTGCTGGCCGCCGCCGCAAAGACTCTGGATGCCCTTGAGCCGGCCCGCCGCAAGGCGGCCCCGGCCGTTGCCGTGCCGGGCACCCCGGCCGATCTGCCGCCCGGCGCACCAGCCGACGTTCCGCCCGATGCACCGGCTGATGCTCCGCCTGCTGCACCGGCCGACACGCCGCCGGATGCACCGGCCGATGTCCCGGCAGGCGTCCCACCGCATGCACCGGCAGGCGTACCGGCCGACGTGCCGCCTGATGCACCGGCCGACGTCCCACTTGACGCGCCAGCCGACGTCCCGCCCGACGCGCCCGCCGACACGCCGCCTGACGCACCAGCCGACGTGCCACCGCCATCCGATGTGCCGGTCGGGGCCTTTCTTCCCACGAAGGAGACGGACAGAAAACCGCCCCGGATAACGGCCTAGGCAACACATATATCGCGTGGAATTTGAGAGGACTGTCGCGCCTTTTGACCACCAAGGCTTCTTCATTTTCTGTGTTCTTCTCGCGCGCGTCCCCATCCACCGTCGCAGCAACGCCGTTCCCTTGTAACCCCCTCAATAACTTTTCCCGTTGGGGGGTCCGGGGGGATCATCCCCCCGGCCGCCGGAGGCATCTTCTGCCTTCTCCTCTCTTCCCTCCCCTTCGCTTACTTACGCCACGTCCTCGCCGGCCAGCAGTTGCCGGCAGGCGTCGCGCCAGGTGTCCAGGCGCTGGGGTGTGAGGCCTGAGGCGGTCAGGTACAGGTCGTCGAGGGGATTGATGGCGAAATCCTGGCTGACGACCACCAGTTCGTGTTCCAGGCGGTTGGCGGCGTGGACGGCCAGCAGCGGCGAAAAGCCGGCGTGCCGGTCGCGGCCCGGCTCGTGGTGCAGATAGACGGCCCGCACCACCTCGTCGGTTACGCCCCAAAGTCCCAGGAGATAGGCGCCGACTTCGGCGTGGGAGGCCCCGAAAAACCGGTGTTCCATGTCCAGGATGGTGCCCTCGCCGGCCTGGGCGGCGGCGATGACCTGGCGGTAGAGGTCGGGAAAATTGGTGGCCATGATCAGCTTGCCCACGTCGTGGAGCAGGCCGGCGATATAACAGTATTCGCGCACGTCGCTGGAGGCGTCCTCCAAAACGGCGATCTCCCGGGCCAGCCGGGCCGTGCCCAGGCAATGACTCCACAACTTCTCCAGATCGAAATCGCGAAACGCGTCCTTATCAAAGCGTCCGAACAGTCCGATGCCGAGCACCAGCGCCTTGACCACTTCCAGGCCCAGCAGATTGACGGCCCGGGCCGGGCTGGACACATGGTCGCGCAGGCCGAAAAAGGCGGAATTGACCAGTTTGAGCACCCCGGCCGCCATGCCCACGTCCTGGGCGATCAGCCCGGCCACGGCCTGCATGGACGGCTCCTCCTGGGCCAGCACGTCCAAAAGGGCGGCGTAGAGGCGCGGCACGGCCGGCAGGCTGTCCAGGCGGGCCACCACATTTTTGACCCGCTCGTCGAGAAACACCTCGCGAAGGGCCAGGCACCGGGCCATGACGGCTTTGAGTTCGTCGGGCTGGCAGGGTTTGCGCAGGAACTGGTGGGCCGGGCGCACGGTTTCAAGGATCATGTCCCGGTCGGAGTGCCCGGACAGCACGATGCGGATGGCTCCGGGATTGTGGATTTGCGTCTCGCGCAAAAACATGGCCCCGTCCATACCCGGCATGCGCATGTCGGCCACCACCACGTCGTAGGGCTGCTCGGCCATCATGGCCAGCCCGGTACGGCCGTCGACGGCAAAATCCATCTCCCAGGTGCCGCGCATGTCATGGAACATGCGGCGCAGGGCCGAAAGCACATTGGGTTCGTCGTCAACAAACAGGATGCGGGTTTTCACGCGGCGTCTCCCGGGGCGTCGGCATCGACGGTGCGCCGGCCAGCCGCGCCCAGTCCTGCCCCGACCGAAAGTACGGCACAAGGGCGGCGGCGTTCAAGCACAATTGTCGCGCGCGCAGCCTTGGGCGGCCAGGGGCGTGGCCGGATCGGCTGGTTGCGCGGCATCGCAGTCGAGGTGCCCGGCCACCAGATCGGCCAGGGTGATGGAGTCGAGCTTTTCGTGCATGGCCCGGGCCGCTTCCATCCACACGCCCCGGGTCAGGCAGGTGGCGCTGCGCGGGCAGGGGCTGTCGCCAACGCTGCATTCGACCAGGGACAGGTCGCCTTCCAGGGCGCGCACGATGTCGCCCACGGAAATCGCTTCCAGCGGCATATCCAGTTCGTGGCCGCCGTGCGGCCCGCGCCGGCTGCGCACAAAGCCGGCTTCTTTGAGCTCACGTACGAGTTTTTCCAGGTATTTGACGGAAACCCCCTGGCGGGCGGCGATGTCTTTGATGCGCACCGGGCCGTTTTGCCCGTTGAGCGCCATGTCCAGAATCATGCGGGTTCCGTAGCGGCTTCGCGTGGTCAGCTTCATGAGCGCGCCCTCCTGCCCTTTGCGGACGGACGCAATCGGACAGACTACATCCATACGAATATGGTAGACAAATAGGGCAGCTGCGTCAACGCAAACCAAGCGCCCCGGCAGGCGACGGGGGCAAAGCATGCTGCCCGCCGGGTGGTTTTGCCGGGTGGTTGGTCGCCAGACGCCGATGTGCTAGGAACAGCGCGATCCACGCTGCACACCGTCAAGGAGTTGTTTCATGCCGCGCACGCTGCCTCGGGCCTTTCTCGCCAATCTGCTGGGCAACGCCCCGGATTGGTACAAATTGACCATTGCCGTCTTCCTCATCGCCAACCCGATTCTCCTGGTCACGGTCGGACCCTTTGTCACGGGCTGGCTGCTTATCGGCGAATTCATCTTCACGCTGGCCATGGCCCTGTCCTGCTACCCGCTGCCGGCCGGCGGACTGCTCGCCCTGGAAGCGGTCATCCTGGGCCTGACCAGCCCGGCCGCCCTGTACGACGAGACGGCCCGCAACTTCCCGGTCATCCTGCTGTTGATCTTTATGGTGGCCGGCATCTACTTCATGAAGGACATGCTCTGCTATGCCTTCACCAAAATACTGCTCCGGGTGCGCTCCAAAATCGCCCTGTCGCTGTTGTTTTGCTTTGCCGGGGCCTTTCTTTCGGCCTTTCTCGATGCCCTGACCGTGACGGCGGTCATCATCGCCGTGGCCTACGGCTTTTACGAAGTCTACCACCGCCACGCCTCGGCCGGGAAAACCAGGCTTGGCGACGAGGCCGGCCTGGACGAGCCAAGTAAACGCGATCTCATGCAATTCCGGGGATTTTTGCGCAATCTGATGCTGCACGGGGCGGTTGGCACGGCCCTTGGCGGGGTGTGCACGCTGGTCGGCGAGCCGCAAAATCTGCTGATAGCCCAGGAGATGGGCTGGCAGTTCGGGGATTTTTTCCTCAAGGTGGCCCCGGTGTCCCTGCCGGTGCTGGTCGTGGGGTTGGCCACCACCGCTGTGGTGGAGCGTTTTGCCCTGAGCGGCTATGGCTTCAAACTTCCGGCCGAGGTGCGCCGGGTGCTGACTGCCGAGGATGTCCGGCGCGACGCCGCCATGACCTTGCGGGGGCGGGCAGCGCTTTGGGTCCAGGCGGCGGCAGCGGTCTATCTCATCGCCGCCCTGGCCCTGCATCTGGCCGAGGTCGGCGTCATCGGCCTGTCCCTTATCGTCTTGCTGACGGCCCTTTGCGGCAAAACCGAGGAGCACCAGATCGGTGAGGCCTTCACCGAGGCCCTGCCCTTTACCGCCCTGCTGGTGGTTTTTTTCGCCATCGTGGCCGTGATCCACGACCAGCACCTGTTCGCCCCCATCACAGAGTATGTCCTGTCCTTAAGCGGCACCAAACAGACGGCGGCCTATTATCTGGCCAACGGCCTGCTCTCCATGATCAGCGACAACGTGTTTGTGGCCACGGTCTACATCACCGAAACCAAAGCCCATTTCATCAAGGTGTTTGCCGCCATGCCCGATCTGGGCACGGACGGGGCCGACCTGCTGGCGCGGCTGACCGACGCCAAAAATCAGCGCGACGTCGTCCTGGCCTCCGTGCCGGCCCAGGCCCAGCCCCAGGTGGCCGCCACCCTGGCCCAGTTCGACCGGCTGGCCGTGGCCATCAACACCGGCACCAACATCCCAAGCATTGCCACGCCCAACGGCCAGGCCGCCTTCCTGTTCCTGCTCACCTCGGCCCTGGCCCCCTTAATCCGCCTGTCCTACGGCGAGATGGTGCGTCTGGCCCTGCCCTATACCCTGACCATGACGCTGACCGGGCTGGCAGCGGTCTGGCTGCTGCTCTAGTGTGGCGTTCGCTAATTGCCGTTATGGTTAACCAAGTATTAACACGTTAATTTTATTATTTTTATTCACAAAAAAACATAAATGTTTTTTTGTGAACGCGACACTAGCCGCGCCACCGGCTGTTCCTCCAGCGAAAGGCCAGGCTCCGTCCTGGCGGCTTGGCCCGGGTTTGGCCGCGTCCCGACTGGCGCGGCTTCGGGCCGGCCCGCCCTGCATCCTCCCAGACGCCGGCTTCTTGGTCTTGCCATCAAAGCGTCATCATCTTATCACTAGAATTGCGAAACGCCGGCGGCCGAGCGTCCCCCGCCTTTGCCGCCCCAAGGAGAATTTTATGTCCGGATCGCACAAACGCAAATTTGAACTGGTGCTGCCCCGGGTCGAGGCCTTAGAGGCCCTGTCGAACCTGACCGCCAAGGCCGGCCTTGGCGAACTGGTCGTTGGCACCGAAGTCGTGCCCTTGGATGATTGCAGCAGCCTTAAGATCAGCATCAAGCACTTCGGTGCCTCGTCCATGCTCAAGGTGACGCTCAAATATCCCGCACTCGGCCCGGACGCCCTGCCAGCCCCGGAAGACGACGCGCCGGAAACCGGGCAGAGCCAGCCTGAAACGGTTGAAACGAGCGGGCAACCCCGTTATAAAAATCTTAAAAAACGGATGAAATCCACTTTCAAGCTGATCGTCATGGCGCTTCGGGCCTCCCTGATTCCCGATCCCGACGCCGTGGCCTCGTTTATCGCCGACTCCCGGGTCATGACGCGCTTTCCCGGCAAGGGCGACGCCTTCTACCCGGCCTACGACGCCGAAGTGGACCGTTTTGCCGCTGCGGCCGCCACCGGCGACATCGCCGCCATGACCGCTTCGGCCGCCGCGCTCGACCGTATGAAAAAGGAGTGTCACAGCCGCCATGCCTGATTCCCCGAGCCAAAGCGACACCCGGTGCGTGGAGATCGACCTGTCCACCGTTGATCCCGAGGTGGGCGAGCAGGATGAGCGCGACTTTTTGCGCATAAACGACTTCAGCCTCAGCCCGGAGCAGGTCGAACGCATCATTGCGCCCGTGCGCACCTACCCGCGCCAGGAATCCGTGCTGGCCACCCACTGGCATCCCGAGCAGGTGCCCATGGACCTGCTCAAACAACGCATCGACGCCCTGTATCCCAACCGTACGGCCGAACTGATTATCCCCACCCAGCACAACGTGCTCCTGGAATACAACGGGTTTTTTGGCGTCGAAGTGGATTGCTATTCCAGCGGTTTCAGCCGCAAAGTGCAGTTGCTCCTGCACTTTAAAGACCTCGACCTGGAGCGGGCCGGCGTGCTCAAGTCCATGCTGCGCCACACCCACCGCTACCGGGCCTCGCAACTCTTTGAATACCTCGACGCCCTGGCCGAGCCGGCCTTTGAGGCCCGCCGCCAGCTCGCTGCCGGACGCACCAATGCCGAAGAGGAACTCGTGGCCTTCGTGCGCATCCAGGCCGCCAAAATAAAACGGCTCATCCTGACCCACGAAGCCACCCTGGCCGACGACGTCTATAAAAACAAACTCGTGCGCAACTACCTCGACGCCCTGCGCGACCGCTTCGGCGACCGGCTCATCAACCGGGCGCAAGTTTATGCCAAGGCCGTCAAGGATCTGGTCAAGGAAGAATTCTCCCTGTCCTATTTCTATCGGGCAACAGAGGTCATCGAAGAAGCCCGGGCCCTTGGCGGCGGCGTCGTCATCCCCCACCCGGAACAATTCTGGCCCATCCTTCTGGCCGACTACGACGTGGACGGCATCGAAGTCTGGAACCCGCAGTCCCAACAGTACACGGAATTCCTCATCAACGTGGTCAACCGCCGCAACCGCATGGGCTGGCACGGCAAACGCCCCATCCTGGTCTTTATGGGCGACGACTGCCATATGAGCGAAAAAACCCGGCCCGTGGCGGAACAGGATCTGGAAAAAGCAACCCGGGAAATCGGACTCCAGCCGGCCTGGCACGATTTCAATATCCAAAAAAGCCTGCTCAAAAATAACATGAGCCGCCGCAAAGTCATCGCCGAATACCGAACACGCCTGTCTGGTGGTGCGTAAAAGAAGAGAAGCGCAGAGAAGCGAAGAGTGCCTCCGGCGGCCGGGGGGGATAATCCCCCCCGGACCCCCTTGATTAGAAGAAGTTTTTCAAGGGGAACTGGGGGGTAGTGTTCCGATCTGCAACCGACCGGATTACCAACCAGCTCCAAGCCCCCCTTAAAAACTCCTCCCGTCGGGGGGTCCGGGGGGATCATCCCCCCGGTGGGGTCCGGGGCAAAGCCCCGGCCGCCGGAGGCTCTTCTGCCTTCGCCTCTTCTTCTTTCCCTCTAATAATTTCGGTTGAGCAACTGGCGCAGCACTTCTTCGTCGTCGGAGGTGTCCAGGCCGTCCAGTTCCCGGCGCAGCGTTGTGATGGCGGCCCGTTCGGCGGCGATATGGGCGGCCAGGGTCTGGCGGCGTTCCCGGATGGCGGTCAACAGGGCTGCTTTGCGGGCGTTGGCCGAACCCAGCCGCTGGGTCACGACCACCGCCAGCCGGCGGAAGATGCGGATGAGAAAATCCTCGCGTTCGGGGCTGGGCAGAAAGTCCACATAGCCCATGTTGACGGCCAGACAGTCGCAGGGGGTATCCGCCGTGACCGAGGCTGTGCGTCCCTTGCCCAGCACAAAGCTCATTTCGCCGAAAATCGTGCCCGGCGTGTCCAGGTCGGCCACCAGCCTGCCGCCCCGCACGATCCGCCCCACCCCGCGCAGCAGCACGAAAAAGGTTTTCTCGTAGTTGCCTTCCTCGACGATGGTTTCCCCGCTGCCAAAGCGGGCCAGCCGCACCGCACCCGTGCGCAGGAGCAGATCGAGATCCTCCTGGTCGAAATCCGCCCACAGCGGAAGTTTTCGCATAAGCGCCAGCAAAGCCGTGGCGTCGGTTACGTCCGGGCGTTCCACGCCTAGGCCTCCCCGCCGCCCAAACCGGCCTCGGCGGCCAGTCCGGCCCGGTCAAGGAGGGTCACGGCGCGCCCCTGCACCGCCACAAGGCCGGCCTCGGCCAGTTTTTTAAAAGCCCGGGACAGGGCTTCAGGCGTGGCCCCCACGATCTTGGCCAGTTCCCGGTGGCTGATGGCCAGGCGCACGGTGTCGCCGCCAAGGCCGCGCGAGGCCTCATGCAGCACGAAACCGGCCACCCGGCCGGTCAGGGGCAGCAGGGCTAGCCCTTCGACCATGGCCATGGATTCTTTGAGGCGTCGGCACATGAGCCGCAGCAGATCAAACAGCACCTCCGGGTCTTCTCGGGCGGCCGCAGCCAGGGTCCGGGCCGGGAAGGCCAACACCTGCGTTGCTTCCAGGGCGGCGGCAAAGGCCGGGAAGTCGCCGCCCTCCACCAGGGCGCACAGGCAAAACGGTTCGCCCGGCCCCAGGATGTAGAGGGTTTGCTCCCGGCCGTCCGGGCCGATCTGATAGAGCTTGGCCCGGCCCGTGGCCACCAGATAAAACGCTTCGCCGGAATCGTCCCGGGCGGCGATGATCCCGCCCGGGGCGAAGTGGCTTGCCGTCGCCCCGGCCGCCAGTCGGGCCAGCCGTGCCTCGGGCAGGCCGCCGAAAAACGGCAGTGAGCGCAAAAGCACCATGCGTGCAGTCAAATCCATGCGTTCCCCTTTGCCGGCCATTCCCTGGGTGGCGGCCTTCCCGGTCTGCGTCAAGGCGAAATACCGCCGGACTTGATCAACATCAATGCCGTCTGCCGGCAATTGCGCTAAAGGGCAGTCGTCCGGCCGCCGCCGGCAAGGAGACCTTGGCATGAACAGACGCGCCTTTTTAAAAACCCTCGGAACCGGTGCCGGCGTCCTGGCCGCGCCGACCGCCGCCACGACCCTGCTGGCCCGGGACGCTGCCGCTGCTTCCGGCGAACAACTCGCCACCCTGTACGACCTGTCCAAGTGCATCGGCTGCGGAGCCTGCGTAGAGGCCTGCCGCGAGGCCCACGCGTCAGACTATCCCCAGCCCAAAAAGCCCTTCCCCAAAATGTATCCGGCCCGGGTCAAGGCCGAAGACTTTTCCGACAAACGCGACATCGACGACCGGCTCACGCCCTACAACTGGCTGTTTATCCAGTCGGCCACCGTGACCCGGGACGGCGCGCCCGTCACCGTCAACATGCCCCGGCGCTGCATGCATTGCGTCCATCCGCCGTGCGTCGAACTGTGTCCCTGGGGTTCGGCCGTGCGCTACGACAACGGGGCCGTGGGTATCGATCCCACCATCTGTCTGGGCGGGGCCAAGTGCCGCACGGTCTGTCCTTGGGGCGTCCCCCAGCGCCAGACGGGGGTTGGCCTGTACCTCGATCTGCTGCCTGCCTTTGCCGGCAACGGCGTTATGTATAAATGCGACCGCTGCCAGACCCGGGTGGCCGGCGGCGGCAAGCCGGTCTGCCTCGAAGTCTGTCCCGAGGGCGTCCAGACCATCGGCCCGCGCTCGGAGATCATCGCCGCCGCCCACGCCCTGGCCAAGGCAACCGGGGGCTTTATATACGGCGAAACCGAAAACGGCGGCACCAATACCCTCTATGTTTCGCCCGTGCCTTTTGCCGACCTGGGCGCCGCCCTGCAAACCGGCCCCGGCCGCCCCGGGCTGCATGCTGCCGCCGACGTCATGGGCAAGGAACAGAACCTGGCCACGGCCGTGCTGCTGGCACCGCTGGCCGGTCTGGCCGCCGGTCTGCTGCGCCTGACCAGCCGCGTAAAAACCGCCGCCCGCAAGGAGGACGACCATGCCTAAGGAGCGCTTCCCCCGCTGGCAAAAACGCCTGCTGCTCTTCGCCGCCCTGGGGCTGGCTTTGACCGGCATGGGGCAAATGCCCATTTTTTCGCGCTATTACATCGCCGATATCCCTGGCCTTGGCTGGCTTGGCGATTACGAAATCACCGCCGCCCTCCATCTGGCCCTGGCCGTCGTGCTGCTGTTTGTGCTGGGGATGTTTGTCGCAGGCTGGCTTGGCAAAGGGGAGGGACGCCCGCGCTTGACGGCCGCCGGCTGGCAGCGCGTCGTTTTATACGGTGCCCTGGCCGTAACAGGGCTGGTGCGCGTCCTGCAAAACGGGGCGCTGCCGCTGGTCGAACCCCTCGCCGTCCGCTATCTGGATTGGACGCATCTGGGGCTGGCCATGGGGCTGCTCGTTTTTGCGGTGTCCCAGGGAAGGAAAGAGAGCCTGCGGCGGTCAAGGGGCTGAGCCCTTTGGAATCCCACCTCAAGGCAAGGGGGAAAGGGGGGACGCGTTGGTTCCCGTCAAGAGCGAACACCTGCTTGTCCCGCTCCACAACCGACCGTCTTGCCATCCAGCGCCCTAACCCCCTGTAAATACTTCTCCTGTCAAGGGGGTCCGGGGGGGATTATCCCCCCCGGCCGCCGGAGGCCTCTTCGTCTCACTTCCCGGCGGCGTTGATGATGGCTGTGGCCTGGGCCTTGCGTGCTTCGAGGATGAGCATGAACACGTCGGCCCCCCGGGGACGCAGTTCCCACCATTCGGGGTCGGCCAGGGCGAGGATCGCTTCGGCGGCGGCTTCCCGTTTTTCGCGCGGCACGGTGCGCAGGCGGGACAGGCACAGTTCCTTGGCATCGGCTTTTTTGTCGGCCAGGGTTGTGGGCTTGCTTGTATCTTTTTTTATCATGGGAAATTCCCCCTGTTTTTGGTGTGTGGTGGGGTGGCTGGTCAGGGCAGGGCGTTAGCGCCACTTGGTCTTGTCAAACAAGCCGCGTTTGGACAGTTCGTTTTGTTTGTAGCGGTCGAAATCGAAAGACCCCCTGACAGACTCTCCGTCATGGCGATTGCCGACCAGGGCGACCAGGGCGACCAGGGCCACGATACCCACGGCGAGGCTGATAAAGATCCATTCCATAATGCATCCTAGCAGGAGCAAGGGGGGTTGTCATGCGCGAAGCAGGCCGGCTCTGTTTAAGCCTGCAGCCGAAGACGGAAAAGGCCTGCCCGGTCTATGGAAAAAATATCTGCGCCGGGCTGGAATCGCCGGCGGTTGCGAAACTACCGGGGGCATTGGCGTGATTTGGTGCGGCAGGCGGCTGCCTGGAAAAGTGGCGGTTGACGATTGCAACAGAAAGTGTCCTGGCTGTTGCAGCCAAGGCAGGCGGAACGTTGGGGCGATGCGGGGTTTTGCTTGAGTTTTGTTGCAAGTGCGGTCAAAGAGAAGGTGGGGCGGAAAAATACCGTGGCACCGGTTGCAGGCGTCGCACCTGCCGCCATCCGGTGAACGACGGGGGCAGTGCCCGCGCGTTGTCGATGGTGTTGGGTCAACGGGTGTGCCCGGGCAGAGAAGTTCGAAGGATATATTCTCTGGAGGAAGAATGCTTGCACAGACATTGGCCAAATTCAGGAATCAATTCCAGTCTCAAGGTATTTCGTTTTGCTACAGCGGATACATGACGGAAGATCTGCTTCTTGGCATCGGCAATGCCATTAAAAAGAAGCTGGAAATGACCGAATTGGACAAGAAAAAATGCAAGACAATTTTTTCCGTGTTTGTTGAACAGATGCAAAATGTTATCCGCTATTCTGCCGAGCGGGAAACGCACGCCGATAAAACCGATATGAGCTATGGCATTGTGGCCGTGGGCGAGGTGGACGAGAATTTTTTTGTCGCCTGCGGCAATGTTGTCAACAAGGACGACGCGGTGCGTCTGCGGGACGGGTTGGACAAGATCAAGAGTCTGGACAAGGAAGGCCTTAAGGCCTTGTGGAAAGAAACGCTGAAGAGCGACGCCCCCGAGGGCAGCAAAGGGGCCGGGGTGGGCTTTATCGACATCGCCCGGCGGGCCGAGGGCGGCATCGAATACGATTTTGATCCGCTGGACGAAACCAGGGTCTTTTTTGCTATCAAAGCGTTTATTTAATTCGGAAGTACCTATGACAATTCTTACTATCAGCGCGGCGCAACGGACTCCTGAAATCAATTTTGATTTTGAAACAAATACGTTTCTTATGCGTGGCGAGTCCTATCCTGAGGACATAAAAGACTTTTACGGTCCGCCGATCATGCAGTTGACGGAACATCTGGAAGGCCTTGAGAACGAAAAAGTGCATTTCACCTTTGAGTTCATTTATTTCAACAGCAGTACCGCAAAAATTATCATGAATTTGTTTGATCTGCTTGACAGCACCGCCGAACGCGGCAACACCGTCACTATTAACTGGGCCTTTGCGCCGGACGACGACACCATGGAAGAACTGGGTGAAGAGTTTTGTGAAGAGCTCAAGCACGCCACGTTTACGCTGCTGGCGCGCTAAGCCTATGACATTTGACACCTATGAGACCGAACGCCGGGTCATCGAACGCGGCGAAGCTGTCCTGGCCCGGCCGGAGGCGGCGGATTGGTCGGTCGAATTTACGAGTCTGCTCGGCAGTTACACCAAACTGCTCAAAATCACCAACCGCCTGGTGCGGATGAGTGATCGTTTTGAAGAGCGCCTCAAAAATGCCCATATAACGATCCGGCAGCAACAGCAGGAATTGGAGAAAGCCCATCAGGCCTTGTCAGAGCATGCCGACAACCTTGAAGAAAAAGTCAAGGAACGGACCAGGGAACTGCTGGCCGCCCAGGAAAAGCTTGAAGGCCTGGTTCGCTTGGGTATCGCCCTGTCCAGGGAGCGGCAACATGCCCGGTTCATGGAAATGGTGGTCCAGGGACAAAAAGAGTTGGCCAACGCCGACGGCGGCATCCTCTATTCCCGGCTCGACGACGGCAGTCTGGGCTATGAAATCCTGCGCTTCGACACCCTGGAACTGCGTCTTGGCGGGCTGTCCGGCCGCAGTGTGCCCGAAGAGCGCATTGCTGTTCGCGATGCCGCCGGCCGGCCGCGCTACGACCATCCCGTGGCCCACGCCCTGTTGACCGAACGCACGCTGAGCGTTGCCAATGTCTACGACAGCAACGATTTCGATTTTACCGACATCTTTGCCTTTGACGCGCGCCACGGCTACCGCACCCAGTCGTTTCTGGCCGTGCCGCTTCGCCCCCGCGAAGGCGAGGTGCTGGGCGTGCTGGTGCTGGTCAATGCCCGGGCCAGCGGCAGCGGGCGCATCGTGCCCTTTGGCACCGAAGCCCGGCGGTTCATGGAAGCCCTGGCCTCCCAGGCGGCCGTGGCCCAGGACAACCAGAATCTCATGGAGACCCAGACCCGGCTGCTCGACGCCATCATCCAGGTCATCGCCGGTGCCATCGACACCAAGTCGCCCTACACCGGCGGGCACTGCGCCCGGGTGCCGGTCATCGGCAGCCTGCTGGCCGCGTCGGCCTGCCAATGCCAGGAAGGGATTTTCGCCGAATTCGACATGAGCGAGACCGAGCAGCGGGAATTTCATCTGGCCTGCTGGCTTCACGACTGCGGCAAGGTCACAACACCCGAACATGTGGTGGACAAGGCCACCAAGCTGGAGACGATCTACAATCGCATCCACGAGATCCGCATGCGCTTTGAAGTGCTCTACCGTGACGCCGTCATCGGGCATCTCCGCGCCCTGGCTGAGGGGCGGGAAGCGCCCGAGGCCCTGGAAGCCGCGCTCAAAACCAAAATCGCGGCCCTTATGGACGATTTCGCCTTTGTGGCCGAGTGCAACCTGGGCGGCGAGTTCATGAGTCCCGAGCGGGTCGAGCGGCTGGAAACAATCGCCCAGGCGACCTGGCAGCGGCATTTTGACGACCGGCTCGGCCTGTCCCATGTCGAGCTGCGGCGTCTGGAAACAATCCCGCAAGCGCCTGTGCCGGCGGTGGAACGGTTGCTTGCCGACAAAAAAGAACACCTCGTGCGGCGGCCCAACACCGAGGAATCCGGTTTCGATCCCAAAGCCTACGGCATCAGTATGGACATCCCCAGGCATTTGTACAACTTCGGCGAACTGTACAACCTGCGTATCAGTCGGGGGACGCTCACACCGGAAGAGTTTTTCAAGATCAAGGAACACACCATCCAGACCCTGCTTATGCTTGAGCAACTGCCGTTTCCCAAGCAACTCGGCCGGGTGGCGGAGTTTGCCGCCGCCCACCACGAAACCATGGCCGGCACGGGCTATCCCCGGGGCATCGACGTCAAGGAACTGCCGCTGCAATCCCGGATGCTGGCCATTGCCGATATCTTTGAAGCCCTGACCGCTTCCGACCGTCCCTACAAAAAAGCCAAGACCTTACAGGAAGCCATCCGCATCATGAGCTTTATGCGCAACGACCGGCTCATTGATGCCGACCTCTTCGATCTGTTCCTCACCTCCGGCGTGTATCGCACCTTTGCGGAGAAGTACCTGAAGCCGGAGCAGCTCGACCGGGTCGATATCGCGGTCTATCTGGCTTCGCCGCCCGACCTCGCGGCCCAGGCGGCCCGCTGCGCCCAGGCTGCCGCCGCCAAGATCGTTCCCTGACACCGCCGGCCCGAGAGTGTCCGTAAAAAAGCCCCCAACGCCGGGTGGGGCGTCGGGGGCTTGGGTGAAGCTGTTTCTGTCCGGCGGCAGCGCCGGGAACGGAGCGGGGTTATTCGGCTTTCTTGGCACCTTTGCGTTCCCAAAGACGCATGTCCTGCATCTTGGCGCGGCGGTTGCGAACCAGGGACTTGCAAGCCAATCCCGTACCCTTTTTGTAGCCGTATTTGGCGCGGTATTCGTCTGAAGTGAGTCCATGGCTGGCAAGGTGCTTCTTGGTGATGACCTTGAAGGACTTGCCACAGGCCAGGCAGGTGATGGAAGATTCCTTGATGGCCTTTTTCGGGTCCATGACCGGAGCAGCGTCTTCACCGGAACCTGCAATTGGTTGACCCGCTTCGATGGCTTGGAAGCCTTTTGCCAGCGTGCTGACCATACTGACAATCTCTTCCTGGCTCATCGCGCGCGTCGTTGCCTGAACTTTCACAATCTCAAGAGCGGCCTGGGTGTATTCGTCCATGGTTTCCTCATCTGTTCTATTGGTGATGCCTCTCTGTAACCATACAATGCTTCGATGGCAAGTATGTCGAGCAATACTTTGTGGAATTGGGTAATTCTCGCTCGTTCGCGTTCTCAGTGAGACATAGAACTTTCGTTGAGAATAAACACAATAATTACGGAATGTTGGTACGCAAGAAAAGCATGGAGGTGCTGCCAGAACGGTACACACGTGCACCATTTGCGGGGCGTTGGCGTGAACACGGGCAGGCGGGGACTGCACCATGAACCAAGAAGACGCGTTCCAACGTATCGCGCTGCTCCTTCCTGCCCCAGGCGGCGCTGCTCGGGCCTCGCCGGTCGTGGCTGCGGCGCTGTTGCCCCTGATTTTCGTCCAAGCCCCGGGAGGATGCCAAGCCGCCCTTGCTGCTGCGGTTCTTGTGCCGGCTGGTCCTGGTCCAAGCGCCAAGAGCAGTGTCTGGCCGTTCTTGTTGCTGCGGCCCTAGCCCCTACTGCTCACGGTTCTGCTCCAAGCGCTGCTGGGTCGTCCAGTCCAGTTCCTCTTTCAATTCTTGCGGCATATCCAACCCAGCGGCCTGCAACCGGGCTGCGCCGGCATTGGGGCCGATTTGGCCATTGGCACTGTAATTGATATTGGGCCAGTTGTTTTGCGCGGTCAGTGTGCCGGAGGCGGAGCCGGAGTCGTCGATGTCCGCACTGACGGGTGAGGCGTCGATAACGCCATTTTTATTCCAATCAATGCCAAGGGAAACATTTGTTACATAGGTTGAACTGGAGCCGTTGTTATACCAGTATCTGGTGCCATAGGCGCTGACGTCATCGACTCCGGTTAGTCCCAGCCCCTCCTGGAGGGCCGCCTTGTTCAGGGACGGCGTGTTTATGCGCTGGTAATCGAAGTTCAGTGGATAGCCGGCGTCTCCCCATTGGCCGTTTTTATAGAGGCCCCAGGTCTGGAAAAAGTAGTTCATGACGCTTAAATAGTTGGGTTTCCAATTTTCATGGTCCGTACCGCCGTGGGTGAGGCCCAGGCAATGGCCCAGCTCGTGGATAAATGTCCCGAGCTTTTGCCAGTCGGTGCCACCGACAGTGCCCCAGCCGCCCAAACTCACAATGAAATCCGTAGACGGAATGTCCCGGGCCAGGCCGCTGGAGGTGCCCTGGTTGTAGCTGTTGGCCCAAATCATATAGCGAAAGGCTGGAGCGTAGGCGGCCGGGAATGAATTGTTTTTGAGCGCATCGAAGTCTGTCCAGACCTGGGTGTAATAATATCGAGTAAACCCCCGGCTCTGCCGGGGGACTCACAAAGTTTGACAGTTCCTGGAATCGGAAGCCTCCATCGCTTGAACCGCTTAAAGTTCAAACAGACGGAGGCTTCCTGTGAACGACTACGAAAGCCTAAGCCACTCGGTATGGGACTGCAAGTACCACGTGGTTTGGATCCCAAAGTGCCGCAAAAAGGTTCTGTATGGTCAACTACGCCTGCATATGGGTGAAATTTTGAGGGAACTGGCCCGGCAGAAGGAGAGTAGGGTGGTCGAAGGACACCTTATGCCTGACTACGTGCACATGCTCATCTCCATCCCTCCAAAATATGCAGTCGCTTCAGTTGTTGGTTTCGTCAAAGGGAAAAGTGCAATTCACATAGCAAGAAGTTTCATGGGGCGACGAAGGAACTTCGTGGGCCAGAACTTTTGGGCGCGAGGCTACTTCGTTTCAACTGTCGGTCTGGATGAGGCTCTTGTTCGTGAGTACATCAAAAACAAGAGCATGAAGACCGTAGGCTCGATCAGCTCAAATTGATGTAGCGGTTGCCGCCTTCAGGCGTCTCCAGTTCTCACCGCTTTGAGCGGTTCACTGCCTTGCATGCCCCCGGCTTTGCCGGGGGTAGCTGACTTGATGAGACGCCGAGGGTTTGCACGTAGGGGACTTGGTTTTTAAGAATGGGATGGATGGTTATGCCTGTTGTTCCGTCGGGATTGGCGACAGGTGCGTTGTTAAAGACGGCTACTATATTGTTGATGACACTTTGCGGCGGGGCAAGGCTCGTGCTGCCCGGGGTGACCATATAGTCCATCCAGACGAAGAGATCTTTGCGCCAGGGATTTGCTCCCAGAGCCGGCAGATCGACGAATACACCGTTTTGCGTATAGCCATGCAACTCCCAGCGGTCCGGGAGGCCGTCCCCATCGCTGTCGCGACTGAGGGGAGAGGTGGTCATGGCGGGCATAAACAGCAGGAGACCGGAATCCCCCGCATCCTCCGCCCGAATGGGCACAGAGCAAAACAACAAGGAAATGATGGCCGTGAGAGAAAAAAAGCACTTAAATAACATGGTGGAGTGCATAATAAACCCTCTCGCCCGTTTTGAAAATTGTGGTATTGCGGAATTTTTTTGCCAGCAAAAGCGGACCGACAAGTTCTTTTGAAAATAGCACAGGGGCGGGCGGGCGTCTATGCGTATGCCAGGACGTTGCATGAGATAATTGAGAACTGAAGTCTAAGAATGCGCAATTACGCTGTGTTTTTATCTGGTAAAGAGTTGTTGCCCGGCAAGGCACACGTACCTCAAGAAATACTTGTTCCTTCGGCTTTGTCGCTGCGTGTAGTACATGAAATAAAGATGTCAAAAATCATTTCTGTCCGGCTAATTTAGAAGAGATAGCCTGCTAGAATTGTTTGGTTTTAAGCGTTGCCGTCGCGGGTCAATGAGGTCGAGAATTTCACATTGCTGAAACAGATTTCGTTGCACCAGC
>NZ_WVUD01000002.1 GCF_009856865.1 Solidesulfovibrio aerotolerans | reverse complement strand
GCAGGGTAGCTACGTTCGGAAAGGATAACCGCTGAAAGCATCTAAGCGGGAAGCCTGCCTCAAGACGAGTTCTCCCTGAAGGACCCATGTAGACTACATGGTTGATAGGCTGGATGTGCACAAGCAGTAATGCTTTCAGCAGACCAGTACTAATAGTCCGTTCGACTTGATTTTTGCCAACACAAATCCCATCCCTTATTTTAACTTATATATTTGTCCTGGTGGTCATAGAGGAGGGGGTACACCCGACCCCATTCCGAACTCGGAAGTTAAGCCCTCCTTCGCCGATGATACTGCATATTCTTGTGTGGGAAAGTAGGTCGCCGCCAGGGCTCTTTTTCAAAAGCCCCGTGTAGAAATACACGGGGCTTTTTTTTGGCCCTGCGCTCATCGGGGCGCTCCGCACGGGGTGCGGGGATGCAGAGCGCTAACGCTGCGTAAAACTGCTACGCACTGCGCTAGAACCCGCGCTGGGAGGTGTGACAGCCTGTCAGGGGCTCCTGTTCTCTGACCATATCCAAGGCCTTAATCCATAATATATTGCATAAAATCATAATGTTGTCTCCTGAAGCTATCATTTTTAATTCTGCTTCATGTTTTTACACTGATATGGTAAGATTTGGTAAGATGTAAAATCCAAGCAAGACTGGGGCTGATCAGCCCTTGACTTGTTGTTGTCACTAGAATCTTTAAGGTTCTTTCAATTGGGCATCATTAATGGGAAAAAATAATGAAAAACCCCTTCTTGTTGTTGGCAGCCAATGTGCAGGTTAAGATAAAAAGTGCACTCTATTCGATCCAAGCTAAGTTTAAATCAGAATCAGACAATCTGAGAAACGAGTTGGGGACGAAGGCAATTGAGATTAGGCAAGTTAGTGATTCTTTGTCTGTCGCTAAAGGTGATATCGCTTCTTTGCGTGAGGAAAATTGTGATATAAATAGTAAATTCGCAGAGTTAAAAAAAGCGTGGAACGTGCTTCAGTCGACCTCTGCTAGTGTTGCTAAAGTTCAAAAGCTAATTGAGGCATATAAAAGAATTAAAAACGAGCTACTCGATTTGAGAAGACAGTGTGACTGTAGCGCAAACGGGTTTGACTGCTTGCAGCAAGAAAATAATAAATTGAAAATATTGATGGGTAATATATCAGACGATGGAAAGGTAGATGTTGTTTCACTGTTAGAGACAGTATCCTCATTGAAAAAAGAAAATAGTTTGTACAGAACTAGGTGCGAAAATCTAGAGCGTTTGGTAAAGAATATTAAAAAGAGTGAAGAAAAACTTGCTAATGCCATAAGAGCACGGAATGTGTTATAGTTAGTTTGAATTTTTCGGTCCTCGGCAAATACGAAGGAAATTGTGCTTCACTGTTGCCTGCGAGTGTGAGTGGCAGGACTCTGCCATCGGTACAGTGCAGGCGCATTGAAAGCGGTTTCCCAATGAAATAACGGTATTATTTGCATTAGGGGCATTGATGGCGTCACCCCAAAACAACGGACGCCGCAGTCAGTCCAGGAAAGAAGGCTTTGCTGGAGAAGGTCTTGCGTGTCACAGGGGGGAGATGCCGGGAAAAGAGTAATACTGGCTGGCTGATTAGCCGGGCTGCCGAACAGCCCGGCCAGGTGGGCGTGCGGGGGGATAATGAATCCCCCCATTTCTGCGACTGGATTATTTGTTGAGTTTGGCAGCAGCCGTTTCAACGTCCTGGGCAAAGCCCTCGCGGGCGGCCCGGATGCGTCCGGCCAGTTCGGCATCACCCAGGGCCAGGATGGAGGCCGCCAGCCAGGCGGCGTTTTTCGCCCCTGCCCCATCAAGTGCCACGGTGGCTACCGGATAGCCCGGCGGCATCTGCACCGTGGACAGCATGGCATCCATGCCGCCCAGAGCCGAACCTGAATTGGAAAGTGGCACGCCGATGACAGGCTTGATGGTGCGGGCGGCCACGGCCCCGGCCAGATGGGCGGCAAGGCCGGCGGCGCAGATAAAAATCTGGCAACCGCCTGCTTCGCATTCCCGGATGATGCGCTCGGTGCGCTCGAGTGTGCGGTGGGCCGAAGTGACGGTAAACAGATGTTCGATGCCAAGGGAATCAAGCACCTTGGAACAGGGCCGCATTTTTTCTTCGTCGGAAATCGAGCCGATCAGAATGGCGATGCGCATTTATTTCCCCTCCCGTTTGCGTCCCTTTTCGCCGATATCGCGGCGGTAAAACGCGCCTTCAAAGTGAATTTTGTCCGCGGCCTGATAGGCAGCGGCTTGGGCTGCGGCCAGATCCGCGCCAAGGGCCGTGACACCCAGCACCCGGCCGCCCGAGGTGACCACCCGGCCGCCATCAAGCTTCGTGCCGGCCTGGAACACCTTGACCGCACCGCCACCGCTCGCTTCAGCCGCTTCGATGCCGGTTATGGGCATGCCTTTGGGATAAGCACCGGGATAGCCAGGGGCGGCCATGACCACGCAAATGGCGCTTTGGGGCGACCAGCGCACCAGCTCCGGTGTGAGTCGGCCCGCGCGGCAGGCCAGCATAATGGCCGGCAGATCGCTGGTCAGGCGCATAAGCAGCGGCTGACACTCGGGATCGCCGAAACGAACGTTGTATTCCAGCACCTTGGGGCCGCCCTCCGTCATCATAAGACCGGCGTAAAGGATGCCGGTAAAAGGATGCCCGCGTTTGGACAGCTCCCGCAGGATGGGATCAATGACCAGTTCCATCATTTCGCCGTAGCGCGCCGGCGGCAGGACCGGAGCCGGGCAATACGCTCCCATGCCACCGGTGTTTGGGCCGGTGTCGCCGTCGTAGGCGGCCTTGTGATCCTGGCAGGCGGTCATGGGCACAGCGGTGCGGCCGTCGCAAAAAGCCAGAAACGAAGCCTCTTCGCCGATGAGCGCCTCTTCCACCACCACCGTGGCCCCGGCGGTACCGAAGGCCCCGGCCACCATGGACTCGTCGATGGCGGCAATGGCCTCGGCAGCGTTACGGGCCACGGTGACGCCCTTGCCGGCAGCCAGGCCGTCGGCCTTGACCACCATGGGGCCGTTCAGCTTTTGGGCGTAGGCCCGGGCCGAGGCGGCGTCGGTAAACGTTTCATAGGCGGCGGTGGGCACGCCGGCGGCGGTCATGACTTCCTTGGCAAAGGCCTTGCTGCCTTCCAACTGGGAGGCGTAGGCGTCGGGGCCAAAGCAGGGCACGCCGGCTGATTCCAGGGCGTCGCGAAGCCCGGCCACCAGCGGCGCTTCCGGGCCGACCACCACCAGATCAATGCCCCGGTCTTTGGCCAGGGCCACGATGCCGGGGACGTCGGTGTCGGCCAGGGCGATGTTCTCGCCGCAGGTGGCGGTGCCGCCGTTGCCCGGAGCGGCCAGCACTGCCGAAACATCGGGACTTTTGGACAAGGTATGGGCCAGGGCGTGCTCACGGCCGCCGGACCCGACTACCAGAATGCGCATCATGCGCCTCCTTTGCAGTGATGTCGTCGGCAACCCGGACAGGGCCAGCCCCATCCGGCTGTGCTGCCGGGGAAGCACTCCGCCACGCACTGGCAGGCCTTTGCCGGCAAAAGCGCGGGGGAGAAGAAAAATCCTGGAAAATACAACAAGAAAAATTAGCTGAAAACCGTGCAAAAGGCAAACCGGTCCGGGAGCCAGGGCTTGGCTCCCGAACCGGCTGATCGAGCCGAATCCGGGGTTCTCGGACCGGGAAACCCGCTTAGCCCAGGGCTTTGGGCGTAGCCGCGCCGTCCTGAAGCTGGCTCATGAGGCTATTGAGATCGTTGGCCTGCCGGGCCAAATCGGAGACGGCCTGGGCCGACTGGTGCATGGCTTGGGCCGTTTCCGAAGCAATGGAACTGATCGACTCCACGGAGCGATTGATTTCTTCCGAGGTGGCAGACTGCTGTTCGGCAGCAGCAGCGATGGCCCGGACCTGATCGCCGGCGGTCTCCACCACTGCAACGATTTCGGAAAGGGAAGTCCCGGATCGGGCGGCCAGTTCAGATGCCGTGCCCACCCGCGTCACAGCGCGTTCAACCCGGGTCACGGCGTCGGCCGTGCCCTGCTGGATGCCGGTGATGGCTTGCCCCACTTCCTTGGTGGCGTTCATGGTTTTTTCGGCCAGTTTTCGGACCTCATCGGCGACCACGGCAAAGCCACGTCCGGCCTCGCCGGCCCGGGCGGCCTCGATGGCGGCATTGAGCGCCAAGAGATTGGTCTGGTCGGCAATGTCGGAAATGACGTCCAGGATGGCCCCGATGCCCTGGGCCTGCTGCCCAAGTGTCTGCATGTTGCCGGTAAGCGCTACTGCCTCGTCGCGGATTGAACCGACGGCGGCCTCGACCTCGGCCACAAGGCCGGCACCCTGGCGGGCCTTATCCCGGGCCAGATTGGCCTGGGTGGCCGTGGCGGCGGCGTTTCGGGCCACCTCCAGGATGGTGGCGTTCATTTCTTCCACTGCAGTTGCTGTTTCCTGGACCCGGCTGTTTTGCTCCTCGGCACCGCGACTGGACTGCTCGATCTGGGCCGAAAGCTCCTCGGAAGCGGCGGACACCCGGTCGGCCACGGCCGAAGCGCTGGCAGCAGTCTCGGCGATGACGGCGTTTTGTTCCTCGATGAGCCGTTTTTGTTCGTGGATCTGGGTCAGGTCGGTCCAAAAGGAGATGGAGCCCAGCAGATTGCCATCCAGATCGAAAAAGGGCGTGGTACGCACTGCCACCCGCAGTTTTTGGCCGGAAGGCGTGCTGTAGTCAATTTCGGCAGTCAGCGGTTGGCGTTCCTGGATGGCCCGATCCGACAGCGTCTGGCGGTTGGCATCGTTGTTGTAAAAGCTCCCGGAGCGTTGGCCAATGGCTGTTGTGCGGGCGTGCGGCTTTTCCAGCAGATCGCAGATTTCCTGGTTGACCCAGGACATGTTGAAATCTGGTCCCACGATGCCGCAGGGGGAGGGAATGCCGTTTAAAACGCCCTGGGCAAAGCCGAGTTTGGCCTTGAGCTCGCCAACCATCTGGCGCAAAAGCCCGGCAAAGACAGCCAGTTCGGCCCGAAACGAGCCGGTCAGGCTGGCATTGAAATTGCCGGAGCCAACCTGGCGGGTGAAGTCGCTTAGGGCCATAAGCGGTCCCAGCACCAGGCGGCGATTAATCAGAATGATGACCGCCACGACGAGGGCCGCGACACCAAGGCCGACCAAGATGAGCCATAGCCGTTGTGCACCGGCCATCACAGTCATTTCATCAGTAAAATACGACATGCACACGAGCCAGCCTGTGGCCGGGATACGGACCACGCTCATGGTCTTGGGTTCGCCCTTCCAGACATACGGAAAGGAGCCGTTGCCCTGGGCCAGGGCCTTTTGAATGAAAGTCTCCTGGGACAGATCCTTGAGCAGCAGTGACTTGTCCACAGGATGGGCAATGACATGGCCATCGGCGTCGAGGATGAAACCATAGCCGCGTTTGCCAAAACGCACCGGATCGACAACCGCGGACGTAAAGCGGTCCCAGAGGGGGCAGGCCGCGACACCACCCAGCAGTTTGCCGTTGGCGTCGCGCACGGCCTTGGCCACGACATAGATCAATTCGTTGCCGGTGGTGGCCTTGAAGACGGATTTGCTAAAGACCAGATCCTGGCCGGCCAGGATGGCTTTGACGTAATCGCGCTCCTTGCGCTCGCCCCCGGTGAGATCCTTGCCATCGCTGGTGCTGCCGGCAACGATGGTGCCTGCGGTGTCAAACAGGAAAAAGGAGTAATAGTCCTTGTAGGCGGCGACAGTGTTGCGCAATCGTTCCTGGCCCCGGGCCGTGTCGCCGTCAAAGGCCGCCCGGATGGCGTCCTGGCCGGCCAGGGATTCGGCGACCGAGGCCGTGCCTTTGAGATAAATTTCAGCGGACTGGGCCGAGATCGCCGCAGCCTGGGTCAGGGCGTTTTGCTGGACGGTTTCGATCATGGTGAAGGACGAACCGGAGGCGTACAGAACCAGGGCGGCAACGCCGGCCAGGATTGTAACGGCCACCGAAGCGGCGAGGATGGTGGTGATGCCTGCTTGACGCATGACGGCTCCTTGGCGACGTGGCATCGCGGGGAGGCGATGCTGCCGCACAGTAATTGGGCTTGAGGCCTCGTCAGACGGTCACCACTGCGGGAAAAAAACGGCGGTCTTACATGTCTGCGGGCAGAGTATTGCCACACCACCACACACGACTGAGCAAAACGGAAGCATGTTCACGAACGGATCAAGCTTCTTAAGATGGCTTGAAACGTCTTGAGGACATGCCGCGTCATCGACTCTGCGGCGGCTGTGGGCAATGTGTCGGATGCATACTGCCAAAATAGTGAATAGGCAAGCCGTTTGTGCAACTTCATGTGCGTTATGACAGAGCTTTGATTTCACCTTCTGTTTGGCGGAGTTCGCTGATGAGCGCGTTGAGATTGTTGGCCAATTCCGCAAGGTCGCGTACTGCATCGGCCGACTGGGCCAAGGCGGCGGCAGCCTCGGCGGCCAGACCGTTGATATCGGCCACTGCCTGATTGATGGCTTCGGTTGTTGCAGACTGTTCTTCGGCGGCGGCGGCAATGGAACGGACTTGATCGCCGGCTGCCCCCACGAGAGTTACAATGCGGGTCAGTGCTGTTCCCGACTGTTCGGCCAGCCCGGTAGCTTCAGCCACCCGGGCCACGGCGCGCTCCATGCGGTTGGCGGTGTCGCCGGCTCCCTGCTGGATGCCGGTGATGGCCTGCCCCACATCCTTGGTGGCGAGCATGGTTTTTTCGGCCAGTTTTCGGACTTCGTCAGCAACCACGGCAAAGCCCCGTCCGGCATCGCCGGCCCTGGCGGCTTCGATGGCGGCGTTTAAGGCCAGCAGGTTGGTCTGATCGGCAATGTCGGAAATGACGCCCATGATGGTGCCGATGCCCTTGGCCCGGTCGTCGAGTTCGCCCATGGTGGCGGCAAGGGCCTGGGCTTCCTGGCGCACGGCGGTCACGGCCTGGGTGACCAAGGCGACGAGTCCGGCCCCTTCGTCGGCGGTGTGGCGCGCTTTTTCAGCTAGTTGGGCCGTTTCACCGGCGTTTCGGGCCACGTCTAAAATGGTGTCGTTGAGTTGGGTCACCGCACCGGCGGTTTCCTGGACCCGGGCGCTCTGTTCCCGGGCACCGCTGCTTGCCTGGGCGACGCGTCGGGACAGTTCTGCTGCACTTTGGGCCATGCGCTGGGCCACCTGGGTGGCTTGGGCGGCCACAGTGGCGATGACGGTGTTTTGTTCTTCAATGCGGTTTTTCTGGGCCGTGATGCCGGTCAGGTCGTTCCAAAAGATCAGACAGCCAAGCAAGGCCCCGTCTATATCGTAAAACAGCGTCGTATCCACATGCAGATGGAGGGTGCGGCCGCGCCGGGTGTTGAAGTCGAGATCCAGGGACAGCCCCTGGCCTGCCCGGATGGTTTTCTGGGACAGCGTTTCCCGGGAAGGGTCGCCGTAAAACAGTTGGCCGGTGGTCTGGCCCTTGGCCGATTCCGGGGTGGCGTCAAGGTCGAGCAGGGCAATGACCTGTCGGTTGATCCACAGGATTGTGCCATCGGGACCGACGATGGCGCAGGGAGCCGGGATGCCGTCCAGGACGCCCTGGGCAAAGCCGAGTTTGTTCTTGAGTTCGGCCACCATGGCCCGCACGTTGCGGGCCAGTTCGGCCAGTTCGAACCGGAAGGTTCCGGTCAGGCTGGCACCCAGATTCCCGGCTGTCACCGCCTGGGCAAAGCGGCCGACGCCGGCCAGGGGGCGCAGCATGAGCCGGCTGTTGGCTACGGCGATGCCGGACACGGCGGCGGCCAGACACAGCACGCCGATGAGCAGCAGCATAGTGCGCTGGTCGGTGGCCGTGGCCGTCATCTCGGCAAAATCGGCCGTCATGCACACCAGCCAGCCGGTGACGCCGACCTTGGCCACGGCCATGGCCTTGCGCGCGCCTTTCCATTCGTAGGTCGCAACACCTTCTTTGCGGGCCATGGCCGTTTTGGCGAACGCCTCGCCCGACATGTCCTTGAGCAGCATGTCCTTGTCCAGACCATGGGCAATGACCGTGCCCCGGCCGTCGAGCACCAGGGCGTAGCCCTGGGTTCCGAATCGCAGGGGATCGACAAACCCTTTGGTGAAGACGTTCCATTTGGGGCACACGGCCACGCCGCCGAGCAGTTTGCCGTCCGGGCCGCGCACCGCTTTGGCCACGACGAAGATAAGGATGTCGCCGGTCTTGGCGCTCATGACCTGATCGGTGAAAACGAGATCTTTGCCGGCCAGCACACCTTTGACGTAGTCGCGATCCGAGCGGTCGCCGCCGGCCATGTCCTGCTTGTTGGCGTTAAATCCCGAGACGACCTTCCCTTTGAGATCGAAGGAGAAAATGGCCCAATAATTACTATAGCTATCAATATAGTTGCGAAAACGTTCTTTGGAGCGGGCCGGGTCGCCGGCAAGGCCGGCCACCACGGCGTCCTGGGTGGCCAGCGCCCGGGCCACGTCAGCGGCGTCGTCCAGGTACAGGTCGAGCGTGCGGCCGGTGGAGGCGGCCATCTGGGCCAGGGCGTTTTCCTGGAGTTCGGTGGCCATGGTGAACGAGGTGCGCGAGACGTAGAGAACCAGGACAACGATGGCGGCAGTGACGCAAAAGGCCACAAGCAGGGTGAGGATGGTGTTGACGCTGACCTTGCGCATTCGTGCTCCCATTATCCGGTTTGGGCGCGCCACGAGGAGCGCGTCGCGAACACCTGAGGAAGAGGCAGTCCGCCGGCCATGGGGACGGCGAAGCCGTACGTGACGAGATTGGGGCAAATATAGCGGAATGATGACAGGAAGGGCAATGCGAAAAACAGTTATGATGTATCCGGGCCGGCGCGGGAGCCGGCCCGGACGAGGGGGCGCTGTGAGGCGCGGGAACCCGGATCTAAGCGGTCAGCGCGGGCTGGTCGGCACCGCCCTGGATGTCGGCCACCAGGGCGTTTAAGGCATGGGCCTGGGCGGCCAGCTCACCAACGGCCTGGGCGGACTGGCCCATGGCCTGGGCGGTTTGCGAGGCGATGCGGCTGATGGCTTCCACAGCCCGGTTGATTTCCTCGGAGGTGGCCGACTGCTCTTCGGCGGCGGTGGCGATGGCCCGGACCTGATCCCCGGCGGTTTCGACCACGGCAACGATCTCGGTCAGGGCCGCGCCGGAGCGTTCGGCCAGGGTGGTGGCCTGCTCGACGGCCATGGCGGCCTGATCGACCATGCCGACGGTGTCGGCGGTGCCGCGCTGGATGCCGGTGATGGCCTGGCCGACTTCCTTGGTGGCCTGCATGGTCTTTTCGGCCAGCTTTCTGACCTCGTCGGCGACCACAGCAAAGCCCCGCCCGGCATCCCCGGCCCGGGCCGCCTCGATGGCGGCGTTTAAGGCCAGCAGATTGGTCTGGTCAGCGATGTCGGAGATGACGCCAAGGACAGCCCCAATGCCTTTGGCCTGATCGCCCAGGCCGCCCATGGTTTCCTTGAGGCGCTCGGCCGCGTCGCGCACCTTGCCCACAGCGGCCACGACCTCCACCACCAGTCCGGCCCCTTCCCGGGCCTTGTCCCGGGCCGAGAGCGCATTCTGGGCTGTTTCGCCAGCGTTTCTGGCCACTTCCAGGATGGTGGCATTCATCTGCTCCACGGCGGTGACGGTTTCCTGGACGCGGCTGTTTTGCTCCTGGGCACCCTGGTTGGCCTGTTCGATCTGGGCTGAAAGTTCTTCGGCGGCCGAAGCCATACGGTCGGAGGTGGCCGAAGCCTTGGCCGCTGTGTCGCCCATCAGCACGTTTTGCGCGGCAATGCATTCCTGCTGGACATGCACCTCGGTCTGGTCGTTCCAAAAGGAGATGGCGCCGAGGAGGGTGTCGTCCATGTCGTAAAAGGGCGTGGTGACGATATAGATGCGCAGCTGTTTGCCTGAGGGCGTGACGTATTCAGTGTGGGCGGTCATGACCGAACGCTGGCGCAGCGCCTTGTCGGAGTAGGTTTCGCGGCTGGCGTCACCCAGATAGAAAAGTCCTGACTTCTGGCCTCTAAACGTTTCCGGCGGCGCGGTTTTTTCCAACAGATCGCACATCTGCTGGTTGGCCCAGATCATGGCAGAGTCCGGGCCGATGATGCCGCAGGGGGCCGGGATGCCGTTCATGACGCCTTGGGCGAAACCGAGCTTGGTCTTGAGTTCACCCACCATGCGTTCCAGGTTGTGGGCCAGCCCGGCCAGCTCGAAGCGGAAGCGGCCGGTGAGTTTTGCCTGGAGATCGCCGTCGGCCACGGCAGCGGCGTAGGCGGCGATGGCGGCCAGGGGGGTGAGCACCACCACCTTGTTAAAGATGACGATGAGTGCGGCCACAATGAGGAGCACGGCCGCACCAAGGCCCATGAGGATATTGCGCTGCCCGGCGGCGGCTCCGGCCAGTTCCGAGGCGGCCACGGTCATGCACACCTGCCACTGGACGCCGGAGATTTGGGCCACGGCCATGTATTTGCCTTCGCCCTTGTAATCGTAGCGCATGATGCCGTTTTTAAGCGCCTTGGCCCGGTCGGCGATGGTGTTGTCGGCGGGCTTTTGCAGGAGCAGGGATTTGTCCTTGGCATGGGCGATGATGCGTCCGGCATCGTCAAAAATGAAGCCGTAGCCGGTTTGGCCGAAGCGGATCGGGGAGAGGTATTTTCGGGTGAGGCGGTTCCAGTCCGAGCACAGGACCACCATGCCCCGCGCCTTGCCGTCAGGGCCGGGTACGGCATGGGCCGTAAGCCAGTAGTCCGTGCCGGTGGCCTCGTCGCGACGGATTTCGCTGCTGGTGTAGTTTTCGTTTCCGGCCATGATCGCCTTGAAAAAGTCCCAGTCTTTATAGGAATTGACCATCGGCTTGCCGGACTTTGACACGGCGGATACGGTCTTGCCGTCGGCATCAACGACCAGGACGGCAACCAAGGAGCTGGAATTTTTCATGTAGCCGTCGAGCATTTTCTGCGCCCGTTCCGGCGCGCCGATGAGGGCTTCGAGAAAAATAGGAAGCGAAGCCAGGGTGTCGGTGTTTTCCATGCTGTTTTCCAGGCTGAGGCTGATCAGATTGACCATGTCTGCGGCTGTGCGCTGGAGTTCTTCTTCCTGCAGCGCCGTGGCGAGGGTGTTGGTCGATACGGCGGTGTAGCCGATGATGGCGGCGATGCCCAGAAACAGGGAGGTGATGACGGCCAGGGTCAGAACGGCATTAAGGCCCAGTCGGCGCATGGTGAGACTCCGGGATGCGGTGGATAAAAAGTGTTTGGCGGCATGGAGAGTCAGTAAGCAACGGCCGTGTCTCGATCAGGCGCTTGACGTGCACTGTTGCGCATTTTGTCAATCGTGCGCGAATACGCTCCACTCCCCCGGATGGGAATAAAAAAAAGCAGCGGTGGAGGCCAGCCTTTTCTTTGGTCGAACAAGCACGCTGCAACGCTATTTGGGTGTCAGTTGCGTGGCAATTCGGGGTGTCCGGCGGCGAAGGAAGGCGGAGAGCGCCGGCTGTCGGCGGTCCAGACAGGGGGGAGCGGGTTCGCGGCTGCCGGCGGCCCTGGCGGGCGGGGCAGGACTGTACAACAGGTCCACGACGTCGTATTTGCAGTATAGGAAAACAAACCGTAACGCGCCAACAACCGTCCCGGAGGCCGTCTATGAGTAACGGCGTATTTCTCCTCGTGCTGATCGCCCTGGGCTTCGTCTTTCTGATCTATTTCAACCGCCGGGCCAAAAATTACCAGGAACGCCATCCTGGCGAGAAAAATCCTATCGACACGTGGCTGACCGGCAAGGACGACAATAAGGATCAGAAGCTGTAGCGGGCGGCCCGGGCCGCATGCACAAAACCAGCCGTGTTTTGTGCAGCGCCGACACAGCCGCCCGTTGGGGCCTGACTCCAGCATACCATAGCGGAAAGGACTGAACGCCACACTAATGGGGGAGGGCAGGCCGGTCGTTGCTGCCCTGTATCTCGGCCACGAGGGTGGACAGTCCCTGGGCCTGATCGGCCAGATCGGTCACGGCCGTGGCGGATTGGATCATGGCATCAACCGTTTCCGTGGCGATGCGGTTGATGGAGGCCACGGCCTGGGAGATTTCTTCCACGGTGGCGGATTGTTCTTCGGCCGCCGTGGCGATGGCCCGGACCTGATCGCCGGCGGTGGCGACCACGGACACGATATCGGCCAAGGCTTCGCCCGAACGTCTGGCCAGGCCGGTGGCCTCCTCGACGCTGGCCACAGCCCCGTCCACCATGGCCACGGTCTGGGCCGTTCCCTGCTGGATGCCGGCAATGGCCTGGCCCACTTCGCGGGTGGCGACCATGGTTTTCTCAGCCAGCTTGCGTACTTCGTCGGCTACCACGGCAAAGCCGCGTCCGGCTTCGCCGGCCCGGGCGGCCTCAATGGCGGCATTGAGCGCCAGCAGATTGGTCTGGTCGGCGATATCGGAGATAACGCTCATGACCGTGCCGATGCCCTGGGCGCGCTGGCCAAGCCCGGACATGGTGTCCTTGAGGCTGACGGCCTGTTCGCGCACGGTGTCCACGGCGCTAACGACCTCACCGGCGAGCAGCGCGCCTTTGCGGGCCATTTCCTGGGCCTCTCCGGCATGCTGGGCGGTACTGGAGGCGTTTTTCGCCACTTCCAAAATGGTGGCGTTCATCTGTTCCACGGCGGCCACGGTGCTCTGCACCCGGTCGCTTTGTTCGGTGGCCCCAAGGCTCGACTGCTCGATCTGGGCCGAGAGTTCTTCGGCGGCCGAGGCCATGCGGTCGGCCATCACGGCAGCTTCCGAGGCGGTTCGGCCGATGAGGCCGTTTTGGTCCTCGATGTGGCGCTGCTGGCGGCGCAGTTCCGAGAGGTCGGTGAACAGGGCGAACCCGCCCAGGCACACGCCCTCCAGGTCATACAGCGGGGCGGCGTCGATCTGGGTGAAGGCCGTGTCTCCGGTACGGGTGGGGACGTCGGTCTGGATTTTTTTTATGGCCTTGCCTTCGGCCATGGCTTTGGCCGTTATGGTCTGGCGGTCCGGGTCACCGTAGAAAAAGGTTCCTGCGGGTTGGCCGATATAGTCTTCGGGCTTGCCGCTGTCCTTGAGAAAGTCGAGGACCGGCTGGTTGAGAAAGCGCAAGGTTCCGTCCGGGGCCGAGACCACGCAGGCGATGGGCATGGCGTCCAGCAGGCCCTTGGCAAAGCCCAGTCTGGCTTTGAGTTCTTCCACCATGTGGCGCACATGTCCGGCCAGGGCGGCCAGTTCGTAGCGGAAGGGGCCGGCCAGGGCGGCGGCGTAATCGCCCGATGCGATGCGGTCGGCAAAGGCATTGATGGCGGTAAGGGGGCGCAGCACCAGCCGGCGGGTGATGCCGGCAATGACGGCGGTGACCAGGAGCACCACGGCCAGCCCGATCAGGACGAGCGTATTGCGCTGGGCCACGGCGGCCGCCGTGAGCTCGGCCCTGGAGGCGGTCATGCCCGTGTACCAGCCGGTCTGTTCCGAGCGGGCAACCGCCATGGCCTTGTCTTCGCCTTTCCAGGCGTAGGTGAAGACGCCGTTTTTCACGTCCATGAGCTGGCGGATGAAATCGAGTTTCGCCACGTTCTGGCCGACAAGTGCGGCATCGCCGGCATGGGCGACGACAACGCCGGCCTCGTCGAGGACAAAGCCGTACCCTTTTTCCCCGAAGTGCAGCGGGCTGACGAAGGCGGCCACGGCCGGGGCCACGTCGGAACATACGCCAACGCCACCCAGGATTTTGCCGTCCGGCCCGCGCACGGCACTGGCCGCGACCAGGATCAGGCTGGCGTTGTGTTTGGCTGTCAGGACCGAGCGGGTCACAAAAGTGTCGGCCCCGGACTGCAGCGCCTTGACATAGGGGCGCTCGGCGTAACTCTCGCCGGGCGTAAAGACCTTGCCCTCGGCATCGCGTCCGGCCAGCAACGTGCCGGCGGCGTCAAAGACCACCAGCGAGCGCAGGCCCTTGAAACTGGCCAGGGTTTCGGCCAGCACGGTCTGGGTCACTTCCGGGCGGCCGTCAAAAGCGTCGCGGATGCCGGGGCGGCGGGCCAGGGCTGCGGCCAGTTCCATGGATTGGGCGGCGTACAGGTCAAGGGTGCGGCTGGTGGCCTCGGCCGTCTGGAGCATGGACTCAGCGGTCAGGCTCTCGGCCAGGGTGGTGGTGGTGTGGGACACATAGAGAAGCAGGCCGAGGATGCCGGCCAGGACCGTGGCGCAAACCGCCACGGTGAGGACGCCGCTTATGCCGATGGTTCGCATGATGCTCTCCTGTACGTTGCTAACGGCCGGCAGGGTAGCCGCAGCGTGTGACGAACAGGGGGCGAACGGGGGGACTGTAGAAGGCGGAGCCTAGGGCAGAAACCGCCCGGTCACCGAATTGGGGTCGGCTTTGAGCTCCTCGGGCGTGCCCTGGGCCACGATGCGTCCGCCGCCCTCGCCGCCGCCGGGGCCAAGATCGATGACATGGTCGCAGGCGGCCACCACATCGGTGTTGTGCTCGATGACCAGCACGCTGGCTCCCTTGTCCACCAGCCGGTGCAGCACGGTAATGAGCTTGCCCACCTCCTGCATGTGCAGCCCCGTGGTCGGCTCGTCCAGGATGTAAAGCGCCCCGGGCAGGCTGCGTTTGCCCAATTCCCTTGAGATCTTTATGCGCTGGGCCTCGCCGCCGGACAGCGTCGTGGCTGGCTGGCCCAGATGCAGGTATTCCAGCCCCACTTCCTCAAGGACTTGCAGGCGGCGGTCAAGGACCGGATAATTCTCAAAAAATTCCCGCGCGCCCCGCACGGTCAGATCCAGCACCTCGGCAATGTTTAAGCCCTTGTAGCGCACATCCAGCGTCTCGCGGTTGTAGCGCAACCCGGAACACACTTCGCAGGTGACGTAAATATCCGGCAGAAAGTGCATTTCCACGCGGATCTGGCCGTCGCCGCCACAAGCCTCGCACCGGCCGCCCTTGACGTTGAAGCTGAAGCGCCCGGGTTTGAAACCGCGCCGCTTGGCATCCGGGGTGGTGGTGAAGATGTTGCGGATTTCGTCAAAAATCTTGGTGTAGGTGGCCGGGTTGGACCGCGGGGTGCGCCCGATGGGCGTCTGGTCGATGCTGACGATCTTTTCGATCTGCTCAGCCCCCTCGATGCCGGCAATGGCCCCGGGCGCGTCCACCTTGAGGCCCTGGGCCAGGGCCAGATGCTTATACAGCGAATCCATGACCAGCGAACTTTTGCCCGAGCCGGAAACGCCGGTGACACAGACCAGACAGCCAAGCGGTATCTCGGCATCGATGTTTTTTAAATTATTGGTGGTGACGCCGCGCAAAACGATTTTGCCCTTGCCCGGACGCCGGGTTTCCGGGCGGGGGGACACGAGCTCGCCGCGCAGGTATTTGCCGGTCAGCGAGGTCGGCGAGGCCATCATGCCAGAAACGTCGCCCTGGTAGACCACCTCGCCGCCCAGGCGGCCCGAACCCGGCCCAAGCTCGATGATATGGTCGGCGTTTTTGATGGTGGCCTCGTCGTGCTCGACCACCAGCACCGTGTTGCCCCGGCCTTGGAGCTGGCGCAGGGTGGCCAGCAGGCGGTCGTTGTCCCGGGGATGCAGGCCGATGCTCGGCTCGTCCAGGACATAGGTGACCCCGACCAGCCCGGAACCGAGCTGGCCGGCCAGGCGGATGCGCTGGGCTTCGCCGCCGGACAGCGTGGCCATGTTGCGTGAGAGCGACAGGTATTCCAGGCCCACGCCCGAGAGAAATTGCAGGCGATGGGTGAGTTCTTTGAGCAGCGGCTCGGCAATGACCGCGTCCGAGCCGGCAAAGCCGACGCCCGACAGCCAGGGCAAGGCCCGGTCGATGGGCATGGCGCAAAATTGGGCGATGTTGACGTCGGCCACCCGCACGGCCAGGGCTTCGGGACGCAGCCGCGCCCCAAGGCAGGTGGGACACGGCCGCGACTGGCGGTAGCGGGCCAGTTCGTCGCGCCACACCGAACCAAAGGACTGGCCCTTTTCCAGAAGCCGGACCACGCCCTCCCAACCAAAGGCCTTGTCCCCATAAAAAAGCGCTTCCCGGGCCGTGTCGGAAAATTCGCCGAGTCGGGTGCCAAGCGTAAAGCCGTGACGCCGGCCGAGGTCTTCCAGGCGCTTGGCGTAGCGGGCCAGGGCGCGCTCGCTTTTCCAGGGCAGGATGCCGCCCTGGGCCAGGGACAGGCCCTTGTTGGGGGCGAGAAGCGCCGGCTCGAAATAATCCACGGTCCCAAGCCCGGAGCAGGCCGGGCAGGCCCCCTGGGGGCTATTGAAGGAAAAGAGCTGAGGCGAGGGCGGCGGCACGCTGATTTTGCAGGCCGGACACGACGAGGCCGTGGAAAAGATGCGGTCCTTGGCCTTGCCCTCGTGGTCGGCCACGTAGACCCGGCCTTCGCTCTGGGCCAGGGCCAGTTCCACCGAATCGGACAGGCGCGAGCGGATGCCCTCTTTGACCACCAGCCGGTCCACCACCAGATCGATGGTGTGGCGCTTGTTTTTTTCCAGTTCCGGCAGCGGCTCCAGGGGCACGACGACCCCGCCGATGCGAACCCGGGCAAAACCCTGGCTTTTGAGCTTTTTAAGCCGCTCGGCATGGGTTCCCTTCTGGTGTTCGACCAGCGGGGCCAAAAGCAGCAACTTGGTGCCGTCGGGCAGGGCCAGGATGTCGTTTATAATCTCATCGGCCGTGCGGGCGGTGATGGGTTCGCCGCAGCCCGGGCAATGGGGCTTGCCCAGCCGGGCGAAAAAGACGCGCAGGAAATCATAGACTTCCGTCACCGTGCCGACCGTCGAGCGCGGGTTGCGGGTGGCGGTCTGCTGCTCCAGGGAGATGGCCGGGGACAGCCCCTCGATTTTGTCCACCTGCGGCTTGTCCATCTGGGGCAGGAACTGCCGGGCATAGGCGGACAGGGACTCCACATAGCGCCGCTGGCCCTCGGCATAGACAATGTCAAAGGCCAGGGTGGACTTGCCCGAACCGGACGGGCCGCACACCACCACCAGTTTGTCCCGGGGGATGTCCAGGGTGAGGTTTTTCAGATTGTGCTGGCGTGCGCCTTCGATGTGAATACGGGGAGCCTCGGTCATCCTGCCTCCAAGCGCCTTCGCGGCAAGAACGCAAGATAAGGACGTTGCCGGCAAAGGCAAGGGCGTTTGACACGACGCCCCCGGCAGGGCACAAAAAGGAGACTGGCGATTCCCGGTCCGGCCGGCGTTTTCGTACCGGAATCGAAGCGGCGGTCTTGCGGTTAACGTATGTTTACATTATGGCGAAAGTGCCGCGCCCAAGGTCAGGGGCAATAGCCGGTGCGGCGAGGAGCGAGCATGCGGTTCGAGGTTCCTTATGTGCCTGATGCGGCCTATGCGGCTCTGCTGGCAGCGCGGGCCGAGGCCCTGGAAGGGGTGTATTTTCGGCTGGGGCCGGAGTCGCCCGACGCCCGGCTGCCGGGCCTGGCTGATCCGTCACCCATGGAACTGGCCGTGGGGTTGGCCGCGTTGCCGGACATGCCGCGCCTGGGCCTCTTAAACGCCGCGTTTAACGCACCGGACATGCTTGGCGGCGACCGGCTGCGCGATCTGGTTTTGGTCTTGGAGGGCTATGTGGCGGCCGGGGCCGTGACCGGCCTGGTTTATGCCGACCAGTATCTGCTGCGGGCGCTCTCGGACGCCGCCCCGGAACTGGCCGGGCAACTGTGCGCCGTGCCGAGCATCAATTTTCGTCTGGGCAGCTTCGAGCGGGCGGCCGCCATCATCGACGCTGCTTGCTCCACCCATTTTCGTCCGCCGTCGTCGGTCATCCTCGACCGGGACCTCAACCGCGACCCGGCCGCCCTGGCCGCGCTGGCGGCGGGACTTCGCCGGGAATGGCCGCAAATGCGCCTGGGAGTCATGGCCAACGAAGGGTGCCTGTACGCCTGTCCCTACAAATCAGCCCACGACGCCCATATCGCCCTGTCGCGTCTGACCGCCTGCCGGGTGGGGGCGGAGTTGAACCGCGACCTGGGCTGTCTGCGCGATTTTGCCCAGGAGCCGGGGCGGCTTTTGGCCTCGCCGTTTATCCGGCCCGAAGATATCGGGCAGTTGGAGGGCGTGGTGGATTTCGTCAAGCTGTGCGGCCGCAGCCGGCTGGCTGCGGATTTGCGCGCCATCGTGGCCGCCTATCTGGACGGCTCGTTTGACGGCAATCTGCTGTGGCTCCTGGACACCCCGGAGATCCTGTCCGACCGGTTTGTTTTGGAGAATAAAGCTCTGCCCGGGGACTTTTATGCGCGCACGTCCGGTTGTCTGCGCCGTTGCCAGACTTGCAGCGTGTGTGCCGGGCTGGCCGCACAACTGCTCACCCGGCGCGATCCGAGCCTGCCGCGCTTTGTTGCGGCTTAAGGCTCGTGTGGCGTTCACAAAAAAACATTTATGATTTTTTTGTGAATAAAAATAATAAATTCAGCGAATTGATGGCAGGCAAGCCAGAACAGCAATTACCGAACGCGACATGAGGCCAAGGGAAGGGCCGGACGAGCCGGCCCTTCAAAAAACTGCTGCGTTGGGAACGTGACGCGGCCGCTTCCCCCGGCGCGTTGCGGCCAGGCAGGCCGGCTACAGCACGGAACGCCGGCAAAACGACAGAAAATCCTCTTCATCGTCGCCGCAGTGGCCGGACTGATCGTCCTGCGTCGGTGTTTTGACGTTCTCTTCCTGCCAGACGCCTTCGGACGGCTCGAAAAAACTGACGCATTCCACGTGGATGCTTGATGTGAACATGGCAAAACCTCCCTGCATGGGGCAGGCTTTGCAGAATCCGTTCCACAAGCCGCCGAAGCAAATTGACGCGGACTGCGAGGCATTGCCTTGCCCGGTGTACGCCCGCGCCCTGTTTCGCTTTCGGTCGCTGCCCGGGGGCGGCTGGTTACGTTTTGGGGCGCGGGCCGCCGGGCGCTTGCCAAGCCCGCCAGGATGACAAGTCCGGGCCATCCCTGGTACCTGCATAGGTCTTGCTGCGTTGGCGCAGGTAGATACGGCAGCGGCCGTTTCCCATAAAACGTTGCCGTACGCGCCTGCCATCGAAGCATGCTCCACTGCTGATACAACTTTGAGGGGGGTCTGCCATGCGTCAGTTGAATCGTTCGCTTCTGGTTTTCCTGCTTGTGCTCCTGCCGCTTGCCGCCTGGTCCGGGGAAACGGCCTTTGTCGCCCAGGAGCAGATCGCGTTCGCGAAATTGCTCCCGCCGCCGCCAGCTGTGGGTTCAGCCGTGCAGCAGGAGGAGATGGCGCTGCTGTTAACCTTGCAACAAGAGCGCACCCCGGCCATGGAAGCCTTTGCCCTGGCCGATGCCGAGCGCAATGTCTTTCGTTTCGCCGATGCCGTCGGGGCTGATTTCACGGCCGCGAAGCTGCCCAAGACCACGGCTTTTTTTGAAAAGGTCAAGGAGAACGCGGATGCGCTTCTCGGGCCGGCCAAAAAGCATTGGGACCGGCCCAGGCCCTATGCCAGCAATCCCGCGCTTAATCCCTGCGTGCCCAAGCCCAATAATGCCTCCTATCCCAGCGGCCATTCCACCTTTGGCACGGTGGATTCCATCATCCTGGCCAACATGGTCCCGGAGCGGGCGACGCAGATTTATGAACGGGCCGAAGCCTATCGGTTCAATCGCGAGATCGGCGGGGTGCATTACCCCAGCGACGTTGCCGCCGGCCGGATTGCCGGCACGGTCATTGCCGCGTTTTTGCAACAAAGCCCGGCCTTCCAGGAAGCCTATGCCGCAGCCCGGGCCGAGACGCGTCAGGTGTTGGGACTGCCGCAGTAGGTCCGGCCCGGGAGCCTGTTTTCCGGCGGGCGTTGACCGTTGGCGAGGGCTTGGCCGGGGGGGGGGGCAGCCGTGAGACGATTGATTTTCCGGCGGCGGCTCGTGACCGCCTGGCTGCGGCAGCTTGTCCGACTGGGCGGCGAAACAATCATCGCGTTTTTGCGCGCCGGCGGCCCGACTCAGGCGGCGGCCTTGGCTTTTTACGCGCTGCTTTCATCCGTGCCGCTGCTTTTTGCCATGCTGGCCTTGTGCGGGGCGGTGTCTGGCGAGAGCTGGACCGGGCAGATGGCCCTGCGCCGTCAGTTGGCCGTCATCGCGCCGTATATCGACGAGGTGCTGGTGTCCCGGGCGCGCCGGTTGTTGTGGGCCTCGCCGGGGTTCTCCCTGGAGAGCGCGCTGTTTGTGCTGTGGTCGTCGTGGCTTTTTCTGGGGGCGCTGCGCCAGGCCCTGGCCCGGCCGTGGCGGGAGTCGCCGCCGCCCCCGGCCGGTTCCCTGGCGGGCCGGTTTCTGGGCGCACTCTGGGGGGCTGCGGCCGGGGTGCTCTTTGTGGGAGCGGTGACGGCGGCCATGTATCTGGCCTATCTGCCGCGCCTGGAGCCTCGGGGCAGCTTTTGGCGCGAATGGTCGGCGGTGTGGGGCGTGGCCTGCCTGACCGGCATTTTTGCCGCAGCCTATGGGCTCTTTTTGCCGGGGCGGCGGCCGTTGCGGGCCATTGCCGGCGTCTCTGCGACCCTGGCCGTGGCCGGCTGGGGGGTCAGCCTCCTCTTTGCCCGGGTTGTGGCCGGGTTGCCCCGGTACGAACTGGTCTACGGGTCGCTGAGCGGAGCGGTGCTTTTTTTGCTGTGGCTCGATTACAATGCCTGGCTGGTGCTTCTCGGGGCGTGGTTTTTGCGCCTGTGGCAGCGCGACCATGCCCCCTCGGCCCTGCGGCGCCGGTTATCCCCGGCCGGCTGGATTGATCGCTGGCGGGCCGGTCGTGCGGCCGGGCGGGGCTAGCCGCCACGGACTGCGGCCCACAACCGGCCAGTTGGCCATCCAACGCCCGGAACTCCTTGAAAACACTCTTCGAACAAGGTGGGGCGGGGGGGCGGGAGGGCGGGAGTACCAGTATTTCGGAGGCCAAATGTTTGATTATCTCTCCCTGTCCGAGGCCATTGCCGCCGTGTTGCGGGCGCGCCAGGCCGGTGTGGCCCAGGCTCCCGAGCGGCTGGCCGTGCCGATCCCGGGCGGCGTGCTTTTGTGTATGCCGGCCGCCGACGGGCAGCTGGCCGTGGTCAAGACCATCACCGTGCATCCGGGCAACCGGGACAGGCCGGTCATTCAGGGCGAGGTGACGGTGCTGGAGGCGGCCACGGGCCGGCGGCTGGGGGTGTTGGACGGCCCGACCACCACCGCCCGGCGCACGGCGGCAGTCAGTCTGCTGGCGGCCCGGCTCCTGGCTCCAAGCACGGCCGGGCCGCTGCTCGTCATCGGGGCCGGCGTCCAGGCCCGGGCGCATGTGGAGGCGTTTTGGCAGGGGCTGGGGGTGCGCGACATCATTGTGGCCGGCCGCACGCCGGACCGGGTCGCGGCGCTGGCGGCAGCCCTGGCCGAGGTCGGGATCACGGTGCGCCTCGCGGCCGATGCGGCCGGGCTGGAGCAGGCAACGCGGCAGGCGGGGCGCATCATAACGGCCACCACCAGCAACGAGCCGGTCCTGGCCGATGTGGTGCGCGACGACGTGTTCGTGTCGGCCGTTGGCTCATTTACGCCCGAAGCGGCGGAGTTGCCGGCCTCGCTGGTGCTGCGTTCGGCGCTTTTCGTGGATGATCCGGCCTCGGCCAAGGTCGAGGCCGGGGATTATCTGCGCGCCGGCGTGGACTGGGGGGCGGTCACGGCCCTGGAAGACATCCTGGACAGCGCGCCGCCACGTCCGGCCGGGCCGGTGGTCTTTAAGACCGTGGGGCATGCCCTGTTTGATCTGGCGGCGGCCCGGCAGGCCTATGCCGCCGGGCTGGCCGCCTCGGCGGTTCCCCGGAAAAGCCCGGCTCCCTTTTTAAGCGTTTCGGCCGTGCCCAGGACATAGAGCCGGTCGCCGGCATTCAGGACAAAGGGACCGTCGGGGTTGGGCACAAAGGCATCGCCGCGCCGCACTGCGGCCACGGTCAGATCATGCTTGCGCCGCAGATGCACGTCCATAAGCGAGCGCCCGGCCAGGGTCGAGGCCGCATCCACCGTAAAGACCGCCACATGCAGGCCGGCCAGGGATTTATCCGGCACAAACCCCGCCATTTCGTCAAGGGAACCCGGCAGCATGGCCTTGTAGCCCTCGCGCCGGATGGCTTGCACCATGCGCTCGATGTCGTCGTGGGGCAGCATGAACTTGTCCATGACCCGAGCGAACACCCCCAAAGACGCCTCGAATTCCTCGGCCACGACGTCGTTGGCCCCCAGCTTGAGCAGGGATTTGATCTCGGTGTTAAAACGGGTGCGGGCCACAATGTAGAGGGCCGGATTCTCGAAGCGGGCGATTTCCACGGCCCGGCGGGCGGCGGCGGCGTCGGAAATGACCACGGCCAGGGCCTTGGCCTCCTGCACGCAGATATGGGTCAGCACCCCGGGCTTGGAAGCGTCGCCGAAAATGATGGGTTCGCCTTTTTGGGCTTCGTTGCGCACCGTGTCCGGGTTCATTTCCAGGATGACATAGGGGATGTCGGCCGTCTTGGCGGCCCGGGCCAGTTGCCGTCCGCCCGCGCCGAAACCCAGGATGATCAGGTGGTCGGTATAACGCGCCATCGGCGCAGCATCAGGCGTATCGCAGACCCGGAACAACCGGCAGATGATGCCGGCCGTCCGGGGGGCCAGGGCGATCAGGAACGGGGCCAGCACCATGGTCAAAATGCTGGCGGCCAGGAACTTCTGGTAGAAATGTTCGGAAATGACCTCTTGGGCAAAGCCGGCTTTGGCCAGGATAAAGGAAAATTCCCCGACCTGGCACAAGGCCAGCCCGACCAGCACGGCGGTGCGGGTGGGATAGCCGAGAACGCGCGTGGCCACGCCGGCCACGATGGCCTTGACGACCAGCAGCAGAATGGCTGCGCCCAATATTTCCCAGATGTGCCCGGCTGCGGTTGTAACGTTGAGCAGCATGCCGATGGAAATGAAAAAGAGCGAAGTAAAGACGTCCTTGAACGGCAGCACGGCCTCATGCAGATTTTCCCGATAATCCGACCCGGACAGGAGCAGGCCGGCCAAAAATGCCCCCAGGGACAGGGACAGACCGATGGCGGCGGTGAGCAGGCTGACGGCCAGGCAGATGCCGAGTGCCGCCAGGAGAAACAGTTCCCGGCTGCGGGTGCGCACAATGGACAGGAGCAGTCGCGGCATGACCTTGCGCGATAAAACCACCAGCAAGACCAGGATGAGCGCGCCTTTGCCGACCGTATAGGCGATGGAAGCGGTATTGGTGCCGCCCAGGGCCGTTCCGGCCAAAAGCGGCACGGCCAGGGTCATGGGGACGGCCAGCAGATCCTGAAAGATGAGAATGCCAAGGCTCACCCGGCCGTGGGGAGCCTCCATTTCGGAGCGCTCCTGGAGCGTTTTGAGCACGATGGCCGTACTGGACAGGGCGGCCAGCATGCCGATCAGCACCGAGGAGCCGCCGGAAAAATTGACGCCAAAAAGGCCGGCGGCAAAAAAGACCAGCCAGGTCAGCCCCATCTGCACCGAGCCGCCGATAAAGACCGGGCGTTTGAGCCGCGACAGATCGGCCAGGGACAGCTCCAGGCCGATGGTGAAGAGCAGCATGATGACGCCGATTTCCGATAAGATCTCGACGCCGTGGGCCGAGCGGACAAGGCCCAGGCCGTGCGGGCCGCACAGCACGCCGGTGAGCAGCAGACCGACGAGTGTCGGTATCTTAAACCGGTGGCAGACCAGGATGACGAGGACGGCCAGACCGAAGACAATAGTGATATCGGGAAGAACGGGAATATCCATGCCGGGGGTATGCCTTAAAGGGGCGTTGCTGTGAAGCGGTTGGGAGCGTCTGGGGCCGGCGACGTATTCGGGCCGTCTGGCGCGGTCGCCTCTAGGCTTGCAAATCCCGTCGTACGGCATCCATGCAGTGGCGCAGCACGGTAAGGGAAGCCAGAACCGCCTCGCGCTGGGCCGGTTCGACACGCTCAAGGATGTTGCGAAACAGATCGGCCATAAACTCCCGGACCTCATCCCGGGCGCGGCGGCCGGCGGGCGTGAGGCTTAAAAGGGTGACCCGGGCATCGGCAGGATCGGGATGCTTGTCAATCAGCCCCAGGCGCAGCAGTTGGGTGGAGACAGCCGTGATCCGGCTTTTGGTCACGCCCAGGCGGCGGCCCAGTTCGCCGGGAGCCAGATAGCGGTTTTCGCCCAAAGCGAGCAGGGCGCGAAGTGCCGCCGGCGGCAGGTTGCAGCGCTGGCTTTGCAGGGCGATGCGGGCCTGGCAGCAGGCAAAGAGATTTTCCACGGCCTCTTGCAGGCGTTGGGCCTGGCGGTCGGCCAGGGCGGCGTCTGGGGAGGGGGGCACGGCAGACATATTTATTATCCTAAGTGTCCCTGGCAGGAACTGTCAATGTGTTGCGCTGGACAGGCTTTGCGCTGGACATGTGGGGCTGGACAGGCGTTGCACGGGGCCTATGTCGCGCCGGGCGTGTCACTCGGCGCGTCGCGCCGGGCAACGCCAGGGCACCAGGGGCCGGGTGCCCGCAAAGCAAACGTCTGCTTGGCTTTTGCACCGCCGCTGGCGTAGGGTGGCTCCACTGTCTTCGGCTGCCTTGTGGCGGCCGACATCGCGGTGGAGGTTGCCATGTCCCAGCCCAAGGCTCCCTGGCTGTGCCCCAAGTGTCAGATTGAAAACGACCCGGATTTCACCCACTGCCGGATATGCGGCCAAGCCCATCCCGAGGCGCCGCCGCTGGAGGTGGCCTGCGCCAGTTGCGGCACCAAACATCCTGGCGGTAGTTGCTGTCCGCTGTGCGGCAGCAAGGAATTCTTGCAACTGTAACGGCATCGGCCTGCCCGTAGCGGCGAGGCCGGATGACGACGCATCATTGCCGGCCAGCCGGCCGTCCCCGGGCGATTTGCGGGTACGGTCGTCTTGGTGTTGTGCCAAGGAGACGCCATGCCTCACGATATTGACCTGATCCTGACCCTGACCGCCGGACTGGTGGCTGCCCTGATCCTGGGGCTGGCCGCCCGGCGGCTGTCGCTGTCACCCATCGTCGGGTATCTGGCGGCCGGGTTTTGCATTGGACCCTTTACGCCGGGATTTGTGGCTCACGCCGGCATCGCCAACCAGTTCGCCGAACTCGGCGTGATCCTGCTGATGTTTGGCGTGGGCCTGCATTTTCATCTCAAGGATCTTATGGCCGTGCGCGGCGTGGCCGTGCCTGGGGCCGTGGCCCAGATTGCCGTTTCGGCCGGGCTGGGGGCCGTGGCCACCCATGCCCTGGGCTGGTCCTGGACGGCCGGGGTGGTCTTTGGCATGGCCATTGCCGTGGCCAGCACCGTGGTCCTGACCCGGGTTCTGGCCGACAACCGCGACCTGCACAGCCCCACCGGCCATATCGCCGTGGGCTGGCTTATTGTCGAGGATCTGTTCACCATCCTGGTGCTGGTCCTGCTGCCGGCCTTGTACGGCCCAAAGGGCGGCGGCGGGCTGGGGCTGACCCTGGGGCTGGCCTTGGCCAAACTGGCCGCCTTGGCGGCCGTAGTTGCCGTGGCCGGTCGCTGGTTGTTGCCCCGGTTTTTCAGCCATGTGGCCCGCACCGGCTCACGGGAGCTGTTCACCTTGGCGGTATTGGCGGCGGCCTTGGGGCTGGCGGTGGGGTCGGCGCTCTTTTTCGGAGCTTCCATGGCTTTGGGGGCCTTTTTGGCCGGCATGATCGTCGGCCAGTCGCCCTTTGGGGCCAGGGCGGCCTCGGACGCCATGCCCATGCGCGACGCCTTTGCCGTGCTGTTTTTCGTGTCGGTCGGCATGCTGCTCGATCCGGCCACGGTGGTGGCCCACTGGCGGCTGGAACTGGCCACCATCGCCATTGTGCTGGTGGGAAAGCCTCTGGCCGCCCTGGTGGTGGTCTTGCTGCTGCGCCGTCCCCTGGCCATCGCCCTGGCCGTGGCTGCGGCTTTGGCCCAGATCGGCGAATTTTCCTTTATCCTGGCCGCTGTAGCCGCAACGCTTGGCATCCTGCCGGCCGAAGCCACCAATGCCCTGGTGCTGGCCTCGGTGGTTTCGATCATTTTGAATCCCTGGCTGTATCAGGGTGTTGCGCCGCTATTGGGCTGGCTTGAGCGCCGTGGCCTGGTGCGGTCCGGGGGGGCGGCCCTGGGCGAGGCTGTGGTCGTGGACGCGGCGGCCCATCGGGCCGTGGTGGTGGGCTATGGGCCGGTGGGGCGCATTTTGTGCCGCATTTTGCGCGACAACGGCATCGAACCGGTGGTGGTGGAGCTTAATATCCAGACCATCAAAGCCCTGGCAGCCGCAGGACTGCCGGCGGTGCACGGTGACGCGTCCAGCCGGGAGATTTTGCACCATGCCGGCATCGAATCGGCCCAAAGTCTGTTGTTGACGGCTTCAGAACTGCCTGCCGCCGAGATCGTGGCCGCGGCCCTGGAGCTGCAACCCAATATCCGTATTCTCAGCCGGGTCGGGTACCTGGCGGACGCCAAAACCCTGCGCCAGGCCGGGGTCCAGGCGGTTTTTACCGGGGAAGGCGAGATAGCCCTGGCCATGACGGCCCGGCTGTTGCGGGAACTGGGGGCCACCGATGAGCAGATCGACCAGGAACGTGACCGGGTGCGTCGGGAGTTGTTCGAGCCCAACGAACAGGCGGCGCTGGAAAACCAGGGTGCGGCGTAAGGCTGCTCCCTGCGGCGGGAATCAGGCCTTTGTGCCCGGGGCCTTGGCCCTATTTTCCAGTTTCCAGGCCCAGACGGCCATGGCGATGGCCACCACCAGCAAGGCGGCCAGGGCGTGGAACACGCCGGCCACGCCGGCGGCCAGGGCGGCCGGGGGCGCGCTGGTGAAATCGGCGTGGCTGGCCACGGTGCCGGAGGCCAGCACCAGCCCGGAAAAGATCGTGGCCACCAGCGGCAGGCCCGTGGATTGGCCAAATACCCGGGCGTAATTGGCCAGTCCCGAACCGACGCCCAGGCGGTGGGCCGGCATCTGGCCCATGATGGTCGAATTATTGGGGGCCTGGAAGATGCCGATGCCCAGGCCCACCGGCATGGAACGCAGCAGATAGCCCCACCAGGGCGTGTGTTCGGTCAGCGTCCCCAGGGCCAGACAGCCGCCCAACAGCACGATCAGGCCCACCAGACTGATGCCCCTGGCCCCGTAGCGGTCGGCCAGAGAGCCGGAAATCGGGGCGGTCAGGGCCATGGAGGCCGGCAGGATCATAAGCAATAATCCCACCTCGGTGACCGTGTGGCCCTGCCCTGTTTGCAGGAAAAACGGCATGATAAATCCGCTGGCCCCGGTGATAAAAACCAGCGTCCCGATAGCCAGGGGAAGCGAAATAAGCGGGTTGGCGAACAGCGACAAGTCGAGCATGGGGGCCGGGCTGCGGCGTTCGACGGCAATAAAGGCCGTCAGGCCCAAAGCGCTGACACCGAGCAGGCCAAGGGCCGTCGGGTCAGAAAAACCCTGGCGCTGCATAAAGGTCATGCCCAGGCAGTAGCAGGCCAGCGTCAGACAGGCCAGTGCTGCCCCGGGTACGTCGAAGCGTTCCCCCAGACGCACGGGTGGTAAGGCCGGCATATAGCGGCGCACGACAAAATAGGCCAGCAGCCCAAAGGGCACGTTGAGCAGAAACAGCGACCGCCAGCCGATCAGACCAATGAGCACCCCGCCGAGCGGCGGGCCGATCATAAGGCCCATGGCCACGGTGCCGCCGATAAATCCCAAGGCCCGGCCCCGGCTGGCCGGTGGGGCGATCTGGGTCACGATGGCCATGCCCAGGGACTGGCTCATGGCCGCGCCAATGCCTTGCAGCGCCCGAAAGCCGATAAGCCAGGAGACCGACGGGGCCAGGCCGCAGCACAGCGAAGCCACGACGAAAAGAACCAATCCAGTGGAAAAAATTTGTTTTTTATCCCGCATGTCGCCCAGGCGCGACACCAGCAGCAGCAGGCTGGCAATGACCAGCACATAGCTTAAAATGACCCACTGGATGGTGGCGAAATCGGTGTGCAGACTTTCCGTCAGCGTCGGCAGGGCCACGTTGACGATGCTCATATCGAGGGTGGCCATAAAGACCATCAGATTGACCCCGAGCATGGCCAGGGCCGGGCGGGCGTAGACGACCGCCCCGGGGGAAGTGCTTGGCTGATTCATGGGAGACGGCATCCTTGGGCTGTTGCAGCCGGTCCCCGTGTACTCCAAGAGACTTCCCCGGGGAAGGGATTAATACGGCGGCCGGCGGTGCTCCTGGCAGGGGCAGCCGCAGCGCCGTCTTTGGCCCGGGGCGTCCTTACTGCTGCGCGAACCCTGCCCGGCGTGAAACCGTCTCGCTCCCAAAAGGCATTTGGCCCGGGGCACCCTTACTGCCGGGCAAACCAGTCCCCCAGGCGCTGGCAGGCCGTATCGATTTCGGCGTCGTCGCCGCCAAAGGACAGGCGCAGGCTTTGCGTGCCGCCGGGGCCGAAGCTGTCGCCGGGGATGGTGATGACCCGGGCTTCGTGGATCAGCCGGGTGGCCACGTCCATGGGCGCGTCGGGCAGGGCGTAGCGGGCCATAATGTAGAAAGCGCCGCCCGGGGCGTTGTAGGTGATGGCCGGCATGGCATCGAGGTGGGCCATGATGGCGCGGCGGCGTCGGGCCAGAATGGAAAGGAAGCCGGCGTAGATGTCCTGGGGGCCGGTCAGTGAGGCCAGGGCGGCTATCTGGGAGGGTGTTGGGGCGCAAATGGCCGTGCAGTCGTGGACTTTCAGCATTTGGGCCATGATCGGCTCGGGGGCAAAGGCGAAGCCCACCCGCCAGCCGGTTAAGGCGTAGCGCTTGGAAAAACTGCCCACGGCCACAAGCTGCGGGCGCAACTCCGGCAGGCTGGCCAGGGAAAAGGCCGGTTCGTCATAGGCCAGGGCGTCGTAGGTGTCGTCGCAAATGACGGTCAGGCCGTGGCGCAGGGCGACCTCGGCCACGGCCAGCAAGTCGGCCTTGGCAAAAACCGAGCCGGTGGGGTTGTGCGGCGAATTGACGATGATGGCCCGGGTGCACGGGGTGACCGCGGCGGCCACGGCGTCGGCGTCCAGGCTCCAGTCGTGGCGGCGAAGGGGCACGAACACCGGACGGGCCTCGGCCAGAAGCACCTGCTCCACATGGGAGGGGTAGAACGGCTCCGGGACGATGACCTCATCGCCGCGATCGCACAGGCACAAAATGGCGCACAGGAGCGCTTCCATGCCGCCCACGGTGATGGCGATTTCGCGGTCCGGGTCGGCAACAAGTCCTTTTTCAGCCGCCAGCAGCCCGGCCACTGCCTGGCGCAGTTCGGGCATGCCGGGCTGGAGCGAATACTTGCCGGCCCAGGGTTGGTCGGTCAGCGCCCGGCACACGGCCTCGACAACATGGGGCGGGGTGGCAAAAGAGGGCACGCCCTGGCCAAGGGAAGCGCAGCCGCCGACCTGGCTGGCGATCATGGGCATGAGCTTGGTGGCCGAAATTTTAATATTGTGGGCACGCTGGCTGAAGCGGGAGGACAGGCTGGTCACAGGGCACTCCATGGCGAAAGGCCGGGCCTAGGCCCGGTCCGGTTGGCGGCAAGGGAAAGGGGACGCGTTTTATTATGGGGTGGCGAATTTGGGATGGGCCGCGGCCGGGGCCGGGGCGGCCAGGGCCTTTTCAAATTCGGCCACGGAATAGCCGGCGATGGCCGTGCCGTTGATCATGACCAGGGGCACGCCGCGTCCGCCGTAGCGCTTGTAGCGCAAATTGGCAGCGGCATCCTTGTCGATGTCGTAGAGGGAATAGGCGATGCCCTTGCCGTCGAAGTAGGCCTTGGCTTTGGTACAGTAGGGACACCAGCTTGTGACGTAGAGCTCCACGGTGGGGCCGGCGGCGAAAAGCGGCGCTGCGGCCAGGAGCAGGACTGCCAGGAGCAGGGGGGCGGCCAGGGTGGAAAGGAAACGGGTACGGGGCATGTCGTGCTTCCGATTTTGGGGTTGTCAATCGCTCCTCGTAGCCGGGGGGAGCGGCCGGCGTCAAGGCGGCAGTCGGACGCAACAATTCGGGGCGTACCGACCGGGTTGCGCGACCGGGGTGGCGATGCTAGGGAGCGCTCCATGCCGGGATATAAGATGCATATCGTTGGCGCGGCAGCCGTTACCGGGGCAGCCGTGGCCGGCACGTCGTGGCTGGGGTTATATCGTCCGGGTTTTGAGACCGCCGTCTGCCTGGGCCTTTTTTCCGTTCTGGGCGGGCTTTTCCCTGATGTGGACACCGACTCCAAAGGCCGGCGTTTTTTTTACGGCGCGGCTCTGGTGGTGGACGGGTTCCTGATCTTTCGCGAGCAGTACCGTTATGCGGCGGTGCTGGGTTTTTGCGCCCTGCTGCCGGCCATCGGCTCGCACCGGGGTTGGACCCATTCCTGGTGGGCGGCGCTTTTGATCCCCAGTTCCGTTCTGCTCGCCCCCATGCTGTTGCTCGGATTGCCGTGGAAGCCTTTTATTCCTTACTATGTCGCCACGGTGCTCGGCTATTTTTCCCATCTGCTGCTGGACCGGAAATGCTGAGCGGCTGTCCTCCGTTACTTGTAGGGATATGAAAACGTGGTGAGATCCCGGTACTGTTGTGTGGGCGCGAAGGCGCGGATGGCCGTGTCCAGGCGGACCATGACCTCGGGGGAGACAGCCTGGCTGCACAGAATGTGGCGGTCGGCTCCGGGCGGGACGCCGGCCAGGGGAACGAGCCGGATTTTCTGCCCCAGCTCGGGTTGGCTGGCGACGATCCAGGACAGTTCTTCGGGATCGATAAGCAGGGCGTCGAGACGGCCCTGGGCCAGCAGTGTCACCATATGGTGCGTGTCGGAGAACCGTTTGACCCGGTTGGCCGGATACTGCAAAAACGCCTGATCCGCCTCCTTTCCGTAGGAAAAGCCTTCACGAAGCCCCCAGGTCTTTTCGGTTCGCAGGAGATCGCCAAGCGTCGGCGGCGGCTCGGTCGGGATGCCCCTGGCGCTGCTGCCCACAGCCACGGCCAAGGGCTGGTCCTGGTAGAGCGGCAGGCTTAAGTGGGCAAAGGCCTCGCGTTGCGGCGTTTTGAACCAGCCCACGCCGCAGGCCTGGGTTTTGTTGTCGGCCAGGGTGGCAATGATGCGCCCTGGCGGCATTTCCCGTACTGTGACAGGAATGCCGGCTTTTTCAAAGACGAGTAGCGCCGCTGTGAGCAGGAAGCCGCCGGCTGGTTTGCCGTCTTTGAGAATATAATACGGCGGTCGATGAAACACGAGCAGCGTCACAGGGGCGTCCTCCTGGGCCGTCAGCGCAGCGGTAGGCAGCAGGACGGCCAAGGCGGCAAGTGCAATCAGGATGACACGCAACGGACGTCTGGGCATGGCATATTCCCCGGGCTGACAAACAGGCTGCCGTGCGAATGGATACTCCAGCTTCGTTTGTATTGCGAAAAACCACAGTGTTGTCAAACAGCGGCCGGGACTCCCAGCCGCTTGCTTTTTATGAAATCAACGGCATAAAGATACGACGTTGATACAGCGAGCCACAGCCACCCGACCCGGGGCGCGAAGGGGAGTCCAAGCCGCATGAGCAATACCAATATCCTCCTTGAGTCCGGCACCAACGAACTTGAAATCGTTGAATTTTATTTGGAGGAGCCGACTGCGTCGGGCAAGACCTATGTTGGATACTACGGGGTCAACGTGGCCAAGGTGCTGGAGATCATCCGGCTGCCCAAGGTTACGGAGATGCCGCAGACGCCGCATCCGTGCGTGCTGGGCACGTTTAATCTGCGCAACAAGGTCGTGCCGTTGGTGGATTTGAGCCTGTGGCTCGGGAAAGATCGTTCGGACAATGCCTCTGACAAGGTGGTGGTGACAGAGTTTAACCGGGTGATCAGCGCCTTTCGGGTGTCGGGCGTCACGCGCATCCATCGCCTGAGCTGGGAGCAGATCGAACCGCCAAGCGTCCAGGTCCAGGCCTATTCCGGCAACTCCGTCACCGGCGTGATTCAGCTTGAATCCCGGGTCGTCTTTATTTTGGACATGGAAAAGATCGTGGCTGACTTGAACCCCGAGCTGGCCCTGAAAGAGCTTGACGAAGTCGCCTTTGTCGAGAGCCAGAAGGAGTTGCCGGACAAGGATATGGTCTTTAAGGCCCTTATCGCCGACGATTCCACCACCATCCGGCGCATGATCGGCACGTCCCTGGAAAAGGCCGGTTTTGAAGTGACGCGCACCATAAACGGCCGTATCGCCTGGGAGCAACTGGTGGCCTGGAAGGCGGCGGCGGCCGAGGAAAACCGGCCCATCACCGATTTCGTCCATATCCTTGTATCCGACATCGAAATGCCGGCCATGGACGGGCACAGCCTGACCCGCAAAGTCAAGGAAGATCCGGTGCTCAAGCGCTTGCCGGTGATCCTTTTCTCCTCGCTCATTACGGACAGCCTGCGGCACAAGGGCGAAGCCGTTGGGGCCGACGATCAGGTTTCCAAGCCCGAGATGCTGCAATTGGCCGAAAAGGCCCGGGCTCTGGCCTGGGACCGGCTGGCCCTTGGCAGCGACTGAGCCGGCCGGTTTCCCCCGCGCCTGCCTGCCGATTGACAACGGCCCGGACCATGCTCCGGGCCGTTTGCTTTTGGGCCACCGGCTGGGCGCGCCCACGATCCGGTTACGGCCGCTGGCCGGCGCACCAGTTGACCACGGCCCGGGTGATGGCCCGGGCCGTTTGCATTTGGCGTGTCGGGCCGGCTAGTTCCGCTTCCTCGGTCCGGTTGACGATGACTCCGGCCTCCACCAGCACCGCCGGCGAGGCGGCCGCATGGAGCACGGCCAGCCCGTCGTAGCGGTACACGCCGAGTTCGTCGTCCACAAGGGGCCGGCGTTCGCCCGGGACATCGGCGGCGTGATGGCGGGTAAAGGGCAGGCCCTCCCGGCGCAATTGCCGGCCGATGAGCCGGGCGAAAGCCAGACTGTCGTCGGCGTGCCGGTTGCGGCCGGAATAGAAAAGCGAATAGCCGGCGAAGTGGTCGCAAAAGCGCCGGGTGGTGCCGCCAACGGTCTCGCTGGTGAAAAATTGCGGCTGGGCCGAGTCGTGGTGGATGGAGATGAGGAGCGCGGTACCGGCGGCATTGGCCCGTTTGGCCCGGCCGGCCGGGGGCAGATCAAGGCCGGTGGGGTCGATCAGAAAGGCCTTGGTGAAACCGGCGGCATAAAGGGCGTCGCGGACTTGCCCGGCCAGTCGGAGATTGAAGTGGTATTCGGCAACTCCCGAGGCGCTGGTGGCCCCTGGCGCTTTGGGACCGTGGCCGGCGTCGATGGCCACGACCAGCTTGGCCGGCAGGCAACCGGCAAAGGCCCCGCTGGTTGCGGCCAAAAGGGTGATGAGGCACCAGCCCGCTGCCAGGGCGCGTCGGGTCATGGCACCCCTTCCTTTGGCCGGCGTCCGTCTTTCGCTGGCGAACAACCGGTGGCGGCCGTCCTTTGCGCACAGCCAGCGGCCCCGGCCCGGCAGATACCGGGGCCGGGGCCGGGGCCGGCGGGACATCAGACCATCTTGCCTTCGTCGATGAGCGAATCCTTGAGGCCGGCATCAAGGAGGTCTTCGGGCGCGGCCAACAGGTGATGCAGGAAATCGCTGGTTTTTTCCGTCAGCCAGGGGTCGCGGCCCAGGGCTTCCACGGCGCGCAGACGCTCGGAACGCTTGTCAGCGGGCATGGATTTGTCGGCGGCCAGTTGGTTGCGCAGGAAGTGGAAATAGAGCTTGGCCCCAAACACCGAGGCCTTGGGATCAAGGCCGATAAAGACGCGGTGCAGATCGTCGCGGGTGCGCTCGGCAGCGATGCTGCTCAGGAAATGCCAGGGCGAGGAGCCGCTGGTCAGGGCGGCGAAGAAATAGCGCAGCTTGTAAAAACGCTTGCCAGAGGAAAAGGCCTGTTCCAGATCAGATGACGTGCATACGCCGTCAACGCAACTGGTCAGGGCGCGGCGGTAGGGCAGTTCCACGGCGGCGACGATGGCGTTCCAGAGCATGAAAAGATTGATCAGGGTCATGATGAGAATGCTGGAATTGCGAAGAGTCGGGTTGACGTCGCTGGCCCAGTTAAGAAACAGATAAATGAAAATAAGGACAAACACGCCGTATTTGACGGCGCACAGCAGCAAATGCGGCACGGAGCCGATCTTCCAGTGCAGCCGGACCACCAGCGCCATCAGGGCGATGAAGACAATTGTCTGAAAGTATATGCTCATGTTGATCTGGGCCAGTTGGTCAAGCATGGTCGTCTCCTTGGTGTTGCACAAGCGTTGCTGTCGCGCCGGGCGTCTTTTCTGGACGTGGCCCCCGAACCGGCCATGGGGCCGGCGTCTCGGCCGCGTTTGATCCAGTGTAGCGTCGGGGCCGTTTTTTGGCAACGGGTTGGGCTGAAATCTTCCGTCCGTTGGCCGGCTTGGACGGCGCGGGAATCAATCCTGGCCCAGCTTTTCCTCCACGGCCCGGATTTTGGCCGTCAGCCGTCCGGCCGGGCCGCTGCGCCAGTCTATGCGGATGGCCACATGGATGCGGCCGCAATCCTTTTCCAGTTCTTCTTTGCAGCGGGTGACCACGGCCAGCACCGCATCCCAGTCGCCCTCGATGCTCGTGGACATGGGCGAAAAGACATAGGGCAGCCCCGATTCCCGCACGATGCGAATGGCCCGGGCCACATAGGCGGACAGGCTGTCGCCCTTGTCCAGGGGGAAGATCGAGAAATCCAGAATAGCGCTCATGGCAGGCTCTCCTTGGGGATTTATTCCACGTGTATGGTGACGCTGTTGCTGCGTCCCGCCTCGTCAGAGACCATCAGCCGGTGGGCTCCCGGAGTCGGCAGCCAGAAGAGCCGCTTGCCGGGCGCGGCCTGGGCCGTGAGTTCTCCGTCCACATACCAGGACAGGCGCGTGGTTGCGGCCGGGACATCGGCGGTCAGGGCGATCTGCTGGTATTCGGCCGGGATGTCGGGGCGCACGGTGTAGACCGTGGCCGGGCTTGGCGAGACGATACGCGGGCCGTCGCCGACGGCTCCCGGGCAGTCCGGGGCCGGGGGGGGCGGGGTTTCAAAAGGGATGCCGGTGGCGCGCCACCAGGACACCAGTTCGGCCGGATACTCGGCCACGGCCACGGTTTTGGCTTCGCGCCCGGCCAGGCACTCGGCGCTTAAGCGCTCCCCGGTGGCCGCGTCCACCAGCATCCGGCGGTGGACCGGGCAGGGGGTCAGATGGGTGCGGCCGGGGATGATCTTGGCGGTGACGCGCCTGGGGCAGTCCGGGCCGGGCAGTTGCCGGCTGTCGGCGCAGACCTCGATCTCGGCGATGTCCAGGCCGGTCTTGGCCGCGGCCCTGGAGCCGTGCGGTTCCAGGGCGCGAAACAGTTCAAACAGGATCGGGCCGGCGTGGACCGCGCCGGAGATGCCGGCAATGGGTGTGCCGTCCATGTTGCCGACCCACACGCCGATGACGTGTCCGGCACTGACCCCGACGGCCCAGGCGTCGCGGTGGCCAAAGGACGTGCCGGTCTTCCAGGCCACCGCCGGCACGGCCAGGGCGCGCTCCCAGGACGTGGGCAGATCCGGGCGTTCCAGCCGGGTCAGGATGTCGGTGGTCAGGGCGCAGGCCTCGGGCGAAAAAAGCCGCTCGCCGCGAACGGGCTTGCTCTTGGCCAAGATGGCGGCCGGACGGTACAGGCCGCCGTCGGCCAGGGCGGCGTAGAGATTGGTCAGGGCCAAAAGCGTTGTCTCGCCGCCGCCAAGGATGAGCGACAGGCCGTAATGGGCGGCCGGCTTGTCCAGGGTGGTCAGGCCCCCCCGGCGCAGCAGATCGAGAAACGGGGTAGTCCCGATCTCGTTTAAAAGGCGTACCGCCGGGACGTTTCGCGAGGTGATAAGGGCCTGCTCGGCACTGACCCGGCCCAGAAACAGCCCGTCGTAGTTTTTGGGGGAGTAGCCGGCAAAGCCCGTTGGAATATCGAGCAGCAGGCTTTGGGGAAAAATAAGCCCCTGGTCCATGGCCATGGCGTAGAGAAAGGGCTTGAGGGTCGAGCCGGGGGAGCGCCGGATGGTTGCGCCGTTAATCTGGCCGAAGCGGGGGTCGCCAAACCAGTTGGTGCCGCCGATAAGGGCGCGGACTTGCCGGGTCTGGGGATCAAGGACCACGGCGGCCACGCTGCCGATACCCTGGCCGGCCAGCCAGCCGCTGCGGCCGCGCAGGATGTCCGTGGCCGTTTTCTGGGCCGCCGGGTCGAGCGTCGTATCGATGCGCGGCGCGTCCCCGGCCAGATCCCTGGCCATCTGGCAGAAATGCGGGGCCGTAAAGGGCTGGCGCACCAGCCCCCGGGGCACAGGGGCCGTCATGGCCTCCTTGGCTGCTGCGGCCGGGAGGACGCCGCGTCGGGAGAGCGCGGCCAAGAGTCTGTCCCGGGCCGCCTTGGCCGCCTCGGGATGGCGCAGCGGGTCCAGGCGCAGGGGCGAGCGGGGCAGGACGGTCAACAGCGCCGCCTCGGCCAGGGACAGCCGGTCCGGGGTTTTGCCGAAATACAGGCTGCTGGCCGCACCCACGCCCACGATGTTGCCGCCGTAGGGGGCCATGTTGAGATAGCGCTCGAGGATTGCGTCTTTGGAGAGCCGGCGTTCCAGCACCAGGGCGGCCAGCGCTTCGTCCAGTTTGGCGGCCAGGGTGCGTTCCCGGGGCCGGGCCAGCCGGGCCAACTGCATGGTGATGGTGGAACCGCCGGAAACCACGCGCCCGGCCGCCAGATTGGCCAGGGCGGCCCGGAAAAGGGCCAGGGGATTGACTCCGGGATGGCGGTAGAAATGGCGATCCTCGGCGGCAAGGACCAATTGCGGCAGGATGGGGGCCACGCCGGCCAAACGCACCGGAAAGCGCCAGGCGTCGTCCGGGGCCAGATACAGGCGCAGGGGCTGGCCGTTTTGAGCCGCCACCACGGTGGATGGCGGGGGCGTCAGGGCGGCCAGGGGAAAGGGCAGGCGGGCCGTGGCGACCAGCCCCACGGCCAGGAGCGCCACCGTCCCAAGGGTTGCCAGAACGCAGAGGAGCACGCGCCACCGGCGGCGCAGCAAAAAGGCAAGCGGCCCGGTTGCCATGGCTAGTCTTTGGTGCACAGTTCCCGAAAATGTTGCACCATATCGAGGATGTCGAGCTGCATATGCACCCGGCAGGTGAATTCCTCGACTTCAACCGGCTTGACCAGAAAGTCGTTGGCCCCGACCTTGAGAAAACGCACGGTCTGGCCGCCGCCCTCGGCTGAGACGCCGATAATGGCCAGCCGCTCTTTGGACTTGGTGGTGCGGATTTCCTCGATAAGTCCGAAACCGTCGAGATGCGGCATGTTGTAGTCGGTAATGACCAGACGCACGTCGTCGTTTTGGGCCAGTGTCTCCAGGGCTCCCCGGCCGTCTTCGGCCACCAGGGCTTCAATATTGAGATTGGCCAGAAGACCGGTCAGGCGCGTGCGGAACAACTTGGAATCATCGACCACCAGGGCGCGCACGAACTGGTTTTTGTACAAACGCTCGATCAGCCGTTCCAGAGCCTCCATCTCGGCCATGGTCTTAATGAAATAATCCACCACATTGTCTTCAAGCAGGCGTTTGCGCAGCTCTTCGGAAAAACTGGCCGTCATGACCACCGCCGGGATGCCCAGGGATTTGGCCAGGGGCACGATGCGCCCCTCGGGATCATCCGGCAGGTTGCGGTCGAGAATGGCCACGAAGATGGCTTCGCGCTGTTGGGTCATGGCCTCTTCGGCCTCGGCCAGACTGTGGGCCACGATGGTTGGGAAGGGCGTGCGCCCGGCAATGTGCTGGGAAATGATTTTGGCCTGAACGCGGCTGTCCTCAACGACAAGGACGTGACGGTGGTCGGTCATGCTGCCATCCTTACGAGACCAGTATGGTCACCGACGATAGGGGATGGCGGCGCTCCTGGCAAGCCGCGCAAAGCGTCGTCCGGCCCGTCGTCCGGATCCGTGGTTTGGGCCGGCCCGCCGGCCCAAACCACGAAGGGTTACCAGTGGCGGCTCATGTACGGGGTCATTTCCCGCTCGAAGCTGGCCGGATCGGTGGTGGAAACCGTGGGCGCGACAAAGGCCGTGGGACTCATGCCGGCCATGGCCCCGACGGTTGCGTCCATGGGCAGGGTGCGGCTGGAGGCGGCAATGATATTGTTGTTGCGGGCGTCGATGACTTCAAGATTAAAGCGCACGCCGCCCGGGGTCACGCTGTAGGTGCCGGCCAGGACCAGGGTTGCCGTGGCCCGCTTGGTGGCCAGGGCCCTGGTGTCGCGGGTGAGGATGAATTCTCCCTGGCTGCGGTTGAAAATGATGTCGCTGGCCTTGCGGATTTCCTGGACATTGTAGCCAAGGCCGACAAAGGCGGCGTAGAGTTCCTGGCCCACAAGGCGCGAGAGCGGCGAGGCTTTTTCCAGATTGTTCAAGTCGGCCGGCGTGGTGATGACCAGCCAGTAGAGTCCCCGGCTGTTGTTGGCCGTGCCCATGCCCAGGCGCGGGCCGAGCTGGCGGTCGAGATCGGCAGCCATGGCCATGGCCACATCGGGATACTGGGGCGGGGGCGGGGTTTTGCCCGAGCCGCACAGCGCCCCCATGAGCATGGGGGAGAGCAGCGCCGCCAGCACCAGGGGGAGCAGAGGCAAGGGGGGGAAGCGCTTCATGGCGGTCTCCTTATTTTTTCGCCGGGGCCGGTTCGGGCGGGAAGGCGGCCGGTGCCGGCTTGGGTTCCGGGGCCTTGGCCGGGGTCGGGGCCGGGGCCGGTTCGGGCTCAAGAGGATAGATGGACTCGGTGGGAGCCTGATATCGCTGTTCGAGCTTGGGCGCGGTGGGGTTTTTGTCGGCCGGCGCAAGGCCCGAAGGCTGTTGCGACTTGGGCGGCGCGACCGGGCGTCTGGGCTTTCTGGCGCGTTTTGATTTCTGTCTGACCGGCCGGGACACAAAGGGCTTGGCCGGCGTGGAAGGGGTCGGCGGTTGGGAGGCGTCGCGGATGGTGAGCGTGGTCGGAAGAGGAGCCGGCATGCCGGCAACGGCCGTCTCCGGCCGGCCGAGCTCGGTGGCGGCAACGAAGAACACAAGGGCCAGTATGGCGGCAAAGGCTCGAATGACGGACATGGCGATTTCCTCCCCGGGACGCTCCCCGTGCCTTATTCATCGGCCAATCCGGGTAAATCTTTACAGCGGCAGCACTCTCTTGCCGCCGCAGGGGTTGCCTATCGCCCCCGGAAGTGTTTTATAGGACGAGATTGCGTTGCTCGTCACCGACGGTTTGGGCCACCCCGACCCAACCAGCCACGGATAAATCCATCGGGGACTTAAAGGAGTATACGACATGGCTAAACAACTGGAAATCTACAAGTGTGAAGCGTGCGGCAACATCATCGAAGTCCTCCATGCCGGGGAAGGCGAGTTGGTCTGCTGCGGCGCGCCCATGAAGCTGATGACCGAGAATACCGTGGACGCCGCCAAGGAAAAACACGTCCCGGTCATTGAAAAAATCGACGGCGGCTATCTGGTCAAGGTCGGTGCCGTGGCCCACCCCATGGAAGAAAAGCATTACATCGAGTGGATCGAGCTGATCGCCGACGGCAAGGCCTACCGGGCCTTTTTAAAGCCGGGCGAGGCTCCCGAGGCCAAGTTCTGTATTGAGGCGGCCACGGTTACCGCCCGTGAGTACTGCAACCTGCACGGACTGTGGAAAAAGGACTAACAATGCTGTCGAAATCTATGGAAAAGGCTCTCAACGATCAGGTACATTGGGAGCTTTACTCCGCCTACCTGTATGTCTCCATGGCCACCTACTTCGAGGAGAAGGGCCTGATGGGCTTTGCCAACTGGCTGCATGTGCAGGACCAGGAGGAGAAGTTCCACGCCCAGAAGTTCTATAATTACATTGTGGAGCGCGGCGGCCGGGTCATTTTGCAGGCCATCGACGCGCCCCCCCATGACTGGGCCTCGCCGCTGGCCGTCTTTGAAGACGCGCTGGACCACGAGCAAGGCGTTACCGCCCGCATCTATCGGCTCATGGATATGGCCCTTGAGGAGCGCGACCACGGCACGGCCTCGTTTCTCAAGTGGTTTATCGACGAGCAGGTGGAAGAAGAGTCCAGTGTTGCTGACGTCATCTCCAAGTTAAAGCTGGTGGACCAGACGTCTGGCGGCGCGTTTATGCTCGACAAGGATCTGGCTGCTCGGGTGTTCGTCCCGCCGGTCACTGCCTAAAGCCCTTGCGCCCCTTTGAGGACGCAGGGGAAAGCCATTGGCCGCCCGCGCCCGGCGTGGGCGGCCTGTTTTTTTGCCGACAGGGAGTGTGTATGGCTGCTGTATCCGTCAACATCGTCATCGGCGGCGCGGCCGGCCAGGGACTGGTCACCGTGGGCGAATTTCTGGCCCGGGCGCTTATCCGGGCCGGCTACGCCATTGTCGTTACCCAGGACTACCAGTCGCGCGTGCGGGGCGGGCACAACACCTTTGCCATCCGCCTGGACCCCGAGCGTGTGAGCGCCCCAACCGATTCCATCGATCTGCTGGTGGCGCTTTCCGCCGAAACACTCTCCATCCACCGCAGCAAACTCTCGGCGCGCGCCCTGGTGCTGGCCGATGCCGCGACCGGCCTTGACGGTGCGCCCGGTCTGGGCATCCCCTACAAAAACCTGTGCCCCAAGCCGCTCTATGAAAACATGGCCGCCCTCGGTGTGCTCGGGGCGCTGCTCTGCCTTGATCCGGCCTGGATCACCGGGCTGATCCGGGAGAAATTCGCCCACAAGGGCGAAGCGGTCATTGCCGCCAATCTGGCGGTTTTTGCCGCGGCCATGGACTGGACCGCCGCCCAGAACGCCGCCTTTGCCTGTCCGGCCCCGCCGGCCAAGACCGGCTCCCGTTTGATGCTGAATGGCAACGAGGCCCTGGCTTTGGGCGCGCTGGCTGCCGGCGTCAATTTCTGCTCCTTTTATCCCATGACCCCGGGCACTTCCGTGGTCCAGACAATCATTGATCAGGCCGACGCCATGGGCGTTGTCGTGGAGCAGGCCGAAGACGAGATCGCGGCCATCATCATGGCCCTTGGCGCGTCGTCGGCCGGAGCCCGGCCGCTGGTTTCCACGGCGGGCGGCGGCTTTGCGCTGATGGTCGAGGGGGTGTCCCTGGCCGGCATGCTCGAAACCCCGGTCGTGGTCGTCGTGGCCCAGCGCCCCGGCCCGGCCACCGGATTGCCCACCCGCACCGAGCAGGCCGATCTTGATCTGGTGCTCTACGCCGGGCACGGCGAATTTCCCCGGGCCATTTTCGCTCCGGGCGATCTGAGCCAGTGCTTTCATCTGGCCTATCGGGCCGTGGACACGGCCGAGCGGTTCCAGTCCCCGGTGTTTGTGCTCACCGACCAGTTTCTGGCCGATTCCTTGCGCGATGTGGCCCCCTTCGATTTGACCGCCCTGCCGCCGGTTGTCCGGCCGCTGACCCATGTGGACGATACGGCCGGGTACGAACGCTACGCGGTCACGCCCTCGGGTGTTTCGCCGCGTCTGCTGCCCGGTTTCACCGAAGGACTTGTGGTCCTGGACAGCGACGAGCACACCCCGGACGGGCATCTGACCGAGGATTTGGCCGTGCGCGTGACCATGCAGGACAAGCGCCTGCGCAAAGCCGACGGGCTGGCCCAGGCCGCATTGCCGCCGGATGTGTACGGCGATCCGGCCGGGGCCACGCTGCTGGCCTGCTGGGGCTCCACCCTGGGGGCGGCCCTGGAAGCGGCCGAGGTCTTGCGCGAGCGCGGCGAGGCGGCCTGCGTGCTCCATTTCAGCCAGGTCTGGCCGCTGGTCCCGGATGCCTTTTTGCCAACATTGGCAGCGGCCCGGCGCACGGTCATGGTGGAAGGCAATTGTGCCGGCCAACTGGCCCGGCTCATTCGCCGGGAGACGGGCTTTGTATTTAATGCCCTGGTCAGGCGCTACGACGGGCTGCCGTTCACGGCGGCCTTTATCCTGGACAGGCTCACGGAGGCAGGCCAATGACCACGGCAAATTCGTACGGCGCATTCGAAACGGCCTGGTGCCCGGGTTGCGGCAATTTCTCCATCCGAACAGCGGTCGTTGCGGCCCTGACCGAGCTTGGCCTGCCGCCCCACAAGGTGGTTTTCTCCTCGGGTATCGGACAGGCGGCCAAGGCGCCGCATTATATCCGGGTCAATGTCTTTAACGGGCTGCACGGCCGTTCCCTGCCGGCGGCCACGGGTATCAAGCTGGCCAATCCCGAACTGACCGTCCTGGCCGAATCCGGCGACGGCTGCTCCTACGGCGAAGGCGGCAACCACTTCCTGGCCACAGTGCGGCGCAATATCGACATCACCGCCATCGTTCACGACAACCAGATTTATGGCCTGACCAAAGGGCAAGCCAGTCCGACCACGCCCAAGGGCCAGAAAACCAAGACCCAGCCCCACGGCGCGCCGTCGGCTGCCTTTAATCCTTTGGCCGTGGCCGTGACCATGGACGCGGGCTTTGTGGCCCGGGGCTTTTCCGGCGACATCGAGCATCTGACCGGGCTGATTGTTGCCGCCGTGCGCCATCCCGGGTTTTCGCTGATTGATGTGCTCCAGCCCTGCGTTTCCTTTAACAAGGTCAACACCTATGCGTGGTATAAGGAGCGCTGCTACCGGCTTGGCGAGGAGCATGATCCCACCGACCGCCAGGCGGCTTTGGCCCGGGCCATGGAATTTGGCGAGCGCATTCCCCTGGGCGTGCTCTGGAAAAGCGACCGGCCGGCGTTTGGCCCCTTGCCGCCGACGCCTCTGGCTGTACAGGAGCCGGACAAGGCCGCTTTGGCCGATATCCTGGCCGGGTATGCCTAGTGTCGCGTTCACAAAAAAACATTTATGTTTTTTTTGTGAATAAAAATAATAAATTTAACGTGTTAATGCTTGGATAACCATAGCGGCAATGAGCGAACGCCACACGAGATGGGCGACGGCACGCCGACAGATAAAGGACGCGCAGCAGTGGCAGGCGAGACGCCGGGAGCGCCTATGAACGTGAACTTAAAGTTCTTTTTAAAAGATACCATCCGAAAGATGGTGGATTTTTCCCAGACGGCCCAGAATCAGGGGCTGCCGCCGCCGCCTCTGCAAAAGCCGTATCCGGCCGGCGCGGCGCTGATACCCCTGGCCCGGCCCGGGGAATGGACCGGCGTTGGCGCGGTGTCCGTGGCCGAGGCCATTGCCCGGCGCAAATCCCACCGCAGCTTTCGCCAGCAGCTTTTTACCATGGACGAGCTGTCCTTTCTCCTGTGGGCGACCCAAGGGCTGCGCAAGGCTCCGGGCGAATCGGGCGGGCTTCGCACCGTGCCCTCGGCCGGCTGTCGCCATGCCTTTGAGACCTATCTGGCCGTCTACCGCGTCCGGGGCCTGGAGCCGGCCCTGTACCGGTATCTGCCGGTGGAACATGCGCTTGTCGAAACCGCCCGCCTGGAGCATCTGGACGAGGAAGTGGCCCTGGCCGCCTATAACCAGGGCTTTGTGTCCCGGGGCGCGGCCACGTTTTTCTGGACCGCCCTGCCCGAGCGCATGGAATGGCGCTACGCCGAGGCTTCTTACAAGGTGATGGCTCTCGACGCCGGCCATGTCTGCCAAAATCTATACCTGGCCTGCGAGGCCGTGGGGGCCGGCACCTGCGCCATCGCCGCCTATGATCAGGAAGCCTGCGACAGGCTCCTCGGGCTTGACGGCGAGACGGAGTTCACCCTGTATCTGGCCCCGGTGGGCAAGGTCTGAGGACTGCTGCCGGGTCTTTGGCCGCAAAGGAGAAAACCGTGGATAAAAAAGTCGTGCTCTTTGCCTTCCAGGGCAATGTGTCGTGTTTTGTGCATGTGCTGTTAAACGCCATCGACTACCGGGAAAAGGGCTACGAAGCCAAGGTGGTGCTGGAAGGGGAGGCGACCAAGCTTGTGGCCGAGTTGGCCAAGGCCGCCCATCCCATGCATGGACTCTTTGAACAGACCAAGGCCCTTGGGCTGTTCGCCGGGGCCTGCCGGGCCTGCTCCCATCAGCTCGGCAGCCAGGAGGCCTGTCTGGCCGAGGGGCTTGTCCTGCTTGACGACATGCACGGCCATCCGGGCATGGCCGGCTATACGGAACAAGGCTATACGATTCTGATTTTCTAGCGGCACCCAGCCGGGTCCGGCTCTTGGTCCATCGGGCGGGGGCTGGATTGACGCGGCCTCCTGCGCGGGCGAGCGGGGTTTTCCCGGCCCGGGCAGGAGGCCACGGCCTATTTGCGGCGCTTAAACATCTTTTCCATTTCGCGCTGGCCAAAGCGCACCGTCACCGGCCGGCCATGGGGGCAGTAGTCGCGTTCCGGGGCCTTGGCCCATTGGGCCAACAGGGCCACGGCCTCGTCGTCGGTCAGCCGCGTGCCGGCCTTGATGGCCGTCTTGCAGCTCATGAGCACCCAGAGATCATTGAGTGACTTGGACTGGCCGGCCAGGGCCGCGCCAAGATATTCCTTGGCCTGGCCGACGGTTAAGCCCGGCGGCGCGCCGACAATGGCCGCCACCCCCGGTCGCGGCGTCTCGACGAGAAAGCCCATGGCCCGCAGTTCGGAAAAAAGCGTTTGCAGCCGGGTCTGTTCCGAGGGATGCAGAGCCATTTCCACGGGCAGGCCCAGCGGCCGGCTGTGCCCCCGGGACCCGGTGGCCTCCATGGCGGCGTAGATGACCCGTTCGTGGGCGGCGTGCTGGTCCACCAGCACCAGCTCCCGGCCGAAATCCACAATCAGATAGGTGTCGTCGAACTGGCCCAGATAGCGCACCCCGGGCGGCAGGGCCGGTTCCAGCTCTTCGGGCGTCCTGGCCCGCAGGGCGTCTGCTTCCCGCCCGTCGTCTGTCCCGGCGCCGGCTTGGGCGGCGGCGCGGCGGGCCACGGCCGGCGGATCGAAATGGCGCGGCTGGCCGGTCTGGGTTTGGCCCGGCCGCGGCTGGCCCGGATAGGTTTGCCCCGGATAGGCTTGGCCCGGCTCTGTCCGGTCCGCATACCCTTGGCCTGAAGCTGTCTGGCCCGCATGGGGCCTGTCCGTCGCTGTCTGGGCCGCATGGCTTGGCGATTCTGGCGGCAGCTCCGCCGGGGTTGCTCCACGCTGCCCCGGCGCTTGCCCCACCCGCAACGGCCCTTGGTCGGCACCGGGCAGGGGCGGCAGGGTCTCGGAAAAGGACGTGAGCGGGGCGGCTGGGGCTTCGGCCACGCTCGCGGCAGTGTGCGCCCGCGGGCCGGCCGGGGTCGTCTCATGGGGGGCCGGTGCGTCGCTGCGCACCAGTTCGTCCAGGAAATCGCGGCGGCTGGAGAATTTCGGTGCCTGCCCATCGGCCTTGACCCAGGGCTGGGGGGCCGGCACTGCGCGCAGCACCATGGCCTTGTCCAGGGCCGCACCCACCGCCCGACGCAGATGGAGAAAAACGGCCTGTTCTTCGCGAAACCGCACCTCGGTCTTGGCCGGATGGACGTTGACGTCGAGGTCCTGCGGCTCGATCTCCATGAAGATAACGGCCTGGGGGTATTCCCGGGCCAACAGACGGCCCTTGTAGGCTTCGCGCACGGCGGCCAACAGCACCCGGTCCAGGACCGGGCGGCCGTTGACGTAGAAATACATGCGATCCGCCTTGGCCTGGGCTTTGAGCGGCTTGCCGAGAAGGCCGGTGACCCGCACGCCGTCGGAGGCGTAATCCAGGGGAAACAGATCGTCGATGACCGCCGGGGGCCAGATGCCGGCCAACCGGGCGGCCAGGGTCTGGCCGGCCGGGAAGCGGTGCACGGTGCGCCCGCCCACGGCGAGCTTGAAGGCCACGTCCAGGCGATTGAGCGCTGCCCGGCAGAACAGTTCCGTGGCCCGTTTGGTTTCGACGGCCTCGGATTTGAGAAATTTGAGCCGGGCCGGCACAGCGGCAAACAGGTCGCGCACCTCGATGCGCGTGCCCTTGGCCAGGGCGGCCGGGCCGCGCTCGACGATGCGGCCGTTTTCCACCGTGACAAACGCGCCTTCCTCAAAGGCCTCGTGGCGCGAGGTGATCTGAAAACGCGACACCGAGGCGATGCTCGGCAGGGCCTCGCCCCGGAAACCGAAGCTGGCGATGGTTTCCAGTTCGGCCATGGAGGCGATCTTGCTGGTGGCGTGGCGGGTGAGTGCCAGGGGCAGCTCTTCGGGCGTCATGCCGCAGCCGTCATCGTGGATGATAACCGCAGTGCGCCCGCCGCCTTCGATGGCCGCTTCGATGCGGCTGGCCCCGGAGTCGAGGCTGTTTTCCACCAACTCCTTGAGCACGCTGGCCGGGCGTTCCACCACCTCGCCGGCAGCAATCTGATTTTGCAGTTCCGGCGGCAGGATACGAATGGTGCGATGGGTCAGGGCGTTTGACATGCCCCCTTTTATACGCGCTTTCTCGCCCCTCGGCCAGTCTCGTTGATTCGGCTGGAAAACCACTGCCGTTGGGGGTAGATACGTTCGGGTCCGACCATGGAAAGGAGCCTGCCATGCCCATCGAGCACAACTATCTGCGTACCCGGGTCCGGGTTGCCAATATCGTTTCTAATTACGAATTGCTGCGCCAAAACGGCGGCCAGGTGGTGGCCGTGGTCAAGGCCGACGCCTACGGGCATGGCCTTATTGCCACGGCAACGGCCCTGGCGGCGGCCGGCTGCGAGAGCTTTGCCATCGGGTCTGCGGCCGAGGGCGCGGCCCTTCGCGACGCCGGCTGTAGCGCAGCAATTATTTCCCTGCTCGGGCCGGTCCTGCCCGAGGACGACGAACTGGTCATCGAAAAAGGGCTCATTCCCTTTATCCACGATTTTGAGCAACTGTCTCGTCTGGCCGAGCGGTGCCGGGCCATGGGCCGCACGGCCCGGGTGGCGCTCAAATTCGACACCGGCATGGCCCGCCTGGGCTTTACCGAGGCCCAGGCCGAAAAGTTGGCGGAAGTGATCGGGGCAACGCCGTGGCTGGAGGTGGCCATGGTCAGTTCGCATCTGGCCACGGCCGATGATCCGGCGGCCTTTGATTTTGTGGCCGAGCAGGGGGCGCGCTTTGCCCGGATCTGCCAGACGCTGCGGCGCGGCGGCCTGACCTTTCGGGCCTCGCTGTGCAATTCCGCCGGCATCCTGGCCCATGCCGGCAGTATCGGTTTCGACGCCCGCCGGGCCGGCATAGCGCTTTACGGCGTCAATCCTTTTGCCGGGTCAGACCACGAGGGGCTGGGCCGGGGCTTGCTGCCGGCCATGGAAACGGTCACGCGCCTCGTCTCGGTGCACGATCTGCCCCGTGGCGCTTCCATCAGCTACGGCCGCGCCTTTGTGGCCGAGCGCGACATGCGGGTGGCCATCGTGGCCGCCGGTTACGCCGACGCCTACAGCCGGGGGCTGTCCAACCAGGGCTTTATGTGTCTGGCCGGCCGGCGCGTGCCCATCCTGGGCCGGGTGTGCATGCAGTTGACCGCCGTGGATGTCACGGGCCTGGCCGATGTGCGCCCCGGCGACGTGATCCATCTGCTCGGCGGAGACGGACCGGGGACGGTTGCGCCCGACGACCTGGCCTCGTGGTGGGGCACCATTGCCTATGAAGTCTTTTGCCTGCTGGGGCTTAATCCCCGGGAGTATGTCTAAGGCCGCGTCATTTTTTGGACACCGGTCCGGTTGCAGCCGTGGCCGGCCTTGTGGTTGCGCCATTGGTGCAAATCTTGCTAAGATACCCGAGCATTGCCCCAACCCAAGGACGCCGCCGAACCGATCATGAAGCGCCGCACTCTTTTTTTAAATATGTTTAGCGCCATGCTTGACGCCCTCGGCCCGAGCGGCTGGTGGCCGGCCGCCTCGCCCTTCGAGATGGCTGTGGGTGCTATTGTAACCCAAAATACCAACTGGCAGGGGGCGGCCCGGGCTTTGGCCAATATCCGCGACGCGGGCAAGCTCGATCCCTTTGCCCTGCACGCGCTGCCTGAGCCGGAATTGGCGGCGTTATTGCGCCCGGCCGGACATTTTCGCGTCAAAACCGGCCGTTTGAAAAATCTGCTGGCCTTGATCGTTGCGGAGTTGGACGGCGACATCACCGCCCTGGCCGCGTCCGGTCTGGACAGCGCCCGGCAGCGCCTGCTGGCGGTCAAGGGAGTGGGGCCGGAGACGGCCGACAGCATCCTCCTCTACGGCCTGGGCCTGCCAAGCTTCGTGGTGGACGCCTACACCGCCCGCATCTGTTCCCGCCATGGGCTGGCCCCCGAGGAGGCCGGCTACGACGAACTGCGCGACCTCTTCATGGACGCCCTGCCGGCTGAGGTGGGCCTGTATAATGAATTTCACGCCTTACTCGTGCGGGTGGGCAACGCCTACTGCCGGCCCCGGACGCCCAAATGCGAGGCCTGTCCGTTAGAGCGGTTTTTGCCGTGAAAGCCGTTCTCGCCGCGTGGCTGCTTGCCCTGGCTTTGGCGGCGACCCCGGCCCTGGCCCGAAAACCGGCACCGCCCGCCCCCCGTGCGCCCCAGGCCCGCCTAAGCGAGGCCCGGGTCAGGCTGGCGGCCGGCGAGGCTGAGACCGTGCGTCTTTCCAGGCAGTTGGCCGCGTTGGAGGCGGCCCGCGACGCCGAGGCCCGCCGGCTTTCGGACCTCTTGGCCGCCTTGTGGCCGTTGCGCGCCGAGGCCCTGGCCTCAAGCGGTTTGGCCGGGGCCGATTGGGCCGAGGCCGACCGGCGTTATGTCTGGACCCGGGCGCTGTATGCGCAAGCCCTGGCCGCGCGGCAAGCCTTTACGGTCGCCGCAGCCAGGGTCCGGGACGGGCGTGTGGCCCGCGACGCAGCCGCTTTGCGCCTTTTGGCCGGGCAAAAAGAAGCGGATACGGCCTTTTCCGAGGCCGTCAGCAGCCGGGTGCGGGAGCTCGAAAGCGCCACCAACGCCCAGGAGCGCGACGGCGCGGCCGTGCTCGGGCAGGCCTTGGACGCGACAATCGCCCCGCAAACCCCGGCCCTCCCGACCCTCTCGAACAGTCAGGCTGCCCCGGAGGCCCGTGACGGGCCAGACCATGACGGCCCCAAAGTATTTACGCCGCCCCCCGGCGGATTGTCCTGGCCGGCGGCGGGGAACGTGCTGACCCCCTTTTCCGCCGCCAGCCGGCAGGGCCGCCAGGGCATCGTCGTCGCTGTGCCCGAAGGCTCGCCCGTGACCGCTGCTGCGGCCGGCCGGGTTGTTTTTACTGGTTTATTGCGCGGCCTTGGACGCGTGGTGATCCTGACCCACGAGGACCGTTGCCATACGGTGTATGCCTGCCTTAGCGAGAGTACCGTGTCCGTTGGCGAGGCTGTCCCCCGCGAGGCAGCCCTCGGGCGCAGCGGGTATTGCAACCAGACGCGCGCACCCGGCGTCTATTTCGAATTGCGTTTTCGGGAAAAAGCCCTTAATCCGGCGGAGTGGCTTGCCGTCAGGCGCTAGGGCGTAGCTTGTGGCCGGCGACGAGGGGATCTTCCTGCCCCGGCCGCTGATTTTGTCCGTCATGTTTCGTGGAGGATGGTATGCGTCTTTTGACCAAAGTGTCGTGTTCCCTGGCCGTCTGTCTGACCCTTGGCTCCGCCGCCTTTGCCGCGAAACCCGAGGAAGATCGGTTTGCCCCCCTCAAGCGCTTCAGCCAGGTCATGGATCTGGTGGAAAACCACTACGTCAAGCCCGTTACCCGCAACGAACTCATCGATGGGGCCATCGTTGGCATGCTCCAACAGCTTGATCCCCATTCGAGTTTTCTGTCCAAAGACGAATTTAAGGAGATGCAGGTCAGCACCTCTGGCGAATTCGGCGGTATCGGCATTGAAATCAGCATGGAAAACGGCCGGTTGACGGTCATTTCGCCCATCGACGACACCCCGGCCGACAAGGCCGGCATCAAGGCCGGCGACGTCATCCTGGAAATCGAAGGCGAATCCACCCAGGATATGACCCTGGTTGACGCGGTGCAAAAGATTCGTGGCCCCAAAGGCAAGGCCGTGTCCCTGACGCTCGTGCACAAGGACCAGCAAAAGCCCTTCAAAGTCAAAGTGGTGCGTGACACCATCCCGATTGTCAGCGTGAAAAGCAATGAGGTCGAACCCGGTTACCTCTATATCCGCCTGACACGCTTTAATGAAAATACCACTGCCGAGCTTAAGCAGGCCCTGGCCGACTACCCAAAGGGCGGCAAGCAGCTCAAAGGCGCTATTCTCGATCTGCGCAACAACCCCGGCGGGTTGCTGGATCAGGCCGTCAACGTCTCTGATGTGTTCCTGCCCACGGGCCAGATCGTGTCCATCAAGGGCAAGAACCAGGAACAGGAAAAAGTATTCACCGCCAAGGGCGACGGTGCCGACATGGCCGCGCCGCTGGTGGTGCTCATTAACGCCGGTTCCGCCTCGGCCTCGGAAATCGTGGCCGGTGCCCTTAAAGACCACAAGCGGGCCCTCTTGGTCGGCGAAAAAACTTTCGGCAAAGGTTCGGTGCAAACCGTTATCCCCTTGGCCGACGGTTCGGGCATCAAGCTGACCACCGCGCTGTACTACACGCCCAACGGCCGCTCCATCCAGGCCGAAGGCATCGAACCCGACTTCATGGTGCCCCTGCAGGATACCGAATCTGATCGCGACAAACTCTCGGCCAACCACCAGTTCCGGGAACGCGATCTCACGCGCCATCTGGAAAACAAGAAAAAGAAAGCGGCTGATGCGGCCGACGATCCGAAACAGAAAATGATCGATCAGCTCGCTCGCGACAATCAGTTAAAACTCGCTCTGGAATTGGTGAAGTATTTCCCCATCAAAACCTACACCCCCTAAAAAGCGCCCATCGCAGAAGGGAGCCGCCAAACCCGCCAAACCTGCCAAAGGCAAGGGGCGGGGCAAGGCTCCCAAGAGCGCCAAAGCCGGAGAGAACCGTCGTTTTGTTCTCTCCGGCAAACCTGTTTTTACGACCGTGGCCGGTTTGGCCCTGGCCGCCACTCTCGTCGTGCTCGCGGTCATGTTCTTCGGCCCTTTCCCGCCACCGCCCATTGAGCGCACCGGCACGCCGGCCGTTAAAACCGCTGCCCCGAAATCCGTGGTCGAGAAGAAAAAGACCGCTGGCGGCAAACCCGTGCCTCAGGGGCAAGCCCAGTCGCAACCCCAGCCGCAAGGGCAGCCGCAAGCGCAGTCTCAAGCCCAGGGACAAGCACAGCCGCAAGCGCCGGCACAGCCGCTAGTGCAGCCGCAGCCCCAAGAGGACGCGCTGACGCTGGCCAGAGCCTTGTCCAAGGCCAAAGCCCAGGCCCAGACCCAGGCTCAGAACCAGCCGCCGGCACAGCAGGAGCAGCAGCAACAGCAGCAACCACCGCAACAACAGTCGCCGCAGCAACAGCCGTCTGCCGTACATTACGAAGAGCATCTGCCGCCTCAGGCCGGACAACCCGAACAGAGTCCCCCCGGGCATGCAATACGCGGCAAGGTGGAACCGCCGGCCCAACCCGCCGCCCCGTCTGCCGAATCGGCTCCACCCGAGCCGCAAGCCCATCCCGTGGCCGGCGATGCCGGGAAAAATCCCCGCATGGTAGTGGTCATCGACGATATTGGCGATCACCCGGTCATGGCCAAAAATCTCACCGAATTGCCGTTCCCCGTCACCCTGGCCATCCTGCCCAATCGCCCCCGAACCCGGTCCGTCGAAGCCATGGCCACGGAACAGGGCCTGGAAATCATCCTGCACCAACCCATGCAGCCCGGCTCCTACCCCCGCGTCAACCCCGGTCCCGGGGCAGTCTTTATTGACATGGACCCCGAACGCGTCAAATCCCTCCTGGCCGACAATCTCGCCCAGGTTCCCCACGTCAAAGGCATCAACAACCACATGGGCTCTACCTTTACCAGCAATCCCGAAGGCATGGCCGCCGTCATGAGCGTGCTCAAGGAAAAGGGCCTGTTCTTCCTCGATTCCGTCACCTCGGCCACAAGCGCCGCCCCCGAAGCCGCCCGCAAGGCCGGCGTGCCGTTTTACCGGCGCGCCGTCTTCCTCGACAATGTCCGAAACGTCCGCACCATCCTGGGGCAACTCAAAACCGCCGAACGCAATGCCGTCAAAAACGGCCGGGCCATCGCCATCGGACATCCCTACGGCGAAACCCTGGAAGCCCTCAAACTCTGGGCCAAAGAACGCGACAGCCGCGTCGATGTCGTGACCCTGACTGAACTTGGCCCCGAATTTTAAGCCTGCGAGAACAGGGACGGCCGAGAAAAAGAGCTGCTGTCGCGGCGCTGCCGGGCGCTGTCCCAGACCCCGCTGGGACGCTGTCCCAGACCCTGCCAGGGCTCTGCCCTGGACCCGCCGGGGGGATGATCCCCCCGGACCCCCCGCTTGGGGGCGGGAGTTGGGGCGGGGTAAGGGACTGCTGCGGGAAGCGGGAACGCGTGAAGACGGTTGGCGCGGGAGCGCTTGCGCGCTTGGCGGCTGTGCCGCATGGGTTGGCGCACTTACGGCCGCCGACGCACCCCGCGAAGCGCGGGGAGCACGGCGGCCGCAAGTGCGCCAACCCGGTTCGCCTGGAAAGGCAGAAGGCATGATTCAAGCGGTTGTTACGTTGCTCTGGGCGAGCACCCTTTCGTCCGCCGGAGCAACGGTGGTCGCCGTCAAGCGCCTCTTTCAGCTTCCCCAGTCCCCAGACGACCAAATTGATAGCCAGCGGCAAAAGCCCCTTGAAAAACTTCTCCAGATGCAGGGGTCCGGGGGGATCATCCCCCCGGCCGCCGGAGGCATCTTCTCTTCTTTTCTGTCTCCTGTTTTCTCTCTTTATTTTCCTCTCGACTCAAATTTCGCCACGAGGCGATCCTGGTAGAGCGACAGGTAATAGGCACCTGGCAAGCTGATGGCAGCGAGCAGGCACATGGCGGCGAAGGGGTGCAGGCGGCGCAGCATATCCGCGCCGTAGCCCAGGATGGGCTGGTGGAGCAGATAGAAGCTGTAGGAGGTGGCGGCGGCCAGGGAGACGGCGGGTTTGGCTCCGAGTCGGGCCATGGCCGGCCAGGAGAAGAGTGATCCGGCCAATCCCAGGCAGGTGATGGTGAGCAGGATATGGGCCAGGGTGGCCTGCAAGTGGGCTTTAAAGACTATGGCCAGGGGCAGGCCGAAGTAGGCGGCGGCCAAAAAGCCGAGCAGCCAGCTTGTCGGAATGCCGGTTTCGGGATCACCGTCCCGGGGTGCGGCGGCCCGGGCTTTCCAGACCAGGGCAAAGGCCATGCCCAGCGCAAATTCCGGCAGCCGGTAGGGCAGGTTGAAATAGAGCATGTAATCGAGCAGGGCGGCGGTGGAGCTGACTTTGGCCAGCTGCGTCAGGACGAACCATAAGCCCCAGCCAAAGAGCAGGCAGCCGGCGGTGGCCCGGCCCGGGCCGTATTTTTGGAAAAGGCGCAGCAGCAGCGGAAAGGTCAGGTAGAATTGGGCGAGCAGCCCCATCCACCACAAGGCCGGTTCCAGGCAGAAAAAGCGTGCCGGATCAAAGGTTTGAACGAAAAACAGCTTTTCGGCCACGCAGGCACCCAAAGCGGCCAGGGGCATGGAGCCGGCCACGAGGGCCACGACGCTCCACAGGGCCAGGGACAGGTAATATTGCGGGGTGATGCGGCCGAAGCGGCGGCGGAAAAAGTCGAAGTAGGCCATGGGCGGCTTGCCGCCGGGATTGGCGTGGGGCAAGGTGAGGACGAAGCCGGTAATGGCGTTAAAGACCACGACACCCAGGTAGCCTTGGCTCATGATGTCGCCAAGGATGGGCCCGAAGGGGTTTTGCGCCCCGCCGTCCGGCAGCACGGTCCAGAGATGGTAGAAGAAGATGCCGAACATGGCCAGAACCCGGATGCTTTCGATCTGGGTGACGCGGCGCTGCATGGGGGCTTCCTTTTGGTCGGTTGGGAGTGTTCGGTTACGCGCCGCAGCGAAGCGTCAGGCTGATGCGTCGGCGGGCCGCAGCTTTTTCTTTGTCTTGGCGAAAAGTCCTGCATATTGCAAGGCGTTGGAGGATGTTCGGGCATGCGGGTGACGTTTGTCGGCGTGGGTGAGGCCTTTGACGAGGCGCTGCCCAATACGAGTTTGTTTCTGGTCGGCATGACCGGCGAGCGTCGGCGCTCGGTGTTGCTCGACTGCGGCTTTACGGCTGCTGCGGCCTTTTTCAGTTGCGCGGGCGTGTCGGAAGCGGATCGCCGCGACGGCCCGGATGCGGTGTGGATTTCCCATTTTCACGGCGATCATTTTTTCGGCCTGCCCTATCTGCTGGCCCGGTTGCAGGAGCAAGGGCGGGTGCGACCGCTATTTGTGCATGGCGGCGAGGGCGTGGCGGACAAGGTGGCGACGGTGACGGATCTGGCCTATCCGAATCTGCGTGCCTCGCTTGATTTTGAGCTTCGGTGCATCACCGCCTGGCCGGGGAAACCTTTTGCTGTGGCTGGCTTTGCGGCCCAGGCGGCCCTGACCGGACACGGCGCTCCGTGTCTGGGGCTGCGGCTGACGACGCGCTTTGGGGCCTTGTATTATGGCGGCGACGGGGCGGCGACTGCGGCCGGGGCGGAACTGGCTGCGGGCTGCGCCCTGGTGGTGCAGGAGGGATACGGCCTTGAGGCGGGCGTCGCCGGACATGGGTCGGTGCCCGAAGCGCTGGCCCTGGCCGAGTCGGCCTGGGCCGAGGCCCTGGCCGTGGTGCATGTGCGGCGGGAATTGCGCCGGGAACGGGGCGGGGAAATTGGCCGGCAGTTGGCTGCGGCGTCGATCCGGGCTTTTTTGCCCGGGCCGGGGGATGTCTTTGAGGTCTGACTGCGACCTCCTTGCTGGCACCGGCAGTTGCAACCTTCTCCCGGTGCCGGGGTCCGGGGGGATTGTATCCCTCGGACCCCGGAGCAGCATCGGCCGCCTGTCTTTTGTCCCCCGCGTCTTACGCGGCCCAGGTGCTGGACGGGGCTAAATTGGCGTCGATTTCGCGGATTTTGGCCAGGATGCGTTGGCGGATGTTTTTAAACGTCGCCAATTCTTTGACGCCGTAGCGGGCCTTGGTGTGGACCAGGCCGGCCAGATCCATGATCTCGTTATAGAGATAGGGCATATAGAGCGGATCGTGGCGGCTGAAGAACTGGATCTGGGACAGCAGTTCCCGGATTTCGCCTTGGTGCTTGTCGGCTTTGCGCATGAGTTTTTCCAGCCGGCGGGAGGCGTTTTTCAGCGAGGTGGCCCATATTTCCGCCTTGGCCGCAAAGACCGGCCGGCTGCGGGGCTGGGATGCCCGGTTCAGGGCATCCAGAAACACTTCCTTGGCAATGCCTTGGCTGGCCAGCAGCTCACCGGATTCGAGGTCGTCGGGACCGATGTTGACCGCCCCCTCAATGACCACGCCGCCGCCGTACAGATTGAAGAAACCGGCGGCAGACGCGGCAATATCCTTTTCGATGTCGCGCTTGGCCGCTAAAAAACCAAAATGGGTGTAGATCGTCTCACCGTGCAGGTTGGTCAGCTTCACATCTTCGCGGGGGTTGTAGGTGTGGACCCCTGCGGCGTGGTGGTGGCCCGGGGCGTGGGTTGCACTCCCCTGCCAGGCCAGGTCGCAGCCGGCCAGGATGAAGCGTTCGGCCCCGGCCCAGGTGAGGAAGCGTTCCAGGGTGACCGCGACGTTGCCGCCGGCATCAAGGACCAGTTCCTGGTCCTTGAGCACATAGGTGGCCATGCCGCCCTGGGTCCACAGCGGCATTTTGGGTCCGGGGTAGCGGGCCAGCACAGCCGGGTCCATCTTGGTGGAATAAATAAAGGGAATGTCGGCAGCAAACGCCGGATCGTTCAAATTGTCCAGGCTTTGGAGCATGTTGTCGTTATAATCGATGGCCAGGCACAGATCGGGTTTGATGCCCAGTCGTTCCAGGGCCGGCAGGGTCTGCAGTGCGGCGGCGTAAAAGCCTTTGTGGCGGTGGCGGCGCAGGACCGGGGCGTAAGCGGCCAATGACGGCCCCGCGCCCAGGAGCACGGCTGTCAAACCTTTGGCCATGCCGGCCACCCGGGCCAGACTGCCGTCGTTCATGGCCCGGCCGTAGTTGTGCAATTCATTGCCGACCATGACTTCCTGTTTATGGCGCAAGGTCGTCAGTTCCACCGAGAGGTTTTCGAGTTTGGCCTGGGTCAGCACCGACATCTGGGCATACTCCGGCCCCATCTGCTTGCACGCCAGGTCGCTTCGCAGATAAATGCGCGAAAATAAAAAGCTCACATCCAGGTTTTGCAAGGCCATCTCAATGGATGCGGCGTTGGGCGGCACGAAGGCCAGCTTGCCATGGGCCAGAAACGCCCGATAATCGGTCTGGCCGAGGCAGGCCAGGAGCATTTCGGGACGCGGTTCCACCACCAGCACCTTGTGGGAGTTGGGGGTGCCGGTGAGCACATGGTTGAGACCATAGCCAAGGGCCGTGCCGATAATGACTGTGGCCGCGCCTTCGAGCTTTTCAACCGGCTGCCAATCCTTGTAAAAATACGGCGGCGGCAGCTTGGAGAAAAGGCCCTGGCCGTCGTCCATGCGCCAATCGACGATGCCGCCCTGGTTTTTGTGCAGCCGTTCGTGGACAATGGCCGGATCGGGATTGTGCTCGGCCAGCCAGCTGCCAATGGGCGCGCCGGATTCGGCCAGGAAGGCGAGGTTGTCGGCAAGGTACTTGTTGATCTCCATGGCCCCATCCTTGGTTGAGATGCTTTGGCTTTAGCAAGTTCCCTGCCACTCTTGCCGGTGGCCGATTTTTTGCCTACCACAAGTCAGCCCGGAAACGATTGGGCTTTATCCTGCGAGGGGTGCGATGATTCATGATTCCGTGCTGTCCCTGATCGGCAAGACGCCGCTGGTGCGTATGGGCCGGGTGTGTCCCAACCCGGCCGTGACCATTTGCGCCAAAATCGAAATGCGAAACCCCGGCGGCTCCATCAAGGACCGGGTGGGGCTGGCCATGATCGAAGCGGCCGAGCGGGCCGGAGAACTGACGCCCGGGCGCACCGTCATCGAGGCCACCTCCGGCAATACCGGTATCGGGCTGGCCATGGTCTGCGCCGTTAAGGGCTACAAGTTAAAGCTGCTTATGCCGGCCTCGGCCTCGGAGGAGCGCAAGCGCATCATGCGGGCCTATGGCGCGGAAATCGTGCTCACCCCGGGCAACCTGGGCACGGACGGGGCCATTGAGGAAGCCTACCGGCTGGCCCGGGAAGAACCGGACCGCTACGTGCTCATGGATCAATTCAACAATCCGGCCAGCATCGAGGCCCATTACGCGGCCACGGCCGTGGAGATTTTTGCAGAATCCGAGGGACGGGCCAGCCATGTGGTGGCGGCCCTTGGCACGTCGGGCACGGCCATGGGGCTGGTTAAAAAACTCAAAGAGTTGAATCCCGCCTGCCAGGTCATTGCGGTGGAGCCCAGGCCCGGCCACAAGATCCAGGGCCTTAAAAACATGCAGGAATCCTATCCGCCGGGCATCTTTGACAAGCATGCCCTGGATGCCATTGTGCCGGTGGAGGACGACGAGGCCTTTGCCATGGCCCGGCGGCTGGCCCGGGAAGAAGGTCTGCTTGTCGGCATGAGCGGCGGGGCGGCCATGGCGGCGGCGGTGCGTTTGGCCGGTGAGCTTTCGTCGGGCCTGATCGTGGTCATTTTGGCCGACAGCGGCGAGCGCTACCTGTCCACCACCCTTTTTGCCGTGCCCGAGAAAAAGGGCGTGGCCCTTGGCAGCGTCGGCACGGCTTCGCCGGTCTATCTTGATCCGGCGGCGGGAACTCCCGGGCTTTTCACTTTTGGTCCGTCCCTGTCCGAGCCGGGTGATCTGGACGCCTGGAGGCGGGTGGTGGTGCTCGATGTCCTGGGGCGCGCCCTGGCGCGCGGCGGTGCCCGGCCGGCCCTGGCCGTGGGGCTGGCTGATCTGGACGACCGCTGCCTGGAGGCTTCGCGGGCGGCAGGGCTTACGTGCCGGGATTTCGCCCTGGCTGCCCGGGAGCGCGTGGCCGGCTATGCCGCCTTGCTCGGCGTGTCCGGGGCGGCCTTTCCCCTGGCCGGCGAGGCTCTGGACGAGGCCCTGGCCATGACCCGAAAACTCATGGACAAGGGGCTGGCCTATGAAAAGCTGCGCAGCGTCTATTTCGACGTGGCCCGGGACAAGGCCTATGGGCGGCTGCTTGGCCTGGACATGTCCAAACTGGCCCTTGGCAAGACCGTGGACCTCGATTCCTACGCCAAGGACCATCCCCGGGATTTTACGCTGCTTAAGCGCGTGAGCTTGAAAGACCTCAAAGCTGGCGACGTGCTCGTCACGCCCTGGGGCAATGTGCGGCCGAGCTGGTTTCTGCAGATGGCGGCGGCTGCGGCCAAGGTTTTGCCGGCTGTGACCGTTGTCGTCACCGACGAGGACAAGACTTTTCCGCATCTGGAAAACCTGCGGGCCATCTGGGCCGGCGGGCTGGGCTTGTCGCCGGCGGCCTGGCTGGCCGGCGGCCGGGTGGCTGGCGGGGAAGGGGCTGAGGGCGTGCCCACCCTCGACGATCTGCTGGGCTACGGCGTCCATCCCCTGGCCATTCGGGCTTGGCTGCTTTCCACCAGCTATCACAAGCCGCTCTCGGCCACCCCGGAGGCCCTGGCCATGTGGGAGCGCAATCGCAGCCGCGTCCAGGAACTGGCCGCCAACCTGCATCTGGCCGCAACCGGCGAGGGCGCACCCACACAAGGTGCCGCCACCGAGGCCGAGCGGCTGGAAGCGGCTCTGGAAGTGGCCCTGGCCGATGACCTCGCCGTGTATCATTTCTGGCCGGCGCTTTTTGCCTTTTGCCGCTTTGCCAACGGCGGGCTGGCTGCCGGCGGCCTGCCGCCCGGCGACGCCACCCGGCTGTTGGCCGCGCTTGGCCGGGCCGACGCGGCCTTGCTGCTGCTCGATCCGACCCGGCTGCCTGTGCCGCGCCCCCGATGGCCGGCCGAGGCGGCCCGACTGGTCGCAGAGCGGCTGGCCGCCCGCCAGAGCAAGGACTTTGTCCGGGCCGACAGCCTTCGCGCCGCCATCGAAGCCCTGGGCTACCGGGTGGAGGATGCGGCCGACGGCGTGCGCCTGTTCCCGCAAGGCTGACGGTTGGTTGCCGGAGTGCGGACATGACGGAATATCTGGCCACAGGCTTTGCCGGCCTTGACCGCACGGGCGATCCCGACGTCTACGTGCGCTGCCTGCGCTACCTGGGCGCTCTCCCGGGCATGCGGGCCATAAAGGACGCGAGCCTGGAGCGGCTTGCCCTTGCCCCGGGGGCCAGCGTCCTGGACGTGGGCTGCGGGCTTGGCGTGGAAGCGGCGGCCCTGGCCCAACGGGTCGGGGCAGGTGTGACCGTCGGGCCGGGTGGGCTAGGTGGGACAGTCGGGCTGGCCGTGGGCCTGGACGCCAGCCAGACCATGCTCGGCCAGGCGATCCGGGAGCAGCACTTCCGGTGCCGGTGCCAGGGCCAAGCCGGCCTTTGTGGCCGGTGCGGGGGCGCGTCTGCCGTTTGCGGCAGGGGTCTTTGACGCCTGCCGCATCGAACGCACACTCCAGCATGTGCCGGACCCCGGGCTGGTGCTGGCCGAGATGGCGCGCGCGACGCGCCCTGGCGGCACAGTCCTGGCTGTTGAGCCGGACTGGGGCACCTTCGTGGTGGATTCGGATTTTACAAACGTTTCCCGGCGGCTGGCGCATTTTTGGTGCGACAGCTTCCGCTGTGGCTGGATCGGGCGGCGTCTGGGACGGCTGCTCGCCGCGGCGGGGCTGGACGGGGTGGAAATTGTGCCCCTGTCCCTGGTGCTGCGCCGTCTGGAGGCGGCCGAGGCGGTCTACAGCCTGCTGGAAACGGCTGATCGGGCAGCGGCAGACGGCGCGGTGTCAGCCGCCGAGGCCACGGCGTTTGCGGCCGAACAGCGTCGGCGTGACACCGAGGGCACCTTTTTTTTCAGCCTGACGTTTTTTATGGCCGTGGGCCGTAAGCCGTGAGTTAGTTAGACCGGGTTGGCGCACTCATCGACGAGAACCTGCGTGGGATTCCAGAGGGCTTTGCCCTTTGGCCGCCGGAGCAATGGTGGTTCCCGTCAAATGTCCGCTTTGGCTCTCCGGTCCACAGCCGACCAGATTACCATCCAGCGCCCCAACCCCCTTAAAACTTCTCTCGTTGGGGGGTCCGGGGGGATCATCCCCCCGGCCGCCGGAGGCCTCTTCTGCCTTCTGCCTTCTCTTTCTCCCCCTCCGCCCCTAACGCGGCAGCGGGGCGGCGACGAGCAGGATATATTTTTCGCCGAAGCGGTTTTCGGCGAATTCTTTGCGAAAGGCGGCCATGCCGGCCGGGTTGGTGAGTTCCAGGCGGTGGCTGCCTTTGCCCGGGGTGGCGTGGGCGAAATAGGCCCGGCCCGATGGGTCGGTATAGAGCAGGCCAACGTGGTAGTAGTAGAGGCGGCCGGCTTTTTCCTTGCTGAGTGTGGCGAAGACGATTTCGCCAGGGCGCAATTGGGCCAGGACGGCTTTCCAGGCGGCGGTGTCGTGCAGGGGAAAGCCGCGAAACCGGGTGGCGTCGAGGTTTTCCGGGGCGGCCAGGGCGGCTGGCGCGGGCTGGCCCGGTCCGGCCGGACCGGGCGGGAGGAGAACGCGCCGGGGCAGGCCGTCGGTGGCGTTTAAAATGAGATCGTAGCCGAAATCCCAGTCTTCGCCGGCTGGTGCGTTCTGGCCGGAGTCGCCTTTGCGGTCGCGGCGCATGGGGTCGAGGAGCAGGGGGCGGCCGAGAATGCTGCGGGAGGCGCTGACCACAAACCCGCTGCAATTATAGCCCCGATCTGGGAAGGACTTGGATTGGTTGGCGAAAAGGGTGTGGCGACCGCTCGGGTCGTCCACGCCGTCGTCGCGGTAGGGCGTGCCAAGCAGCGGCGTGACGGCTGCGGCCGGATCGCCGGCTTGGGCGGCAGGCGCACCGGCCAGGATGGCGCACAGGCCAAGGGCGGCGACGATAAATTGACCGCAGGGAAAAAGCCGCGTAGCATCCTGACGATAGCCGGGCCGCAAGGACTGGGGCCGTTTCCCGGACAAGGCCGGAACACCACGGAATCTGCTCAGGAGGCGGAGGATGAAGTTTACCATTGAGATTAAGGGCTTCGGACAGCGGATTTTTTATTCCTACATCGAGAAGGAAGTGGTGCGGGAAGCCAGGGAAGCCAACCGGGAACGCTACATCGAATACATCTATCACGGAGTGGACAACAACCTCCACTCTTCGGGCGAGGACTTGCTGGAAAGCAACCGTCCCGTCGTCTACATCATTGTCAATGAAAAAGAAAAGCTTCGGGTCAGCCTAAGCAAGATCAATTGCGAGGTCAAGAGCAATCCGGCCAAGAAGATTTTCCAGCCCCACGTCAAAAACAATCTGCTGTATTGTTTTGGGTTCAACGAAGAATACATCCATACGTATTCGTTTAGTGACGTCGAGGAAATCGATATCGACAAGATCACTGCCCGCATTGTCGAGACGGAGATCCCCAAAACCATCGAGAACAACGTCTGGATGCAAAAGATCATTCACATCGAGAGCATGTTGTATGATGGTAAAGAGATCAAGCGCGAGGAGTTTCTGTCCCGCCCCGTGGGCAACATCCTTGGCCCGGTCATCATCGACCTCGAATAGCGCGTTTTTTGCGGCAACGCAAAAAGGCCCGGCGGATGCGTCGGGCCTTTTTTTTGGGGATGCGCCCGGCAGTAGGGGAGGACGGGAACCGTGAGGCCCCCTCCGCATCGATGCCGCCGGAGCAACGGTGGTTTCAATCAAATAGAAAGGCTGGCAGTCCGGGCCGGCAGCCGGCCAGAGTGCCAGCCACCGTCCAAAACCCCTTGAACAACTTTTCCCGGTGGGGGGGCCGGGGGCCTCAGGCCCCCGGCCGCCGGAGGCATCTTCTGCCTTCTGCCTTCTGCCTTCTGTCTTCTGGCTTCTGGCTTCTTTGTCTCGTGCTACCCGGTGGCCGGGGGATGGTTTTTGTGAGCAGCCTTGATGGCCGCCCCGGCCGCGTGCAGATCGCGTTTGAGGTCCGCCAGGATTTCCGTGGCGGCGACGGCGTCGCGCGAACGCAGGCAGGCCTCCAGGCGTCCGGCCAGGCGGCGGGAGGACTCGGCTCCCACGGCTCCGGCGACGTTTTTCAGCGAATGCGCGGCCAGGGCGGCTTCGTCCCAGTTCTCGGTGTCGCTGCACAGGCTGATGCGCCGCAGCTTGCCGGGGTAGTGGCCCAGGAAATCCTTTTCAATCTCGCGCAAGAGGGCTTCGTCGCCGCCCAGACGGCGCAGGGCGGCGGGTGAATCCAGGACCGGGCCGGGGCTGTCGTTGTCGGCAGGGGCCGGGGCAGGGGCCGGGGCAGGGGAGGGGGCTGCGGCCGGGGTGGCGGCAAAACGGCCCAGCAGTTCGTCCAGGGCGGAAAAATCCAGCGGCTTTGTCAAATAGTGGTTCATCCCTGCTGCCAGACAACGCTCCCTGGCTCCGGCCTGGGCATGGGCGGTCATGGCCACCACGGGCACGGCGCAGTTTTGGGGTCCGGCCAGCCCGGCCCGGATCTGCCGCGTGGTTTCCAGGCCGTCGAGTTCGGGCATTTCCACATCCATAAGCACCACGTCGAAGGGCTCTTGGGCGAGCAGTTCCAGGGCGCGCCGACCGTTTTGCGCGACCCTGGCCGCATAGCCCCGGCGGGACAGATAGGTGGTTGCTACCTTGATATTGACCGGATTGTCTTCGGCCAAGAGGATGCGCAAGGGCTTGGCCGTGGCCGGCCCGACCTGTCCGACCGGCCCGTCCGGCTCGACTGGCCCGACTGGCCGGGCCGGCCGGGGTGGGACGGTCAGGGCCGGGGTGAGCGGGAGGCGCACCACAAAGGTGCTGCCCCGGCCGAGCGTGCTGCTGGCTTCGATACTGCCGCCCATAAGGCGGGTCAGTTCCCGGCAGATGGCCAGGCCCAGGCCCGTGCCGCCGTAGTGGCCGGCCACGGTGGAATCCGCCTGGGTGAACATGTTAAACACGTAATCCAGGCGATCCGGGGGGATGCCGACCCCGGTGTCGGCCACGGTGAGTATGAGTTGTTGCGCTTGGGGCATGGCGGCAGACACGTCCACGCGCCCGGTGTCGGTGAATTTGATGGCGTTGCCAACGAGATTCAGCAGAATCTGGCGCAGCCGTCCGGCATCGCCCCGGGCGTAACGCGGCACGGCTGCGGGCACGGCCAGGGACAGGAGCAACCCCTTGCGCCGGGCCTGGGGGCGCAGCGTGCGGGCCACGCCGGCCAGGGTGCGGCGCAGATCAAAGTCTTCATCGGCCAGATCCAGGCCCCGGGCCTCGATGCGCGAGATGTCGAGGATGTCGTTTATGAGATCGAGGAGATTGCCGGCGGCCTCGCGCACGGTTTGCAAGGCATCGCGCTGGGATGGGGTCAGTTTGGTGTCCAGGGTCAGTTCGGTCATGCCGATAACGGCATGCAGGGGCGTGCGGATTTCGTGGCTCATTTTGGCCAGAAATTCGCTTTTGACCTGATTGGCTGTTTCGGCGGCCTCCTTGGCCTGGCGCAGGTCGGCTTCAATGGCTTTGGCGTCGGCGATGTCGCGCACGATGGCAAAATAGCGGCGGTCATCGCCGGCAACGGCCGGGTAGCGGTGCAGGCGCAGGGCCACGGGGAAGATGACGCCGTCCTTGCGGCGGTATTCCTTTTCAAAAATCTCGGAAAAGCCTCGGGCATCGACCTCGGTCAGAATCCGTTGCTCGGCCTCGTGCCAGACCGTGGGGGTGAAGTCCCGGTAGGGCATGACCGAAAGTTCCTCGGCGCTGTAGCCGAGCATCTCCCGGAAGGCCGGATTGGACTGCACCACCCGGTGGTCGCTGGAAAGCACGGCAAAGCCGTCGCGCAGGGAAGCCAGCAGGAGCTCGTAGCGGGTCTGAGAGGCGAGCAGCTCCCTTTCCGAGCGCTTGTGGGCCGTTATGTCCAGCAAGACGCCTACAATGCCGGCCGGTCGGCCGCCGATGTCGTAGAATGGGGATTTAAAGAGCAGCACATCGTGCAACGAACCGTCCCGGTATTTGATGGGGGCGTCGTAGGCCACTGCGTTGTGGGGATTATTAAGGGCGCGGCGATCATTTTCCAGGCCCAGCGCGGCCGCCTCTGGTGGGAGGATCTGCGCCAAAGTGCGTCCGATAATGGCATCGCGGGGGTGGATGTCGCGATCAAAAGCCTTGTTGCACCCGAGATGGCGGCCGTCCAAGTCCTTGTAGAACACAGGGGCCGGTATGGCGTCGATGAGTTCCTGGGTGAAGCGGATGCGCTCGCGCAGCCTGTCGGCCATGGCGTCCAAGGCCCGGCCCAGGTCGGCCAGTTCGCCCTGGGCGTTGGCCATGCCGGAACGGCGGTCCAGGTCGCCGTTGGTCAAGTCCCGGGCCATGTCGGCCAGGCGTTCGACCGGACGCAGCAGGAAGGCGTTGCTGAAAAAGTGGGCGGCAGCCAGGGCCAGAACGACGGCCAAGCCGAAAAGGGACATGTCCCGCTGCCAGGTCGAGGCCAAGGCGGCGGTATGGATCTGTTCGGGTTGGCTCAGGCGGATGTGGAATCGCCCCTTGCCGGTGGTGCCGATGGAGGAGAAAATGGCGTGGCGTTGGCTCTTGTCAAGGCCCGGGCCGTCCCAGGCGGGTGGCTGGCCGCCGGCCAGTCTGGGCACAAGAGCGGCGGCGTCGGGCAGGGGCTGGCCGATGGCTGCCGGATTGACCGGCCAGGTGGCCAGCACGGTCCCCCCCTCGTCAAACAGACAGGCCTCGACTGCCTCGGGCAGCCGCAGGGCAGCAAAGCTTTGGGCAAACCAGTCGAGGTTGAGGGTCAGGGCGCAGGCACCAAGAACCGTCCCGGCGGCGTCGATCACGGAATGGGCCAGCAGGATGCCGGGCTGGCCCGTGCTTTTGTCGCTCTGACAGCCGCACAGCACCAGAGAAGGACTGGCCAGGGCTTGGCCAAACCAGGAGCGGTCGGCGTCGTCGCCAGAAACGCTGGGCAGATCGGCGGGTGCCGCCAGGGTTCCGTTCTGGCGCACCAGCCGCAAGCGGCTGAAATTGGGGAAGATTCCTTCGGCTTTGGCAAGTATCCGGCCTGCCGCGACTGGGTCGAGGCGTTGGATTTCCGGGAGTTGGGTGAGGCCGTGCAAGACCTCGCCGGCACCGGCCAGCACGGTCTGGGCATTGGCGGCGGCCAAGTCGGCGATGTTTTGCAGGCTGCGCACAATGGCTTGGCGGGCCATGGATTGCTTTTCCAGCGTCGAGGCCACATGCAACGCAAGAACCGGGGCCAGTGTCAGCAGAACCAGCCAAAAAAGCCGAATTCGCAGGCTTCGGAGCCGTCGCCATGCCATGTCCGGATCTCCAGGGAAGAGCCGATCAGCCGAAGGGCTTAAACCGCAGATTCCTTACGTAAGAAACTTCCGACGACAAGGCAAGGACGGTGGTCAGGCGGCGGGCAGAAAGTTCTTGCCGACGCGCCGGCTCCTTCGGCGATCCGACGGTTCGGCGAACCGACGCTCCAGCGAAAAGCCGGAATTGCCGGGATGTTTTGGAAAAAGCGTCATTGCTCTGGTGCAAGGGCTCTGATACGCTCAACCTATACTTTGGGGAGGCACTTTACCTGCCATGTCCGACCCGCGATTTCTCCTGGCCTCTGATAATCCCCTCCTGGCGTCTGGCGTCATCCGGCATTGCGGGGCGCTGTCCGGTCTTGGAGCCGTGCCGGTGCGCACCGCAGACGACGTCGCGGTTCTGCTGGCGGGCGGCGATCAGGGCACGTTCCTGCTGTGTCTTGTCGATCTGGCCCTGCCGGAAGAGACGGTCCGGGGGCTGGCGGCGGCGGCCACTGTCGGCGGCATCCCCTGGCTGGCCGTGGCTGAGCGGTATCGCCCGGACTACCGGGAGTTGGCCCAGGAACTGGACGCCATCGATTTTGTCGTGGCCGAGGTCGAAGACCCCCAGGCCGTGGCCCGCTTCGTGGACCGGTTGCTCAAAAACCGTTCAGCCCGCATCCTGGTGGTGGAAGACTCGGCCTTCATGCGTCTCTTTTTGCGCCGCAATCTGCGCCACTACCAGTTCCGGGTACACCTGGCCGCCTCGCCGGCCATGGCCCTGGCCATCCTGGAGCAGCGCCCGGACATCACGGCTGTCATCATCGACTATGACATGCCGGAGCAAAACGGCGTCGAACTGACCCGCACCATCCGACGGCGCTATCGGCAGCGCGAAATTTGTCTGATCGGCATCTCGGGCAAGGCTCCCCGGGCCATCTCGGCGGAATTTCTCAAAAGCGGCGGCGATGATTATCTGCACAAGCCCTTTGAGCGTGAGGAGTTGTACTGCCGGGTGCTCCACGGCGTCGAGGCGGTGGAGCGCATGCTGGAGATCAAGCGCCTGGAGCGGCTGCGCCGCATGTTCCTGTCCATGCTGGCCCATGACCTGAAAAGCCCGGCCGGCGGCATCGTGGGGGCAGCCAATCTGATCCTTGACGGCGTGTGCGGCGAGATCGGGGGCGAGGTCCGGGAAATGGCGGCGGTTATCAGCCAGGCCGGACGCCGGCTGTGCACCCTGGCCTCCAACATGCAGGATCTCACCCGCCTGGAAACCGGCCATCTGGAGCCGGTCCTGACCGTCTCGCGGCTCGACGCCCTGATCATGGAACGGGCGCGTCTGGCCGAGGCCACGGCCTCCGGCAAGGGCATTCGGCTGGAAATCAAGGTGCCTGATGTGCCTCTTATGTTGTTTGATCCCGACCTCATCGCCCGATTGCTGGACAATCTGCTGTCCAACGCAGTCAAGTTTTCGCCAGCCAAAACCCTGGTGCGCTTAACCCTTGCGGTCGAGGAAAACGCGGTGACGGTGCGGGTTGGCGACCAGGGGCCGGGGGTGCTGGCCGAGGAGCGCTCGTTGCTGTTTAAACCCTTTGAGCGGCTTTCGGCCAAGCCCACTGCCGGGGAAAAAAGCCTGGGTCTGGGCCTGGCCATTGCCGAAGGCATCGTGACGGCCCATGGCGGGCGCATCTGGGTCGAATCCGTTCCGGGGCAGGGCGCGACGTTCTGCTTTACCCTGCCCCTTGCGCCGGTCGAGTTTGATCAGATCGACGACTGCATTTGCTCGTAGACGTATTCCCGCACCGTCGCGTCCCAGGGACGGGGCAGCCGTCCGATGGCCGCGGCCAGCTTGCGATTGTCCAGCACGGAATAGGGCGGACGCGCGGCTTTTTGGGGATACTCGGCCGAAGCGATGGGCGTCACCCGGCAGGGCAGGCCCGCAGCGGCCACGGCCGCAGCCGCCAGTTCGCACCAGCTCGCCTGGCCCGAGCCCACAGCATGAAAAATGCCGCGCGCCGCCGTCCCGGCCAACTCCGCCATCCAGCCGGCCAGATCAACCGTATAGGTAGGCGAACCGATCTGGTCCGCCACCACCCGCAGTTCCTCCCGGTCCTTGGCCAGCCCGAGCATGGTGGCCACGAAGTTCTTTTTCCCCGGACCATACAGCCAGGCCGTGCGCAGGATCTGAAAGTCCGTCAGGCCGCTGTCGGCAATGGCCTGCTCGCCGGCCAGCTTGCTGGCTCCGTAGACCGACTGGGGATTGACCGCATCATCCTCGACATAGGGCCGGTTTGCCGTCCCGTCAAAGACAAAGTCGGTGGACAGGTGCACCAGCAGCGTGCCGGCGTCACGGCAGACCCGGGCCAGCCGGCCGGGCAGATCGCCGTTGACCCGGTAGGCCTCGTCCCGATCGTCCTCGGCCGCGTCCACGGCGGTGTAGGCCACGGTGTTAAACAGATGCGTGGCCTCAAAAGACGCCAACGCCCGGGCGACGGCGTCGGCGTCAAAGGGGTCAAGCTGGGAGCGGGTGGTGGGCAGAACCGCATAGCCTGCCGCCGCCAGGGTCTGGGTCAGGGGCCGGCCCACCAGCCCGGTCTGGCCGCCGAGGATGACGGCGCGGCCGGTCTGCGCGCGAGCACTCATGCCCGGTCCCCGTACCAGCTGGCCATGAACTGGCGGTAGGCTCCGCTGGCGACGCTTTCAAGCCAGGGGCCGTTTTGCTGGTACCAGGCCATGGTTTCGGCAATGCCGCGCGAGAAATCGTAGGCCGGGGCAAAGCCCAGCTCCCGGGTCGCCTTGGTGAAATCCATGGCGTAGCGGAGGTCGTGGCCCGGCCTGTCGGTCACGAACCGGATGAGGCTTTCGGGCTTGCCCAGGGCTTTTAAGATGGTGCGCACCACCTCGATATTGGGCTTTTCCGCGTCGCCGCCGAAGTTGTAGACCTCGCCGGATTTGCCTTTTAAAAGAGCCAGTTCCACGCCCCGGCAGTGGTCCAGGACATAAATCCAGTCGCGCACGTTCAAACCGTCGCCGTAGACCGGCAGGGCCTCGTCGGCCATGGCCCGGGAAAACATCAGCGGAATGAGCTTTTCCGGGAACTGGAACGGGCCGTAGTTGTTGGAGCAGCGGGTGATGACCGTGTCCATGCCGAAGGTTTCATGGGCGGCCCGCACCAGCATGTCGGCACCGGCCTTGCTGGCGGAATAGGGGCTGTTGGGGGCCAGCGGCGTCTCTTCGGTGAACTTTCCGTCCGGTCCCAGGGTGCCGTAGACCTCGTCGGTGGAGACGTGGACGAAACGCTTGATGCCGAAATGGCGCGAAGCGTCGAGCAGGCTCTGGGTTCCTGCGATGTTGGTGCGCACAAAGGGTGAGGCATCGGTGATGGAGCGGTCCACATGGGACTCGGCGGCGAAATTGGCCACCGCCTCAATCGCGTGTTCCTCAAACAGATGCAGCACCAGTTCGGCGTTGGCGATGTCGCCCCGGGCGAAGAAATAGCGCGTGCCGCCGTAGGCGGCTTCGACATCGGCCAGACTCTGGCGGTTGCCGGCGTAGGTGAGCAGGTCGAGGTTGACGATGGTCAGCCCGTCGTGGCGGGCCAGCATGTCGCGGATGAAGTTGGAGCCGATGAAGCCGCAGCCTCCGGTCACGAGTAAGCGCATTTTCGATTTTTCCTTTTATTGAAGGGTGTTAATTTGTTTGCCGATGCCGGGCGTACACTTTTTTCCGTCTTGGCCAAAATAATGCTTGCCTTGGGGCGGGCTCTCGCATACTTACTTCGACGGGCGATTAACTCAGCGGTTAGAGTGCCATCTTCACACGGTGGAAGTCCGGGGTTCAAATCCCCGATCGCCCACCACCGAATCGATCCGAAACGCCTCGCACAGCGAGGCGTTTCTTTTTTGGGGTTGCAGGGGTGCACTATTGCGCGCCACTGGCCCGAAATTCCTGGATTTTTTTGTAGTCATCGATGATCTTCGCCCGAAGCGCCTCAATTTCCCGAACATAATACTGCTTGAGGATGCGGATTTCCTCGCGACGTCTGGCCGCTGGCGGATCGTTGGCCACCGTGGTTCGCATCTCGGCGTTATAGGCCTGGATGGTCTTCTCGTGCTCGGCAATGCTCCGCTTGGCCGTCTCGATGGACCGGGCCAGATCGCCCGGTCCCGGCGGCGCGGCCAGGGCCAGACCGGTCCCGGCAACCGGTCGCGCAGTCGTTGGCAGCCAATCCGGCCCCGCCGGGCAGGCCAGGACGGCCAGCAGCCACAACATGATGCACGCATAACGCAACATGGCGATCCACCCCCTGGTCGGGATGCACCGGTATAGCCGCAATTGCCAGACTTGACAAATCCGGCCGCCCGGCGTTCCATCCCCGGGTTTCGCCAGCCGCACCGCGTGGCAAAGGAGCACCCCCATGGACATGCAGTGGTTTCTTGACCGCGACGCCTTCGCCAAATCCCTTGGCATCCGCCTTATCGAAGTTGCCCCCGGCTACGCCAGGACCGCCATGGACATTACCGCCAACCACCGCAACGGAGCCGGCATCGCCCACGGCGGGGCCATTTTCACCCTGGCCGACCTGGCCTTTGCCGTGGCCGCCAACAGCCACGGCAAGCTGAGTCTGGGGGTGGCTGCTTCCATTGCCTACATCAAGGCCGGACTCGGTTCGACCCTTTTCGCCGAGGCCCGGGAAATTTCCCTTGGCTCGAAATTGGCCACCTACGTCGTGACCATTTCCAACGACAACGACGAGGTCATTGCCAGCATGCAGGGCACGGTCTACCGCAAGGACGTTCCCTACACCCGGGAGACGGCGTGATCGAGATTGTCCTTATTGCTCCGGAAATCCCGCAAAATACCGGGAGCATCGCCCGGTTGTGCGCCGCCACCAAAACCCCGCTCCATCTGGTCAAGCCGCTGGGGTTTTCCCTGGCCGACCGCTATCTCAAGCGGGCCGGGCTGGACTACTGGCCCCATGTCAATCTGACGGTCTGGGAGGATTTTGAGGCCTTTCGCGCCGCCCGGCCCGGCCGACGGCTGGTGGCCACCACCGCCGGCAACCGGGGCCATGCCACCGTGGCCTGCCACCGCTTCGCCTTCGATGCCGACGATGTGCTGGTCTTTGGCGCGGAGTCCAGCGGCCTGCCGCAACACGTCCTGGACGCGGCCGCCTGCCGCCTGACCATCCCCATCTGGGGCCAGGTGCGCAGCCTCAATATCGCCAACGCCGCCTCCGTGGTCCTCTACGAAGCCCTGCGCCGCACCGGCGTTTTGGACACCGTGGCCCCGCTTGATTCCGACAGCGTCGGGCCTGTGGAAGAAACCGGGCAAAAGCGGTAGCATGGGAAAGCGTTTGTATCCCGCAACCCGCATAGAGGCTCCATGACCGTTGCCATTCCCCAACATATCGCTCTGGCGTACGACTTTCCGGTCATTTTCACCCGTCGCGTTTTTGATCCCGGCAATCCCGTCCTGGCCGACGTCCTGGCCCGGGCCGGAGAAGGCCCCCACAAGGTCGGAGTGGTTCTCGATGCCGGGCTGGCCGCCGCCGATCCGACCCTGCCGGCCCGGGTGGCTGCCTACGCTGCGGCCCATAGTAGGCTGCTGACCCTGGTCGAAGCGCCGCTTGTCGTGCCCGGGGGCGAAATGGCCAAGGCCGATTTTGCCGTGGTCGAGGCGGTGTGGGAGCTGACCTTTCGGGCCAAACTGTGCCGCCAGTCCTTTGTGCTGGCCATCGGCGGCGGGGCGGTGCTGGACGCGGCCGGGTTCGGTGCGGCCACGGCCCACCGGGGGGTGCGCCTTTTGCGCCTGCCCTCCACCGTCCTGGCCCAGAACGACGCCGGGGTGGGCGTTAAAAACGGCATCAACTATTTCGGCCGCAAAAATTATCTCGGCACCTTTGCCCCGCCCTATGCCGTCATTAACGACCACGCCCTGCTCGCCACCCTGCCGGCGCGCGAGATCCGGGCCGGGCTGGCCGAGGCGGTCAAGGTCGCCCTGGTGCGCGACGCGTTGTTTTTTACCCGCCTTCAGGAACTGGCCCCGCGCCTTGGCGTCCTTGACGACGAGGCCTTGCTGGAGACCGACATCCGCTGCGCCGAGGCCCATTTGCAGCATATTGCCGGGGGCGGCGATCCCTTTGAGCTGGGTTCGGCCCGGCCCCTTGATTTTGGCCACTGGGCTGCCCATGCCCTGGAAGAGGCGACGGGCGGGGCGCTGCGCCACGGCGAGGCCGTGGCCGTCGGGGTGGCGCTGGACACCCTGTATTCCAGCCGCTTGGGCCTGCTAGCCCCGGCCGAGGCCGAGGCGGTGCTCACGCTTTTGACCGACCTTGGCCTGGCCGTGTGGCATCCGGCCCTGGCGGCTCTGGACATGGCCGGGGCCATCGAGGCCTTTCGCGAGCACCTGGGCGGCCGGCTGCACTTGTGCCTTTTGGCCGGCATCGGCCGCCGTCTGGAAGTTCACGAGGTCGATCTGCCCCGCCTGGACGCCGCCCGCCAGGACTTGGCCGCTAGGGCCGCGTCGGCCTGCGCCTGATTGCGGTCGAACATGCCTTTGAGCGGGGGGAGCATGGAGCCAACGACGTATTGCACCAACATTCATCCCGGCGAGAGCTGGGAGGAAATCCGGGCCGGCGTTTTGGCCCACGCCCCGGCTGTGGCAGCGGCCGTGTGCCCCACCCGGCCCTTTCCCGTGGGGCTGCGCCTGTCGGGCCGGGCCAGCCTGGAGCTTGATGCCGCAGCGGCCCAATCCTTTGCCGCCGAGGCAGCCACCCATGGCCTGACCTTTCGCACCTTAAACGGCTTCCCGTATGGCCGGTTTCACCACACACCGGTCAAGGAGCGGGTCTATCAGCCGGACTGGCGCGATCCCGAGCGGGCCGCCTACACCCTGCGTCTGGCCCGGCTGCTGGCCGGCTGGCTGCCCGAGGGCGGGTCCGGCTCCATCTCCACCGTGCCCATAGGCTTTCGCCGGGGCTTTCCCGAAACCGATCTGCCCAAGGCGTATGCCGCATTGCGTGGGGTTTTGGGCGAAATGGCCGAACTTTTTGCCAAAACCGGCCGGCGCATCCGGCTGGCCGTTGAGGCCGAACCGGGCTGCCTGATCGAGACAACGGCGCAGATGGTGGCGTTTTTCGCCGAGCTTAACGCACCCCCGGCTCATATGGCCCATCTGTGCGTGTGCTACGACTGCTGCCATCAGGCCCTGCAATACGAAGACCCGGCCGCCTCCCTGGCCGCCTTGGCCGCTGCCGGCATCGAAGTCGGGCATGTGCAGGTGTCCTCGGCCCTGCATCTGGAGGGCGGCGACCTGACACCCCTGGCCCGGTTCGTCGAACCGGTCTATCTGCACCAGGCCGTGGCCCGGCTCACAGACGGGTCGCTGCGGCGCTTTGACGATCTGCCCCAGGCCCTGGCCGCGCGCCTGGACGGCGTGGCCTCCTGGCGGGTGCATTTTCATCTGCCGGTGTTTGTGGCCCACACCCCCCAATGCGGCACGACACAACCGTTTTTGCAAACGTTTTTGCCGCTCCTTGCTCCCGATATTCCCCTTGAAGTGGAGACCTACACCTGGAGCGTTTTGCCGCCGGAACTGAAGATGGCTGATGTCACCCAGTCCATTATTCGGGAGATTGCCTGGGTGGAAGCGGCCCGGCGGCCGTAGCGACGCGGGGTTTTCCCGGCAGCGACCGACCCGGCAGACCGAAACAAGAAGGGGCCAGGAATTTGTATTCCTGGCCCCTTGTATTTTTTGGGGGAGTGGGCCGGCCGGCTGCTTTGGGGAAGCGGTCGGCCCGAATCATCCGAGCCAGGGGGCCACCCTTGACCCGTCCAGGCTACAGGCGCGCCAACATCGTTACAAGCACTTGGCGGGTGGTTTCCAGATCACTGGCGGCAATGCCCCGGGTCAGTTCGCGGCTCAGTTCCAGGCCGGCCTGCAGGGAGGCATCCCAGCTCGGGCGGGCCTGTTCGGACAGTTCCACCCGTTTGATGCGGCGGTCGTCGGCATCCGGCACCCGGCGGGCGATGCCGCATTGTTCCAGCCGGTCAAGCAGGCGCACCAGGGTCGGTCCTTCGATGCCCACGGCCTCGGCCAGTTCCCGCTGGGTCTGGGCGGCCGGCCCGTTGGCCAGCCGGCGGATGACAGCCCACATGGCGCAGGAAAGCCCCAGCGGGCGCAGGCGTTCGTCGAGGCGGGCGCGCCACCCCCTGGCCAAATCGTTTAAAGCCAGGGGGATCCATTCCGGGGCGATGTCGGAAGCGGCGGTTGCAGGGGAGAATGCCATAACGGATACTCCTTTCCCGACGCGCGTCGCGACATCCCGCGCGGTTGATTTTTTATCGACTCTGCAATGATTAGCTTGCTTTCTCCTGCGATGCAACCTGTTTCCCCATAAGACGGGCCAGTCCTGCCCCGGCACCCATGATGAGCTTGAAAAAGACCGGGATAAACAGGGGGGCAATGATGGTGGCCCCGAGCATGCCGCCGATGACGCCGGTGCCGATGGCGTGGCGGCTGTTGGCGCCGGCACCGGTGGAGATGGCCAGGGGCAGACAGCCGAGGATAAAGGCCAGGGAGGTCATGATGATGGGCCGAAAGCGCAGCATGGCCGCCGAGAGCGCCGCCTCGGCCAGGGTTTTGCCGGCCTTGACCTCAAGGACGGCGAATTCAACGATGAGGATGGCGTTTTTGGCCGCCAGGCCAATAAGGGTCACCAGGGCGATCTGGAAGTAGATGTCGTTGCTCAGCGCACGGCCGTACACGGCGGCAATGGCACCGAACAGGGCAAAAGGCACAGCCAGGACCACGGCAAAGGGCAGGCTCCAGCGTTCGTACTGGGCGGCCAGGATGAGGATGACCATGACGATGCCCATGGCAAAGACCAGGGTCGAGGAGCCTTGCGCCGCTTTTTCCTGGTAGGCCGAGCCGGTCCAGGCCAGGGTGTAGTCAGACGGCAGCACCTTGGCCGCAGCCTGTTCCATGGCGGCCAAAGCCTCGCCCGAAGTATGTCCCGGAGCGGGCTGGCCCATGATCTTGGCCGCCGGGAACACGTTAAAGCGCTCCATGACCTCGGGGCCGGTGGACTTTTCGATGGTGGCCAGGGCCGTTAAGGGAATCATTTCGCCTTTGCTGGAGCGCACGAACACGTCGCGCAGATCCTCGGGGCGGTCGCGGAAATCCGCTTCGGACTGGATTTGCACCTTAAAGGTCCGGCCGAATTTATTGAAGTCGTTGACGTAGTAGGCACCGAACGTGGCCTGCATGGCGTCATAGACGTCGCTTATGGCGACGCCCAGGGCCTTGGCCTTGGCGCGGTCGAGGTCGATGCGCAACTGGGGCACGTTGGCCCCGAAGGTGGTGGCCACGCGGCCGAGCACCGGGTTTTTCGAGGCCTCGGCCACCAGCTTGTCGGTCATGGCGGCCAAGGCTTTGACATCGCCTTCGCCACGGCTTTGCAGGTAGGCGTCAAAGCCGCCGGTGTTGGACATGCCGGAGATGGCCGGCGGATTAAAGGCCAGGGTCAGGCTCTTGGGCTGGGTCATGCCCCGGCCGAAGATGCGTTTGACCACGTCAAAGGAGGACAGTCCCGGGGCCTTGCGTTCGTCCCAGGGTTTGAGCGGCATAAAGGTCGTGCCGTAGTTGGAGCGGTAGGTGAAGCTGAGCAGATCCAGGCCGGTGATGGCGATGACGTCTTTGGCCGAAGGGTCTTTCATGTTCATCGCGTCAATGGCGTCGCCGATGGCTTCGGTGGCGCGAATCGACGTGCCGTCGGGCAGGATGTTGACGGCAATGACATAGCCCTGGTCTTCGTCCGGGACGAGTCCGCCCGGCACCTGCCTAAACAGCCAGCCCGTGGCCAGGCACAGTCCGGCAAAGAGCAGGACGGCGACAAAACTGCGGCGCAGCAAAAAGGCCACGCCGGCGCCATAGACCCGGGTCAGGCCGTCAAAGGCCCGGTTAAAGGCCCGAAACAGGCGGTTGGGCTCCTGGTGGCCGGCTTTGAGCAGGCTCGCGCACAAGGCCGGCGTCAGTGTCAGGGCCACCAGGCCGGAGATGACCACGGAGACGGCAATGGTGATGGCAAACTGCTTGTACATTTGGCCGGTGAGTCCGCCAAGGAAAGCGACGGGAACGAACACGGCGCATAAGACCAGCACAATGGCCACAACCGGGCCGGTCACTTCTTCCATGGCCTTGGCCGTGGCTTCCTTGGGCGGGAGCTTTTGGGTGGTCATGATGCGCTCGACGTTTTCGAGCACCACAATGGCGTCGTCAACGACAATGCCGATGGCCAGCACCATGCCGAAAAGGGTCAGGGTGTTGATGGTAAAGCCAAGGGCCTGCATGCCGGCAAAGGTGCCGATGATCGACACCGGCACGGCCAGACAGGGGATCAGCGTGGCCCGGAAGTTTTGCAGGAAGAGATAGACCACCAAAAAGACCAGGATCATGGCTTCGACGAGGGTGTGGATGACCTCCTCGATGGAGACGCGCACGAAGGTGGTGGTATCCAGCGGCACCGAATAGGTGACGCCGTCGGGGAACCGCTTGGACAGTTCGGCCAGCTTGGCCGTCACCAGATCGGCCGTGTCCAGGGCGTTGGCCCCAGGGGCAAGGAAGATGCCGATGTTGACGGTCGGGCTGCCGTTGCGTTTGGAAATGGAACTGTAGTCTTTGGCCCCGAGTTCAACCCGGGCCACGTCTTTTAAGTGCAGGAGCGACCCGTCGGGTTGGGCGCGCAAAATGATGTCGCCGAAATCCTCAGGGGTCATGAGCCGCCCCTGGGTGGTCACCATGTAGTTGAGCGCCACGGGGTGCTCGGGATTCGTCGGCTCGGCCCCGATGCGGCCGGCGGCGAACTGGGCATTTTGTTCGGTGATGGCTGCGGCCACGTCTGCCGGCGTCAGCTTGAGCTGGGCCAGCTTGTCCGGGCGCAGCCACACCCGCATGGAGTAGTCCTTGGCCCCGAAGATGGAGGCGTCGCCGACGCCGGGCAGGCGTTTGAGCTCATCCAGGACGTTGACCAGGACGTAGTTGCTGATAAAGACCGAATCGTAGCGGCCGGTTGGGGAGTCGAACCCAACGATCTGGAGGATGTTGGAGGATTTCTTGGTAACGGTGACGCCCTGGCGTCGGACCTCGGCGGGCAGGGTGGTCTGGGCGGCCTGGACGCGGTTGTTGACGTTGATGGTATTCTGGTCCGGGTTGGTGCCCACGGCAAAGGTGACGGTGATCGACAGCGAGCCGTCGCCGGAACTGGTCGAGCGCATGTAGAGCATGTTGTCGACGCCGTTGATCTGCTGCTCAAGGGGTGCCGCAACAGTGGCGGCGATCACCTCGGGGCTGGCCCCGGGGTAGACGGCCGTCACATTGACCTCAGGCGGAATGATGTCGGGAAATTGGGCAATGGGCAGGCTTCTGATCGCCGCCAGACCGGCCAGCACGATGACCAGCGAGATGACGATGGAGAAGACCGGGCGGCCCAGGAAGAAACGTGAAATCATGAACGGTTCTCCTTGCCCGCAGCCTTATCGGCCTCGGCGGCCTTGGGGGCTGCTTCAGAAGCCGTCGCGGCAGGCGGGGCGGCCGGGGCGGGGGCGTCGCCGCGCACCGTGACGGTCATGCCGGGACGGACTTTGATAACGCCTTCAGCCACCACGCGTTCGCCCGGCTCCAGGCCTTTTTCGATGAGATAGTCGTTGCCCACGGTCTCGCCGAGGACCACCGGGCGGGGGGCGATCTGGTTTTTGGCGTCCACGGTCCAGACCATGGCCCCCTGCTGGGTGTTAAGGACAGCACCCTGGGGCACGGCCAACACGTCCTTGTAGTGCGCGCCTTCCAGGCGCACCCGCACGAACTGTCCGGGCAACACCAGCCCGTCGGGATTGGTGAATTCGGCCCGAACCTTGACCACACCCGTGGTCGCGTCCACCTGGGTGTCGGTGAAATTGATGCGGCCGGTGGTGGGATAGTCCGCGCCGTCCGGCAGGGTGAGGCGCACGGTGAAGTCGCCACCGCCGGTAATGGCCACCTTGCCCTCGGCCCGCAACTTGCGGATCTTCATCATTTCCGGGCCGGACATGGAGAAGTTTACGTAGATCGGATCGACCCGGGAGATCGAGGTCAACAGGCTGGCATCGGTGTTGGTGGTGACCAGAGACCCTTCGGAGCGGGTCTCCTTGCTGGTCATGCCGGCAATGGGGGCCGTGACCTTGGTCCATTCCAGGTTGAGCGAGGCTTCCCGGACCTTGCCCTTGGCCGAGTCAACGAGGGCCGTGGCCGTTTCTACGGCGGTCCTGGCGTCGTCGAAATCCTTTCGGGCCACCACGTCGCCTTTGAAGAGCTTGTCCATGCGCTCGGCGTCGCGTTTGTTCTGGGCCAGATTGGCCTCGGCCTGGGCCAGGGTACCCTTGGCCTGCTCCAGAGCGGCCTGATAGGGGGCCGGGTCGATCTCGAACATGAGCTGGCCCTGGCGCACCCGGGAGCCTTCCTCGAAGTCGCGGCGCAGCAGGATGCCGCCGACCCGGGCGCGCACTTCGACCTCGCGCGAACCGGCGGTCTGGCCCATGTAGGCCAGTTCCAGCGGGATATCGGATGTGACGACCTGATGGGCTACAATTTCCGGCGGCGGCGGCGCGCCGGCGGCCGTCTCCTGGCCGGAGCTCTCCGTGACGCAGCCGGACAGCGCGGCGGCCAGAGCCAGAGGGAGGCAAAGGGTCGCGGCCAGGCGGACAGTTTGGGCGAAAACGGATGCGGACATGGAAACCTCCAAAACAGGTGGCCGCTCCGGGCGTCGGAGCGGAAAGTTGGCGTTGGCCCAGAGGGCGTTTAGGGCGTTGCCTGGGCCATATCGCCACCCCGGGCGAGCAGCGGCATCCAGGCGGCGGAAAAATGGTCGGCGGCCTTGGCGGAGAAGTGATAGCCGTCGTTGCGGTCAAACCAAGGCACGATCAAATCGGTATTGGGACCGGAAAAGACCTTGCGGGCAGGGTCGGCCGCCTCGGTCTGCACAGCGGTCAGGGCCGGACAGGACCGATAGCCCGCCGGATCCCCCAGGCCGCCCAAGGCGGGATCGTAATACAAAGAGGCGCGGGCGACGACAATTTCGCAAGCGTCGCCAACCCGCTGGCGGATTTGGGTGATGATGGCCTCGAGCATGGCCGCGTAATCGGCCGGGTCTATGCCCAGGGCACAGTCAGATTCGCCCTGGTGGAAAAAGATATGGGTCGGGGACAGGCCTTTTGCGACGAGGTCGTCGAGGGTGCCCAGGAGGATCGGGTTGAGCGCGCCGCCCGGCCCCCAATTTAAAATGGAGGAGCCGCCCCGGGCGATGTCGGCAAAGAGCACGGCGTCAAAAAGGCCGCTGGCTACGGCCCGGTCGCCCAGGCGCGGCCAGGTGCTGCCCTTGGAGCCGCTGGCCCCGGGCATGGTGTCGTGGGCTTTTTGGCAGGTGCCGTTATAATAGGCGTACACCGGCTGGCCCGAATCGTAGCCCGGGTCCACGGTGTTGGCGGCGTTGGACTGGCCGAAAACCAGGGCCGTCATGACGCGCCCTTCAGTAAGGCCGGCACAGTCTTGTTTGGGTTCTTCGGCCTTGCCGGGAAATACAGCAAATTCGCCATTATCCGGGAGGATCGGGTCGCGTCCGGCATATTTGGCCTGGATGGCGGCTGGCGAGAGCGGCTCGCCGGCCGCGACGCTGGCTGTGCCCCAGGGCGTTGCGGCCAGCAGGGGCAGGAGCAGCAGTCCGGCACGGCAGCACCGCAGGTGACGCAAACGCCTGGGCCTGGAAGTGAACTGGTGTTCACTTCCAGGCCCACAAAAATTATGCAGCAACGGCATGGGCAAACAACTCCCAATTGGCGGTGGTCTGTCGGGGCATATCCAAATCGTGTGGCGTCCGGGCCTGGATGAGCGCGGGCATGGCAATGAGTCCAATGAAATGAACAAAGATCTCTTCGGGGCGTATGTCGGTGCGGATCTCGCCTTTCTGCTGGGCTGCTGTGATTAATTCGATTATTATATCTCGCAGAATCTTGTGGTGTTTGAGCTTTAAGTCTCGAAGTTGCGTCTCTTCAAACCACAGAACATCGGATAAAAAGACGACAGGCAAGGCGCAATAGCGTTCAACCAGGGTCATGCTTGAAAGATACAGTCTCCGTATGGTGTCAAGCGGACCAGTGCCTTCTGCCCTGGCCAGTCTGACATTGACCATAAAGAATTCCTGATGCTCTTCCATGACGGCTTTAAGGATTTCGGCCTTGTTTTTGTAGTGTCGGTACAGTGCGGCGGCTGAGATGCCGACGGCTTCGGCCACCCGGCGCACGGTGACGGCGCCGATGCCGTGGCGCACCACGATGTCCAGGGCGGCGTCGGCGATTTGTTCGCGGCGCAGGGGTGAATCCAGGCGTTCAGTCATGGGGGGGAAGTTAACACCGGTTTACAAAGTGTCAAGTGGCATCCCGCAGGGGGCGACCGGGAGATAGACCGGACAGGAAGGCGGCGTCAAGCGGCGCCGGACAGCGTCCGGCGCCGCTTCGCTTAAAAGGTATAGAGGCAGCCCAGGGAGGCCATCCAGGCCTGCGTTGCCTGATTGGTCATGCGGTGGCCCCATATGCTGGTTTTGAGGCCCTGGGGCGCGGCAAAGCCGGTTTGCAGCGTCAGGCTGAGTTCTTCGGTAAGGGCGTAGCTGTGGTCGAAGTTGACGCCGAGTACCCATTCGCCCTGGGCCAGATTGCGTCCCATGGCGACGTATTCGCCCGGGCCGCCGGTTGCGGCAACGGCTTTGCGCAGCCCGGCCGGGCTGTTGCGCCCGGCAATGGCGGCCAGAGTCAGCCGGCTTTTGAGCGCTTCGAGAACGGTGATGTCGCGGATGGCGACGCTGGCACCCCAGGTGCCGGTGGGATCGATGCCCAGGCTATTGTTGGCGAATTCCTGGTCGCAATCAAACAAAAACGAGGTGCCCGGTCCCCATTTTGGGGTGATGACCGGCAGGCGCTCGCTGCCGTTGGACAGGCTCGAATCCTCGCCGCTGGCAAACCAGCCGAACAGGCCCGGGGTGGCCCAGTCAAGACCCGTATAGGTCAGGCCGGCGTCAAAAAAGTAGCCGGCGCGGCGGTTTCGGGAACGGTCGGAACCGGCGGCATTGCCGTAGATGCCGTCAAAATAGAGTTTCACCGGGTCCAGGGCCGTGACGGACAGGGCCAGACCGGTCCACCACATGGGATTCTGGTTGTCCTTGTAGCCGGCGGGTGCAAGGTAGCTGCCGGCCGAGCGCAGGCCGGCGTTGAAGTTTCCGTCGGGATCGGCGTCTTTGCCGTACACGCCGGCCAGGCCCCAGGGGACGGCGTCAAAGCCTTCGACCGTAATGGGCAGGGCCAGGCGGTAGACGTCGAAGGCGTCGCCGGTCTGGGTGGTGGTGGGCTGGAAGGTGCGGTAGGCGTCGAGGAGTCGGCCGTAGGCCGCTTCGAGGGCCAGGGTGTCAGCCAGAAGCGGCACTTTGACGAACACGGCGGCACTGGATTGGTCGCCGTCGTCGGCGGCCAGGACAATGCTGTCGTAAAAGACTTCAGTGTGGGGCACGGAAAAGGGCTGGTAGCCAGCGGTCATTTCGATGTCGGTGCCGGGCCATTTGAACTGGAGATAGGCCAGATAGGGCTGGATGGCCACCTGCGGGTTGGCGGCTGTCAAATAGCCCGAACCCCAGGTCTCGTCATCGACGCGCAGGCCGAAACGGAATTTCAGGCTTTCATTGGCCACAAAATCGGTACGCAACCGCAACCGCTGCCAGATGGTGGTGCGGTCCTCGGTCTGGGTTCCGGTTTCGTCCCAGCCGGTAAAATTGCGGTTGGCAAAAAAAACGCCGTACACCCGGGCGTCTCCCGCCATTTTCACTGCAGTGGCCGCCTGGCTCGGTGCAGCCTGCACGGCCACGGCGGCCAGGGCCAGCAGCAACAAAACCACTTTTCGCATGGTGCGCACTCCTTTCTTTGCTTCGCGTGATTCCGTTTCGTTTTGAAGGCAACAGCATGTCTGTTTCCCTTGGTGCTTGATATTGATTATGAAGTCTATTCTCAATATCCTTTGAATCTGCCGGGGATGCAGGGGCAAGGCCTCTGGCCCGCGTCACGCCCTCGCCCGGGTAGCCGGGCGGTCAGGGTCTCACCGCCGCACCGTCGTGCCCGCGTCCCGGTCTGGGCCAAGCATACCGCGCACCGTCATGGCTTCGCCCAGAAAGACGGTCGCCACCTGGGGGTCGAACTGGCTGCCGGCACCGCGCACGATCTCCCGGCAGGCTGCGGCAAAGCCCATGGCCGGGCGGTAGGGACGGGTTCGCAGCATGGCCGAGAGGCTGTCGGCCAGCGTGATGATGCGCGCTCCCAGGGGGATGGCGCTGCCGCTTAGCCCGAAGGGATAGCCGCCGCCGTCGTAGCGTTCGTGGTGGGCGAGCACCATGTCCACGATGCCGGTCTGGCGCAGGCAGGCCAACGGCAGGAGGATTGCCGCGCCGATACTCGGGTGGTCCTGCATCTGGACCCATTCTTCGGGAGTCAGGCTGCCGGGTGTGCCGAGCACGGCGTCAGGGACGCCGATCTTGCCGATGTCGTGCAGATGGCCGGCCACGTGGATGCAGTCGGCCATTTCCGACGACAGGCCCATGGCCAGGGCCAGATGCCGGGCCACCTCGGCCACTTCCTCGGAATGGGCCATGGTGTGAGGGTCTTTGGCGTCGATGGCCTTGCCAAGGGAGGTGGCCAACTGGTGGACCAGATCCATGAGAGCGCCGTGCGTCGTGTGGGCGGCATCGCTGCCCACGGGAAGGACTGCAGGGGAGACAAAAAGGAGAGGGGGCGGCATGGTCATAGCGTTCTCATCGGTTACGGGTCGAGCCGGCAGTGTGGCACACAGGCGGCGGGGGTGAGCGACAGCCGCGAATCTATTGATATTGAAAATCGTTGTCAAGGTTTGCAGGCAGCTCTGCGGGCAGGAAGGGCGACACGTGCAGGCGGAAAAAGACAAAACCGCCGACGGAGCGTGTCCGTCGGCGGTTTTGCCTGGAAGCGTGGCCGTTAATAGGCTTCTTCGTAATCCAGATCTTCCTTGGTCACCGGGTGACGGAAGGTGCGCAGGGTCCAGATCTGGTAGGCGATGACCACGGGCACAAAGACCAGGGCCACGCCGAGCATGATGGCCAGGGTCATGGGCGTGGAGGACGAGTTCTCGATGGTCAGCGAGAAGGCCGGGTTGAGGCTCGAGGGCAGCAAGGCCGGGAAGATGCCAACCACGCCAAACAGGGCGGTGGTTCCGATCAGCACGGCCGAAGCGCCCCAGGAAGCCAGGATGCGCCCGGCCCGACGATAATAGCAGGTCAGTACCAACCCGGCCACGGCGGCAAGCAGGATGACGAACAGGATGGGGTTGACCAGATAGTTGGTGAACAACTTGGTCATGGCGAAGCTCATGCCCAAAAACAGCACGATGACCCCGGCCATGATGGGCCACAGCTTGCCAGCCAGGGCCACGGCCCGGTCGTGGAGGTCGCCCACGGACTTATACGCCAGCCACAGCGCGCCGTGGTGGGCGAAAAGGAGCACAAACAGCACGCCGCCAGCCAGGCCGTAGGGATTGAGCAAGGTGAGCAGGTTGCCGTGCAGGATGCCTTCGGCGTCGATGGGAATGCCCTTGAAGATATTGGCAAAGGCCACGCCCAGCAGCAGCGCCGGCAGGAAGCTGCCCAGGAAGTTGCAGGTGTCCCACAGCTTGCGCCAGCCCGGGCTGTCCACCTTGGAGCGGAATTCAAAGGACACGCCGCGCAGGATCAGGGCGAACAGGAGCAGCATCAGCGGCGTATAAAGGGCAGAAAACATCACGGCATAGGTCCTGGGGAAGGCGGCAAAGGTCACGCCGCCGGCGGTAATGAGCCACACTTCGTTGCCGTCCCAAAACGGCCCCATGGCGTTATACATGATGCGTTTTTCTTCATTGTTTTTGGCCAAAAAGGGCATGAAGCTGCCGATGCCGAGATCAAATCCGTCCATGATGAAATAGACGGCCCAAAGCACGCCCCACAGGACAAACCAGATGGTTCCGAGATCCATGGCCATTCTCCTTCAAATTATCGACCGGCCGGGCCGGGTTGCGTCAAAAGCGTTGCCATACCGCTGTTCTCTCCGGGCCTAGTGCGGCTGGGAACGGGCGTATTTGGCCAAAAGGAAGATGTCCAGGGCGGCCAGCAGGATGTAGATCACGAAGAAGGCGGCCAGGCTGATGGCCACCTGGGACGTGGCAATGGGCGACACGGCGTCCTTGGTGCGCATGATGCCGTAGACGATCCAGGGCTGCCGGCCGACTTCGGCCACGGCCCAGCCGGCCTGCAGGGCGAGATAGGGCAGGGGGATGCCCCAGATGAGGAGCTTTAAGAGCCTGGGGGAACTTTCCGCCGGCTGGTGGCGGGCAATAAAGGCCAGGATGCCAAGAACCAGCATGGCCGTGCCCAGGCCAATCATGAGGCGAAAGGCGGAAAAGGTCAGGGCGACGGGCGGGCGGTCTTCCTTGGGGAAGTCGTTAAGCCCCTTGACCTCGGCCGAGGGGTCGTTAAAGGCCATAAGGCTTAACATGCTCGGAATGGCGCCTATTTCGACGCTGTTGCCTTCGCCGTTGGAATTGGGCACGGCGAATAAGTACATGGGCGCGTTTTTCTGGGTGACCCAATGGGATTCCATGGCCGCCAGCTTGGCCGGCTGGACCTCGGCCACGATGTTGCCCTGGCGGTGGCCCACAAGCGCCACAGCCACGGAAAAGATCAGGGCAAAGACGGCACCAATGCGAAAGGACTTGGTGAAAAAGTCGATGTTTTGCTTATGCAGCAGATGCCAGGCCGATACGCCGACCACGAAAAAGCCGGCCAGGGCCCAGGAACCGGTGACCGTGTGGAGAAAGGCGTTCCAACCGTAGCCGTTGGTGATGACTTCAATAAAGCTGGACAGTTCGGCCCGGCCGTTTTGGATCACGTAGCCCACCGGATGCTGCATGAAACCGTTGGCCAGGATGATCCACAGGGCGGAGAAGTTGGCGGCAAAGGCCACCAGCCAGATGGAGAGCAGGTGGACTTTGGGCGAGAGTTTGTTCCAGCCAAAGATCCACACACCCAGGAAGGTGGATTCCAGAAAAAAGGCCGCTGTGGCCTCGATGGCCAAAAGCGAGCCGAAGATGTCGCCGACAAAGGCTGAATAGCGCGACCAGTTGGTGCCGAACTGGAATTCCAGCGTGATGCCGGTGACGACGCCCAGGGCGAAATTGATCAAAAACAGCTTGCCCCAGAATTTGGCCATGCGCTTGTAGGTTTCATCGCCGGAGCGGACATATTTGGTTTCCATGATCGCAATGAGCACGGAAAGCCCCAAGGTGAGCGGCACAAAAATAAAGTGGATAAACGTCGCAAAGGCGAACTGCAGTCGGGAAAGCATGAGCGTGTCCATGATCTGTCTCCTTTTCCTCCATGTTGACCGTAACCCTCTGTAAACCCTCTGTGGCATTTTCCGGCTGCCGGCCCTCGGGGCAGCCTTGCGGTCTGTCCTGTCCTAGCACCGGGCCAGGGAAAATGCATCAACCCCTGTCGGATTTCCTCAACCTTGCAAAGCGTGGGGCTGCTCCCGCGAACGCCCTGCACAGGCGCGTTTTTCCCGGGCCGCCAATTCGGCCAGGGTGACGCCGCCCAGGGTGTTGCGCAGCTGCCGCCGCGCCTTATCCCATATCTGATGCACCGAGCAGATGGTCTGCCGGTCGCAGCTGTGTGGCCGGTGGATGCAGTCGTTTAAAAAAATTTCGCCGTCGATGGCCTCAATAACAGCCAGAAGCGCGATGTCTTGCGGGCGTTTGGCCAGTTCATAACCGCCCTGGGAGCCTTGCCGGATGCTGATGATGCCGGCCTTGGCCAATTGCTGGGCCACCTTGCCCAGAAACTGGGCCGGCATGTCCATGGCCGCAGCGATCTCCTTGCGCCCGATGAGTTCCCGGTCGTGGTGCATGGCCAGGTACAGGACGCAACGGATGGCGTATTCTCCGGCTCTGGTTAAACGCATGGGACTCCTCAAAGTGAGATTAATCGGACTGAAATGATCCTATTAGAGGCGGTGCGGGCCTGTCAACGGATAACCGTATGCGAATCGGTATTTTTACGAATTTTTATCGCTGCCAAGTTCCGGGGCGAACCGGTCAAGAAGAACCCGGGCGATGCTGGACCGGGGCGGCAGGACCGGCGGCCGGCGTTGGGCGCAAAACCAGGCCGCGTCTTCGAGTTCATCCGTATCCAGGGTCAGTTCGCCGCCGGCATAGGTGGCCAGAAAACCGACCATGAGCTGGCTGGGGAAGGGCCAGCTCTGGCTGGCCAGATAGCGCACGTCGGTGACGGCCAGGCCTGTTTCTTCCAGGACTTCCCGCGCGACGCAGGCCTCCAGCGTTTCGCAAAATTCCACATAGCCGGCCACCAGCCCGTACTGGCCGGCGGGCCAGTCGGCCTTGCGCACCAGCAAAGACTCTGCCCCGCGCCGGATGAGCACAATGACGGCCGGGTGGATGCGCGGATAATATTCCCGGCTGCACGCCGGGCAACGCGCTCCGAAACTGCCGGCAATCTCGCCAGGAGCCCCGCTGCAGGCCGGGCAGATGCGGCTGCGGTCGCGCCAATGGAGCACCTGCCGGGCCAGTCCGGCCAGGGTGAGAAGCCGCTCATCCAGGTGCTGGCTGCGGTAGGAGGCGGCAACGGCCGTAAAGGCTTCGGGCAGGGCGGCTTCGGGTTCCAGCCGCGCGGCCCGCAGCGGGCGGCCCTGCCAGAAACCGACCAGCACCGGGGCCACGGCAAAGGGACCGGCCACGGGCAAAACGCCTTCCGGCAGCCGGTTGCCGTCGCGGCAAAGAATCAGGGCGTTTTCCCGAAGGATGAGCCAGGGGCCGGGAACATCGGGCCGGTTCCGATCCGGGGTGGCCGGGGTAAAGTCGGAACCCAGCGCGGTCAGGGAAAACGGCAGATGGGTGGGATCGGGCTGGTGCATGACGGAAACTGCCTCGTAAACGCCCGCCGGCGCTGTTCTCGGGCTGCCAGGCCGCCCGAAGCCAGGGTACGCCGGCAAAAGCCTTTTGGCTATCCCGGACGCGGCCTTGGCACCCGCGGCCGTCCGGTGCCGCCCAACCGGGCCGGCCCCGCCTTGACGTGGCGCAGCCCCCCTGGCAGTCCCCAGAAAGCAACAACCGGGGATGGCCCCGCCACGGAGGATCAAATGCCCGAAACCTTGCGCGATGCCGAAACCATTTTCCGGGCGGGCCTGACACGCGTCGATCCCCTGGCCATGATGGAGCGCGTGCTGACACTGACCGGCGACAGCCTGCGCGTTTCCACGGAAACCGAGTGCCACGTCTACGATCTGTCGCGCTACCAGCGCATTTTCGTCCTTGGCATGGGCAAGGCCTCGGCCCGCATGGCCCTTGGGCTGGAGCGCGTGCTCGGGGAGCGCATCACCGGCGGCGTGGTGGCGGTCAAGGAAGGCTATCTGGAAACGCTGTCCCGCATCCGGCTCCTGCAGGCGGCCCACCCCGTGCCGGATGCGCGCGGCGTGGCGGCGGCCCAGGAAGTCCTGGCCCTGGCGCGGGAAGCCCGGCAGGGCGATCTGGTCATCGTCCTGGTGTCCGGCGGCGGGTCGGCCATCCTGGCCGCGCCTCTCGAAGCTCCCGGACGGCATCTGACCCTGGCCGACAAGCAGGCCACCACCCGGGCGCTTTTAGCCTGCGGGGCCACCATCCACGAAATCAATTGCGTGCGCAAAAAGCTCTCGGCGGTCAAGGGCGGCCGGCTGGCTGCGGCCATCGCCCCGGCCGATTGTCTGGGGCTATTGCTCTCCGACGTGGTGGGCGACGACCTGGACGTCATCGCCAGCGGCCCGACAGTCCCGGATTCCACCTGCGCCGCCGACGCCCTGGCTGTACTTGACCGCTACGGCGTGCGCGACACCATCGCCCCCGAAGCCCTGGCCGTCCTTATGGACGTGGCTGCCGGCCGGGTGCCGGAAACGCCCAAGGCCGGCGATCCGGTCTTTGCCCACACGCGCACGATGCTCATTGGCACCAATTTCCAAGCGTTGCTCGCTGCCCGGGACAAGGCGGCCAGCCTGGGCTACGCCACCCTGATCCTGACTTCGCACTTAACCGGCGAAGCCCGGGAGATGGCCAGCCTTTTTCTCGGCATGGCCAAGGACATCGCCGAATACGCCGTGCCCCTGCCGCGTCCGGCCTGTGTCATCGCCGGCGGCGAGACCACCGTGACCCTGCGCGGTCCGGGCAAAGGGGGGCGCAATCAGGAAATGGCCCTGGCCTTTCTGGCCGGTCTGGCCGGCGAGGCCAGAAACGCCGAGGAGGCCGTCTTTCTGGCCGCCTCCACCGACGGTTCCGACGGTCCCACCGACGCCACCGGGGCCTTTGCCAGCCTGCCGATTCTGCGCCGGGGCGCGGCCCTTGGCCTGGACGTGCGGGCCTTTTTGGGGGCCAACGACGCCTACCATTATTTTGAAGCGGTGGGGCAGTTGCTCAAGACCGGTCCCACCAACACCAATGTCTGCGACATCAAAGTGCTGTTGGTGCCGTAGACGGCGAAACGCGTCAAACTGGTCCGGAGGTTGCATTCCTGGCAGCGGTTGGGGTATGTTGTTAGTATGCGCTTTTTCAGATCGTGCGAAAGGCCCGATGACGATGCGCAGCAACAGGCCCGCCTGCAAAGGCCATGGGCCGCAACCGCACCGGGGGACGCTTTGCTATTTGCATCCAGACAGGGAGCCATCACCTGGCTTCGCGCCCTTGACCTGGCTTGGGCCGCGGTTTCGCTGGTCCTGGCCGCTGCAGTGTCCACGGCCCTGACCCCGGAAACGGCCTCTGCCGCCCATCTGCATCTCGACGCCGGCAGTCTGGCTTTGTTTTTGGGCGTTTTCCTGGCCACGATCAGTGTTTTCCCACTGTTTGGCCTGTACACCGAAACCGCCTTGTACAGTCGCCGCGAGACCCTCAAAGCCACCATCAAGGCCGTTACCGGTGTGGTCATGGCCCTGCTGGTCGCCGCCGCTGTCCTGCGGCCGCCGCTGGCCACGCCGTCCTTCCTGGCTGCCTACTGGTTTTTGGCTGCTGCCGGCGGCGTGGCCGTGCGTCTGGTCACCCGGCGGCTGTTATTTCTGGGCGAGGCCCAGGGACTGTTGCGCCGGCGCACCCTGGTCGTCGGCACCGGGACGCGGGCGCAGGAAATCGCCCGGGACATGCTGGCCCACCCGGAACACGGCCGGCGGTTCATGGGCTTTGTGGCCGACGCCTGGGAGACGCCGGTGTCCGGGCCGCAGCCCGAGACCTTCCGGCTGGTGGCCCGTCTGGACAGTCTCAGCGACTATCTGCGGGGCCATGTGGTGGACGAGGTGGTGGTCTGCCTGTCGCTGGAACAACTGTGCACCAGGGCCACGGCGTTGGTTTCGACCTGCGAGGAGCAGGGGGTGTCGGTGACCGTGGTGACCCGGCTTTTTGATCTGACCAACCCGCATCGCCGGCCCGGCGGCCATGGCGGCGAGGTGGCGGTGACCATCTCCAACACCCTGGCCGACGAGCGCGAACGCATCGTCAAGCGGTTTCTCGATGTCACCGTGTCCCTGACCGCGCTTGTTTTGTTGTCACCGCTGCTGGCGGCAACCTGGGCGCTTATTCGCCTGACCTCGCCGGGGCCGGCCCTTTTTGCCCAGGAGCGTGTGGGCCTTGGCAAGCGGATCTTCAAATTCTACAAGTTTCGCACCATGGTGCAAAACGCCGCTGCCATGCAGGAAGCGCTTGAAGCGCAAAACGAGATGGACGGGGCGATCTTTAAAATCAAAAACGATCCCCGCATAACACCCCTTGGCCGGTGGCTGCGGCGCACCAGCATCGATGAGCTGCCCCAGCTCTTCAATGTGCTTTGCGGCGACATGAGTCTGGTCGGGCCGCGTCCGCTGCCGTTGCGGGATGTGGAGCGCATTGAAAAGGATTGGCCCCGGCGGCGTTTTGGGGTCAAACCGGGCATCACCTGCCTGTGGCAGATAAACGGCCGCAACAACACGCCCTTTGAGCGCATGATGGAGCTGGATATCGAATACGTCGACACCTGGTCGGTGGCCATGGACATACGGATTATGCTGCGCACCATCCCGGTGGTACTGAGCATGCGCGGGGCCTACTGAGGCGACGGCCTCAGTCGAGGACCACCACGGTGAGGTTTTGGACGCCAAAGGCCAGGGCTTGGCGCTTATCCGGCAGGCAGAGATCCAGGCGTTTGGCAAAACGCGGGTGCATCAGATCCTCCACCACCCGCACGCCGAAGCCCTCGATGGCGATTTTGCGGCCAAGCAAATGACGCAGATCCCGGGAAACGGCCACCGTGCGCCCGGCCTGCACCGGCGCGCCCAGGGCCGAAGGCTGGGGGCCGTCACCGTCGTCCAGACACGTGGCGCAATAGGCCGTGGCCGTTAAATTGAGGCGGCTTCGGGCATCGGGTTGCAGGACGAACAGTGCGGCGGAGCGTCGTTCCTCGGACGCGCGCAGGAGAGCGTCCTGGGTCATGCGGATGGTCTGCTGGCGCAGATCATCGGCGCGTTCGGCCAGCCAGTCCGTGGCCGTGCCCAGACACAGGGCGCTGACGGCCAGGGAGGCCACGGCCGCCGGCCCGGCCAAGGACCGTCGCCGGCCCGCAGTCGCCGGCAGGCTTGCCGGGGGCATTGTTTCGTCACTGGGCATCATGGAAAACCTCCGTTTGCGTCCCGCGCCGGCTTATGCGGCTTGCCCGGAACGGGTGGCTCAACTATAGTGTCGCCATCCGGTCGACAGGGGACACGTTTGGCATGCGTATCGTAAAGCCTTTCAAGAAACACGGGACGACGGGGCCGCTGTTCTGGCTCCTCGCCCTGGGGCTGCTTGCATCCCCGTTGGTCGTGGCCGGCTTTGCCGGCTATTTTCTCTTTCTCAAGGACGCCGAGAAGCCGCACGTGGCGTTGTCTCCCGAGGCTGAAGCGGCTTCGCTCAAACGGCAGTTTGTGCTGACTGCGTCCGATGAACAATCCGGCATCCGCTCCGTCACCGTCACCGTGGCCCAGGGGCAGCGCCGGATGGATGTGCTGCGTAAAATCTATGACACGCCCCGCGACCACATCTCCGAGCGTTTTTCCCTGGAAGCCTCGGAACTGCGCGGCGGAGCCTTTGAATTGCAGGCCGTGGCCTACGACGGCTCCTATGCCAACCTCGGGGCCGGCAACGCCGCCCGCATCAACAAGCGCATGGTCCTGGACGCCGTGCCCCCCACCGTCAAATCCCTCACCCCGGCCCACTACATGCGCCAGGGCGGAGCCGGGCTGGTCGTCTACGAGGTCAATAAGGACGTGTCCCGCAGCGGGGTGATGGTGGGCGATAAGCTCTACCCGGGCTATAAGCAAAAAAGCGGCCAATATGCCTGCCTCTTTCCCTTCCCAAGCGATCTTGACCCTGATTCTTACAAGCCCAGGCTCTTTGTCGAAGACGCCGCCGGCAACGAAAAACTCGGATTTTTCGTCAATATGGCCATTAAAAGGAAGTTTCGCGAAGAGCGGGTGGAGATCACCGATGATTTTTTGGCCGCCCGGCTGCCGGCCTTTGCCGCCCTCTATCCCCAGGAGCGCGATCCGGTTGAGCGGTTTAAAAAGTTAAATACCGAACTGCGCCGGCAAAATACTGAACTGCTTGGCTCCTTAAGCGCCAAGTCGGGGGCGCAGCCCTTGTGGGACGGCGGGTTCGTCTACCTGCCCCGGTCGGTGGTGCGGGGGTCGTTCGGGGCGGACCGGGTGTATCTTTACAAAGGGCAGGAGATCGGGCGGGAGCACAGCGACGGCATCGGTCTGGCCTCGGTGCCCGGGGCGCAGGTGCCGGCCGCCAATGCCGGTAACGTCGTTTTCGCCGGGCCGCTTGGCGTTTACGGCAATACCGTCGTCATCGACCACGGCCTGGGGCTGCTCTCGGTCTATGGCAATCTGGGGTCGGTGGCCGTGGCGGTTGGCGATGCCGTTAAAAAAAGCGATCTGGTGGGCACCACCGGCACCACCGGCCTGACCCCTGGCGAGCAGGTGCTTTTCGGCATGTATCTTTCCGGCCAGCCGGTTATTCCCATCGAGTGGTGGGACGCCCACTGGATCGAGGACAACGTGACCACCAAACTGCGGCGCTACGCCGCCGAGACCCCGCAGCAGTAACGGGCGGCAGGTCTCCCAAACCCGCGCTTGGCGCCCGGGAACGTGCCCGGCGCGACGCGGTTGCCGGGAGGCGTTGGGGGGGAGTCGCTGGCGCACAAAGCGCCGGCCGCCCTCCCCAAGTCCTTGCGGCGGGAGCCGTCCATGGATCGCAAGCCGCTGGTCCCGCTCGCGTTTGTGGCCTTTGCCGGACTGCTTTTCGTCCTCGGCCAGATAACCCCTCGGGCTTCGTTTCCTGTGTTTGAGCATCTTTGGCCCGGCTTTCGGGCCGCCTCTCCGCAGGGAGGCGGCCCGGAGGTCCGGGCCGGGGCGCAGATGCCCATACCCCGGCGCTACGTCGAAGCCTGCCGGGGCGAAGCGGCCCGGCGCATGGCCCGGCCGGACTGGGCGGGACTCACCCGCCAGGACCGGGAGATCGCCCTGGCCCAGGTGCTCATCCTGTGCGGGGCCGACGCCGAGTACTGGACGCTGCCCGAAACCCGCCAGAAACGCGTGGCCCGGGAGTTTGCCGCCGCCTTTCTCGACGCCCCGGCCGGGGGCGCGCCCAAAGGCCTGGTTGACAAATGACCGGCTCCCTTCTTACCGTATCAACTTGTTCAAAATTTCCCACAGGAGTACAGGCGCATGGAAAAGACGGTATTTTGGATTGAAGGCGACGGCATCGGCCCGGATGTCTGGGCGGCCGGGCGGCCGGTTCTCGACGCGGCCGTGTCCAAGGCTTATGGCGATGGCCGCAAGCTGGTGTGGAAGGAACTGCTGGCCGGCGAAAAGGCCTTTAAGGAAGTCGGCGAGTATCTGCCCCAGATCACCGTCGATACCCTGGCCACGGCCGAACTCGCTTTCAAGGGACCGCTGGGCACCCCGGTCGGCGGCGGATTTCGCAGCCTAAACGTCACCCTGCGCCAGGTGCTCGACCTCTACGCCTGCATCCGTCCCATCCGCTATTTCAAGGGCATCGAGTCGCCGGTCAAGCGCCCGGACCTCGTGGACATGATCATTTTTCGGGAAAATACCGAAGACGTCTACGCCGGCATCGAATACGCCTCGGGCACCCCGGAGGCCGAGCGGCTCATCGCCTTTTTGCGCGACGAACTCGGCGCCAAGGTGGACCTGACCGCCGGCATCGGCATCAAGCCCATCACCCCGGCCGGCTGCAAGCGGTTGGTGCGAAAGGCGCTGCAGCATGCCGTGGCCCACAAAAAACCCAGCGTCACCCTGGTGCACAAGGGCAACATCATGAAATACACCGAAGGTGCCTTCCGGGCCTTCGGCTATGAAGTGGCGGCCACGGAATTTGCCGACGCCTGCATGACCGAGCAGGAGGCCGCTGCCGGCGGGACCAAGTCCATCGTGGTCAAGGACCGCATCGCCGACAACATGTTCCAGGTGGCGCTTATGCGGCCCCAGGACTATTCCGTCATCGCCACCACCAACTTAAACGGCGACTACATCTCCGACGCCCTGGCCGCCCAGGTCGGCGGGCTGGGACTGGCTCCGGGCGTCAACATGAGCGAAAAGCTGGCCTTTTTCGAGCCGACCCACGGTACGGCTCCCAATATCGCCGGCAAGGACATGGCCAACCCCGGCAGCCTGGTCTTAAGCGGCGCCATGTTGCTGGAGCACATCGGCTGGCACGAGGCGGCCGCCTGCATCCACGCCGCCATGGACAAGACCATCAGTGACAAGAAGGTCACCGTGGATCTGGCCGACCAGATCCCGGGTGCAACAACGGTCGGCTGCGCCGCCTTTGGCGAATTGTTGGCCAAAAACCTCTAGGGCCGGCGATTCTCTGTGACGATTTGATGGCAACGCCGTCCGGGCCGACTGGCCCGGCGGCGTTGCCCCTTGAAAAAAAATGGAAACCCGCGATAGTGCCCAAACGAGGCGTGCCATTGTTGGCTGCCCTCGGGCTGACGGTTCCCGCGCACCTTTCGGTCTCAAGCGGCTCGCCTGTTGCGGCGACTGCGTCCGGGCCGGTTTGAAGGTGTTTTCAACCACTGCAGTATCGCATCCCTTGGCGAAAGGGAGAAGGGGGCCAGATGGCCGTTGTCGGCGTGGATACCGGCGGCACGTTTACCGACATCATCTGTCGGACGGGGCAAGGCTTTGCCGTGGTCAAGCTGCCCTCGACCCCGGATGATCCGTCGCGTGCCATCCTGGAAGGGCTGGCCCGGCTGTCCCTGACACCCGCACGGGTCATGCACGGCTCAACCGTCGCCACCAACGCCCTGCTCGAACGCCGGGGAGCGGTCACCGCGTTTGTGGCCAACGCCGGTTTTGAGGACATCATCGCCATCGGCCGGCAAAATCGCCCCGATCTCTACGATCTGGCCAGCCGCAAGGAACCGTGTCTCGTTGCGCAACACCTGCGTTTCGGCGTCCCCGGGCGCATCAGTGCCGAGGGCCGCGTGGTGGAGGAACTTTCCATCGAGGACGCCCAGGAACTGGCTGCCCGCGTGGCCGCCTCCGGGGCCGATTCCGTGGCTGTGTGCCTGCTTTTTTCCTTTCTTGCCCCCGAGCATGAGCTGCTTGTGGGCGAAGCCCTGGCCGAAGCCGGGCTTTCGGTCTCGCTGTCTTCCGATATTTTAGCCGAATTCCGGGAATTCGAGCGGGCCGCCACCACGGTTGCCAACGCCTATGTTGCGCCGGTCATGCGGGCCTACCTCGGTGCCCTGGCCCAAGGCCTGCCGGACGGGGCACAACTGTGCGTCATGCAGTCCAGCGGCGGGCTTATTTCCGCTGATACGGCCCGGCGCGAACCGGTGCGCACCGTGCTTTCCGGTCCGGCCGGCGGGGTTGTGGCCGCCCTGGCTGTTGGCAAGGCCTCGGGATTCGACAAGCTCATTACTTTTGACATGGGTGGCACCTCCACCGACGTGTCGCTCCTGGACGGTGCCCTGTCCATGGCCATGGAAACGGTGCTGGCCGGCATGCCGATCAAAACGCCCATGCTCGATATCCACACCGTCGGGGCCGGCGGCGGTTCGCTGGCGGCCATGGATGCCGGCGGCGCGCTTCGGGTCGGGCCGCAAAGCGCCGGGGCCAATCCCGGCCCGGCCTGCTACGGCCGGGGCGACGGGCTGACCGTCACCGACGCCAATCTGTTCCTGGGGCGGCTGGCCCCGGATCATTTCCTGGGCGGGGCCATGGCGCTTTATCCCGAGCGTCTGCCCGAGCTTTTTACCGCCCTGGGTGCTGCTTCGGGGCTGTCGGCCACCGAGGCGGCCGAGGGTGTTGTGGCCGTGGCCGAGGCGGCCATGGAGCGGGCCATCCGGGTCATCTCCGTCGAGCGGGGCCATGATCCGGCCGAATTTGCCTTGCTCTCCTACGGTGGAGCCGGGGGGCTGCATGCCGTTTCCCTGGCCCGGCTTTTAGGCGTCGAGACGGTCGTCGTGCCGCGCCATCCCGGGCTTTTTTCCGCCCTTGGGATGCTTTTGGCCGATGTTGTGCGCGATTTTTCCGAGACGGTCATGGCCGCTTCCGACAAGACCGATCTGATCGAGGTGGCCGGACTGTTTGGCACCCTGGAAACCCGGGCGCGCCAGGTCATGGCCGAGGAAGCCCCCGGGGCCAGGATGGTTCTCGAACGCCAGCTCGACATGCGCTATAAGGGCCAGTCCCACGAGTTGCCGATCCGGTTCGTGGCCGATCCGTTTTTGGCTTTCCACAACCGCCACGAGGCCGTATTCGGCTTTAAGCATCCCAAGGATGTCATCGAAATCGTGACGCTGCGCATCCGGGCGCGGGTGATTACCGAGAAGCCGGCTTTTGAGGAAGCCGAGCATTATGTTGCCGCTGTGCCGGCCGAAGCGAAATTGGGCCAGCGCCCGCTTCTCTGGCGCGGCCAGGAGCAGCCGGCCATGTGGTATGAGCGGGACAAGCTGTTGGCGGGCAATCATTTCGACGGCCCGGCCCTGGTCGCCGAGACCTCGGCCACGACCTTTGTGCCGCCGGGCGCGTCGGTGCGGGTGGATGGGTTGGGCAATCTCGTCATCGCTGCGGGCGGGCAGGACTAGGGCGCGCGGTTGCACAACTGGCGCGCTGACGACGCCGTTGTGACGGCAGGGTTTGCGGACGTGTTGCCCCAGGCAGGCTGTGGGCGCGCTGCAAAGGCCGCTTTGCGCTGCGCCGCCGCACCACACTCCTGGCACTGCAGAGGAGGGGCGTAATGCTCGTCATCGGCACGCCGTGTTTCGGCGGCGTGGTCACTGTGCCGTACATGCTGTCCATGCTGGCGCTCAAAGACCTGCTCAATCGGGAAAATATTGCGTTTCGGCTGCTCACCCCCTGCCACGAGAGCCTCATCACCCGCGCCCGCAATTCCATCGCCAACGAATTTTTGCGCGACGAGGCCGCTTCGCATCTGCTTTTTATTGACGCGGACATTGAATTCGATCCGCGCATGGTCTTGCGGCTTTTGGGCGCTGGCAAGGACGTGGTCTGCGGCGTCTATCCGGTCAAGGGCCTGGACCTTTCCCGGGTCATGGGGCAACCGGCCGGCACGCCGGCTGCTGTGGCCGAGGCAGCCAGCCTCGATTATGCCGTCAAGGTCAAGCCCGGCTGCAAGGTCGATGGGCAGGGTTTTCTGGAAGTGGAGTATGCGGCCACGGGCTTTATGCTCATTCGACGGGACGTTTTCACGCGTCTTGCCCAGGCGTATCCGGGGTTAGGCTACCGTTTTGCCTGCACCAACGAGGCGGCTGCGGAGAACTACGCGTTTTTTGATACGATGATTGATGCGCAGACGCGGGATTATCTGCCCGAGGATTACGCCTTTTGCAAACGCTGGCGCGACATCGGCGGCACAGTGCATGTCAGTGTGTTGGGGCGGTTTGCGCATCATGGGGCGAAGGGATACAGCGGGGATTTCGCGGCATACTTATCGTCAAAAGGGCGATAATACTCTTGTGTGTGGTGTGTCCAATCTATGAAATATTTTCGTAAAATCGATTCTCCTTTTTTGTTCTGGATAATTTTTGGTCTGTTTGTGTTGCTGTTTTTTTTTGTTTGTTGTGGATGAAAGAGTTGTTCTGTTTTTTGGAGTTGTCTATCAATTTATTGGATTGGCTGTGTCGCTTTATGTTCTCAATCAATCGAAGAATTTTTTTAAATATCCGACTGTTGGTGAGAGATTGAGGTCGTTAAAAAGCGCGTTTTTGCTCAGACAAGAATGTAAAGAAGGCTCTGTCTCAGCAGTGGCAGTTGGTAAAGGCAAGATCTATGGACACAGGGTGTTGGTCATTGACGAGCGGAGTGCGTCCGAGAAGATTGAACAGTTAGAAGATTTTTGCATGAATTTGTCTAATAAGATTGTCAGTTTGCATCAATTGGTAGATTCTATTGATGCTAAACTTCTTGGAATGATTAGTGACAATGAAAATAGTATTAATGGCGAAATTTCTAGGTTGGAAGCCCTGGTCGAAAGCAATTCTATAGGTTATGTGCCTTGGTTGGAAGTCGGAATCTGTTCATTTGCTGTTGGAGTATTGCTTTCATCGTTTCCATCTTTAGTTGTGAAGTTTGTTGTTTACGTAAAAGCATGTTTTTAAGACGGCGTGTGTTTTGATAAGGTATATATGATGAACATCACCCCCATCACCCTTGAGGTGTTTAAGAATAAGTTCGCTTCGGTGGCCGAGGAAATGGGCGTCGCCCTGACCCGGACCGCTTATTCGCCCAATATCAAAGAACGCCGCGATTTCTCCTGCGCCGTATTTGACGCCGGCGGCGATATGGTGGCCCAGGCCGCCCACATACCGGTGCACCTTGGCTCCATGCCGCTGTCCGTGCGCGCCGCCATAGACGCCGTGGATATGGGGCCGGGCGATATGGTCATGCTCAACGATCCCTTTAAGGGTGGCACCCATCTGCCCGATATAACGCTGGTGGCCCCGGTCTATGCCGGCGGCGATACGCCGCTTTTTTACGTGGCCAGCCGCGCCCACCACGCCGACGTCGGCGGCATGGCCGCCGGCTCCATGCCGCTTTCCACCTCCATTTTTCAGGAAGGCCTGGTCATACCGCCGGTCAGGATCGTTTCCGGCGGCGAGATCGTTCCCGGCGTCATGGCGCTCTTTCTGGCCAACGTGCGCACCCCGGTCGAGCGCCAGGGCGACTTCGCCGCCCAGATCATGGCCAACCGCACTGGTGTTGCCCGGATGGAAGCGCTGATCGCCGCCCATGGCCGCGACGCCGTGACCCGGCTGGGGCAGGCGTTGCTGGATTATGCCCAGCGCCTCATGGCCGCTGCCATAACCGCCATACCGGACGGCAGCTACACGGCCAGCGACGCCCTGGACGACGACGGGGCCGGCAGCGGGGAAGTGACCGTGCGCCTGACGCTGACCATCGAAGGTGATGCGGCCGAACTGGATTTTCGGGCCAGCGATCCGCAAACCGCCGGCTGCATAAACGCCGTGCGGGCCATAGCCGTCTCGGCCGCGCTCTACGTCTTTCGCGCCCTGGCTGGCGAGGCCGTGCCGGCCAACGCCGGCTGCCTGCGCCCGCTGGCCATCATCACCAAACCCGGCACCGTGGTGGACGCAAGATTTCCGGCCGCCGTGGCCGGCGGCAACGTCGAAACCTCCCAGCGCATCGTGGACGTGATCCTGCGCGCCCTGGCCCTGGCCCTGCCGGACCGCCTGCCGGCAGCCTCCCAGGGCACCATGAATAATCTGGCCATGGGCGGCATCGATGCCCGCACCGGCGCGGCCTTCACGTATTATGAGACCCTGGCCGGCGGAGCCGGGGCTGATGCGACCGGTCCCGGGCAATCAGGGGTGCACTCCCATATGACCAATACGCTCAATACCCCCATCGAAGCCCTGGAATACGCCTATCCGCTGCGGGTGACGCGCTACGCCTTGCGCCGTGGTTCCGGCGGGCCGGGGGAGCACTGCGGTGGCGAGGGGTTGGTGCGCGAGCTTGAGGCGCTGGCACCCATGGAGGCCACCGTCCTTTCGGACCGGCGGCTGCGCGGCCCCTGGGGGCTGGCCGGCGGCGGCGAAGGGGCACCGGGCGTCAATGTGCTGACGCGCCGCACCGGTGAAATGGCCATGCCGGGCAAATTCCACGTGCATCTGCGCCCTGGCGACCGGTTGCGCATCGAAACGCCGGGCGGCGGGGGGTACGGCAGTTCGGGCTGATTGCATTTTTTTGCGCACTCGCATAAGGCGTGTCTTCCAGGCGCTCCGGGGGACCGGATTTGGCGCTTTCCTTTTCCCATGCCATCCTGTAGCATAGCCCATTTCGTAATTATGCCATTGTTTTCTTGATACGACCCACAATCCGCTCCGCCACAACGGCATGAGCGAACTTCTTGGAGGAAGTCTTGGAATATACCGTTGCTCAGATTTCGCCTGTCAAAACGCAGGTTAACGTGAGTGTTCCGGCCGAAGAGGCCACTGCTGCCCTGTCCACCGCCGTGGCGCTTTTCCGCTCCAAGGCCGACATCAAGGGCTTTCGCAAGGGCAAAGTGCCGTCCAGCGTCGTTGAGCAGCGCTTTAAAAAAGAGATCGTCAGCGAAGCCACCACCGATCTTATCAACGTTCATATCAATGATATCATGGGCGAACTGAAGCTGGCCCCCCTGGCCGGCCTGGATGTCAGCGAAGCCGCCCTGGCCAAGGGCGAGCCGCTGGCCTATACGTTTACCTTCGAGCACGCCCCGGCGTTCGAGCTGCCCGAGTACAAGGGCCAGGCTATCGAGGAAGAGGACGTCATTGTCTCCGATGCCGACATCGACGCCGTGATTGAGCGCGTGCGCAAGAATCTGGCCGAAGTCGCGCCCATTAGCGACAACCGTACCCCGGTTGATGGCGACGTGGTGTCTGTGACCTTCGAGGCTTTCGAGAACGGCGTGGCCGTTCCCGGCGTTCGGGCCGAGAATTTCGAGATGACCCTTGGCGAAGGCCAGTCCCTGGCCGATTTTGAAGCCCTGGTCAAAACCGTGCCCGCCGGTTCCGAAGGCGAGGGCGAGATGACCTTCCCGGCGGACTTCATCAATACCGACCTGGCCGGTCGCACCGTGACCATGAAGGTGGCCGTCCACGTCATCAAGGTCCGCACCCTGCCGCCGGTGGACGATGAGCTGGCCAAGAAAGCCGGCAACTTTGAAGGTCTGGACAAGATGCGCGAAGCCATTACCATGTCCTACAAGAAATCGCGTGAAGACCTGCACCGCTCGTCGGCTCAGAAGAAACTGCTCGACAAGCTGCTGGCCGCCCTCGATTTCCCGCTGCCGCCCACAGCCGTGGAGCAGCAGCTTGGCCAGATGGTCCAGGAGTTTGTGGGCCAGTTGGAGCGCCGGGGCAAGAGCCTGGAGTCCACGGGCAAATCCCTGGCCGAGATCGAAGGCGAGCTGCGGTCCCAGGCCGAGGAGCTGGTCAAAACCCAGATTTACCTCTCGGCCGTGGCCGCCAAGGAAGAACTCACCGTCACCCCCCAGGAGATGGATGCGTTTTTCTACCGCCTCTCGACCCAGGTTGGGCAGGATGTCATTCTGCTCAAGCGCTACTACGAGGACAACGGCATGATGATCATGGTGCGCGACAAGCTTCTGGCCGACAAGGCCGCGGACCTGATTTACGCCAGCGCCCTGGTCACCAAGGTGGCCCCGACCGAGGCGGCCGCCGAGGCCACGGTCTAGACACTAAGGACCGTTTTTTGCATTCAAACTGAAATCAGGACGAAGCGGCCCGGATTCGCCAGCCGCTTCGTCCTGTGTAACCAAAGCCGGGCGGTCGTGGCGGTCGTGGTTTGCGGACAAAACCGTCGCAAGCCGTCGCCCCCGGCACACCAAAGGGAACGTGATGGCCACCATCCCCATAGTCATCGAAACGACCGGTCGCACCGAACGTGCCTACGACATCTATTCGCGGCTGCTTCGGGACCGCATCATCCTGCTCGGCGACGCGGTCGATGACCATATCGCCAACCTGATATGCGCCCAGCTGCTCTTTCTTGAATCCGAGGATCCTGAGAAAGAAATTTTCATGTACATCAATTCCCCGGGCGGCGTGGTTTCGTCGGGGCTGGCCATCTATGACACCATGCGCTACGTGCTGCCGCCGGTTTCCACCCTGTGTCTGGGACAGGCCGCCAGCATGGGTGCCTTGCTCCTGTGCGCCGGGGCCACGGGCATGCGCTACGCCCTGCCGCACAGCCGCATCATGATCCACCAGCCGTCTGGCGGGTATCAGGGCCAGGCCACGGACATCGAAATTCACGCCAAGGAAACCCGGCGCACCCGTGACACCTTAAATGAAATCATGGCCCACCACACCGGCCAGGATATCGAGAAAATCAGGGTGGATACCGAGCGCGACAATTTCATGAGCGCCGAGGAAGCTGTGGCCTACGGACTTATCGACAAGGTGTTGACCTCCAGGGAGCCTCTGGGGAAAAAAGGATCCGAACAGGCCTAGGACCGTGTCGCGGTCAAAAAGGCCCGGTACGCCGGGCAGGGTGGGTGTTCCCGTATGACGAGGAAGAAAGGAACCGTGTCGGGCGAGTTGTGCTGCTCGTTTTGCGGTAAGAACCAGGACGAAGTGCAGCGGCTCATCGCCGGCCCGGATGTCTATATTTGCGATGAATGCGTGGCCCTTTGCAACGAGATCATCGCTCAGGAATCCGTCAGCGAAGAGACCGAGGGGGGCAAGCTTCTGGCTCCCGCCGAGATCAAACGCCTGCTCGACGAATACGTCATCGGCCAGGAACAGGCCAAAAAGATTCTGGCCGTGGCCGTGCACAACCACTACAAGCGCGTCTACTACGCCAGCGCCGCCGGCGTGGACGACGTCGAAATCGACAAGAGCAACATTCTGCTGATCGGCCCCACCGGCTCCGGCAAGACGCTGCTGGCCCAGACTCTGGCCCGGATTTTAAACGTCCCCTTTGCCATCGCCGACGCCACCACGCTGACCGAGGCCGGCTACGTGGGCGAGGACGTGGAAAACATCCTGGTCCAGTTGCTGCAAAACGCCGATTACGACATCGAGTCGGCCAGCAAGGGCATCATCTACATCGACGAGATCGACAAGATCGCGCGCAAGGGCGACAGCCCGTCCATCACCCGCGACGTGTCGGGCGAGGGCGTGCAGCAGGCCCTTTTAAAGATCATTGAAGGCACCGAGGCCAACATCCCGCCCAAGGGGGGCCGCAAGCACCCGCAGCAGGAGTTTATCCGGCTCAATACCTCCAATATCCTGTTTATCGTGGGCGGCGCGTTTATCGGCCTGGAAAAGATCGTGGGCCAGCGTATGCGTGGTTCGGCCATGGGCTTTGGGGCCAAGGTCGAGGCCAAAAACGACGACGATATGTCCAAGCTCCTCACCCAGGCCCATCCGGCCGATCTGATCAAATTTGGGCTTATCCCCGAATTTGTCGGCCGTATCCCCATCCTCACCAGCCTTGAGGAGCTGACCCAGGAAGATCTGGTGCGCATCCTGACCGAGCCCAAAAACGCCCTGGTCAAACAGTACCAGAAGCTTTTCGAGCTGGACAAGGTGCGGCTGCGCTTTTCCAAAAACGCCCTGGACTCCATTGCGCAAAAGGCCATCGAGCGCAAAACCGGCGCGCGCGGCCTGCGAAACGTCATGGAAACCATCATGCTGGAGATTATGTACAAACTGCCGTCGCTGTCGGGCGTTAAGGAGTGCGTGATCAACAAGGCCGTGGTGGAAAAGGGCATCGAACCGCTGCTGTTTTATCACCAGGAAGTGAAAACCGCCTAGAACCCGGTTGCCTCGCGTTTGACAACGGGTTTTTGGGCCTTACCTCACTTCCTGCCGACGTGCCGCCGGATCGGGACATGCCCGGTCCGGCGACGCAGTCCGCTGAATCAAAACCCGTGAGCGGGAGGATGCATGACTGAATTTACTTTTGATAATAATCGGTTCGCCGCCGAAACCATCCGACTGCCCATGATGAGCCTGCGGGAAGTGGTGATGTTCCCGCGCTCCATCGCGCCGCTGTTCGTAGGCCGCGAGGCCTCGATCAAAGCCATCGAGCAGGCTGTCGCCGCCCACGACAAGAAAATTTTTCTGGTGGCCCAGCGCTCACCCGAAACCGAAAAGCCCACCTCCCAAGACCTGTTCGAGATGGGCACGGTCAGTAAGATTTTGCAGATGCTGCGCCTGCCCGACGGCACGATAAAGGTGCTCTTTGAGGGCCTGTACCGGGCCGAGTGGGAATCCGAGACCATGACCATGGGCGAGGACGCCAACTATCCCATGGTGACCGTGCGCCGGGTGCCGGAAGAAGAGACCCATGGTCCCGAATCCGATGCCCTGATCCGGGCCACCCAGGAGTCCCTGGAGCATTACGGCCGCATCAATAAGAAATTGGCCCCGGAAACCATCCTGGCCATTAATTCCATCACGTCTCCGGGCCGCCTGGCTGATGCGGTGATGCCGCATTTGAAGGTGGACTACATCAAAAAGCAGGGCGTGCTTGAAGAGCTTGAGCCCATGCGCCGCCTGGAAGAGACCTATGCCTTCCTCCAGGGCGAAATCGAAATCTCCTCCATCGAAAAGCGGATCAAAAACCGCGTCAAGCAGCAGATGGAGAAGAATCAGAAAGAGTACTATTTAAACGAGCAGATAAAGGCCATCAACAAAGAGATGGGCCGCGAGGACGATCCCGCTGCCGAGGCCGTGGAATTTGAAAAGCGCTTGGCCGAAAAGAACATGCCCGAAGAGGCCCGGGAAAAGACCCTGCGCGAGATTAAAAAGCTGCGTCAGATTCCGCCGTCCTCAGCTGAATACACGGTCGTTCGCAACTATGTGGAATGGATTCTGGATCTGCCCTGGCAGGTCTACCAGGACACGGATCTCGACATCCTGGCTGCTGAGGAGATCCTGAATACCGACCACTATGGCCTGGATAAGCCCAAGGAACGCATCCTGGAGTTTTTGGCTGTGCAAAAACTCGTGGACCGCATCAAAGGCCCCATCCTGTGTCTGGTCGGCCCGCCGGGTGTTGGCAAGACCTCCCTGGCCAAGTCCATTGCCCGGGCTATGGGCCGGGAATTCGTGCGCCTGTCCCTTGGCGGCGTGCGCGACGAAGCCGAGATTCGCGGCCATCGCCGCACCTATGTCGGGGCGCTGCCAGGAAAGATCATCCAGTCGCTTAAGCGAGTGAAATTTAACAACCCGGTCTTTTGCCTGGACGAAGTGGACAAGATGAGCACGGATTTTCGGGGCGATCCGTCTTCGGCCCTGCTCGAAGTCCTCGATCCCGAACAGAACTACGCCTACAACGACCACTATCTCGATCTGGACTACGACCTGTCCAAGATCTTTTTTATCACCACGGCCAACTCCCTGCATTCCATCCCGCTGCCGTTGCAGGATCGCATGGAGATCATCCGCATCCCGGGCTACCTCGAAACCGAGAAGGCCGAAATCGGCAGCCGTTTTCTGCTGACGAAGAATATTGAACAGCACGGCCTGTCGTCGGACAACGTCACCCTGACCGACGAAGCCCTGTTGACCATCATCCGCCGCTACACCCGCGAGGCCGGCGTGCGCAATCTCGAACGCGAGATTGCCAGCGTGTGCCGCAAGGTGGCCAGAAAGCTTGTGGAAGGCAAGGAGCCGGACAAGCGCTTTGCGATCACGGCGGAGAACCTGGAATCCTACCTGGGCGTGCCCAAGCATCGCCATGGCGAGATGGAGCCCGTGGCCAAGGTGGGGCTGTGCACCGGCATGGCCTATACCGAGGTCGGCGGCGAGCTGCTCATGGTCGAAGCGGCCATCATGCCCGGTACGGGCAAGGTGGAGATCACCGGCAAATTGGGCGACGTCATGCAGGAGTCGGCCCGGGCGGCCCTGTCCTATTTGCGCTCGCGTTCGGGGCTCTACGGCCTCAAGCCCGATTTCCACAAGGAAATCGACATGCACATCCACGTGCCCGAGGGCGCCATCCCCAAGGACGGTCCGTCGGCCGGCATCACCTTGGCCACCACGGTCATTTCGGCCCTGTTAAACATCCCCGTGCGCAACGACATTGCCATGACCGGCGAGATCACCCTGCGCGGCCGGGTGCTGCCCATTGGCGGCCTTCGCGAGAAGCTGCTCGCCGCCCACCGGGGTCTTATCCGCACGGTGCTGATTCCGGCCGAAAACGAAAAGGATTTAAAGGACGTGCCCGAGGTCATCCTCAAGGACATGGAGATCATAAAGGTCGAGAGCATGGACGAGGTGCTTTCCAACGCCCTGGTGTGCGAGGAGCAGGCCCGGCTCTTTTGCGGCCGCGACGAGAACGCCGTGCCCCTGTCTGAATCGCTGCTCAAGGAAGAATACCGCGTGGAGCACCGGCACTAGGAACACGTTTGGGGGATCATCCGGTTCCCTGGAGAAAAGACCGACGTTACAAGCCGGGACGGTGTTGCCGTCCCGGCTTGTATTGCGTCCTCAAACGGGGGACTTATGGCATTGGTGGCCACTGCTGAGTGCTATGAAGCACACGGAGAATGAAAATGGATTTTGCGCTCACCTCGTAGATGACGACATAGGGAAGGGCACACGGAACTAAAACCAATTCCCGTGTGCCCTTTATCCGACCCGGTCTTCCCATGCCAGGAAAGGACTCCAAGCGGCTCACCGCGTCGATGATTTCCCTGCCGACACGTAGCGCGGTAGGTAGATCGTCTTGCTCGATGTAGTCTAGCAAGCTGTCTAGATCATTTGCCGCCCACTCGGTCCATTCAATCGACATGGATTCCCCGCCGGCGCATCCTGTCCTTCACTGCTTCGTGTGAAACCAGACGGCCGGCAGCCACGTCCTGTCGTCCCCTCTCCACTTCCTCGGCAAACCATGTCTCATATTCCAGATAGCGGGAGAGGGCGTCCTTGATGATCCAGGCTCGGCTTCGGCCCGTGGCCTGAGCCAACCCATCCAAACGCGAAACCATGTCTTCGTCCATGCGCACGGTGGTCGGTATACTCATGGGCAACCTCCTCGCATACAAAGTATGCATATGAATACATCGCCTCCAGGGAAGGCGCAAGCGTCCCCGCCCTCTGGTCTGGCGAGGCTTTCCCGGCCGCAACGGTGGTCAATACGATTGTTGGAATTGTTGGTCAGTGGTTCCCCACGGAAAACCCGGAAGGACCGTTTATTCTGGCTGGTCTCTAGCATCGGGTTGGACCGGGAAGATGGGCTCGGCCCAGGTGTCGATGATCTGGCGAAACGCTGCCGAGACGGCGTGGTAGTCCACAACGTCAACGAGAATGGGCAGATCCGAAGCGGCCAGGGCGTCGCGAAGTGTTTCCAACTGCGCGGCAGGCAGCGGTCCGGTGGCGCGCAGGGCAATGTCGAGGTCCGAGGCCGGCCGGGCCGTGCCACGGACTCGTGAGCCGTAGGCCAGGACGGTGGCCTGCGGGACGTGCTCGGCCAGGAGGCGTCGGACTTCGGCGAGCTGTTGCGGGGGCAGATCAATCATTGCGCTGGGTCAGTTGGGCGAGCAGTTGCTCGGCATGGGGCAGGAACTGCCGGGCAACTGTACACACGTCCAGGGCCGTGGCCCCGTCATAGGTGTGCGATGTTTGATTGCGGGCGTCGCCAAAAGCAAACCAGGGCAGGGGATCGGCGAGCAGGCCGTAGCGGGCGGCCTGTCGAAACAGATCCTTGCGGGATCTGGGAAAATCGGCTGCATCCGGGGCGGCGTTTTCCCGCAGCCAGCGTTGCAGATATTTCCAACTCTGCTCGTAGGCCACTTCGAACTGCTGGATGATCCCGGCCTGGACCGTCTCGCGTAAGGCCGGGTCGATGGCGTCGAGACCGTCAGCCGTGGCCTCAAGGGACCGGGCCAGGGCCGCGACGGCTTTGGCCAGGCTTGTCAGGTCAAGGGCCACGGGCGTCTCCTCGTCATACGGCTTGGCCGTGTGGTTTCATGCTGCTCCTGCCTGCCTGCCGCGTCCTCAATCGCCCGGCAAATCCAGCGGCGCATCGCTGTCGCCGTGCCCTTGGGGGGTGCGGCCCTGCTCCCGATCCACTTCAGCCAGCTTTTGGCAGCGCAGATTGCGCAGCCGCTCGCCCGAAATCGGGCCGCGCTGGCGCTGGCGGCCGGGCAGATGCACCGAAAGCATGACCTTTAAATCCCGCTTGGCCAGGGGAAAGACGTCATGGCCGCTGTCGGCCTGGACCAGGGCGAACAGCGGCTCCACCATCTCGTGCTTGTGCAGCCAGGTGAGCATGTCCACCCGCGTCCCGGCCCGCAACTCGCTGTAGCGCGCCGCCTTCATATGCAGCTTGGCCGCCGCCACCCCGGCTTCGCGCACCCGGTTGGGGAGCTTTAAGCGGCGACCAAGTTCCTCGGCCACCTCCACCCCCCGGTCGTCGTGGCCGTGGTGGCGCGGCCACTCGCACTCGGGCGTGCTGATTTTGCCGAGATCATGGCACACGGCCATCCAGCCGGCCAGCGGTTCCCCGGCCAGCCGATCCACCACTTCGAGCATGTGGGCAAAGAGGCTGCCGCGGTGGAATTCCGGCGGCCCGGCCGGAATGTGGCGGGAGGCCTCCAGTTCCGGCAGCCAGGGCAGCAGGCAGCCGGTTTCGGCCAACAGCGCGAAAAACCGCGAGGGCTTGGGCGTGTCCAGGGCTTTGCGCACTTCCTGGGCCACCCGTTCGGCGAATACATCGGCCAGCGCCCCGCAGGCGGCAACAGCCCGCATCTGGGCGATAAGCTCAGGGTGCGGCGAAAAATCCGGCAGCGAGGCGGCAAACCGGGCCGCCCGGTAGACCCGCAGCGGATCGTCAAACATTGACATCTCGCCGCAGGGCCGCAGCAGCCTATCGCGCAGATCGGCCAAAGCCAGGGGATGAAAGTGCAGCCGGCCCGCGATATGCCGGGAATCGCCCATGGCCATGGCGTTAATGGTGAGATCCCGGGCCAGCAGGTCCTCGTTTAAACTCTCTCCGCGCGGCCAGGCATACTGGGCACTGCCCAGCATGAAGACCGGAAAGGTCTTGCCGACTTGCCGTGCCCTTCGATACCGTCTGACGAACGCCTCGGGCGTTGCGTCGACAATGAGGTAATCCTGATCCACAACCGGCCGGCCGAGCAAAATATCGCGGACCGCGCCGCCTACGAGATACCGTTTCATGCATGACTCCGGGGCGGACTTTGTCCCAAAAGCCTTGAAAAATCCAGGGGGGAAGACCGAGTTGTCGCAAAACCCCTTTGCCGGCGGCGGCATCTGGCTGTGGGCCTCGGGTGGCGCCGGCCTGGCCGAGCCTGTTTCTCCAGCAATGCTCACAGGTTTGCATCCCTTGTGGGCGGCCGACATGGAGCGCCTTGGTCCGTGGCGCGAGGTGATGCTGGGGCCGCAGTACGGGCCGGTGGCCGGTCGTTGGCTTGGGGCCATGGGGTCGGCCGGGGCGAGCGCGGATGCGATTCTGGTGGTCGGCCCGTGCGTTTCGAGCCTGGATGTGGCCTGGGCCTTTGTCCGGGCCGGGATGCTTCTCCCGTTTGCTGCGGTCGTGGCCGTGTCCCAGACCCGGGGCCGGGGGCAACTGCGCCGGGACTGGGTTTCGCCCCCGGGCAACCTCTACGCCGCCCTGGCCTGGCCCCAGGCCGACGGGGCGTTGGCGGCCCTGGCTCCGGTGCTGGCCGGGGCCTGCCTGTGCGATGCTTTAAACGAGCGGGGATTTGCCGCCCAGGTCAAGTGGCCCAACGATCTGCTTCTCGAGGACCGCAAAATCGGCGGTATCTTGCTGGAAGAGCGGGGCGGCCGGATCGTGGCCGGAATAGGTATAAATTTCGCGAGTGCGCCCGATGCCGCCCGGCTGCGTCGGGAGCATGCCGCCCCGGCCGCCAGTTTGGCTGCGTTTGGCGTGGTGCCGGGCGCGGTTACGTTCTGGGCTGACCTTGTGAAGTCCGGGCAAACCTGCTATCGGCAGTGCGTTGCGCTATCGGACTCGCACGCGTTATCCCGTTTTCTTGAGGGGCGTCTGGCTTGGCTTGGCCGGGACGTGTACGTGCGTGAAAGCGAAGCGGATGGATTTCGGGCGCGGATCGTTGGGTTGGCCGAGGACGGGGGACTTCGGCTGCGACGTATCGATCCCGGCCCAGGGCAGGATTTGACGCTTCATAGCGGGAGTATCTCCCTCCTTTGATGCCGGCCCCCGCCGGATCGTCACTCTTTAGCGAATGGACAGGTCGCCCCCAGGGGTCAGAGGACAGCATGATCGCCAAGACGTTTCAGGAAGTGCTTTCCGCCGTTGAAGGAAAGAAGATTCTTGTCGCCAACCGGGGCATTTCCGCCCGCCGGGTTCTGCGGTCCATCCGCGAACGGCTTCGCGCCATTCCCGTACTCACTGTAACCGACGTCGATATGACGTCTCCGGCCACTGCCGGGGCACATGAACTGATCACCCTGGGGCCGGACCCCAGAGCCTATCTGGATATTGACGGCATCATCAAGAAGGCCAAGGCCCGGGGCGTGGTCGCCATCCATCCGGGTTGGGGCTTTGCCTCGGAAGACTGCGAATTCCCCCGCAAGTGCGCCGAAGCCGGCATTCTGTTTATCGGCTCCTCGGCCGATGCCATGAAAAGCCTTGGCAACAAGGTCGAAGCGCGCCGGCTGGCCATGAATCTGGGCATCCCGGTGGTGCCCGGCTCCGAAGGCTCGGTGACCATTCCCGAAGCCCGGGAGATCGCCAAAAAGATCGGCTTCCCCATCATGCTCAAGGCCGAAGGCGGCGGCGGCGGCCGGGGCATCTACGAAATTTATTCCGAGGCCCAGCTCGAATCCGCCTTTTCCAAGGCGTCGGCCATGGCCCAGGCCTCGTTTGGCAACCCGCACCTGTTCGTGGAAAAGCTCCTCACCAGCGTGCGCCACATCGAAATCCAGGTGGCCGGCGACCGTTTCGGCAACGTGTTCGCCTTTGACGAACGCGATTGCTCGGTGCAGCGCAACCACCAAAAGCTCGTGGAGATCACCCCGTCCCCCTGGCGCGGCATGACCGAAGAGCTGCGGCAGCGCCTCAAGGACTACGGCGAGCGGCTGGTGCGCGAGACCGGGTATTATTCCCTGGCCACCGTGGAATTTCTGGTCGATGCCGACGGCGAACCGTACATGATCGAGGTCAACACCCGGTTGCAGGTGGAGCACGGCATCACCGAATGCCGCTACGGCGTGGACCTGGTCGAAGAGCAGATCAACATCGCCTTTGGCGGCAAGCTGCGGTTTAATTGCGCCGACACCCGGCCGCTGTTGCAGGCCATGCAGTTGCGCATCAACTGCGAAGACCCCAAGAAGAATTTCGCCCCCAACGCCGGCACCGTCACCCGCTATCTGTCCCCCGGCGGCCAGGGCATCCGGCTCGATTCCTGCCTCACCGCCGGCTACGAGTTCCCTACCCAGTACGATTCCGCCGGCGCTCTGCTCATTTCCTACGGCCGCAACTGGCCCAAGATCGTTTCGGTCATGGAGCGGGCGCTGCGCGAATACATTATCGGCGGCCTCAAAACGACCATCCCGTTCCATCGCCAGATTTTGCGCCACCCGGAATTCATGAAAGGGGACTTTGACACCAAGTTCATTAATCAGAATCCGTATCTGCTCAATTATCTTGACGAGGAGTCCGAGGCCCTGCGCCTGTCTTCGCTCGTGGCCGAGATTGCGGCCCGGGGCTACAATCCCCATGTCCAGCTGGGCAAATACCGGGGCCGCGACGATTACCGCCTGGGCCGGTTCACGCCGCATCTGCCGGAAGTCGATCTGCGCACCCCGGAAAACCCGTACCCGCGCGGCGACCGCCAGGCAGTCCTGGACATGGTGCGCGACTCGGGCAAAGTTCATTTCGTGGACACCACCACCCGCGACATCACCCAGTCCAACAGCGGCAACCGCTTCCGGCTGGCCGAGGATGAGCTGGTTGGCCCGTATCTCGACAACTGCGGCTTTTTCTCGCTGGAAAATGGCGGCGGCGCGCACTTCCACGTGGCCATGATGGCCAACATGACCTACCCGTTTACCGAGGCGGCCAAGTGGAACCAGTTTGCGCCCAAGACCATGAAGCAACTGCTCATCCGCTCGACCAACGTGCTTGGCTACAAGCCCCAGCCGCGCAATCTCATGCGGCTGACGGGCGAGATGATCTGCGAGCACTACGATATCATTCGTTGTTTTGATTTTCTGAATCATATCGATAATATGTACCCGTTTGCCGAAGTCGCCCTGTCGCGCCCCGGCATCATCTTCGAGCCGGCCATCTCGCTGTCGCACGCGCGTGGCTTCGACGTGCCGCACTATCTGGGCGTTTTAGAGGCCATCCTGGAGCAGACCGCCAAGGCCGGCGGCATGACCAAGGCCAAGGCGGCCAAGAGCATCATCTTGTGCCTCAAAGATATGGCCGGCATGTGTCCGCCGCGTTTCGTCAAGGCGCTTATTGCCGCCATCCGCAAGGCCTACCCCGATCTGGTCGTCGATTACCACCGCCACTACACCGACGGCCTGTTCGTTCCGGCCGTGGGCGCGGCAGCCGAAGCCGGTTGTCACATTGTGGACACGGCCATCGGTGCCTCGGTGCGCTGGTACGGCCAGGGCGAGGTGCTCGGGACGGCCGCCTATATTGAGGAAGATCTCGGCGTGCCCGTGGCGCTCACCAAGGACAACAAGGACATGATCCGGGCGGCCAACTTTACCCTCAAACAGATCATGCCCTATTACGACCGCTATACCGCCCCGTATTTCCAGGGCATCGACTACGATGTCGTGGAGCACGCCATGCCCGGCGGGGCCACCAGCTCGTCCCAGGAAGGGGCCATGAAGCAGGGATACATCCACCTGCTGCCCTACATGCTCAAGTTCCTGGCCGGCACCCGCAAGATCGTGCGCTATCATGACGTCACGCCGGGGTCGCAGATCACCTGGAACACCGCCTTTCTGGCCGTCACCAGCGCCTACAAGGTCGGCGGCGAACGGGCCGTGAAGGACATGCTCGAAGTGCTTGAGGTCGTGTCCGAACATCCCGACGAGTGCCTGACCCCGGCGGCCAGGCACGACCGGCTCCTGCTCTACGCCAACTGCAACGATGCGTTCCGCAATCTGCTGCTGGGCAAGTTCGGCAAGATGCCGCTGGGATTCCCGCCGGATTGGGTTTACGAGAGTGCTTTCGGGGCGGATTGGCAGCGGGCCATTGAGACGCGCACCGAGGATTCGCCGCTGGACGCTCTTGGCGAGCTGGATATGGACGCCGAAATGGCGGCGCTGACCAAGCAGCTTGGCCGGGAACCCTCCAACGAAGAATTCGTGCTCTATCTCAATCATCCGGGCGATGCCTTAAAGACCATGGAGTTTCGCAAGAAATACGGCGATCCCAACAACCTTCCCTTGGACGTCTGGTTCGAGGGTCTGGAAACCGGCGAGGAGCTGACCTTCTCCGACAGCCTGGGCAAGCCCCACCACCTCTCGCTCTTGGACATCTCGCGGCCCGAAGCCAGCGGCCTGTCCACCGTGCGCTATGTCCTTGATTCCGAAATCTTAAGCCATCAGGTGCAGGTGGCGGCGGCACAGAACGGACCGGCCGCCAAGGTCGAGATGGCCGACCCCAACAACCCCTACCACGTGGGCGCGCCGGTTTCCGGCGACCTGTGGGTCATGCACGTCTCGCCCAACGACTACATCAAGACCGGCGAGGAACTGTTTAATATCTCCGTCATGAAGCAGGAAAAGACCGTGGCCTCGCCCATGGACGCCATGGTCAAACGGGTGATAAAAAACGCGGATTACGCCAATGACCGCAAGATGGTACCGGTCAAGGAAGGAGAGCTCCTGGTCGAACTGGCTCCCGTCACCAAGAACTGTCCGACCTGCCGGCAACCTGTGGGCGAAGAACATTTCAAATTCTGTCCCAACTGTGGCGAACAGGTGTAGATTTCGCCGAGAACGTGTTAACGGCGGCCGGCCAAGATGATTCGGACCGCCGAGCCTGGAGAGACAAGGAGGGGAGAATGGCCAAGAACCAAAACAATGACACGCCGCGCCAGGACGCGAATGCGTCCGCCGGACAGGGCGTAGCGCTCGATAGCGTCACCTCGCTTATCCTGACAGGAGCCGACATCGTCGGCATCGGCGAAGAAGCCGAAATCCTTGTCGGCGGCAAGAACTATAATACCGCCCTTATCAGTCAGATCCAGGGCATCCGGGCTCCCCAGTTTCGGGCCGTGGCCTCGGTGGCCTTTCACCGGGTGCTGGACGAAACCAAGGTCAACGCGGCGCTTATCCGCGAAGTGGTCAACGACGGCTACCGCCGGGTCAACTGGAATGATGAGGAAGTCAACAGCGATCCGGAATACATGAAGAACCTCGTGCGCAGCATGGCCGAGGAAGCCCGTTTAAAGACCGCTGACGCGCCGGGTTCGTCGATAAAGTTGCGCACGTTTATCAATAACGTGGTCGAAGGCTTCGCCACCTCCCCCGAAGGCATCGACCAGTTGCGCAAGCGTTCCGTCCTCGTCCAGGTGGCCATCCTGACCGTGGATATGCCGGCCGAGGTGCGCGAGGCCGTGTCCAACGGCTACAATGACATCTGCCGCGAGGCCGGTCTCGAAGACGTGCCCGTGGCCGTGCGCTCCTCTGCCGCCGGCGAGGACAGCCGCAAAAAAGCCTTTGCCGGCTTGCAGGACACCTATCTCAACATCGTCGGTGCTGCCCAATGCGTGCGCGCCTACCAGTGGGACTGCGCTTCGGCTTATAATCTGCGTTCCATGACCTATCGCCGCGAGGCCATTCTCGACGCCGTGGCCCTGGCCGAACGCACCGGCGACGACGCCATCGCCGAGCAGGCCAAGCTGGAATGGGCCATTGAGAACACCTCGCTGTCCGTGTGCATCATGCGCATGATCAACCCGGTGATCTCCGGCACCGCTTTTGCCGCCGACACCGCCACCGGTTGCCGCGGCACCGCGCGCAACGACCTCGTGTCCATCGACGCCAGCTATGGCCTGGGCGAAGCCGTGGTCGGCGGTATGGTCACCCCGGACAAGCTCTACGTGTTCCAGCGCGACGACGGCTCCGAAGTCGTTATCCGCAACATGGGCTATAAAGATAAGAAGATCGTCTACGACGACAAGGAAGGCGGCACCAAGCTGGTCAAGGTCTCGGAAGAGGAGGCCTACCGCTGGGCGCTCTCCCTGGCCCAGGCCGAGGAAGTGGCCCGGGGCGTGCGCGCCATCTCGGTCGCCTACGGCGACTGCATCATGGATACGGAATTTTGCATCGACGAATCCGACCGCCTCTGGTTCGTCCAGGCCCGGCCCGAAACCCGCTGGAACGAAGAACTGGAGCGCCACCCCGACACCATCTTCATGCGCCGCATGGAAGTGGAGAAGCGGGCGGCCCTGGCCGCCGAAGTCATCCTTGAAGGCAACGGCGCATCGCGCGGGGCCGGCCAGGGCATGGTGCGCTTTTTGCGCTCGGCCCTGGAGCTCAATAAGATCCAGAAGGGCGACATCCTGGCTGCCGAGCGCACCGACCCGGATATGGTGCCCGGCATGCGCGTGGCCTCGGCCATCCTGGCCGATGCCGGCGGCGACACCAGCCACGCCGCCATCACCTCCCGGGAACTGGGCATTCCGGCCGTCATCGGCATCCAGCGTGCCGAGACGTTGCGATCGCTTGACGGCCAGTATGTGACGGTCGATGGCTCGCGCGGCTGCGTTTACCGGGGCCTGCTCCCCTTGCAGGAAGTCGGCGGCGAGATGGATCTCTCCAAGCTGCCGGCCACCAAGACCAAGGTGGGCCTGATCCTGGCCGATGTGGGCCAGGCGCTGTTTTTATCGCGCTTGCGAAACGTCCCGGACTTTGAAGTGGGGCTGTTGCGGGCCGAATTCATGCTCGGCAACATCGGCGTGCATCCGCAAGCCCTGGAAGCCTATGACAACGGCACCCTGCCAACACTTATTGACTCCAAGGTCAAGGAGCTGGACTCCAAACTGACCAAAATCGTGCGCGAGCAGCTCGGTGCCGGGTTTATCAACGTGCAGATCAAGCTGCGCCGCTATGTCGGTCTGGTCACAGGCCTGTCTGCCGAACTCGAAGACCTGGCCGACCACTCCGGCGCACGCGGCACCGACGAAGTCATGGCGGTCCATCGCCGCATCCGGGAATTCGAGAAAAAGCTCGACCATCACCTGGAAGAGGTCACGCGCCGGCTGGATCTGCTCAAAACCTCGGCCGATCTTGAAACCCATGTGGCCATCATCCTCGGCTACTGGGACGAGATGCAGCACAAGGCCGTGGACCCCGACGCCATCAAGCGCCGCTACGAGATCAAAGCCCGCATCGAAGACCGGGTCAACGCCGTGGCCGACGATCCCATGGTCAAGGACACCCTGGCCATGATCGCGGCCATGCGCCAGGAAGTGGCCCGGCAAGTCGGCATCAAGGGCCAGATCGACGATCTGACGGCGCTTTTGGGCAAAATCCGCAAGCAGCTCACCTCGCGGGGCTTTCGCAGCGGCAAGGAACTCTACGTTCAGACCCTGTCCCAGGGCCTGGGGCTTTTTGCCATGGCCTTTCATGGCAAGCCGATCCTGTACCGCACCACGGATTTCAAATCCAACGAGTATCGCAACCTGCTCGGCGGCAACCTGTTTGAATCCCTGGAAGACAACCCTATGCTGGGGTATCGGGGCGTGTCGCGCAACATCCACGACTGGGAAATCGAGTCGTTTAAGCTGGCGCGCGGCATTTACGGCGGCAAGAATCTGCACATCATGCTGCCGTTCGTGCGCACGGTGGAAGAAGCCACGGCCACCAAGCGCTACCTTGAACGGGTGCACAAGCTCAATTCCGGCGACGATGGCCTGAAGATGTTCATCATGTCCGAAATTCCGAGCAACGCCATTCTGGCCAAGCAGTTCATCCAGGAGTTCGACGGCTTTTCCATCGGCTCCAACGACATGACCCAGATGGTGCTTGGCACCGACCGCGACAACCCGGCTCTGCGCCACATCTACGACGAAGAAGACCCGGCCGTGGTCTGGGCCGTGCTGGTCACCATCTTTGCCGGACAGAAATACGGCAAGAAGGTCGGTTTCTGCGGCCAGGGCGTGTCCAACAGCCTGATCCTGCGGGGGCTTGTCGGCATCGCCGGCATCGTGTGCGCCTCGGTTGTGCCCGACACCTACTATCAGACCAAGTTCGACATGGCCCATGTGGAAGCCGAGGACATCCCGGTAAGCAGCCTGGGTGTCTGGCTTGGCGAGCAGCATCTGGCCCGGCTCAAGGTGGTGCTCCAGGCCAACAAGTACGAACACATCGCCAAAAAGTACGACACCGCCGCCGACATCAAAGACTGGTATGACGGCGAACTGACGCGGCTGGCCGAGCAGCTTCGGGAAAACCTGGAGACCGCCAAGGCCAATTTCTATCGCCAGGAGATGGAGTTGTTTCGCCGGCAGTTTCACAAGCCGGTGCTCTACGCCACCTGGGATTGGCCGGGCACGGTCTATGACGCCCTGCGTCAGGCCGGCTTCGACAACTTCGAGGAACAGGCGGTGGCTCTGGCCGCCCAGCGCGCCAAGATTTGGTAATAAACGGCGTTCGGGACGGTTCCCGGCGTTGACCCTGTTGCTTCATGCTTGCAAGGGCCTTCCGACATGTTCGGGAGGCCCTTTTTTGGTGTGCCCGGCAGGGCGCACGCCCTTGGCGGTGGTAAGGACGGGGCCTTGTGGCTCCCTTCCCCGAGAGGTCGCCGCCAACCGGGGGAGAGAGGGGCGCGGCCTTGCAAGTCGGCGGTTTCCCTTTGCAGCGGGTCGCGGCAATGGCGGGGCAGGTCAAGGGGATACGCTCCAAAAAAAACGCCCGGGACCGAGATCCCGGGCGTTTGGCGGCTGGTGAGGCTGGGGCTACAGCTTGCTGAGGATGTTGTCGTCGATCCAGTGCTGGTCCCACCATTCGATGGGTGAGGTCTCCTGGCCAAACACCAGGACGCCGAAGTGGAGATGATCGCCGGCGGCCAGGCCGGAGACACCGGTCTTGCCGAGGATTTCCCCTTTTTTGATATCCTGGCCGACTTTGACGTCGATCTGGCGCAGATGGGAATACAGCGTTTGCAGGCCCAGACCGTGGTCGATGATGACGGTCTCGCCGTAGATGCCCAGAAAGCCGGCAAAGACCACCTTCCCGGTATTGGCGGCCGGAACCGGCGCGCCTTCCAACGAGGCCAGATCCACGCCCATATGGGTTTGCTGGTCGATTTCCCGGTTTTGGTAATAATAGGTCCGGTGATCGCCGAAACCGGCCCGGGGGGCGGCGTTGGGCAGGCGCAGAAAGGCCTTTTTGTCCCAGAGCATGGTGGGGGCGCTTTTTTGGGCCAATTCCTTGAGGAATACGCTGTTTTGCCGGCGGATATCGTTGTTCACCCGCAGATAGATCTGCAGATTGTCCCGGGTGTCGGTGATGATGTTATAGTATTGCGGCATCTTCGAGTCGAGAAAGGCATCGGAGATGTTGAGCTTGTCGTCGCGAAACTTCCTGGGAATGGCTTGATAGCGAAACGAAGCCATGCCGACGTTGCCGGCCTTGTCCGTGACTTTGACCTTGGGCACGAAGTTTTTCGGGTCCATGTTGTACGGGAAGACATAGAGGCCGAAGTATTTTCCGTTGTCGAGTTTGCTGGCCGGGTAGAATTCGTCGCCAACGACAACGCCGGCGCTCTCTGTATTTTCATTGACGGAAAAGGACACGGCGCCAACGCCCCCCTGGCGCACGATGTGGGCCATGCTGAGGACGTCCACCCGGGGCGGGGTGGTATCCAGGGTGATCTGGCGGGTCAGGCTGGCGGTGTTGCCGGCACCGAAATTGGCAATGGAACGGTCGGTGGCGGTAACGGCCAGGGTGAAGGGTCCGTCGTGCAGGCCGGCCGGTTCCAGGGTAAAGGTTTCCACGGCGTCGCGCACGGGTGTGGCAAACGTTTTGTCGAGCAGGGTGATCTGTTTGGCGTCCTGGCTGACCACGACCTTGGCGCTTTTAAGGCCCGACCCGACATCGCCCAGAGTCAGGGTGAACTCGCGCTTGGGCGAGGCCATTTCGCTGTCCGGGACCAGGGCGATTTCCGGTTTTCCCTTGTCGGTAAGCAACAGATAGCCGGCTGCGCCGCCGGCCAGGGCAAGAATCAAAAATGCACCGAAGATAAGTCTTTTCATGGTAGCAACCTCGCATTCGCGCCACGGTCATACCGACCTGCTTCCGGCAGTGCAAGCCCGGGGCGCTGGCCAAACGGCGGGCAGGCGGCGGGCTTGCGCAGAGTGGACCTGTCACGGTAGGGTTTTTTTGGAATAACGTCTTGCATGGCCAGGAGCAGACTCTATGACGCGCAACCGGACAGGGGTGATCATTCTTGGCATTGTGAGCCTTTGCCTGGCACTGGCGGTCGGCCGGGGAGCCTTTGCAGCCCAGACCGAAGAGGACGGGCTGTGGCGGTCCATCGCCGACGGCCTCACGCAAAACATCGCCATCAAGGGCCAGGAACTGGCCCGCATGCGCCAGCAACTGCCGGCCGAGAAAACAGCCCTGGCGGCAAATCTGGCCCACAGCAGCAGCCGGCTGGACCAGTTGCTCCTGCTGCGGGGCGTGGCCGGGGACACTCCCTGGGCGTCGCGAACCCTTCTCCTGGAGCTTGCCGAACTCTCCCGCGCCGTCGATGTGGCCGGCAGTTCCCTGGAAGACATGCAGGCAACCCTGGCCCGCACCAAACAGGAATACGCCACCCTGCGCCAGATCCGCGCCCAGAACGCCAGCCGGGAGTATGCCGAACTCATCAGCGAGGAACTGGCCGGGCCGGGCCGCGATTTCAAGGAACTCAAGCACGCCGTGGACACGATCAAAGCCGAAGTGGACGACGCCCTGGCCCAGGCTGCGGCCTTGTCCGCTGACATTGAGGCGGCGCGCGTTGATGAGACGGAACGCTTTATCGAGGTGTTTGGCCGGACGTATTTTGAATCGTCCGGCTCGCTGCTGCGTCTGGCCAATCTGCTGGAGGTGCTTGACGATATCCAGGAATGGGCGAATGCCGGGCCGCGTTTTTGGGGGCCGGTGCTGGCCTTTATGCCCTGGGCCGGGTTGCTCGGCCTGACCGTCGTTGACAGTCTCGTGGCTCTGGGCCTTTTGCGCCTGCTGCTGCGGCGTCACCCGGAAACCTGGCTGGCGCTGCGTCCGGGGCTGGTCTGTCTGGCCCTTGGTGCCGGGTTGTTTGCTGCCCGGCATTCGGTGCTGTATGCCGCCAACCAGTTTACCTCGCTTCTCTGGGTCTCGATCATGGCCTACGCCCTGTTTCGCCTGTCCAACGGCGGACGCGAACTGGCCGTGTTGTTTGCCTGTTTCCTGGCCGGCATTGTCCAGGATGCGGTCAACCTGCCGGCCTCGGCCGTAAGCGCCCTGTGGGTTGTGGTTGCCTCAGGCGGGGCCTGGCGTCTGCACCAGGGCCGGTCCAGCCGTGCTGTGGCCCTGTGGCTGCTTGGGGCGGCCGCCGCAGCCAGCCTGTTCGGTTTCGGACCCCAGGCGGTCATTGCCGTGCAGGCCGTTTTTATGTTGCATCTGGCCATCTATGTCTCCGGCACCGTGCAACGCTGGCTGGGCGAACTGGCCGGCGGCCGGGAGCGGTCCCTGGCCCATCTGGCCCAACCCCTGGCCGTGACCGTGCTGGCGGCCCTCTACATTGCCTGGGTGTTGGTTTTTATGGGGGGGCCGGGGCTGGTGGAACACGTTTTCGCCATGACCTTTGCCGTCGGCAAGGCTGCCATTTCCCTGGAAGCCGTTTCCTGGCTGATCGTTGTTTTTTTTCTGCTGCGCCTGCTCCAGGCCTGGTTTCAGGAGCTGCTGGCCTTTGTCAATTTCCGGGGCAGGCCCATGGACGCGGGGCTGGCCCATACCGTGGGCGCGGCGTTTTCCTATGTGACCTGGACGCTTTTCATGCTGTTCGCGCTGCGCCTGTTCGAGGTGCCGCTGGGTGCGCTGACCTGGATTGCCAGCGGTCTGTCGGTGGGTATCGGTTTTGGCCTCAAAGACATCGTCAACAACTTTGTCAGCGGGCTGATCATCATGTTCGGCGGGGCGGTCAAAAAGGGCGACATCATCCAGCAGGGCAAGAATCTGGGCGAGGTTGTGGATCTGTCGGTGCGCAACACCATCGTGCGCACCCTCGATAATACCACGGTCATCATTCCCAATTCGAGCTTTTTGCGGGGCGAGATCGTCAACCTCTCCTACCACGACACCACCATGCGCCTGACTATCCCGGTGACGGTGGCTCCTGGGACGAAAATCAAGAAGGTCAAAAAATTGTTGCAGTCAATCGCCAAAGAGCATCCCGATGTCCTTAAAAAGCCGGCCCCGGAAGTGCTGCTGCGCACTCTCGGCCGTCTTGGTCTGGAATTTGATCTGCAAGTATGGATTGATAATTTCCTCAAAAAGTTTGTGGTGCAGTCGGAGCTGGCCACCACCATCGACCAGACCTTCCAGGAAAATAAGATCCTGGTGCCGTTCCAGGGCGTCAAGTTGAAATACAAACCCAAGGGCACCGAGGCCATGCAGCTCGAAGCCAGTCGTGAAGCCTTGCGCCAGAAACGCTCCAGCGTGTTTGGCCGGGTGCGCCTGTTGCGCCGGGTTCATGCCCGGCGACGCTGGCCGGCCCCGGCGGTTATGGGCGGAGTGGAAGAGTGATGCGCGGGGCGAGCGGGCAAGCTGTTGTTGGCCTCCGGCCGGGCGATGTTTCTGGGCGCGGGGGAAGCGTGCTGCGGCGGGAGACAGGACGGGGCGTTGTTGGCCTCCGGCCGGCCGGTGGGCAGGGGCGCAGGGGAAGCGTGCTGGGGCTCTTGGCGCAGGGGGCGGTTCTTGGTGCTGTATTCATCCTTTTTTTCTGGGTGGGGCAGGGCGTGTGCGGTCCCGAAGCCGCGAAAACAGACGTCCCCCTGGCCGGGCAAACCAGCACCCCGGAGCCTGACGCCTCCCCGGCCGGGCAAACCAGCGTCCCGAAACCCGACGCTTCCCTGGCCGCGCATGCCCTGGCCGCAGAGCTGGATGCCTCCCTGGCCGGGCGGACGCTGCTGGTCGGGGTGGCGGTGGCCCCGCCGTTTGTCGAACAGGACGCCAACGGGAGCTATCAGGGGCTGGCCTACGATCTGTGGGAAGATGTGGCTCATGATCTTGGGATACAGTATAAGGTCGTTGAATACGACATGGAAGGGCTTTTAAACGCCGTGCATCTCGGAAAAGTTGCTGTCGGCGTCTCGGCGTTGGGACTGACAGCCGAACGTGAAACGGTAATGGATTTTTCCCAGGCATTTTACTATTCAGGTCTTGGCATTGCCGTTGCTGCGCAGACGGAAAGCATCGTGGCGCGCGTTTTGGATGCCGTTTTTTCCCAGCGCGTGTTGTTCTACGTTGGCTCCCTGATGGCCTTGCTGCTGGTGGTCGGGGTTCTTGTCTGGGCGCTTGAGCGTCGGCGCAATCCCGAGCACTTCCGCCCAGGCCGCAGCGGTATCGGCGACGGCATGTGGTGGTCGGCCGTGACCATGACTTCGGTGGGCTATGGCGACGCCACGCCCAAAACCCTGCTCGGGCGGGTCCTTGGCATCGTGTGGATGTTTGCTTCGGTGGCCTTGCTGGCGTCCTTCACCGCCGGCATCACCTCGTCGCTGACCCTGGACAGTCTGGCCGGCCGCGTCCATGGCCCGGATGATCTGCATCTGGTCCGTACCGGGGTGGTGGCCGACAGCGCCGCCGAGGAGGAGTTGGTTGACAGCCATATCGGCGTTCGGCGCTATGCTACCGTGGAGGCGGGCCTGGCCGCTCTGGTGGGCGGCGAACTCGACGCCTTTGTGCACGACCAGCCGATTCTGCAGTATTACCAACACAGGGGCTTTACCGGCGATGTGCGTGTCCTGCCCGTTTTTTTTGATCCCCAACTTTATGGCTTCGCCTTCCCGCGCGGGGCTTTGCTGCGCAAAGCGGTCAATGTGGCCATGTTGCGCCGTCTGGCGGACAGCGATTATCGCGCCCAGCTTTATGGACCCTACCTGGGGAAGAATGCCATCAAATAGTCAACTGGCCGACACCGCGCGGACAATGCGGCCAAAGCCTGCCCCGCTATGGCAGTGGCGTGGCACAACTCCAGTTAATCGCTTGACTTTTGGGGGCGTCTGGTGGAGACAAGCAGCATTTGCCAAGATCGGCCATGGCGCAGGCGTTGCCTGGGCCTTTGCGTCGGGAGAGCGTTGCTAACGAGAGGAGAGCGCATTCATGCCAGCATTCATTTCCCGCCCAAACGCCCAAAATAATTTTTATTTCGTCGTTCTTGCAGCGCTTGCCCTGACGGCGGCCCTGGCGGGATGCGACAAGGCCAAACCACAGGCCGCAGCCCCGACGCCGGTGGAAGTCACGGTTATCGAAGCCAAACCCGTCACCGCACCGCTCAATGTTGACGGCATCGGCCATGTCTATGCCGTGACCACGGTCAATGTGCGCTCCCAGGTCACGGGCGTGTTGCAAAAAACGCTTTTTGCCGAAGGTGATGTGGTCAAGCAAGGCCAGCCGCTCCTCGTCATTGATCCAGATTCCTACAAAGCCAAGCTTGATGAGGCCAAAAGCACCCTGGCTCGCGACAAGGCCACGGCTGCCCAGGCCAAACGCGAGTGGCTGCGCTATAAAGACCTCGTGGCCAAGGCCGTCATCAGCCAGGAAGACTATGAGCAAAAACGCACGGCCTGGCAGCAGGACGAAGAGCAGGTGAAGGTTGACGAGGCCGCCGTGGTCAGCGCCAAGGTCAATCTCGACTACTGCTACATCGCCGCCCCCTGTACCGGCGTGGTCGGTCTGCAGCAGTTTAAGACCGGCAACCTGATCGAAGCCAACAAAGACACCATCATTACGCTCAATCAGATCGAACCGATCAACGTGCAATTCTCGGTGGCTGAAAAGTACCTGCCCGACATCCGCACCCATGCCGGCAAAGCCACCCTGGCCGTGGAAACCCGCTATCCCGGCCGCTCCGAAGTGGCCGCCAAGGGCGTTTTAAACGTCATCAACAACACCGTGGACGTCAACACCGGCACCATCACCCTGCAGGGTGTGTTTCCCAACACCGACCGCGCCCTGTGGCCCGGCCAGTTTGTGGACGCAACCGTGGTGCTGACCGACACCGCCGATACCATCCTGGTGCCCTCCAGCGCCGTGGCCAACACCCAAAACGGTGTCTCGATCTTTATCGCCAAGCCCGACAACACCGTGGAAATCCGACCCGTGACCGCCGGACGCAAGATCGGAGCCGATACGGTCATCGAAAAGGGCCTGGCCCCGGGCGAACGCGTCATCACTTCGGCCCAGATCAAGCTGTTCCCGGGTGTCCCGCTCACCGTCGTCGCCCAGGAAAGCTACAAGGAAGGCCCTGTTTCACCGGCAGCCGTGGCGGACAAGGAAAAGAAACAGTCCACGCCTTCCAGGGAAGGTCAGGGGAAATAGCCATGACCGACCTTTTCATCAAGCGGCCGGTGGCGACGACGCTGCTGATGGCCGCCCTCATCTTTTTTGGCATTGTCTCCTATTTCTCGCTGCCCATCAGCGAAATGCCGAGCATCGATTTTCCCACCATCCAGGTGACGGCGTCCCTGCCCGGTGCCGACCCGGAAACCATGGCCTCGGCCGTGGCCACGCCGCTGGAGCGGCAGTTCACCTCCATTTCCGGCCTGCAGTCCATGAGTTCGTCCAACTCCTTGGGCTCCACCACCATCACCTTGCAATTCGATCTGTCGCGCAATATCGACGGTGCCGGCACAGACGTCCTGACCTACATCAACGCCGCCCAGGGCAGCCTGCCTACGCAAATGCCGAGTCCGCCGACCTTTCAAAAGGTCAACCCGGCGGACATGCCCATCATCTATATCCGCGTCTCCAGCGACACCATGCCGCTGTATCGCGTCACCAACTACGCCAAGGTCTACATCGCCCAGCGCATTTCCATGATCAACGGCGTGGCCCAGGTGGCCGTGTACGGCGACCAGACCTATTCGCCCCGGGTCCAGGTCAACCCCGACAAACTCGCTGCCCTGTCCATCGGCATCGATCAGGTGGCCACCGCCTTTAGCAACGAAACCGTGCTCCAGCCCACCGGCTCCCTCTATGGTCATGATAAACTCTTTACCATCAAGGCCCAAGGGCAGTTGACCAGCGCCACTGCCTACAACCGCCAGATCATTGCCTACAGAAACGGCAGCCCGGTGCGTCTCCAGGATGTGGGCTTCGCCATCGACTCCACCGTCAACGACAAGAACGCCGCCTTTTTCAACCAGCAGCAAGGTATTGTTATCGCCGTCAAACGCGCCGCCGGCACCAATACCATCCAGCTCGTGGACTCCATCCGGGCCATGATCCCGTCCATTGAAGCCACGCTGCCGCCGTCAGTCGGCCTCGAATTTCTTTACGACCGCTCCATTTCCATCAAGGAAGCCATCGACGACGTCCAGTTTACGCTGCTGCTTTCCATCGGCTTGGTCGTGCTTGTGGTCTACCTGTTCCTTAATAACCTTCCGGCCACCATCATCGCCAGTCTGGCCCTGCCCACAGCCCTTATCGGCACGCTTTCGATCATGGTGTTTTTTAATTTCTCCATCGACAACCTCTCGGCCTTGGCCATCATCCTGGCCGTCGGGTTCGTGGTGGACGATGCTATCGTTATGATCGAGAACATCGTGCGCCACACCGAGATGGGCAAAAAGATCATGCAGGCCTCTCTGGACGGGGCGCGCCAGATCGGCTTCACCATTATCTCCATGACCCTGTCCCTGGCCGTGGTTTTTATCCCCATCATGTTCATGGCCGGCATCCTGGGGCGCGTGCTCAACGAAATGGCCGTGACCATCACGCTGTGCATCCTCGTCTCGGGCTTCGTCACTTTGTCGCTTACACCCATGCTGTGCAGCCGCTTTCTTTCGGGCAAGATGTCCGAGTCCGGCCGGATTTTCAAATGGTTCGAGCGGGGGTACGAAAAGACCCTGCATCTGGCCCTGCGCTTCCGCTTTTTCGTCATGATCCTGTCTGTGGGGGTTTTGGGCCTGACTTTTTGGCTGTTTACAGTCATCCCCACCGGTTTTATTCCGGCCACGGATTCGGGCATCTTCTATGCCTTCGGCATGGCCGAACAGGCCGCCTCGTTTGATACCATGAAGGACCGCGTGCTCAAGGTCGGCCGCATCTTCATGTCCGATCCGGATGTGTTTAAGTTTATCGGCGTGGTCGGCGTCGGCGGTCCCAACACCTCCATGAACAACGCCGCCATGTTCCCGCTGCTCGGACCCATGAAGACCCGCAAACGCAGCGCCCAGCAAATCATCGACGATCTGCGGCCCAAGATGGCCCAGTTGCCCGATCTGTTCGTGTTCATGTACAACCCGCCCTCGATCCAGATCGGTGGCAAGCAGACCAAGGCGCTCTATCAGTTTACGCTCCTATCCCCTGATCCGGGCGAATTGTACCCGGTGGCCCGCAAGATGGCCGGATCGATGCGCCAACTCAAGGAACTGGCCGACGTCAACACCGACATGCAGATCGACGGACCACAATTGCGCCTCGATATTGACCGCGACAAGGCCGAAGCCCTGGGCGTGACCGCTTCTTCCATCGAAACGGCGCTCATGACCGCCTACGCCGCGCGGCAATTGACCAACCTGTATGGCGCGACCGACACGTATAAGGTCATCGTCGAGGTCCAGCCCGAGTTCCAGCGCCGGCCGGATCTGCTCAATAAGCTCTATGTGCGCTCCAATCAGGTCGATTCCAATGGCCTGCCCATTCTCGTCCCCTTAAACGGGCTGGTCAAAATGACCGAAGATGTCGGGCCGCTGGTGGTCAACCACACCGGCCAGCTCACCTCGGTCACCATCTCCTTTAACACCGCCGGCAAATATTCCATCGGCGAGGCCGTGGCGGCCATCGAAGCCTTGTCAAAAAAGGAACTGCCCAGCAACATCAGCTACATCTTCGAGGGACAGGCCACAGCCTTTAAGGAATCCCTGGCCAGTGTGCCCTTCCTGCTCTTTTTGGCCATCATGATCATCTACCTCATTCTCGGCATCCTCTACGAGAGTTTCATACATCCCATCACTATTCTGTCGGGTCTGCCCTCGGCCGCCCTTGGCGGTCTTATTACGTTGCTTGTTTTTGGCCGTCAGCTCGATTTGTACGGCTTTATCGGCATCATCATGCTCATCGGTATCGTCAAGAAGAACTCGATCATGGTCATCGACTTTGCCATTGAAGCGGAAAAAGAGGGCAAGACTCCCTTTGAAGCCGTGTTCGAGGGCTGTATCGTGCGCTTTCGTCCCATCATGATGACCACTGTGGCGGCCATCGCCGGCATCTTCCCCATTGCCCTGGGCATGGGGGCAGGCGGCGACGCCCGGCAGCCCCTTGGCCTTGTTGTGGCCGGCGGCCTCATTATCTCCCAGGTCGTCACCTTGTACCTGACGCCGTGTTTCTACACGTACATGGATCAGCTCCAAACCTGGCTGGTCGGCCATAAGGCCGACAAAGAAGAATAGCCGCAGCGCAGGCGCGTGCGCCCTTACCAACCCAGCCGCAAGGCCGGGGCGTCGCTGGACGCTTCGGCCTTGCGGCTTTTTAAGGCCAACCGTGGGATTTCTCCGGCTCAGGCCGTTGGTTTCTCCTCGGGCGCACCGACTGACGCAAACGTGCTGCCCAATCTGTCCCGTCCCAACGCCACAGTAACCACGCGAAAACCCCGGAGGCTTCCCCCTGGGGATTTTCGCGTACCGCAATACCAGCCCGGCCGGGCATATTCTGGCACGCGACCACTGCGTATGGTTTGCGGCGAAGCCCGTGGTGGAGCTGGCCCGCGCGTATTTGGCATTGTTGCAATTGATTCCCCAGCTTCACACAACGGTCACCGAATGTACGCACAATATGAGCGAATGAGATGGCTTGGCGTAGCCGTGTCCGCAGCATGGCTTGAACCTGCAAGAACACGCCGCCAGTCAAGCCTCTCGCCGCCAACAGGCTGCACCGGATTGTCATTCGCGCGCGGGAAGCCACCAGTTGCCAGAGCGTAACACCCCAACCACCCGGAGGAATTGACGTCATGAAGCGCATGATCCTGGCCCTGGTCCTTGTGACCCTGTATGCCGCAAACGCCCTGGCCGGCGAAATTCTGGTCTACACTGCCCTGGAAGACGACCAGATTCCCCGCTACATCAAAAGCTTTCAGGAGCAGCATCCCGACATTGCTGTCAAATTTGTTCGCGACTCAACCGGCATCGTCACCGCCAAGCTCCTGGCTGAAAAGGACAACCCCCAGGCCGACGTGATCTGGGGCCTGTCCGCCGTCAGTCTCATGCAGGCCAAGCAGGCCGGGCTGCTCAAACCCTACACCCCCAAGGACGGCGGCAAGATCCTGGTCGCCTACAAGGATGCCGCCGCCGCTCCGGCCTGGTTTGGCATCGACGCCTGGATGACGGGGTTTTGCGTCAACAGCGTGGAACTTGCCGGCAAAAAACTGGCCATGCCCGAGGGCTACGCCGACCTGGCCAAGCCCGAATACAAGGGGCTTATCGCCATGCCCAACCCGGCTTCTTCGGGCACCGGCTTTCTTACCGTCTCGGCCATCCTGCAGCTGATGGGCGAAGAGCAGGGCTGGGCGTATCTGGACAAGCTGCACGACAACATCACCGCCTACACCCACTCCGGTTCCAAGCCCTGCAAACTGGCCGGCACCGGCGAAGCGGTCATCGGCATTTCGTTTGGCTACCGCGGTCTGCAGCAAAAGAAAAAGGGCGAACCCATCGAGACCGTCTTCCCCAAGGAAGGCTCTGGCTGGGATCTGGAAGCCAACGCCCTGGTGGACAAAAAAGCCATCAAGCCTGAAGCCATGGTTTTTCTGGATTGGGCCGTCTCCATGGATGCCATGAAGGAATACGCCCAGAGCTTCGCCATCACCGGCTATCCCACCGGCCAGCCTGTTCCGGCCGGCTTTCCGGCCGACCCGGCCAAGCAGATGATTAAAAACGATTTTGATTGGGCCGCTAAGAACCGCGACCGCATCCTGGCCGAATGGACCAGACGCTACGACGGCAAGAGCGAACCCAGGAAATAAGGCTTCCCTGCGGCCGGGGGCGCGCCTGTCGCCCCCGGCCGCACCGGAAGCGATCGGAGCAAAGCGATGACAATTCGCAACAGCATCGAGCCTGCCGCTTATCTGGAGGTACACGGCATCACCAAGCGCTATGGCCGGTTCACGGCCCTTAACGGCGTGAGTTTCACCGTGGAGCGGGGCGAGTTCGTCAGCGTGCTCGGTCCCAGCGGTTGCGGCAAGACCACCATCCTGCGGGTGGTGTCCGGTCTGGAACGTCAGGAACAGGGCGCGGTGCGCATCGCCGGGCGCGACGTGTCCGCACTCCCCACCGCCCGGCGCAACGTGGGCATCGTTTTCCAATCCTACGCCCTTTTCCCCAACCTCACCGCCGCCCAGAACGTGGCCTATGGCCTCAACGCCTCGGCCGGGGCGCGGGAGGCCACCGCGCGGCGCGTCACCGAACTGTTGCGGCTGGTGGGGCTTGAGGGCAAACGCTCCACCTATCCCTCCCAGCTTTCCGGCGGCCAGCAGCAGCGCGTGGCCCTGGCCCGGGCCATGGCCCTGTCGCCGGACATCTTGTTGCTCGACGAACCGCTTTCCGCCCTGGACGCCCAGGTGCGTCTGCGGCTGCGCGGGGAGATCAAGGAACTGCAACGCCGGCTTGGCGTCACGGCCATGATGGTGACCCACGACCAGGAAGAGGCCCTGACCATGGCCGACCGTATCCTGGTGATGGACCACGGCGTGGTGGTGCAGCAGGGGGTGCCGCGCGAAATCTACGAGGCTCCGGCCAATCCTTTTGTGGCTGCCTTTATCGGTTCCATGAATTTCCTGACCGGCGCGCAAAAGCTTGGCGAGGGCTTTTTCGAGTTAAACGGCCGACGCGTGCAGGCGGCCCGCGAACCCCAGCCCCTGGCCGTGGGGCAGAAGGTGTCTCTGGGCATCCGTCCCGAAGATGTGGACCTGGACAAGGGCGGTCTGGCCCGGGAAGAGCAGTTCCAGGCCAGGGTGAGCCGGCTGGAGTATCGCGGCCCAAGCACCCGGGTGACCCTGGTCTTAACCCAGACCCACCCCGAAACCCGCATCGAGGCCGATCTGCCCGCTGCCCGGGCCAGGGTGCTTGGGCTGGCCCCGGGCGATGCGGTGCGCCTTGAATTTCCAGCCGGGCGGGTGAGCGCCTACGCGGCCGCATGAAAAAAATCACGTTGCGGGCAAACACCGAGGGCGCGCCGGACCAACGCGGCGACCCCGTCCACTGGCTGACCGAGCAGCGACTCCGGGGGCTGCTGCTGGTCCTGACCGTGGTGTGGCTGGGCTGCGCGGTGGCCCTGCCCATGGCCAACATCATCGGCAAGAGCCTGCACGACGGGGCCGGCCTGTGGGTCGGTCTTGGCAATTTTAAGACCTATTTCACCACGCCGTCCCTGTCTGTTTCCCTGTGGAACAGCCTGTTCGTGTCCACCGTGACCACGGTCATTTCGGTGACCCTGGGCTTTTTTTTCGCCTACGCCCTGACCCGCACGGCCATACCCTGCAAAGGGTTTTTCCGGGGGGTGGCCATGGCCCCGCTGTTTGCCCCGACACTGCTCTACGGCATCGCCCTGATCTATCTGTTTGGCCGCAAGGGGCTGGTCACCACGGGCTGCTTTGGGTTTTTCCAGCAAACCTTCGGCCTCAATCCGGCCCTCGACATCGGCTTGTACGGCAAGGTGGGCATCATCATCGCCGAGGTCATCTTCACCTTTCCCCAGGTCATGCTCATCCTCTCCATCGCCCTGCGGGTCACCGACGCCCGGCTCTACGAGGCGGCCAGATCCCTGGGAGCCTCCAAGCTGCGCACCTTTTTCTCCGTCACCCTGCCCGGGGTGAAATACGGCCTTCTGTCGGCCGTGTTCGTGAGTTTTATTCTGTGCTTCACCGACTTCGGCGCGCCCAAGGTCGTTGGCGGCCAGTACAACGTGCTGGCCACGGACATCTACAAGCAGGTCATCGGCCAGCAGAATTTCGCCATGGGGGCAACCGTTGGCGTGGTGCTGCTGCTCCCCACCGTGCTGGCCTTTTTTCTGGACCGGCTGGCCCAACGCCGGCAGGCGGCCCTTGTTGCCGCCCGGGCTGTGCCCCTGCCGCCCTGTGCCGATCCGGGGACCGTGAGCTTTTATTTGGCCTTTTGCGGCTGCATCGCCGCCGGCCTGCTCCTCTTTTTGGGCACGGCCTTTTACGCGTCCCTGGTCAAGGTCTGGCCCTACGATCTCTCGCTCTCGCTGACCCATTTCCGGTTTGGAAACATGGGCGGCGGCGGCTACCAGGCATTGTACAACAGCATCCGTATGGCCTTTTATTCCGCTGTGTTCGGCACGGGGCTCACCTTTTTTTCCGCCTATCTCATCGAAAAAACCCGGGGGATGGCCGCGCTTCGCCATGTGGCCTACTTTTTGTCCATGGCCCCTTTGGCCTTGCCGGGGCTGGTCATCGGCCTGGCCTATATCTTTTTCTTTAACGCCCCGGACTTTTCTTTAGGCCCCTTGACCCTGGCCAATCCTTTTAACGGCCTCTACGCCACCATGGCCATCCTGGTGCTGTGCAACATGGTGCACTTTTATTCCGTGTCCTTTCTGACCGCAACGACGGCGCTTAAGCAGTTGGACAAGGAATTCGAGGCAGTGTCCGAATCCATGGGCGTGCCGTTTTACAAGACCTTTATGCGGGTGACGGCTCCGGTCTGCCTGCCGGCGGTGGTGGAGATCGCCCAGTATTTCTTCGTCAATTCCATGGCCACGGTCTCGGCCGTCATCTTTTTGTATTCAGCGGATCTGCCGCTGGCTTCCGTGGCTGTGGCCAATATGGACGACGCCGGGGACACGGCCCCGGCTGCGGCCATGGCCGTGCTGATTGTGCTGGTCAATATCGCGGTGCGCCTGGGATCTGGCGCGCTCTCGGCCCGGCTGTCGCGGCGCAGCCAGGCCTGGATGGGCAATAACCGCAGCAACCCGTAAGCGTATACAAGGAGCGCTGCCCATGGCTGCCTATATCCGAAGAGGTGTCTATACCGGGCCGGTTTTAGGGCTGGTTCTCGACTGGGCCGGCACGGCCGTAGATTACGGCTGCATCGGCCCGGTGGCTGTTTTCCTGGAAGTATTCACGCGCCGGGGCGTTGTGCCCCGTATTGAGGAAGCCCGTGCGCCCATGGGGCTTATGAAAAAGGACCACATCCGGGCCATGTGCGCCATCCCCGCCCTGGCGGCGCGCTGGACGGCCGTTCACGGGCGCGCCCCGGATGAGGACGACGTGGACGCCATGTACCGCGAAACCGAACCGCTCATGGTCGCCTGCATCGCCAACCATGCCGAACTCATACCGGGCCTGCTCGACGCGGTTGCGGCCTTTCGGCGTATGGGCCTGCGTCTTGGCTCCACCACCGGCTACACCGGGCCCATGATGGATGTCCTGCGTCCGGCAGCGGCCGCGCAAGGCTACGTCCCCGACGCCGTCTGCTGCTCCACCGATGTGCCGGCCGGCCGGCCCTATCCCTGGATGTGCTACCGCAACGCCATCGATCTTGGCGTCTATCCCATGGAGGCCCTGGTCAAGGTCGGCGATACGATCAGCGATATAGAGGAGGGGCTTAACGCCGGCATGTGGACGGTGGCCCTGTCCAAGTCCGGCAACGAATTGGGGCTGCCCCTGGCGGATGTCCACAGCCTGGACCCGTCGGATCTGGCCGCGCGTCTGGCGGCCATCGAGGCCCGGCTTTTGGCGGCCGGTGCCCATTATGTCGTGAAAGACATCACCGAAGTGCCCCAGGTCATCGGGGCCATAAACGACCGCCTCGCCCGGGGCGAGCAGCCGGTCGGCTAAGGGCGCGTCGTGGCCCGTCCGATTCGCCCTGACAAGGACGTGGATGTCAGCGAAGGCGACGTCAATTGCTCCCCCAACCGGGCGGTCTGGTCGGCCCGGTTGGGGGGGCAGACCCAGGCGCTGTTGGCCCGCGATGCCGCCGTCTTTTTGCACCAAAGCCTGTCCACGCCCTGCCTGGACGCGCTTGGGGCCTGTTCGGGCAGCCGCATCCGCACCCTGGATGGACGCGAACTGTTGGACTTTCACGGCAACTCCGTCCATCAGGTGGGCTTTTCCCATCCGGCGGTGGTGCGGGCTGTGACGGAGCAGATGCGCACACTCACCTTTTCCCCGCGCCGATTCACCAATGAGCCGGCCGTGCGTCTGGCCGAACGGCTCGTGGAGCTGTCGCCGCGGCCCCTTGGCAAGGTGCTTTTTGCTCCGGGAGGTACTTTGGCCGTGGGCATGGCCTTAAAGATTGCCCGGGTGGCCACAGGGCGGTTTAAAACCGTGTCCATGTGGGATTCGTTCCACGGAGCCTCCCTGGACGCGATTTCCGTGGGCGGGGAGGCGCTTTTTCGGGCCGGCATCGGGCCGCTGCTGCCGGGTACGGAACATGTGCCCCCGGCTGATCCCTACCGCTGCGTCCTGGCACCGCCGTCGGGCGGCTGCCAGGCGTGCGGGCTGCGCTGCGCCGCCTATCTGGAATATGTCTTGGAGAAGGAGCGCGACGTGGCAGCGGTCATCGCCGAACCCTTTCGGTGCACCACGGTGAACCTGCCGCCGCCGGGCTACTGGCCCCGGGTGCGCCAAGCCTGCCAGCGGCACGGGGCGCTTTTGATCATGGACGAAACCGCGTTGTGTCTTGGCCGGGCCGGAACCTTTCACGCGTTTGAGCGCTTTGACGTGGTCCCAGACATGGTGGTTATGGGCAAGGGCCTGGGCGGGGGGATCATGCCCCTGGCGGCCGTTTTGGCCGACCCGGCCCTGGATGTGGCCGGGCACGGCGCTTTGGGGCATTACACCCATGAAAAAAGCCCGGTGGCCTGCGCCGCCGCCCTGGCCGCAATCGACGTGGTGGTGGGCGAGCATTTGCCGGATCGGGCCTTAGCCCTTGGGGAGCACGCCGTAACCCGGCTTGGGGCCATGGCTTCCCGTCTCCCCTTGGTGGGAGACGTCCGGGGCATGGGCCTTTCGTTGGCTGTGGAACTGGTCACGGACCGCCAAAGCAAGGCTCCGGCCAACGCCCAGGCCGATGCCGTCCTCTACCGCTGCCTGCATCGCGGCCTGTCGTTTAAAGTCTCCCACGGCAACTGTCTGACCCTGACCCCGCCGCTTTCCATCACCAGGGACGATCTCGACACGGCCCTGGACATTTTGGAAGAAGCGCTTGCCTCGCTTGGCAATCCAACCCCTGGAGCCTGACCATGCCTGACCTTGCCCTGTTGCCGGACAATCCCTATCTGCTGCTCACCCCCGGCCCCCTGTCCACCTCCAAGGCGGTCAAGGCCGCCATGCTGCGCGACTGGTGCACCTGGGACGACGAGTACAACGCCGTGGTGCGTAGTCTGCGCGAAGAGCTCGTTGCCCTGGCCACCAGCGCCCCCGGCTACACCAGCGTGCTGATGCAGGGCAGCGGCACCTTTTGCGTGGAGTCGGTCATCGGCACGGCCCTGCCCCGGGACGGCAAACTGCTGGTCGTGGCCAACGGTGTCTACGGGCAGCGCATTGCTGCCATCGCCCGCACGCTGGGCATAGCCTACACGGTTCTCGACTGCGGCGAGACCGGCCGGCCGGAACCGGCGGCGCTGGCGCAGATATTGGCAAACGACGCCCGGATCAGCCACGTGGCCGCAGTCCACTGCGAAACCACCACCGGAATGCTCAACCCTGTCGCGGCGCTTGGAGCCGAGGTCAAGGCAGCCGGGCGGGTTTATATCGTGGATGCCATGAGCAGCTTTGGAGGCATTCCCCTGGATCAGGCGGCCATGGGTGCGGATTTTCTCATTTCCAGCGCGAATAAATGCATCCAGGGGGTGCCGGGCTTTGGCTTTGTGGTGGCCCGACGCGAGGCACTCGAAGCCTGCGCCGGTCAGGCCCGGTCGCTCAGCCTTGATCTGTATGACCAGTGGCGGGTTATGGAAGAAAAGGGCGGCAAATGGCGTTTCACGTCGCCCACCCATGTGGTGCGCGCCTTTGCCACGGCCCTGGAGGAATTGGCCGTCGAGGGCGGGGTGGCGGCGCGCCATGCCCGCTATGTCGCCAACCAGCGTCTGCTGACGGCCGGTATGCAGGAGCTGGGCTTTGCCACGCTGTTGCCGGCAGCCTTTCACTCGCCCGTCATCACCGCCTTTTGCAGCCCGACCGCGCCCGGCTACCGCTTTGAGGATTTCTACGCCGCACTGAAAGCCAAAGGGTTTGTCATTTATCCGGGCAAGGTCACGGACCATGACACCTTTCGCATCGGCACCATCGGCACGGTCTGCCCGGCCGACATCGAGCGGCTGCTGGCGGCGGTCAGGGAGTCCGTCAACTGGTAGGCCAGGGCTTGGCGCGCGACCAAGCTGGCTTTGAATTGTGGGCCATTACCGTGTCCGTCAACGGGTAGGGCGGGGCTTAGGGTGCGACTAAATTGTCTTTGACCGGTGGGCCAGTACCGCGTTCGTCAACTGTTTTGGCGGGATATAGGCCGCGACCACGTTGGCTTTGACCGGTGCGGACCACTACCGCTGGCAGGGCAGGGCTTGGGGCGCGCCTACGAGGCCATGGTGACAAAGCGGTAGCCGACGCCGGTTTCCGTGTGCAGATGGCGGGGCCGGGCCGGGTCGGGCTCGATTTTCTGGCGCAGCTTGTGGATGTGGATGCGCACGTAGTGTTCCTGGCCCTGGCTGTGCCTGCCCCAGACTTCTTTGAGCAACTGGCCGTGGGTCACCACCTTGTCGGCATGGCGCACGAGAAAGGCCAGCAGTTTGAATTCCGTGGGTGTCAGATGCACCTCCACACCGTCCCGGCGCACCCCGTGGCCGGCAAGGTCAATGGCCAGATCCCCGAAAACATACTGTGACGGCGGCTCCTGGCCGGCTGTTCCCTCGCGGCGCAGCAGCGCCCGGATGCGGGCCGCCAGCTCGGCCAGACCGAACGGCTTGGTCAGGTAGTCGCTGGCCCCAAGATCCAAGGCCCGCACCTTGTCCTGCTCCCGGCCGCGCACGGAGAGCACGATAACCCTGGCCCGGTTCCAGGGCGGCAGGGCTTGTAACACCGCTTCGCCGTCCAGGTCCGGCAGGCCGAGATCGAGCAGGATGACATCGGCGTCCTGGGAGGCGGCCAGGGCGTCGCGGCCCGTGGCCGCCTCAATGACCCCATAGCCCTCGGCTTCGAGAAAGGGGGCGAGGAAGCGGCGGATGGCCGGTTCGTCGTCAACGATGAGGATGGTGTGGGTGGTGTCAGGCATACAGGGGCAGGGTGATGACAAAGCTTGCGCCGGCTCGGGCGGTCGGGCCGGCTGTGATGGTTCCGCCATGGGCCTTGACCACGGCGCGACAGATGGCCAACCCCAGTCCGTAGCCTGCCGTCGTGGTTCTGTCGCCGCGCTGGAAACGCTCAAAGAGCTTTTCCGGATCGCCCGACGGCAGGCCCGGGCCGTTGTCGCTGATCCCGATCCGGGCCACGCCGTCGCCAACGGCAGCGGACAAGACGATTTCGGTTCCCGGCGGGGTATGCTTGGCCGCGTTTTCGATGAGATTGAGCAGAACCTGTTCCATGAGCACTTCGTCCATGGGAATCGGGGGCAGATCGCCCGGAATTTCCAGCCGCACGGCATGTCCGGCCAGCAGCGGTTTGAGGCGGTCCAGGGCGCTGCCGATGACTTCTTCCAGGGGAATAAGCTTGATGTCGGGTGCTGCCGAACCGGATTCCAGGGCGGCAATACGCAAGAGATTATCCACCAGCCGCTCCAGGCGCGAGGCCTCCTGCACGATGTTCTCCTCCAGCGACCGGCGAACGGCGCTGGCAGCGGTATCGCCGAGAGCCAGCAGGCTTTCGGCCGAACCGGCAATGGCGGCCAGGGGCGTTTTGAAATCGTGGGTGACGGTGGAGAGCAGGGCGGCCCGCAGCTTTTCCCGCTCGGCCGCCAGCAGCGTGGCCTTGGCCCGTTCTTCCAGCCGGTCCACATCCAGGGCCAGGGCGGTCTGCTGGATCACGGCGTCGAGCAGGCGGCGGCGGTCCGGCAGTTCCAGGGCGTCCAGGGCGTCCGCATTTTCCGGCGTCAAACCCACGACGCCAAGGGTGGCCTCGGTTCCGGGCAAGGGGAGGTAGAGGGCGTCGGATTCGGCCAGGGTCTGGGTGGTCAGTCCGGCTGGTTTGCCGTTGTCAAAGACCCACTGGGCCACGCCCAGGTCCTTGTCGGCCAGGGTTTCCTCGTCTTCGGCCAAAAAGACGTGTTCAAGCTTGCCGGCCGGGCTTGGCAGCAGCACAAAAACCGTGGCGCCAAACACCCGGGCGATATGCCGCCGGGCCGCTGCCACGAGATTGTCCGCGCCGCGGGTGGTGGCCAGATCCCGGGACAGATCGCTTAAATCCGAAGCCTGCTGCTCCAGCTTGGCGGCACTGTCGGCCTGGCCCTTGATGCGCGAGGCCATGGCACTTAAGACCAGCGCCACCAGCAGCATCACGATGAAGGTGACCAGATAGGCCACGTCCGACACGGCCATGCTGAACCGGGGCGGCACGAAGCAGAAATCGAACGCCAGGACGGTGACGGCTGAGGCTGCCATGGAGACCCGCCGGGACAGCCAGACCGAAGCGGCCATGACGCCGACCAGATAGACCATGATCAGGTTGGCCAGCTCGAAATAGGGGTACATGGCAAAACAGATGCCGGTGGCCACGGCGACGATACCGCCGGCGGCGGCATATTCGCGCCAGGGGAAGGAACGGGCACGGCGCACAGGCGGTTGCCGGGGCGCATTGCCGGGGTCTTGGCCCTTTATGACATGGACGTCGATCTCACCACTTTCGCGCACCAGCCGGTCCACCGGGCTGCCCCGGAAAATGTCAAAGAAGCTGCGGCCCAGCGGCTTGCCGATGACGATGCGGGTGACGTTGTGCTGCCGGGCAAATTCGACAATGAGCCGGGCCACGTCCGGCCCGGTCAGGACATGGGTCTGGGCGCCCAGCTCCTGGGCCAGGTGCAGATTGGACAAGGCCCTGGCCGTGGGCGCGCCTTCGGCCTGCTGCTGGATATAAAGGGCCTGCCAGGAGGCCTGCAAACCGTCAGCTAAGCGCTTGGCGGCCCGCACGAGGGTGGCCGAGGAGGGCGAGGGGCCGACGCAGACTAAGATGCGTTCGGCCGTTGGCCAAGTCGTTTCGATGGCATGGCCTTTGCGATAGACCAGCACCTCGGTGTTGACCCGGCTGGCGGTCTGGCGCAGGGCCAATTCGCGCAGGGCGTTTAAGTTGCCCTGGCGAAAGAAGTTTTCCCCGGCCCATTCGGCCTGGCGGGGCAGATAGACCTTGCCCTCCGTCAGGCGCTGGCGCAGATCTTCGGGGGGCAGATCGACCAGGATGACCGAGTTGGCCCGCTCCAGCACGGCGTCGGGCACGGTTTCGCGCACGCGCACCCCGGTGATCTGGGCCACGATGTCGTTTAAGCTCTCCAGGTGCTGCACATTGAGGGTGGTCCAGACATCCAGGCCGTTTTCGAGCAACTCTTCCACGTCCTGCCAGCGTTTGGGGTGGCGGCAGCCCGGGGCGTTGGTGTGGGCCAGTTCATCGACCAGGACCAGGGCGGGGCGCTTTAGAAGGACCGCGTTGAGATCGAACTCCTCCAGAATATGGCCCTTGTATTCGATGCGCTGGCGGGGCAGGGCCGGCATGTTGTAGAGCAGGGCTTCGGTGTCCTGGCGGCCGTGGGTTTCCACGATGCCGGCCAGGAGATTCTCCCCGTCAGCCATTTTAAGCCGCGCCGCTTCCAGCATGGCGTAGGTCTTGCCCACGCCCGGGGCCATGCCGAGGAAAATCCGCAGCTGCCCCCGATGCTTTTGTTCTTCCTCGCGCCGCACCATGTCCAAGAGGGCATCGGGGTCCGGGCGTTTGTCCGTATCGCGCATGCGTTTACCTTACCGCTGGCCGGTTGCCGCATCCAGCGCCAAATTAAGCCCCAGGACGCCAACCCGGCGCTCTCCCCAAAATCCCCAGAGCCGTTCCTCGGTGTGCCGGGCGATGAGCGCAGTCACGGTCTCGGCCGGCAGTCCCCGGGCGGCGGCCACCCGCTCGATCTGCCAGACGGCCGCCGCCGGGCTGATGTGCGGGTCCAGGCCGCTGCCCGAGGCCGTCACCAGATCCATGGGCACGGCCGCTCCTGCCCGGGTCTCATTAAGGGCTGCGCTGCGCTGTTCTACCACCTCGCGCAAGGCCGGGTTGGACGCGGCCAGATTCGAGCCGGACGAGGCCAGGGCGTTATACGGCTCAGGAGCCGTGGCCGAGGGCCGTCCCGTAAAATAGCCCGGTGCGGCAAACGGCTGGCCGATAAGGGCCGAGCCGATGACGCTGCCGTCCTTTTCCAGCAGGCTCCCCCTGGCCTGGGCCGGGAACAGGCCAGCCCCCAGGCCCGTGAGCAACACAGGATAGGCCACCCCGGTTATAAGGGTCAGCCACAGGAACAGAAAGCAGGCAGGTTTGAACTGCGCGACGCATCTGGCGAACATAGCGGCTCCTTTACGCCCAGCCCAGGGCGGCAATAACCATGTCGATGCATTTGATGCCGGCAAAGGGCACCACAAACCCGCCCAGACCATAGATGAGCAGATTGCGTCGCAGGGCCACCGCCGCCGGAACAGGAATGTATTTAACACCCCGCAGGGCCAGGGGAATGAGAAAAACAATGATGAGCGCATTAAAAATTACGGCCGAGAGCACGGCGGACTTGGGTGTGGCCAGCCCCATGACGTCCAGTACGGCCAACTGCGGGTAGATGCCCACGAACACGGCCGGAATAATGGCAAAGTACTTGGCAATATCGTTGGCGATGGAAAACGTCGTCAGCGATCCCCGGGTCATGAGCAATTGTTTGCCGATGGCCACGACTTCCAGCAGCTTGGTGGGGTTGGAGTCGAGGTCCACCATGTTGCCGGCTTCCTTGGCGGCCTGGGTGCCGGAATTCATGGCCACGCCGACATCGGCCTGGGCCAGGGCCGGGGCGTCGTTGGTGCCGTCGCCGGTCATGGCCACCATCTTGCCGGCGCTCTGGTATTGCCGGATGCGGGCCAGCTTGGCCTCGGGGGTGGCTTCGGCCAGGAAGTCGTCCACCCCGGCCTCGGCGGCGATGGCCGCGGCCGTCAGCGGATTGTCGCCGGTGACCATGATGGTCTTAATCCCCATGGCGCGCAGTTCGGCAAAACGCTCGCGGATGCCGCCCTTGACGATGTCTTTAAGCCAGACCACGCCGAGCGGCCGGTTGTTTTCGGCCACGATCAGCGGCGTGCCGCCGGATTTGGCCACCTCGCGGATAAAGGCCTCGATGTCGCCCGGCATGGCGATGCCGGCCGACTCGGCCAGGGCGCGCACGGCGTCGGCCGCGCCCTTGCGGATGCTGCGGCCCGGCAGATCGACGCCGGAAAGCCGGGTCTGGGCCGTAAAGGGCACGAAGCTGGCATTGAGGCTGGCCAGATCGCGGCCGCGCAGGCCGAACCGTTCCTTGGCCAGCACCACAATGGAACGCCCTTCCGGGGTTTCGTCGGCCAACGAGGCGAGTTGGGCCACCTCGGCCAGACGCCGCTCGTCCACCCCGGCCGCCGGCAGAAAATTCGTGGCCTGCCGGTTGCCCAGGGTGATGGTGCCGGTCTTGTCCAAGAGCAGCACGTCCACGTCGCCGGCCGCTTCCACGGCCCGGCCCGAAGTGGCGATGACCCCGGCCTGGATAAGCCGGTCCATGCCGGCGATGCCGATGGCCGAGAGCAGGCCCCCGATGGTGGTGGGGGCCAGACAGACGAACAGGGCGACCAGGGCCGTGATGGTCACGGCCTGCCCCTGGCCGGCCAGGGACACGGCATAGGCAGACAGGGGACGCAGGGTCACGCACACGACCAGGAAGACCAGGGTTAAGGAGGCGAGCAAGATGTTGAGCGCGATTTCGTTGGGGGTCTTGCGGCGTTTGGCGCCTTCCACCAGGGAAATCATGCGGTCGAGAAACGTCTCGCCGGCATCGGCCGCCACCCGGACCACCAGCCAGTCCGAGAGCAGGCGCGTGCCGCCGGTGACGGCGCTGCGGTCGCCCCCGGCTTCGCGGATGACCGGGGCGGATTCGCCGGTGATGGCAGACTCGTCCACCGAGGCCACGCCTTCCATGATTTCGCCGTCAGACGGGATGGCGTCGCCGGCAACGACCAACACCACGTCGCCGCGCACCAGCGAATTGCCGGCCACTTCCGTCCAGGCCGCGTCCCGGCGAGGGGCGGCCAGCTTCTTGGCGGCCACATCCCGGCGCAGGCCGCGCAGGGCCGCCGCCTGGGCCTTGCCGCGCCCTTCGGCCATGGCCTCGGCAAAATTGGCGAAAAGCACCGTGGCCCACAACCAGGCGGCAATCGAAGCCACGAAGCCAAACGGGGCCTCGCCGTGGCCGGTTGCAGCCTGTACGGCCAGAACGGTGGTCAGGATGCTGCCGATATAGACGGTGAACATGACCGGGTTTCGGGCCTGACGGGCCGGGGAGAGCTTTTTGAGGCACTCGATGCCGGCCTGACGCATAATGGCCGCATCGAACAAGGGGCGTTTATTGCTATCTTTTGACATACAAAGACCTCGTCAATTTGCCCGGAAAAGGGCCAGATGTTCAGCCACAGGCCCGAGCGCCAAGGCCGGTACGAAGGTCAGCGCGCCGACCACCAGCACCACGACGATAAGCAGGAACATGAAAATCGGTCCATGGGTCGGCAGGGTGCCGGGGCCTTGGGGCAGCCGTTTTTTCCCGGCCAGGGAACCGGCCAGGGCCAGCACCGGCAGGATGAGCCAGTAGCGCGAGACAAACATGGCCACGGCCCCGGTCAGCGTCCAAAACGGCGAACTGGCGGTCAGACCGGCAAAGGCACTGCCGTTATTGTTGCCCATGGACGAGAAGGCGTAGAGCACCTGGCTAAAGCCGTGCGGCCCGGGATTGGACACGGCGTCGGCCGGTCCGGCAACGACTGCCAGGGCCGTGCCCATGAGACACAGAAACGGCGGGATGAGGATGACCAGGGCGGCCATCTTGGTTTCAAATGGTTCGATCTTTTTGCCGCAGTACTCCGGGGTGCGCCCGACCATAAGCCCGGCCACAAAGACTGCCACCATGGCAAAGACCAGCATGCCGTAAAGGCCCGAACCCACACCGCCAAAGACCACTTCGCCCAGCTGCATGAGCAGCATGGGCCACAGGCCACCCAGGGGCATGAAGCTGTCGTGCATGGCGTTGACCGAGCCGTTGGAGGCCGCCGTGGTGACGGCCGCCCATAGGGCCGAACCGGCCGGGCCAAAGCGCACCTCCTTACCTTCCAGGCTCGGACCCGCCGCCACACCGATGCCGGCCAGGGCCGGATTGGGGACGGACTCGGCAGCCAGGGTCAGATACGAGAAGCCGGCAAACAGGATGGTCATGGCCGCAAGGACAGCCAGACCTTGGCGCCGGTCGCCGATCATGGCCCCGAAGGTGTGGCAAAAGGCCGCCGGGATGAGCAGGATGGCCAGCATTTCCAGGAAATTGGTCAACGGCGTGGGGTTTTCAAAGGGATGGGCCGAGTTGGTGTTGTAGTAGCCGCCGCCGTTGGTGCCGAGCTGTTTGATGGCCACCTGGGAGGCCACGGGGCCAAGGACGAGGGTCTGGCGGCCGGTGGGTGCCGCTGCCGTCGTGCCGTCCGGGGCTGGGGCCGTTGCCGCGGGTTGCTCAAGCAGATGGGCCTCGATAACGGCGTCAAAGGTTTGCGGCACGCCCTGCCAGACGAGGACCAAGGCCAGGACCAGGGACAGGGGCAACAGGATGTAGAGGACCGAGCGGGTGAGATCCTGCCAGAAATTGCCGAGCTGGGTGGTCTCGCGGCGGGCCAGACCGCGAATCAGGGCTGCGGCCACGGCCATGCCGGTTGCGGCCGACAGGAAGTTCTGGACGGTGAGCGCCAGCATTTGCGTGAAGATGGAGAGCGTTGCTTCGCCGCTGTAGGCCTGCCAGTTGGTGTTGGTGGCAAAACTGACCGCAGTGTTTATGGCCACAAACGGGTCCACCCCGGGAAGGGCCAAGGGGTTCAGCGGCAGCACACCCTGGAGCAGGGCCACGGCCCACACGGCCACAATCCCGATCAGATTGATCCCCATGACGGCCAGGCCATAGGTCTTCCAGTCCATTTCGCGCCCGGCATCGACGCCGCTGCGTCGATACAGCAGGCGTTCCAGGGCACCGCCCAGCCGATCCAGGCCGCAGGGACGGCCCATGTACACCCGGGCCATGTAAAGCCCAAGGGGCCAGGACGCGGCCAGGAGCACGGCCAAAAAAAACAGCCATTGCAGCCAATCCGTTACGATCATTGGAACCACTCCGGTTTGCATAACGCCGCCAGCAGATAGGTGAAGAGCGCGACCGCGACGGCCAATACCACTATGTCCATGGGTCTTTCCTTGCGAGGCGTTCAAGAAATTCTATCAGGCCCAGCATCCCAATGACCAGGGCCAAGGTGCAGAGGATAAAAAGAATGTCCATCGAAACCCTCCTTGGCGGTTGTCGATGGGACGGGTGTAGCCGGGACGGTCTAAACGCGGTGTATAGAGAGGGGGGAGTGGTGTAAAAATTGCGTAAACAGCAGCCTCAAGGCCGCTGCCCTTGCCGGCCGCAGCCGGACACTCTAGGCTTGGCGCGGGCACGGCGGGACCCCCCCCGTCGCTTTATGCAGACAAGGAGATCGTATGCAGCCTGTGCGGCCCAAGGCCTCGGTTTATGACGTCGTCGCCTGGATCGGGGCAGGACTCGCCCTGCTGCTGGTCTTTCCGCTCCACTTGTTTCCTGCGCTCATGGCGGGCCTGTTGGTCTTTGAGCTGGTCCAACTGGCCGCGCCGGTCTTGCCTGCTGCCTGGGTCGGGCACCGGCGCGCAAAGCAAGTGGTGGTGGCCTGCCTGGCAGTCCTTATAGTCGTCGGGCTGGCCCTGCTCGCCTGGAAGGGGATTGCCTTTTTTCACAGCGAATCCACCAGTATCCCGACCTTGCTACGGAAAATGGCCGAGGCGTTGGAGAGCCTGCGGGCCAGGTTGCCCGGCTGGCTGGTCACGTTTTTGCCCGAGAACGTCGAGGCCATGAGCACGGACGTCGTCGCGGCCCTGCGCGCCCGGGCGGCCACCATGCAGGCAGCGGGCAAGGGTATCGCGCAACTGCTGGCGCATGTCCTGGTCGGGCTGATTCTCGGGGCGGTGATCGCCTTGGTGGCCGAAACCACGGGGGAGAAGCACCGTCCCCTGGCTGCGGCGCTTTTGGAGCGCGCCAGTCGCCTGTGTACGGCGTTTCGAGCCGTTGTGTTTGCCCAAGTGCGGATTTCCGGGCTCAATACGGCACTGACGGTCCTGTATCTGTTCGTGGTCCTGCCCGCCCTGGGGGTCCATCTGCCCTTGGCCAAGACCATGGTGGCCCTGACCTTTTTGGCGGGCATGCTCCCGGTGGTCGGCAATCTCATCTCCAACAGTGCCATCGTGGTGGTGAGCCTGAGCGTTTCCTTTGCCGTCGCCGGCTGGTCGCTGCTCTTTCTCATCCTCGTCCACAAGCTGGAGTATTTTCTTAATGCCCGCATCGTCGGCGGGCATATCCATGCCAGAACCTGGGAGATACTGCTGGCCATGCTGGTGATGGAAGCCGCTTTCGGGCTGGCCGGGCTGGTGGCAGCGCCAATCTATTACGCCTACCTGAAAAAGGAACTCAGCGATCAGGGGCTCGTGTGAAGGCCGTGCCGGCCGGCCCGCGCGAAGGTCTTAATGGGCGGTTGCGGCCCTGGCTGCCGGCGAAAGGCCGGGCCTTTTGCTCTTCCCCGAGCCACACCAGGAACACCAGCGCTTGCAGTGGGAGGACCGGGTGTGCCGAGGAAGCGTAGTCTTCCCCGCCTGTCCCCCGGATTGAAGCCGTAAGCGCCGCCAGGGGGACAGGGGATCAATCCGCGTCAGTGCCGCCACCGGGCTGGCGGCCCACGGTTTTGTGCCGTCTTGGGCGGTCACTGGTAACGAGCGCTGTGGAGCGCCGCTGTGGGTCAGCCGTTGAGATGCTCCTTCAAGCGCCGGCCGGCCTTGAAAAACGGCAGGCGTTTCGGTCCGACGGCAACGCTTTGGCCGCTTTTGGGATTGCGGCCGGTGTACCCCTCGTACTCGCGCACGGCAAAGGAACCGAAACCGCGAATTTCCACGCGATCGCCCGCCAGGAGCGCCTGCCTGATCCGGTCGAAAAAGACGTTTACAAAGTCGGCCGCCTCGGTGTCCGGCGTGTTGAAGCGCTGGGCAAAAACCTTGATGAGTTCGCTTTTATTCATTTCCCCTCCCCGTGATTGCCTGACAATAGCGGTAAATGTTCCGGCGAGGCAAGGGGATGTCGCCACTTGGCGCAATTTGGCTGTGCATGTGCCGGGTTTGGACCGGATGGGTGGCCGGGTGGCGGGGTAACCGGCGCTGTCGGGGCGGGTTGGGAAGGAAGACTTAGGATTTGGCGGCGTATTTGGCGGCCACTTTGGCGGCCAGGGAGGTTGGGCGCACGCCCGTTGGTGCGGGCGGCCTGGGCGTGGCTTCCGGCACCGTGTCCATAGCGGTGGGCGCGGGGGCTGGGGGCGGGGTGGGGACGGTGTCAGGCCTGGGGTCAGTCTGGGGGGATGCGCTCAGATGCACCGGCGGGACGGCCGATGCGCCGGCCAGCCGAAACGGCGAGGCAAAACGGTGGCCGCACACGGGACAGGCCATGAGCATGCCGCCGATATGGGACGGAAAACGCAGCGCCTGGCCGCAGCCGGGGCAATATCGCACGGGGCCTTGAGACATCGGACCCTCCATGGCCGGGAGTATTGCAAGACAAGTGCCCGAAGCGGGTAGGTTGGTTACAGCTTCCGTCGATTATTGCGGCGTTGGCATGGGACAGGCGGAACCAGGGAAGTTGCCCTGACGGCGCGGCCCACGTTCCCGGGCGCGGTGCCCGGGAGGGGTTTTACAACGTCCCGGACAAGGCCGGCCAGCCGCGCAGAAAGGTCAAAACAACGTCGCGCCCGGCCTCGATGGTCAAATGTTCGGCATCCACCACGCACTCCGCAGCCGGGTCTTCCTCAAAGGGCACGTCCACGCCGATGACCTGCCCCAGGCCCGGGAATTCCCGGCCGGTGGCTTTGCGCATCATGGCCTTGGCATAGAGTCCGGCCATGACCTTGCCCTGGGGGCGGGCCGACTCCCGGGCCATGGCCACGGCCAGGGAACAGCGCACGTGCACTTCGGCGAAGTGCGTCATACGCGAGCGGGCATAGGCGCGCATGGCCAGACGCGGGGCCGAGGCGTCCATGATGACCAACCCCGTGCCCAGGCGGTAGAGGTGGGCCGCCTCGTCGGCAAAGCGCGTGTAGGCCGCCTCGCGCTCGGCCTCGCTGTAGGTGGGTTTGGGGAAATAGGCCTTGCGGCGGGCGTCCAGTTCCAACGTGGCGACATCGATGCCGGCCAGACGCAGATACTGCGCAACAGCCTGGGCCAGGGCGCTTTTGCCTGAGCCGGGCAGGCCGGTGAACCAAAGTGCGGTAGCCATATCAGCGCATGTACCGGTTGAAGTTTTGGCAATCGAAGCGCTCATCGCCAAGAACGTTTTCCAAAAAGCGCAACAAGCCCCGGCGCACGTCCTCGGGATGGCCCGGATACCACTGGGGCGAGGCGACAACCAGGCCGCGAAAGACGTAAAAGGGCGCGATGACGGAAAATATTTCGTCGTCGCCAGCGTGGCGCAGATAGGTTTCCCAGAAGGCCATAAAGAGCCGCTCAAAGTCTCCGGTCAGCTCTTTGTGGCCGTAGAGGCCAAAGAGCACGAAATTCAGGCTCATGGTGGCCACGTCGTCGGCCGGCTCGCCCCACTGGCCGCGACTGCGGTCGAGGACAGCGAAATCCCGTGTGTCTCCCGCCTCCTGAATCAGCACGTTCCAGGGGTGGAAATCGCCGTGCACCTCGCTTAAGCGGTGGGTAAACCCGCGCAGCTTCCAGCGCCAGTCGATGATGCGTTTTTCCAGGGCGCAAAAACGCTGCGGGGGAAAGAGGCTGTAGGGGTGGGGATAGGCGTCCACCAGCCCGAAGATGCATTCCGACGCGCCAATCAAGTTGCGCACCCGGCGCAGATAGAGGTCGGCGTCGTCTTTTTTCAGGCTATGGACCCGGGCCAGCCAGGTTGCAAAGGACCGGACCATGTCCAAATCGCGGGCCTCAAGGCCGGTTTTCTGGATGCGCTGCAAATCGAGGTAGTAGTCGTAGCCCGGGGCCATTTCGCTTAATAAAAAGAACTCTTTGGGCCGGGCCACCGGCACGAGGCGGTCGTCCTGGTCAAAATAGCCCAGGGCCATGGGGCGCACGTGCTTTTCCATGGCGCCGCCGGCCTCGAATTGAAACATGAGGATGGCAGCCCGGTCCCAGTAGAACTGGTGGCCGTACTTGTCGCCGCGCATGATCGACAGCACCCCCCGGCGCACCTGCCCGTCCACTTCGAACTCCAGGCACACGGGTTTGCCGTAGCCGAATTCCTTCATGCCCTGGCCGCCGGACCCCATGGCACCGGCCCCGAGCATCCGGGCGGTGGGGCCAAACGCTTCCCTCAGATACTGTTCCACGGCCTCGGGACGGACCACGATGGCCGGCTTTTCCTCGGTTCCCTTGCGCATTGTTGCCCCTTGCCTTGCCGGATAGGGAACCCGGCTTTCGGCCTCTTCGTCCAACTTGTCCCATAAATAGCCAGGATACGCAGCCGGCGCAACCCTCGCCCTGCACCGCGCACTTCTCCTGTTGGGTTGCGACGGTGGCCAGGGCGTGGCTCATGGGGCGGCTGGAGCGATTATCCGGCTGCTGGTGAGGAGATAGTCGGCGGCGGCAGGCAGATCATGGGCCAGGACATGGGGCCAGTCGGGCCGGCGGTCGGCAAGCTTCCGCCAGGGTTCGGTCAGGGCCGGCAGGCCGAGCGCGGCGGTGGCGTGCTGGCCGTGGCCGGTGGTCACCAGGATGGTGCAGGGCGAGCCGATACCCAGGCCGAAGGCGATGTCGGACGCCTTGTCGCCGATGACGGCGGTGGCGGCCGGGTCCAGATGATACGCGGCGGCCAGACGCGCAAACAGGCCGGCTGCCGGCTTGCGGCAGTCGCATCCGACATCCGGGCCATGAGGGCAATGGGCCGTTGCGGTGATGGGCGCGCCAAAGGGGGCCAGCAGTTCCAGCAAGCGGGCCTGGACGGCCTGAAACTCGGCTTCGCCGTAATAGCCCCGGCCGATGCCGGATTGGTTGGTGACCAGATAGAGGTCCGCTCCGGCCCGGACCAGCCGGGCCAGCGCCTGCCCTGCGCCGGGGTACAGTTCCACGCCGCCCGGATCGGCCAGATAGTGCCGCTCGACAATGACCGTGCCGTCGCGGTCAAGGAGGATATGGCGGATGGGGGACGGCATCAATACGTGTCCTGAAGGCTTCCCGGGAACACAAGGCCGGTATCCGTGATCTCCCCACCGGCCAACACCCGGCCGGCGGTGTCGTAGAGCGTGGCCACCTGCCCGGGGGTGGGGCGGGGGACGGGTTGGGCAAAGGCGATGGCGAGGCCGTCCTGGTCGTTAAGACGGGCCGTGGCGGGTCGCGGACGCATGCGGTAGCAGGTCTGGGCCAGGATTTCGTCCGGCCAATCGGCCGGCGGCACGAGGACATTGGCCGGGCCGGTGCGGCAGGTGGTGGCCGCAAGCTCGGCTTTGCCGCCGACGAGAAGCGCATTGGCGGCAGCGTCCTTGGCCAGGACGTAGAGCGGTTCGCTATAGCCGATGCCCAGGCCCTTGCGCTGGCCGATGGTGTGTCGCCACAGGCCCTGATGCGTCCCCAGACGCGTGCCGTCGGCCAGGACGATGGGACCGGGGCCGGAGAGCGGCGCGCCGGAAGCCTCCAAAAAGGCCCGGTAGTCGTCGCCGGGCACGAAGCAGACTTCGCGGGATTCGCGCGGCAGCGGCGGGGTGAGGCCGAGTTCTGCCAGGGCGGCCGGGTTGTCGGCCTTCATACGTTCGGCCAGGGGAAAGACGGCCTGGGCCAGGGCGCTTACCGGTACGAGGCTTAAAAAATAGCTTTGGTCGCGGCTGGGGTCGGCCCCGCGCCACAGGCTCGGGCCGGCGGGTGCGTCGGTGATGCGGGCATAGTGGCCGGTGGCGATATGCGTTGCCCCGCGCTCCCTGGCGGCGGTCAGGAGCAGGCCGAATTTCATGGTCCGGTTGCAGGCGGCGCAGGGATTGGGGGTCAGGCCGGCGGCATAGGCGGCAATAAAGGGCGCTATGACGTGGGCGTCAAATTCCCGCGACAGATCCACGGCGGCAAAGGGTACGCCAAGCCCCTGGCATTGGGCGTCGATGGCGGCGGCCAGCGCGTATTCCTTGGGACCGGGCGGCAGAAAATGGGCGTGCAGCCCGAGGAGATCGTGGCCGGCGTCGCGCAGCAGGCCCAACGCGAGCAGGCTGTCCGCACCGCCGGAAAGGGCTACGGCATAGCGCATATTGCCAACCAACATCGCGAATCCATTCGCCGCTCCCCTTTAACCCCTTGCCTTCCAGGTGGGATTCCAAAGGGCTCAGCCCTTTGGCCGCCGGAGGCATTCTTCCCTCTTAAATACCAGCCGGACGCGGCAGCGGCGGCAGGGCGGCTCCCAGCACTTTGGCCGTGCGCAGGATGGCGGCTTCGTCAAAGGCCGGGCCGAAGAGCTGCATGCCGATGGGCATCCCCGACGTCTGGCCGAGGCCCACGGGCATGGACAGGCCGGGCAGACCGGCGAGGTTTAGGGAGATCGTAAAGATGTCGCTAAGATACATCTGCAGCGGATCGTCGGTCATCTGGCCGATGGGGAAGGCAGCAAAGGGCGAGGTGGGGCCGCAGATGACATCGCATTTCTCGAAGGCGGTGAGGAAATCCTGGCGGATGAGCCGGCGGACCTGGGCGGCCTTGCGGTAGTAGGCGTCGTAGTAGCCGGCCGAGAGCACATAGGTGCCGATCACGATGCGGCGCTGGACTTCGGGGCCAAAGCCTGTGGACCGCGACAGTTCGTAGAGTTCCTCCAGGGTCTGGGCCTCGGGGGCGCGGTAGCCGTAGCGCACGCCGTCAAAGCGGGCCAGATTGGAGGAGGCTTCGGCCATGGCCACGATGTAGTAGGTGGCCACGGCATAGGGCGTGTGCGGCAGGGAGACCGGCACAACCGTGGCACCGAGGCTTTTGGCCGTGTCCACGGCGGCGGCGCAGGCTTGGCGCACTTCGTCGTCCACGCCTTCGCCCCAGTATTCGTCGGGCAGGCCGATAGTCAGGCCGGCCAGATCGACGGCACCGGCCAAAGCGGCCTCGAAATCGGGGACTTCGCGCGGGGCCGAGGTGGAATCTCTGGGATCGTGGCCGGCGATGACCGAGAGGACTGCGGCGGCGTCGTCGGCGGTGCGGGTGAGCGGTCCGATCTGGTCCAGGCTTGAGCCGTAGGCGACCAGCCCGTAGCGCGACACCCGGCCGTAGGTGGGCTTTATGCCGACTGTGCCGCAAAAGGCGGCGGGCTGTCGGATGGAGCCGCCGGTGTCGGTGCCAAGGGCGGCAAAGCATTGGTCGGCGGCCACGGCTGCGGCGGAGCCACCGCTGGAACCGCCCGGCACTTTGGCCGTGTCCCAGGGGTTGGCTGTTATGGCGTAGGCGGAATTTTCCGTGGACGAGCCCATGGCGAATTCGTCCATGTTGGTCTTGCCGAGGATAATCGCGCCGGCAGCTTTGAGCTTTTCGATGCAGACGGCGTCGTAGAACGGCGTGAAATTTTGAAGGATCTTGGAACCGCAGGTGGTAGGTGCGTCTTTGACGCAGATGGCGTCCTTGACCAGCACCGGCACGCCCCACAGGCGTTGGCCGGCGACAGGCCCGGCGTCGTCCAGGGCTTTGGCGGCGGCCAGGGCGGCTTCGGCGTCCAGATGCAGGATGGCCTTTAGGGCCGGCTCGGTGCCCTCGATGCGGGCCAGACAGGCGGCCACGGCCTCGGCGGCCTTTATTTCCTTGCGCGCCAGCTTGTCGCGCACCTCGGTCAGGGTCAGGGCGGTGATATCGGACATGGAAAATCCCTTTATGCAATGCCCGGCACCTTGGGGGCAGGGCCGGCGGCGGCGTCGAGAAACAGGAGGGCGGGTCAGGCCCCGCGCCAATTACACGATCTTGGGCACAATAAAAAACTGCCCGTCGGTGGCGGGGGCATTGGCCAGGATTTGATCCCGGGTGCAGGTCGGGGCTGCCGTGTCGGCGCGCAGGGGTGTGGCGTGGCCGACCGGGCTGTAGAGCGGTTCGACGCCGGTCGTGTCCAACGCGCCGAGGGTTTCCATATAGGCCAGGATATCGTCCATCTGGCCGGCAAAGCGTTCGAGCTTGGCGTCGTCAAGGCGCAGTTTGGCAAGCTTGGCCACTTTGGCTACGGCATCGGGGCTGATCGTCATGGACAGTGCTTCCTTGCGGTTTAGGAGACGGGAATGGCCTGCCGGTGGGCCGGCACCGGGGCCTGGGGCTGGACCGGGGCTGGCGGCGCAGCCGGGACAGGCTGGGCCGGAACGCCCGGGGCCGGCTGGGCCGGGGAGTAGGACTGCTCGTTTTCCGGGGCCGGATTCTCCAGGGCCTTTTGCCGGATGGCATTGAGGCGCTGGCGGAAACCTTCGGGATCGAGCAGCACCGGGCCGGTGACCGACGGGCGGAACAGATACATGGACACATGGGCCTTGCCGTCAGGCGTGTAGGACAGGGGGGCCATGCTGAAATCCATGCCCGAGGTGGCCTGGGCCAGCCGGGAGCTGACTTCCTGGGGCGATGACCCCTGGGGCAGCCGGCCAAGCCGGGCGGCCATGCGGGCGAAATCAAAGCCAATGGCCTCCCACATGTCAGGATGCTCGATGCCGGCGGCGTGCATGGCGGTCACCAGCTGCTGGGTGGCCTGTCCCTGGTTTTCCGGCCACCAGGCCCCGGGGCAGACGGCCAGACGGTAGTTCTGGATGTTGATCTGGGTCTTGGCGGCAGCGGCCCGATACAGGGCTTCGGTCCACAATTGCGGCCCAAGGATCAGCAGATCATCGACTTTGTTCTTGAAAAAGGCCGGCAGTACTTTATCCGCCCGGGCCCATTCGTCGGGGACGAACACGGCGCCGTAGCCCGGACGTCCGCCGCCGGTGCGCAGCATGTCACCGACCGTGCCTTCCCAGCTCGACGGGTCTTGGGGCGCGTAGACGCCGGTGGCGGTAATCTGGCCGCCCAGGCGCGAGACAGCCCCGGCAAAGGCGTCGCCCATGGTCTGGCCGTAGCGGTCGCCGGGACGCAGGATGGCGAACTGGTTGATGCCGTAGTCGGTGGCGGACAGACGCAGCAGGGCGTCGATTTCGTCGTCGGCGCTGGGGAAAAAACGCCATGCGTCGATGCCTTCCCGGGCTTCGCCGAGTGACGGCATAAAGGCCAGGAACACGCGTGTTTGCAGCAACCCGGCGGTTTCGAGTTCCTTAAGCGTCAGCCGGTGCATGGGGCCGCCGACCACGGTGACCTCAGGCGGCAGTTGGCGCAAGGAATCGGCCCAGCCGGGCTGGGTGGCGTCGATGACCGTGACCTCAAGGGGCGTGCCGGCGGCAGCCAGGGCGTCCTGGGCAGCCTTGATGCCTTTTTGCACCCGCCCGCCGAATTCCCGAAACGGGCCGCCAAGCGGCAGCAGCACGGCCACGGAGTTGCTGAAAGCCGGTTTGGGGGGAGGCGTGGGTTCAGGCGTCACCGGGGCCACAGGCGGCGGCGGGGGCGTGGGCTCGGCCGGAGGCTGGGAACCGGGAAATATGCCGGCGCAGCCGGTCAGGGCAGCCAGGACGAAACAGGCGACGCAGGCCGCCAGCAGGCGGGGGAAAGGGCGGTATTTTTTTGTCTTGGCAATCATGGGCGAACCGGGGTTTGGCGGCCGGGCCGCCGTGGCCAAAGGGCATGAAAAAAGCCCGACCCGTCCGAAGACAGGTCAGGCTTTTCGTTACGCGCAATAGGCCACGAAGGCAAGTGCGCGCCGGGACGGACCCTATTTCACTTCGGTGTAGTCGGCATCGACCACATCGTCGTCGCCGCCGGCCTTGCCGGCCTGCGGACCGGCTGCGCCGGCTTCAGGACCGCCAGGCTGTCCGCCGGCCTCGGCCTTTTGCTGGTACAGCTTTTCAGCCAGCTTGTGGGAAGCCTGGGACAGATCGTCGGTAGCGCGTTTGATGGCGTCGGCGTCTTCGCCCTTTAAGACTTCCTTGACGTGGTTGAGCTTGGACTCAATCTCGCCCCGGGTCACGCCGTCGATCTTCTCGCCCAGTTCCGTCAGCGACTTCTCGGTGGTGTAGACCAGCGTGTCGGCCTGGTTGCGGATTTCAATAAGCGCCTGCTTTTTCTTGTCATCCTCGGCATGGGATTCGGCATCCTTGATCAGCTTCTGGATGTCGGATTCCGACAGGCCCGAGGAAGCGGTGATGCGGATGGACTGTTCCTTGCCGGTGCCGGTGTCCTTGGCCGAGACGTTGACGATGCCGTTGGCATCGATGTCGAAGGTGACTTCGATCTGCGGCACCCCACGGGCCGCCGGCGGCAGGCCGGTCAGCTCGAAGCGGCCAAGGGTCATGTTGTCGCCGGCCATGGGCCGCTCGCCCTGCATCACGTGGATGGACACCGAGGGCTGGTTGTCGGCGGCGGTGGTAAACACCTGACTCTTGCGGGTCGGGATGGTGGTGTTGCGTTCGATCAATTTGGTAAAGACGCCGCCGAGGGTCTCGATGCCCAGCGACAGCGGGGTGACGTCAAGCAGCAGCACGTCTTTGACGTCGCCGGCCAGGATGCCGCCCTGGATGGCCGCGCCCATGGCCACGACCTCGTCGGGGTTGACCGAGCGGTTGGGTTCTTTGCCAAAAAAATCCTGCACGGTCTTTTGCACCAGCGGCATGCGGGTCATGCCGCCGACGAGGACGACTTCGTCGATGTCGGCAGCCTTGAGGCCCGCGTCGGCCAGGGCCTTGCGGCAGGGTTCGATGGTGCGCTGGACCAGATCATGGACCAGGGATTCCAGCTTGCCGCGGGTCAGCTTGACCATCATGTGCTTGGGACCGGAGGCGTCGGCCGTGATAAACGGCAGATTGACCTCGGTTTCCATGGAGCTGGACAGCTCTTTCTTGGCTTTTTCGCCGGCTTCTTTGAGGCGCTGCAGAGCCATGCGATCCTGGGACAGATCAATGCCGCTTTCTTTCTTGAACTCATCCACCAGATAGCTGATGACGCGATGGTCGAAGTCTTCGCCGCCCAGGAAGGTGTCGCCGTTGGTGGCGCGCACTTCGACGACGTTGTCGCCGACTTCCAGGATGGAGATATCGAAGGTGCCGCCGCCAAGGTCGAAGACGGCGATCTTTTCGTTGGCCTTTTTATCGAAACCGTAGGCCAGGGAAGCGGCTGTCGGTTCGTTGATGATGCGCTTGACCTCAAGACCGGCGATGCGTCCGGCGTCCTTGGTGGCCTGGCGCTGGGCGTCATTGAAGTAGGCCGGCACGGTGATGACGGCTTCGGTGACGGGCTCGCCAAGATAGGCTTCGGCGTCGAGCTTGAGCTTGCCGAGAATGATGGCCGAAATCTCGGCCGGGCTGTATTTCTTGCCTTCGACCTCGACGTAGGCGTCGCCGCCCTGGCCTTCGACCATCTTATACGGGCAATGCTTGAGCCAATTCTGCACTTCCGGGGCGTCGAAGCGACGGCCCATGAGGCGCTTGATGGCGAAGATGGTGCGCTCGGGATTGGTCACGGCCTGACGTTTGGCGATTTCACCGACCAGCCGTTCCTTGGTGAAGGCCACGATGGACGGGGTGGTGCGTCCGCCTTCGGGGTTGGTGACGCACTTCGGATCCTTGCCCTCCATGACGTAGACGCAGGAGTTGGTGGTCCCGAGGTCGATCCCGATTATTTTACCCATAACAGCCTTTCCTCCTTGAATTCTCTGTATACGATTACGCCGCGAGGCGAATGTGTTGGTTGGACTGGTGGAATATAAGGCCCGATTTTACCGAGTAAAGGGGGCCTTAAAAAAAACGTTTCATTGCGCCTTGTTGACCAGAACTTTGGCTGGGCGCAACAGCCGGCCGCGCAGCATATAGCCGCTCTGGACGACCTGGGCCACGGTGTCGTCGGCCAGGCCCGCCACAGTGGCCACACCGAGGGCTTCGTGGGACTCGGGATTAAACGGCTCGCCGGTCGCGCCGAACTCGGTCACGCCGTGGCGCGATAAAATATCGACGAAGGCCTTGCGGGTCATGTCCACGCCGACCACGAAATCCTTGCAAACGTCCTTGCCGCGACCGTGGGCCAGGGCCAGATCGAGGTGGTCAATGATGGGCAGCAGCTCCGAAAGAAGGCTTTCCGTGGCGTATTTCTGGAATTCTTCTTTTTCTTTGATGAGCCGTTTCTTGAGATTTTCCGTTTCGGCAAAGGCGCGCAGGCGCTTATCCGCCTCGGCGGCCAGTTCGGCGCGCAGGCGTTCGACGGCTTCCGCCGGGGTGTCCTCGGCCGGGATTTCGGACGCGGTGTCAGGGGCGAGCGGTTTTTCCTCAGGGGCCATGTGTCCTCCACAACGAGCGTTTGGGCGCAACAAAAGGCCGGCCTGCGCCGGGCTGTTGCGACTCGGATGGTGCTTGTTAAAAATGCCGGTCGAGAAGCCGGGTCAGGGTGCTGGCGGTGTAGTTCACCACCGGCACGAGTTTGGCGTAGTCCATGCGCAGGGGACCGATAAGGCCGATGGCCCCCAGGGTGCGCGAGCCCGTGCCGTAGGGGGCGGTGATGACCCCCAGATCGACCAGGGCGGCCTGATCCGACTCGTCGCCGATTATGATAACCGTTTTAAGCTCGTTTACGGTTTTGTCCAGCAGATCGAGTAGAATCGTGCGTTCTTCGAGCACGCGCATCAGTTCGCGCATATGCTCGGCGTCGGTGAATTCGGGTTGGGACAAAATATTGGGCGTGCCGTCCACAATGACTTCGCTGGCTGGGGCGCGCTCATGCTCCAGGGCCGAGCGGGCCATGGTCAGGGCGCGCAGGCACAGGGCATTGAGCGAGCGCCTCGCCTCTTCCATCTCGCGCACGATGCTGGCCCGCACTTCGGCCAGGGTGCGCTCGGTAAAGAGATGGTTGAGATAATTGGAACAGGCGATCAGATCATCGGCCGTGACATCCGGGGCGGTTTCGATGACCCGCTTGCGCACAAGTCCGCCCTGGAGCACGAGCAGCACCATAACCAGACCGGTGTTTAACAGCGAAAAATCGATGCGCTTAAAGCGCGCTCCGGCCGGATTGGGGGCAATGACCATAGACACTTGCAGCGACAGCCCCGACAGCAACCGCGAGGCCTGGCGCAGCACGTCGTCGAGTTCGAGGCCGGCCAGGGTCAGGTTGTCCAGGATGCGGCGTTTCTGGACATCGCCCAGGGGCGACAGGCGCATGACCTGGTCGAGGTAGAGGCGAAAGGCTTTGGCTGTGGGCACACGACCGGCCGAGGTATGGGGCTGTTCCAGGAAGCCGGTATCGGTCAGATCGGCCATGATGTTGCGGATGGAGGCAGCGGACAGGCCCAGGGAACAGAATTTGGACACGGCCCGGGAACCGACGGGAGCCGCCGAAGCAATATAGGCTTCGATGATGGTGGTCAGGACTTCCCGTTCCCGGTCGGCAAGAGGCATGGCACGTCCTTGTTTGGCACTCGCCCTATTCGAGTGCCAAACGAGTAACAACCGAACCCGGGGGTGTCAAGGGAGGGCGGCGATGATGGAGGACTATCACGCGGAAATTCCATCCATTTTTTTCTGCCGCAGCCCAGCGGCCGGCGGCGTTAGTCCTGGCCGGGGAGCAGGCCGGAAGGCTCGGTGCTGGTGGCCGGCGGCAGCGTGCGCAGCCCGGTTTCCAGTTCGGCCCACAGGGCGACATGGGCGCGCCGGGCCGCTTCCTCGGTGGGGCGGGTGTCGTGCATCAGCGGCGAGGCCTGGACCGTCCGGCGCAGTTGGGCCAGCCCCTCCCGGGCCGTCAGCACGGCTCGGGCCGGCACAGAGATCCGGGGAAGCAGCCGGCCAAGGCCGGCCAGCGGGGATGGCGTGTCAGCCAGGGCGCGGTGGGACGGGGCGGCGTTGGCCAACACGGCCCAGTAGCCCATGCAGCCAATCAGCAGGATGGAAACAAGGGATTTGGAAAGACGCATACGGCACTCCATAAAAGGCGGGCTGGCGGTGCGGCCTGCCCGCAGGGTTTTCCTGCGCCGGCCGGGCCGGCTGTAGTCATATCATCTGCTGTTTGACAGCCGCAGTCGGCGCGGCCGGGGCCACGGAAACCAAGCTTCGATGCACCCGCAGCCAGGACCGGGAAAATAGTCCATCGTATCATCTGATGTTTGTGTGCCAGAAAAAACAGCTCCCATGCTTATTGCTCCAGGGCCTTGATATCGTGGGTGAAGTGGTCAAGCCCTTCCATGGCGAAGCGGGCGGCGGCTTCGGCGTCCTGGCTGGTGATGGCGTCGAGCAGGCCGTTGTGGATGTGGTCCTGGAAGCGGTTGACGCCGACATCGGCGATCAGGTGGTCGAGAAAGTCCTGAAAGACCATGCAGAAGCTGCGGTAGAGGTCGGCCAGCAGGCTGTTGCCGCTGGCGGCGGCCACGGCGGAATGAAAGGCGATGTCAGCGGTCACGTAGCCGTGGGTGTCGCCGGCGGTCATGGCGGCTTTTTTGCGCGCCAGACACTCGCGCATGGTCGCCAGATCGAGTTCGGTGCGGTTGGAAGCGGCCAGGCGGGCCGTTTCCACTTCGATGATGCGGCGCACTTCGCGGATTTCACCGGCCGTGGCCCGGCGCAGGCGGTATTCGAGTGGTTCCTGGCCTGACGCGCGGCTGAGCACATACGTGCCGTCGCCCTGGCGCACTTCAAGCAGACCTGCGCTGACGAGGACGCGAATGGCCTCGCGCACGGTGGAGCGTCCGACCCCGAGTTGGGCCATGAGCGTCGGCTCGGTGGGGATCTTGGCCCCGGGCGCAAAGATGCCCAGGGAGATTTTCTCCTGGATTTGCTGGATCACGAGATCGCAGAGCTTGCGCGAGCGGACAGGGCTTAAGCGGGCGGGCATCGTCAGATGATCTCCTCACCCGGGCTTTTAGGAAGCGGGCCGACGCCTGTCAAGGGTTTGAAGCGCCATTGTGACCGAAATGCCGCCGCGCTCCGTCCGGCATCGGTCTCCCTGATATGTCGGGTGGCCTGCCATCACAAGCATGTATTGGATTGCGGCAGCATTGCCGGGTAGGAGTATGACCCATTTGAGACGGTTGTCGGCCGAGTGCCGGGGAGGGTTCTATGGACAAAGGATCAGGGCTGGGACGCAGACAGTTTTTAAAAATGGCGGCGCTTTCGGCCGGGGGGGCGCTGTGCGCCGCTGCGCCGGCCCAGGCCCAGGCCCAGGCGGCCGGCGAGGTGCTGCAGGTCTGGTCCTGCGGCGGGCTGGCCGAAGCCATGTTGCCGGCCAATGCCGATTTCGAGGCCGCGTCCGGGGCCAGGGTGGTCTATACCGGAGCCTTTGCCGCGGCGCTTGGCAAGTCGCTGCTCGGTTCGGCCATCACCGACGTCTTTGCCGGCCGGGTGCTCGATCTGGCCAAAAAGTTGCGGGCCGAGGGCAGGATGGCCTGGTTTAAGCCCCTGTGCTTCACCCAATATGTTCTTGTCACGCCCAAGGGCAATCCGGCCGGGATCACAAGCGTCGCCGATCTGGCCCGGCCCGGGGTCAAAGTGGTGCTGGCCCCCGAGGCCTCGCCTCCGGGGGGTGCGGCTGCGCTTAAAATTCTTGAAAAGGCCGGCATTTTGGAAGCAGCCAGGAAAAACGCCGTTACGCTCGGCAGTTGTGTGCAGCGCACCATGGACGACATTGTATCCGGGCGCGGCGACGCCGCCATTGTGGAACTGCGGCTGACCCGCCTGCCGGCCTTTGCCGGGCGTATGGACGTGGTGTCCATCGACCAGGGGCTTTTCCCGCCGCCGCCCATGACCTTTACCGTGGGCGTCATGACGAGCACCACAAAGCGTCCCCTGGCCGAGGCCTACGCCGCCCATCTACTCTCGCCGGCCGGCCAGTCCCAGTTCGAGCGCATGGGCTTTGTGCCGGCCCTTTCAAATAAAGGGCAGCAACTTGTGGAGAAATACGGGGTCAAAGATGTCTGAGAGTGCTGTGACCAAAACGGGCTTGGCGGGGTGGCGCACACTCCTGCGCCGGGGCGTCCAGGTTCTCGGGGCGGCGGTGCTTGGCCAGTGGTCGCTCTACGGCCTTTTGCGCTGTCCCTTTGTCGTGCCCTTTGTCAGTTGCCAGAACTGTCCGGTCATCACCTGCTATGGCCGGCTCATGCCGCTCTACTGGGGCTATTGGCTGGCGTTGCCGGTCAGTGCGGTGCTTTTCGGCCGGGCCTTTTGCGGCTGGGCCTGTCCGGGCGGGCTGGCCGTCAGTCTGCTTGGCAGGTTCGCGCCCTTTGGCCGCAGCCTGAGGCCGCGCCTGGCCCGGCTGGCCCGCTGGGCCGGTGCCGGCAAGTATCTGGCCCTGGCCGGGTGTCTGTATGTCTATTACGTCCTGGGCCAGCCCCGGGCCGACGTGCCCATCCGGGTGGGGGCGTTTTTTGAAGCTGCGGCCCTGACCTTTGAGCACGCCAGTACGTTCTGGCTTGTGCGCACGGCCATTGCCCTGGGATTTCTGGCGCTTGGCCTTGGTGTGGCCGCAGCCTGGTGCCGCTTTGCCTGCCCCATGGGCGGGGCGCTGGAGCTGGTCAAGGGCGCGTCGCTTTTCAAAGTCTTTAAGACCTCGGCTTGCAACGGCTGCGGCAAGTGCACGAACGTGTGCGAGATGGCCACCCGGCCCGAGGAAGACAACTGCACCAACTGCGGCGACTGTCTGGACGCGTGCCCGACAGATGCCATTGGATTTGGCCGCAAGCCAAAGGAAAAACAGGGGAAAAGCGCCTAGGCCGGCGACGCTGGCCGTGGACGTGAAAAAAATATCTGGCCCGTGGCCCCAAGCCCGGCCTTGGCGGCATCGCAGTCGTTGGCTGCCCGGGCGCTCAGGCCACTTTGACCATGGAGCGGCGCATGACCTCGGCCGAGTGCATGTCGAGCACCCGCCCCTCGCCGTAGCGCACCACGTCGCCGCCAAAAAAGGCCACGTCAGCCGGATCGTGGGTGACCATGACCAGCGGGATATCCAGGCGGGCCAGGATACCGGCCAGTTCGGCCCGCACCTTTTGGCGCAGGGGAATGTCCAGGGCGGAAAAGGGTTCGTCCAGGAGCAGGGCGGCCGGTTCGTTGGCCAAGGCCCGGGCCAGGGCCACGCGCTGGCGCTGGCCGCCGGAAATGCGGGCCGGGCGCTGGTCGGCCAGATTGGCGATGCCGAAAAGGTTGAGCATCTCCTGGACCCGGTTCGCCGCTTCCGGGGAGAGCCGCCCCCACAGCGGGGACAGGCCGAAGGCCACGTTTTGGCGCACGGTGAGGTGGGGAAAGAGGGCATAGTCCTGGAAGACGTAGCCGATGCGGCGATCCCGGGGCGGCACGAACACGCCGGCCTCCTGGTCGAAAAATTCCCGTCCGTCCACGCGGATGGAGCCGGTGTCCGGGCGCAGCAGACCGGCCAGGGCGCGCAGGGTGAGCGTTTTGCCCGAGCCGGACGGGCCAAAGAGCACCACCCGGTTGCCCGATACGGCGAACTGGGCGTTTAAGTGAAATTCCCGGCCGCCGCAGCAGTAGCTCTTCTGGATATCCACGGAAATGCGCATGGTCGTCTCCGGCAAGGCGGTCTTTGGGCCGTCCCCGGAAGCGTTGGCGCCTGCGGGGACGGTCCAGGCACAGTCCTAGGGCTTTTTAAAACCGAACTTGGCCAGGATGGCCTGGCCCTTGGGGCCGGCCACAAAGGCCACAAAGGCACCAGCGTCCTTTTTGTCCTTGGCCCCGGCCAAAACGGCGATGGGGTAGGTCACCGGCGTCTCCACCGGCACTTCGGCGATGACTTTGACCTTGTCCCCGCCCTGCTTGGCGTCGGTGCCGTAGACGAAACCGGCGTCCACTTCGCCGCGCGACAAATAGTCCAGCACCTGGCGCACGGACTCGGCCATGATGCACTTGGGGGCCAGGGCGTCCCACAGTCCGGCCTTGGTCAGGGCGGCCTTGGTATAGCGGCCCACGGGCACGGAATCGGGGTTGCCGATGGCAATGCGTTTGACCGCCGGGGCGGCCAGGGTGGTCAGGTCTTTGATTTTGCCCGGGTTGTCGGCGGGCGTGGCCAAAACCAGGGCGTTTTGGGCGAAGTTGACCCGGCTGGCGGTGTCGATAAGATTTTTTTCGGCGGCCTGGTCCATGGTCTTCTGGTCGGCCGAGGCAAAGATGTCCACAGGCGCGCCCTGGGCCATCTGGGAGAGCAAGGCACCCGAAGCGGCGAAATTAAACGTCACGGTCACACCCGGATGGTCCTTGGCAAAGGCGGTTTTGACCTCGTTAAAGGCGTCGGTCAGGCTGGCGGCGGCGGACACGGTCAGATCGCCGGCCAGGGCCGGGGCGGTCAGGCACAGGGTGAGGGCAAGGGTTAACAGGAGCTTTTTCATGGGCAACATCCTCTGTGTCAGGCTTTGGGTTTGATGATCTTGGCCACGATCACGAGAAGCGCCACGCAGGCCAGGGAAATCAGCAGCACCAACTCGTTGGCCAGGGCGTCGTTGCCGGCCTGGGTGGCGCTGTAGACCGCCAGGGACAGGGTCTGGGTCTTGCCCGGCAGATTGCCGGCGACCATGAGCGTTGCCCCGAATTCCCCCATGGCCCGGGCCAGGGCCAGCATGACGCCGGCCACGATACCGCGAAGGGCCAGGGGAAAGGACACCCGGAAAAAAATGGCCAGTTCGGACGCACCAAGCGTTCGGGCCGCATTTTCCAGGTTTTCGTCCACGCCCTCAAAGGCCGCCCGGGCCGAGCGGTAGACCAGGGGAAAGGCCACCACCGAGGCGGCCACCACCGCCCCTTCCCAGGTGAACATGATCGATACCCCGAAGGTGTCCCAGAGATAGCTGCCAATGATGCCGCGCCGGCCGAGCACCACGATGATGTAGTAGCCGAGAACGGTTGGCGGCAGCACCATGGGCAGCGTCAGGACGGCATCGACCAGATCCCGGCCGGGAAAGTCGCGCATCTGGGCCAACCGGGCCAGGAACACCGCCGGCACGGCGGCAAGGGCCGTGGCCAGGGTGGCGACCCGGAGGGTGAGGAGCAGGGGGGGCAGGGCATTGGCGTCAAGCATGCAGATGTGTCTCTCGTGTCGGCTGGCCGGCCTGTCGTCGCGTTCATGGATGTCTTGTGGCGGCGACAAACCATGACATTCCTGTCATAAAGGATAGATGCTTATTTTGTATAGACTGTCACGATTAATACTGAACAAGTGTAACTGGGTTGGATCGACTGTCACGATTCGTGCTGAACGAGTGTAACTTGGTTTAAGCGGCTGTTGCAGCGCCAAACGGTACGGATACGCTGTGCCACCGCAGTCACATATCGCGTTTGCTCCGGCGTTTTAATCGGAGCGTTTGCGTCGCTGGCCTTCCTCTTTGTCGTCGTTGGCAACGGGACAGGGGACAGGAACCGGGCCGGGGCGCGTCAGCAGGGCCAGCAGGGCTTCGAGCAGCGGGACGAGCATGGTGGCCTCCTTTGTTCTCACAGCATTGGAAAGCAAGACTGATGCCACGCGCAACACGGCGCAATGTCAAGATCTTTAAAAAGGATTCCGGCAAAGGGATGCCGTTGCCGCCAAAAACGGCAGACAAAACGACATTTTCGTCGGTGGGTGGAGCTGGCCCTGGCTGTCGGGCCATGCCGGCGGGCCAGGGATGGCGGGCGTTGGTGGGAGCAGTGGCAGGCCGGGGTGTCGCGTCAGCCGAGGATGGACAGCGCCTGATCCAGGTAGGAGCTGATGGCCTCCTGGGTCGGCGGAGGCATCTGGCGGAATTTAAGCCCAAGCTCCAGCCGGCGGCCGGACAGGGCCACGCGTTTGACGATGCCGCCCAGCTTTGCAGTGCCGTTTGTACCGAACAGACCACAGCGCAGTTCCACGGCGTCATCGATGCTCACGACCGGGGGCGTTTCGGGGACGGTGGCCGAAAAAAGACAGCCGGAGTGGCTCAAATCCAGGACCATGCCCGGGATATCGGTGCCGGCGATGACGGCCTGACCGGGCAGACAGCAGGCCACGCGCGCGTGGCGGCGCAGATCATGGGATTCAAGTTTTTTGGGAAAAGTCAGGAATATGAGCGGGAAAGGAATCTGGATGCATTTGATCACCTGGGCTGTGAAACCGACCACCGTGCCTTCGTTGAGATAGCGCACGATAACGGCGTTATCCGGGTAGAGCATCTGGTAAAAGCCCTCGCGCACCGTTTCCGCCAGGACCGGCACGGCGGCAACCAGAAAACGTCCCCGGGCATGCCCGACGCAGGCCGTGGTGAATTTGTCCGGCAGTCCCGTGATTTCAAGGGCCAGACGGGTGCCGGGCGGGCAATGGAAATGGGCCAGATCCGGGGCGCTCATGGGGCAGCCCCGTCAGATTGCGCGTCGCCAGCCATGGGTGTGCCCACCTTGTCGAGATAGTCGCGATAGCGCCGGGCCGGTTCAAAATCAGGCCGCAGGGCCAGGGCGGTATCGAGGTGGGTGCGGGCCGCGTCGTGATTGCCGGACTCGGCCAGGGCGCGGGCGATGTTGAAATGGAGGTTTTCATCGCAACTGTTGTGTTCCAGGGCCTTGGCGTAAAAGCTGATGGCTTCAGCGAAGTGCTTTTCCTTGCGCAAGGTGATGCCGAAATCGTTAAACAGGTGGCGTTCCTGTTCCTGGAACAGCGCATCATTGCTTAAAATGCGGCGCATGGCCGAAGCAAGTTTTTTGCCGTCGCCTTTTTGCATGTGGATCTTGCCCAGTTCGATGTTGGCCTTGGGATGCTTTTCGTCCAGGAGCAGCGCCTTGCAGAATTCTTTTTCCGCTCCGTCCAGATCCTCTTCGGCCAGATGCTTGTCGGCCTGGGCCAACTTTTTTTTCAGGGAATCAATAAACGGGAGACAGCGTTTTTCGTAATAGCCCGCCTCGGGGTGGTAGGTGCGGATGAATTCGCCTTTGCTGACCGTGGTCAGCGGCCCGGACGGGATGGCGTTGCCGTTGAGCGCCTGAACGAGGTATTCGTCGTCTTCGGTGCGTCGCACAAACCAGTACGTCTTTTGCTCGTAGGTGCGGGCTGTTGCGCCATGCCCCGTGGCTGCGGCCTTGGCCAGCGAATAGACCCCGAGAATGCGGCAGGGAATCGGGGAGGGGCTTTCGTGATCCGTTTCTTGTTCCTGCTGTACCGCACCAGTGATTGTCACGATGTCGTCCATTGGTTCGAGGCGGTTTCGACCAACGAAAGCAGGCGTTAATCGAAGGGGGTGCCGGTTATTCCAGGCGAAACGAACGCGGTGGGAAATTACCGCTGCCTGGTTGGGCTCATAAGCCCACTCCAACTGTCTGACGCATACACCGGCACCGGCATCGTGTCAAAATAAAGGCGGCCGCCCTTTGTCCAAGAGCGACCGCCTGGGTCGAAGTATAGAGCGTTGGGTCTGCGTCAGCAGCCTTCGCCGCTGCCGCCGCTGCAACAGGCTTTGCCAAGCCCCTTGCGCCGGCTCTTGAGCCGGGCCAGATCGCCCGCGCCGTAGACCTCGGACAGGGCGGTTTCCACCAGCCCGGAACACTCGTAGGCCAGGACGCCGGTATCGGCCAGGATCTTGCGCGGCGTCTCGCCGCAGGCAGCAATGAGCACGGCCCGGCAGTCGATGAGCAGTTTGGCCAAGTCCACCCAGCGTTTGGTGCCGGTGCCGGCTTCCGGGGCCCAGCGCTCCTCGACGAAGGTAAAGGTGTCGCCTTCCTGCTGCCAGATCTGAAACTTGTGGGCCTCGCCCAGATGCATGTTGACGAGCATGCCTTCGCGGGTGGCCACCGCCACATACGGGCGCTTGGACAGGTCGGTCCCGGGCAGAGTCTTGGCGCAGTCGCCCAGAATGCCGGCCATCTCGCCGGACATATCCTTGCCGAGCAGCCCGACCGCGTCGGCCCGGCAGCGCTTGCAATGGGTCATCTGGGGCACGAGATGCTTGGCCTGTTCCCGCAGCCCGTGGATAAGCTCGTGGGTGGGGGCGGGCACGTCGGCAAAGGGCGTGTCGGCCACCGGGAAGATAGGCATGATATTTTGGATATCCACACCCAGATACGACAGGGTTTTGGACACTTCCACCACATGGTGGTCGTTGACCCCGGGGATGACGATGGTGTTGGATTTAACGATCAAGTCATGCTCTTTTAAAATCCTGATGCCTTCGATCTGGCGGGCCATGAGCAGCTCGGCAGCGGCCTCGCCCCGGTGAATGACCTTGCCGTCGCGGGCCCAGGAATAGATGCGCGCCCCGATCTTGGGGTCCACGGCGTTGACCGTGACCGTCACGTGGGTCACGCCCAGTTCGGCCAGGGTGGCGGCGTAGGTCGGCAGGGCCAGGCCGTTGGTGGACAGGCAAAAAAGAAGCTGGGGATACTTGGCGTGCAGGAGACGGATGGCCTCCAGGGTTTCCGGGTTGGCCAGGGGGTCGCCCGGGCCGGCGATGCCGCACACGGTGATGCGGGGTTCTTTTTCCAGCACCTTATCCATATACAGCAGCGCCTGCTGCGGGGTGAGGATGGCGCTGGTCACGCCCGGACGCGATTCGCTGACGCAATCGTATTTGCGATTGCAAAAATTGCACATGATGTTGCACTTGGGGGCTACGGGCAGATGGACACGGCCGCAGGAGCCGGCGGATTCCCTGTTAAAACAGGGGTGCTTGGAAAGATCTTTGGTGGTGCTCATGTCATGCTCCTTTAGAGATAGCCGTAACCCACGGCGCTTTCTTCCTGCTTGCGGTCAAGGATGGTGTTGACCAGACGATCAAAGAGTTCCTGGGTGCCGCCATAGGCCACATGGCGCATACGCTGGCCGCCGAAGCGGTCGTGGATGGGAAAACCCACCCGCAAAAGCGGCACGTTCCAGGCTTTGGCATAGCTGTAGCCCTTGCTGTGTCCGACGAGCAGGTCCGGGGCCAGATCCGCGGCCTGTTCGGAAATGTCGTGAAAGTCTACACCCAGGCGCGCTTCGGGCGGCTCGGGCAAAAGGCCGGCCGTGACCTCGGCCAGGGCGGCCTTGAAATTCTTGCAGGTGGACCCGGTGGCAGCCAGGATGGGCTTGACCCCGATCTCGGCCAAAAAGGCCACCATGGCGATGACCATGTCTTCCTCGCCGTAGACGATGGCCCGTTTGCCGGCCACGTACTTGTGCCCATCGACATAGGCGTCCACCAGCCGGCCGCGCTCATCGAGATATTTTTGGGGCGTGGGCGTGCCGGTGAGCTTTTCCAGGGCGGCGAAAAAGGCGTCGGTCTCGCGGATGCCGATGGGGATGCCCAGGCCCAGGTTGGGCACGCCGAAGCGGCGTTCCAGGTTGGTCCCGGCAGATTCCACCACATGGACGGCCCGGCCGCATTCGATGGACCCCAGCGCCCCGGACATGGCCCGGATGTCGGCCAGGGTGGTGCCGCCGGCCGGCAGCTTTTCATAATCGAGCAGGGCCGGGCGGTCCATGGAATCGGAGATATCGGGCAGGACTGTTGCGGCCACGCCGAAGTCAGCCAAAATCTCTTTAAAATGCCGCAGATCGGACGGCGAGACCAGCCCCGGCATGAGGTTGACCCGGCGCTCGGGGGCGGCCTTTTGCGTCACAAGCTGTCCGGCCAGGGCGGCCACGGCGGCGTGCCAGCCTTCCATATGGGTGCCGGAATAGCTCGGAGTGGACACATGAACGATTTCGGGCAGGGGCAGGTCGGCAAATTCCTTGCGAAATTCAGCCAAAAGGCGCGGCACGTCATCGCCGATGGTTTCGGTCAGGCAGGTCGTTGCCACCCCGACCACCGTGGCCCCGTACTTGGACATGACGTTTAAGATGCCCTTTTTCAGATTCGGGCCGCCGCCAAAGACGGCCTGCTTTTCGCCCAGGGCCGAAGAGGCAATGTCCATGGGCTCGCGGAAATGGCTGATGATGTAGCGGCGCATGTAGGTGGCGCAGCCCTGGGAGCCGTGCAGGAAGGGAATGGCCCCTTCTATGCCCCGAAAGGCCAGGGAAGCGCCCAAGGGCGTACAGAGCTTGCAGGCGTTGGTGGTGGAAACGTAGGGTGAATCGCTCATATACCTTCTCCCTTGGCGGCCTTGGCCATGGCTTCGCGGCGGGGCACGAACTGCCAGATGGGGCTGGTGGCCGAGGCGTGGACTTCGCGTGCGAAGTTGAGCATGCCGACGAAGCCTTCCAGGGCTTCCTTGCGCTCATGGTTGTGGTCGCAAAAGCCGACCCCGAGCTTGTGGGCGATGGGGCGTTCCTTCACACCGCCGACAAAGAGATCCACGTCCAGTTCCTTGACGAATTTGGACAGTTCCAGCGGGTTGGAGTCGTCCACTATGACCGTGCCCGGATCGCAGATGGCGGCCAGTTCCGCGTAGTCTTCCGTGGTGCCGGTCTGGGAGCCGACCAGCACCACCTGCATGCCCAGGTGGCGGAAGGCCTTTATAAGGGAGAAAGCCTTGAACGCGCCGCCCACGTAAATGGCGACCTTCTTGCCTTCGAGATCCTTGCGGTACTGCTTGAGCTGGGGCAACAGCACGGCGAGTTCTTCGCGCACCACCTGCTGGGTGCGCTCGACGATGCCCGGGTCGCGGTCTTTAAAATGTTCGGCCACGGCGTACAGCGAGTCGGCCATGTCCTCGATGCCAAGGTAGGAGACGCGCAGGGAGGGAATGCCGTATTTTTCCTGCATCATCTTGGCCAGTTCCATGGTGGAGCCGGAGCACTGCACCACGTTTAAGGCCGCGCCGTTGGCCCGGCGGATGTCGTCCACCCGGCCATCGCCGGTGATGTTGGCCACGACTTCAACGCCCATGCGCTTGAAGTAGTCGCGGATGATCCAGATTTCCCCGGCCAAGTTGAAATCGCCTAAAATATTGACGGAGATGGGGCTGATGCCGCTAACATCGCCCGTGCCGGTCAGGGTGAACATGGCCTTGCAGGCAGCGGTGTAGCCCTCGCGCTTGTTGCCCTTAAAACCTTCGGACTGCACCGGAATGACCGGGATGCCCGTGGCAGCGGTCACGTCCCGGCACACCGCGGCCACGTCGTCGCCGATGATGCCGACGATGCAGGTGGCGTACACGAAGGCGGCCTTGGGCTGATAGCGGGCAATGAGTTCGAGCAAGGCGGCCTTGAGCTTTTTTTCGCCGCCGAAAATGACGTCTTTTTCCTGGAGGTCGGTGGAAAAGCTCAAGCGGTGCAGCTCCGGTCCCGAGGACAGCGCGCCCCGGATGTCCCAGGTGTAGACGGCGCAGCCGATGGGGCCGTGGACCAGATGCAGGGCGTCGGCAATGGGGTAGAGCACCACCCGGGAGCCGCAGAACACGCAGGCCCGCTGGGACACGGCCCCGGCCAGACTGTCTCGGTTGCAAGCCAGTTCAAAAGGCCCCTCGCCCGTGCGGTGGATCTGATCCTGCCGTTCCGCTAATATCCCCTGTTCCATGAACGCTCCTTTCCCTGTCGCCAAGCGATGGGGCAAACGTGACCTTACAAGGAGCGTGCCAGAGTATAACTAGATAAATTCATGTGCTTTATTTCCTGTTAAGGGTGTAGTGATACAAAATTGTACGGCGCCCCCCGACGAAATTGTAGACCACCGGGGTTCTGGAACCCTCCATTATTTTGCATTTGTGGGTTAACCGCCGCAACGGGCTGTTTGCCGGACGAAAAAGCGCCGCCAGGCCGGCCCGTATGCCCGGGGAGCTGTCCGGGACGCGGCAAAGCGGGGGAAAAGCTGCTTCTGTCTGTTTTGACATAGGTCGACAAGACCGCTACAGGCCGCACAGGAATTCCCGCCACAGGGCGGTCATCTTTTGGGGAGAAATCTGCATGCTTAAGGATACAAAGCTTTTGCGACAGGCGTGTCTGATCGGCGGCGCGTGGACGGCGGCCGACGACGGCGGGACCGTGGCCGTGGACAATCCGGCCACCGGCGAAATTTTGGGCCAGGTGCCGCGTTGCGGCCGGGCCGAGACGAGGCGGGCCATCGAAGCGGCCAAACTGGCCTGGCCGGCGCTGCGGGCCATGACCGCCTTGCAGCGGGCCGATATGCTCCTGCGCTGGCATGACCTGATCCTGGCCGCCCGGGACGATCTGGCCAGACTCATGACCCTGGAGCAAGGCAAGCCCTTGGCCGAATCGGCCGGGGAAATCACCTACGGCGCCAGCTTTATCCGCTGGTTTGCCGAGGAGGCGCGCCGGGCCTACGGCGACGTGATTCCGGCCAATGCGCCCGGCCGCACGATCCTGGCGACCCGCGAGCCGGTCGGGGTCTGCGGCATTGTCACGCCCTGGAACTTTCCCATGGCCATGATCGGGCGCAAAGTGGGACCGGCCCTGGCCATGGGCTGTCCGGTGGTGGTCAAGCCGGCCTCCCAGACGCCGTTTTCCGCCCTGGCCCTGGGCGAACTGGCCCTTCGGGCCGGCATTCCGGACGGGGTGGTCAATATCGTCACCGGCAACGCCCGGGCCATCGGCGCGGAACTGACCGAAAACCCGACGGTGCGAAAATTGAGTTTTACCGGCTCAACCGAGGTCGGCAAGACGCTTATGGCCCAATGCGCCGCCACGGTTAAAAAAGTCTCCATGGAACTGGGCGGCAATGCGCCGTTTCTGGTCTTTGACGACGCGGACCTCGAAGCCGCCGTGGCCGGGGCCATGGCCAGCAAGTACCGCAACTCCGGCCAGACCTGCATCTGCGCCAACCGCTTCTATGTCCAGGCCGGGATTCACGACGCCTTTGTGGCCCGGTTGGCCGAGGCGGTCGGCCAACTGGCCGTGGGCGCGGGCGTCACCCCCGGCGTTACCCAGGGACCGCTTATCGACGCCAAAGCCACGGCCCGGATGCTGGCCCAAGTGGCCGATGCCACGGCCAAGGGCGGGCACATCGTTTGCGGCGGCAAACCCCATGCCCTGGGTGGCAATTTCTTCGAGCCAACGATTATCACCCAGGCCACCAAGGATATGGCCTTTGCCCGGGAGGAAATCTTTGGCCCCCTGGCCCCGGTGTACCGCTTTACGACCGAGGCCGAGGCCGTGGCCCTGGCCAACGACACCGAATACGGGCTGGCCGCTTACATCTATACTCGCGATCTCGGGCGGGCCTTTCGGGTGTCCGGGGCCTTGGAATACGGCATGGTGGGGGTCAACGAGAGCCTTATTTCCTGCACCGAAGCGCCCTTTGGCGGAGTCAAGGAAAGTGGTGTCGGGCGGGAAGGGTCGCGCTACGGGATGGATGAATATTCGGTCCTCAAATACACCTGCCTGGGCGGGTTGGCTTGAAGGACGGCAGGAAGAGTGCCTCCGGCGGTCGGGGGGGATGATCCCCCCGGCCCCCCTCGACTGGGAGCAGTTGTTAAGGGGGTCTTGGCGGGGACGGATGGCTCTCTGGTCGGTCGTGGTTGGGCTTGTTGCGTTGGGAGAACCTCGCACGGCCCAGGGGCAATGAAAAACGCGGCGGTCCGGGAACACCGGGCCGCCGCGTTGGCGTACGCAGGGCAGGCGCGTTGGAGGCTTTAGGCCAAGGCGTCGGCTTCGGCCGCGTCGTAGCCGTCCACCAACTCTTTAAAGAGATCGGCCACCGACATGATGCGGTCCACCCGCCAGGCATTCTGGCCGGCAAAGGCAAAGCCGTGGCGCAGCCGGCCTTTTTTGGCATTGGCCAGGGCCAGGGTGATGCAGTAGGGGGCCTTGGTGTAGTCGCAGGTGTGGATGCAGCGGTAGGGACAACGGGCCGGTGTCTTTTGGCCTTCGGCGGCCAGATCCAGGAATTCGTTGTGCAGGGCGCGTCCGGGCATGCCCACCGGGCTTTTGATGATGACCACGTCTTTTTCAGCGGCGTCGATGTAGCTTTGCTTGAAGCGTTCATCGGCGTCGCATTCGTGGGTGGCCACGAACCGGGTTCCCATCTGGACGCCGGCTGCGCCGAGCTTGATAAAGCGCAGGATGTCGGCTCCGGTGTAGACGCCGCCGGCAGCGATGACCGGGATGGGGTTGCCGTTGGGCGCGACGTAGGGGGCGACCCCGGCCACGACTTCGGTGACAAGACGCTCCAGGACAAAGTTCGGGTCGTCGATCTGCTCGGCCTTAAAGCCCAGATGGCCGCCGGCCATGGGGCCTTCCACCACAAAGGCGTCCGGGGTTCGGCCAAAGCGCGACAGCCATTTTTTGCACAGGATAACGGCGGCCCGGGCCGAGGACACGATGGGCACGAGCTTGGTGCGCGCGCCTTCGGGCAGGTGTCCGGGCAGGTCCAGGGGGAGTCCGGCCCCGGAAAAGATGGCGTCGACATTTTCACGGATGGCAGTTTTGACCAGATCCGCGAAGTTGGCCATGGCCACCATGATGTTCACGCCTATGGCACCGCCTGGGGCCGCAGCCTTGGCGGCCTGGATCTCTTTGGCCAACACCCGGTTGTTGGCTTCGACGTAATGCGAGGCGAAATCGGGTTCGTTCATGCCGATGCCGGCTGCCGAGATGACGCCGAAACCGCCGGCAGCGGCCACGGCTGCAGCCAAGCCGGAAAGCGAGATCCCCACACCCATGCCGCCTTGGATGACGGCCTTGGGGATGGTGAGGTCGCCGATAGTTAAGGAAGGAAACGACAAAGGGGCTCCGAATGTTGCAGATGGGGGCGCAATTGCCTGTCCTCCCGGGGGAGGGCCTTTGGGCTTACGAGAACGTTACTCATCCGTGCCGAAAGTGTATCAATCTTTACAATTGGGCGCAAATGTCCGTGCTCCCGGGGGCGGGAGCTGCTCAGGCATGGCACGGCAGGCCCAGGAAAACGGCCCGTTAACGCGACGCGACAAGACGCCGCAGCGGGGATAACTCTGCCCAAGCCGCGGCAAGCCCTTGTGCTCTCCAGGCTCGCCGGCCGGGCCGGAAAGCCGCCGAAAGGCCCCTATACCGTCAGGGACGCCGTTCTGGCAATGCCAGGATGTGCCCTTTCGCACCTGTCATCTGACGTATTTTTCGGAAAGGAGCTGGCTGTTGTCATTATATGCAAATATTTATGCTGGTTGCGGTGTTGTTGGCGGCGTGCTGTTCGCGGCCGCAGGGAGCGGCCCGGACCCTGCGGCCGCGAACAGTTTGGTGGCGAATCGCCTGTTGGACTGGGAAAGCCGGCCCCGGCTGTCCCCCCCGAAGTGCCGGAGGACAGGCGGGGTCGGCGAAGGAGATGGGCGGATGGGGTGGCGAACGCCCCCTTCGGGAACAGGGACGTCGGCCGCCCGCGAGACGGGGCGCGGATCCCGAGTTCCACTCCTTCGAGGAGGTCAGTCCGGCGCGAGCGGGCCTCTCATTGACAAGCCGGGACCGCCACGCGGTGAGACCGTCAGTCTGGCGCGCGCCCAGGCCAACGCACCCCAAACTCCACCCAGGCCCAACCCCCAGTCCTCCAGTATGGATTGCGCTTGCTCCGTTGTTTGTGAAGAATTTATCATATCAGATCGCTTCTGCTGGCTCGGTTTTGCATCAATTCGTGAAGCAATTCCTCAAGTCCTTGGCGGAGTTGGCTGGGGTGGCGGCGCGCGAAGAATTATATTCTTCTATTATTTCAATGTTTTATTTTAGCTTGGCGCGAAATATCGGTCAGCCAAGAGGCGTTATTCGCGGCGTTGGTCTGGCGCAAGGCGGAAGGTTCTGATACGATAAGGTAAATTTTTCTCCCTTGACGTGTCCGAGGGGTAAGAGCTATAAGCAACCCGCCTCGCGTGTTACGGTTCTTTGAAAGTATAACACGGGCTGCTCGGTTGGCCTCAGTGTAAAATAGATGTAATACGCAGTTATACGAGATTTGTCTTGTAAGTTGCATTGAGTGTGTCTGTAGTGAGAGGTTTTTAGTTGTGCAGTTATTGATTTTAGCGTGGCAGTATGGTATTTTTGTCATTAGATAAGACTGTCATTGGCAATGGCACTGTTAAGATATGCTTGTTTGAATGCGTTTTTAGTATATAAAATTATTTTTTTAAACGAATTTATGTATGTATTGTGTAAATCTTGAATGTAGTATGCGTTTTGTCAACGCTATGATTTGTCTGGTTGAAAGTGAATGTGTGTGTTTGATTTTGTCGGACACTTTTTTTGGGCAAAAAATTTTGTCTGTTTTGTTTCTTGTAGGTCTCTTTGGCGGTGGTAGTCGTTTGTATGAAGAGTTTGAAGCAGTCTCTAGCCTGATGAGGAGAGTAGCGGGGCGCTTATGAATGAATTGTATCTTGGGCAATTCGCCTTCGCATTCTACACCCTGATCGTCCTCGCCGGCGGCGTCCTGGCCGTCTCCTCGGCGAGTCTGGTCAGGGCGATGCTGGGCCTGGTCGTGTCCCTGTTCGGCGTTGCCGGACTCTATCTGCTGCTCCTGGCCGAATTTGTGGCCCTCATGCAGATCCTTATCTATGTGGGCGCGGTGACCGTCCTGATCTTTTTCGCCATCATGCTCACCCGCGCCTCGGCCGACGGCGGTGAGGCCGAGGGCTTGTCCGGGGCCGGCGTGCTGCGGGCCGTGCCCATCGTCCTGATCCCGGCCGGCATTCTGGTGCCGTTTCTGGCCGTCTACGGTGTGGCCGGGCTGCCCACCCCCAAAAACGTGAGCCCGGCGGAACTCGGTGCCGGGTTGCTCGGACCCTACACCCTGGCCTTCGAGCTCATTTCCGTGGTGCTCCTGGCCGCCATGGCCGGCGCGGTCCTGCTGGCCTTTGAAAAGCGAGGCGCCAAATCATGAATCCGCTTGTCTATTATCAGGTTGTGGCCGTACTGCTGCTGGGCCTGGGGCTGTATGCCCTGGTGGCCCGGCGCACCCTCGTCGGCATGCTCATCGGCGTTGAACTGATGTTAAACGGCGCGGGCCTGTCCATTGTCGCCGCTGCCCAGCTCACCCCGGCCGACGCCGTGCTCGGCCAGCTCGGGGCGCTGCTCGTCATGGGACTGGCCGCCGCCGAGGCCACCCTGGTGCTGGCCATCGTCCTGGTGGTTTCCAAACGATTCGGGGACGCCTCGGCAGACGCCCCCAGCGAACTCAAGGGGTAGTCCATGGCCGCTGCTGTCGCCACCATTGAAAGCGCCCGGGTGCTTGCGCCCCTGGTCATCACCTTCCTGGCCCCGTTTGCCGTCTATCTGTTCCGCAAAAACCCCAACGCCCGCGAAGGCGTGTCCTTTGCCGCCGCCGCCCTGGCCTTTATCTCCGTCGCCTCCATGATCCCGGCTGTCCTGGACGGCAGCATCTGGACCTATCATCTGGTGACTTTTTTCCCGGGCGTCTCGCTTACCTTCGCCGTGGACGGCCTGTCGCTGATTTTCGCCGTCGTGGCCACGTTCCTGTGGTTTTTCGCCACCAGCTACAACATCGGCTACATGCGATCGCTTAAGGAACACGCCCAGACGCGCTACTACTTCTGCTTCGCCGTCGCCATCTTCGGCGCGGTCGGTGTGGCCTTTTCCGGCACCATCGCCACGCTCTACCTCTTTTATGAAGTCATCACCGTCTTTACCTATCCCCTGGTCGCCCATCACCAGGACAAGGAAGGCTACCACGGCGCGCGCAAGTATCTGGTCTATCTCATGGGCACCTCCAAGCTGTTCCTGCTGCCGGCCATGATCATGACCTATGTGCTGTGCGGCACCCTTGATTTCAACCTCGGCGACATTTCGCGCGGCATGTTCCCGCCCGATGCCGATCCGACCATGGTGACCATCACCTACTTTCTGTTCATCTTCGGGCTGGCCAAAGCAGCCATCATGCCCCTGCACAACTGGCTGCCCTCGGCCATGGTCGCCCCCACCCCGGTCTCGGCCCTGCTGCACGCCGTGGCCGTGGTCAAGGCCGGCGTGTTCTCGGTGTCGCGCATCATGCTCTCGTGCTTTGGCGTGGACCTGCTGGCCAACTTGAACCTTGGCCTCATCACCGCCTACATGGCCGCTTTCACCATCGTCGTAGCCTCCATCATCGCCCTGACCAAGGACGATCTCAAAGCCCGGCTGGCCTATTCCACCGTCAGCCAACTCTCCTACATTATAATAGGCGTGGCCATGCTCTCCCCCCTGGCCGTCAAGGGCGGCCTGCTCCACATCGCCCACCACGCCTTTGCCAAGATCACGCTGTTTTTCGCCGCCGGTGCTATTTATGTGGCCACCCACATCAAATACATCCCGCATCTGGACGGCCTGGGCCGCAAGCTCCCCTTTACCTTCGGAGCCTTCGCCATCGCCTCCCTGTCCATGATCGGTGTGCCGCCGGTCTCGGGGTTCGTGACCAAATGGTATCTGGCCAACGGGGCCATCAGCATCCACCAATACATTCTGCTCCTGGCCTTGCTGACTTCCACGCTCTTAAACGCCGGATATTTCGTGCCGGTCATCTACCGGGCCTTTTTCCGGCCGCCGGCCGAAGGCGTGGACCATTCTCATTTTAAGGAAGCGCCCCTGGTGATGGTTGCGCCATTGTGCCTAACCGCCATCATCTCCGTGGCCCTGGGCCTTTTCCCCAATACCTTTGCCGTCTTTGTAGACGCGTTCGGCAAGTTCTAGCGGCCTGGGACGCCGGAATATGCGGCGTCTCACTGGAAACAGGTTATGCCGGCGCGCCGGGCGCGCCGTTTATGGGACTCAAGGGAGGTCGTTATGCGGGAACCGCAACTGCTGGGGAGCTGGCTCGAAGCAGCCAGGGCCAGGGCCGATGCCTGGAAAAAAGCCCTGTTTGCCGTCCTGGGGGCACTCGTGGTGCTTAATATCTTCATCACGCCCCATCATCCGCACTTTGTTGGCGAGGGCTTGCCCGGATTCTGGGCCGTATTTTCCCTGGGGGCAGCCATTGCCATGGTCTATGTGCTCAAAAAGATCGTTTACCCCGTGTTAGCGCGTCCGGAGGATGACAATGGCCGGCCTTGACCAGATCGCGGGCATCCATTTCCTGCACCCCTCCATCGGTTTTCTGGCCCTGGCCCTGGTCATGGCCTTTCTCTCCAACGAACGCTACATGACCTGGCGCTGGCTGCTCCTGGCCCCGCCGGTCCTGGCCATCTTCTCGGTCATGTCCCTCACCTTTGGGCCGGACGGACCGCGTGAACTGGCTTCGCTGCATTATCTCGGCCAGACACTAAACCTTGGCCGGGTGGACGCCTTGGCCCTGGTCTTTGCCAACGTCTTTGCCATCCAATCGCTCATTGGCTTTATCTACGCCCTGCACGTGCCCGATCGGGGCCAGCACATGGCCGCCTGCCTCTACATTGCCGGCGGGTTTGGCTGCGTGTTTGCCGGCGACTACATTACGCTGTTTATCTTTTGGGAACTCATGAGCATCGGCTCGGTGTTTCTCATCTGGCTGCGCCGCACCCAGGCTGCCACGGCCGCCGGGTTCCGCTACTTCCTGTTCCACATCTTCGGCGGGCTCTTCCTCCTGGCCGGCCTGCTCCTGCGCCACGCCGATCTGGGCACCTTTGCCTTTACCGCCGTGTCGCCTGACGCCGCCCGTTACTACGACTACATCATCCTCATCGGCTTTTTGGTCAACGCCGCCTGCGTGCCGCTGCATGCCTGGCTGCCCGACGCCTATCCTGAAGCAACAGTCACCGGCGCGGTCTTTATGAGCGCCTTTACCACCAAGACCGCTGTCTACGTCCTGGCCCGGGGCTACGCCGGGTTCGAGGTGCTGGCCATCGGCGGACTGGTCATGTGCCTCTACGGCGTTTTCTACGCGACCATCGAGAACAACGCCCGGCGCATCCTGTCCTACCACATCGTCTCCCAGGTGGGGTACATGGTCTGCGGCATCGGCATCGGCACGGCCATGACCCTGGATGGGGCCTGCGCCCACGCCTATGCCCACATCCTCTATAAGGGCCTGCTCTTCATGGGTGCTGGCTGCCTGCTCTATTCCGCCGGCACGGCCAAGCTGACCGAGCTTGGCGGACTGGCGTCCCGGCTGCCCTTGGTCATGATCTGCTACATGGTCGGGGCGGTCTCCATCTCCGGCATGCCGCTCTTTAACGGCTTCGTCTCCAAGACCATGACCATCACCGGCGCGGCCGAGGCCCATCGCACCTGGCTGGCCCTGGGCATGGAACTGGCCGCTGTGGGCACGTTCCTTTCCGTTGGCATAAAGCTGCCGTACTTTGCCTTCTGGTCCAAGCCGACCAGCACGGTGGCCTTAAAGCCCATCCCCTGGAACATGTACGCCGGCATGATCATCTCTTCGCTGCTGTGCCTGGGCATCGGCATCTTCCCGCAGACCCTGTACGGGCTCCTGCCGTTCCCCACCGACTACACGCCCTACACCGCCTGGCATGTCCTGCAGGCCTGTCTGATCCTGGGCTTTACCGGCCTTGGCTTCTACGTCATGCGCGCCATCATCCCGCCGCACGCCAGCCGCAACCTCGACTTCGACATCCTCTACCGGCTCATTGGCCGGGGTTTTGTGAAGCTCGTCAGCGTGCCGGCGGCGGCCATCGACAACATCTGGACCGACGTCTACGAGAAGGTGGGCTTAAAGGGCCTGCTCGCATCGGGAATTGTCACGAGTATCTTTGACGTCAAGGTCATCGACGGCGTCTTGGACGGTTCGGCCAAGGGCGTGCGCGAGGTCGGCGGGGCAACTGTGGCCCGCAGCCAGACCGGGCGGTTGCAGGACTATCTTGCCGCTGCCGTGTCCATAGGTTTGGCCATCTTCGCGGCCGTGTGGTTTCTCGGTTAACGCCGCTAGGGAAGGGAGCGATACATGATGACGCAAAACGGATTCCCGGTGGTGACGGCGTTGATCGTCCTGCCGCTGATTGCCGCCGTGGCGCTGCTTTTTATGCGCCGCGAGTGGACGGTACGCACGTTCACGCTGGGGGTGGGCATCCTTGAATGTCTGCTTTGCCTGCCGCTGTTGGGCTACGCGCCAGATGGCCCGGCCTTCCAGTTCGTGGAACAGGCCCAGTGGCTGCCGGCACTCGGCATGACCTACCATATGGGCGTGGACGGCTTAAGCCTTTACATGATCCTTTTAACGGCGCTCATGCTGCCCCTGTGCGTGCTCGGGTCGTGGACCTACATCGCCAAGCGGGTGACCGAGTTCCATTTCTGCTTGCTGCTGATGACTTCGGCCTGCATCGGGGTCTTTGCGGCCCTCGACTTTGTCCTCTTTTACGTCTTCTGGGAGGCCATGCTGGTCCCCATGTACCTGCTGATCGCTGTCTGGGGCGGACCCCGGCGGCGCTACGCCTCCATCAAGTTCTTCCTCTACACCCTTGCCGGCTCCACCTTGCTGCTGGCGGCCATTGTCGCCTTCAGGCAGGTGGGCGGTACATTTTCCATCCCCGAGCTGATGGAAAAGTCTTATGCCTTCAAGTTCCAGGTCTGGGCCTTTGGGGCCATGGCCCTGGCTTTTGCCATCAAGGTGCCGATGTTCCCGTTTCACACCTGGCTGCCGGCCGCCCACGTCGAGGCCCCGGCCGCTGGCAGTGTGCTGCTGGCCGCCATCCTCTTAAAGATGGGCACCTACGGCTTCCTGCGCTTTTGCCTGCCGCTGACCCCGGCTGCCACCGAGACCTTTGCGCCGCTGATGATTGCCCTGTCCATTGCCGGCATCATCTACGGCGGCTGCATTGCTCTCGGGCAGACCGACATCAAAAAGCTCATCGCCTACTCGTCGGTGGGGCATATGGGCTTTGTGACGCTGGGCATATTCCTGTTAAGCACCAAGGGCGTGTCCGGTGCGATCCTGCAGATGCTTAACCACGGCATCACCACCGGCGGCCTGTTTATGATGATTGGCCTGCTCTACGAGCGCAGCCACAGTCGCGAGATCAGCGACAACCAGGGGCTGGGCAAGTTCATGCCAATCTTTATGTTCCTGTTTGGCCTGTTCTCCTTTTCCTCCCTGGCCTTCCCCGGCACCAACAGCTTTGTTGGCGAGGTGCTGGTTTTGATCGGCGCCTTCCAGGGCAATCCCTGGATCGGCTTTGCCGCTGTGCCCGGGGCCATGCTGGCCGCGGCCTACATGCTGCGGCTGCTCCAGCGGGTGACCTGGGGCGAACCGGCCTCGTATAAGCCCTCTTGGAAGGATCTCGGCCTGCGCGAGTGGGTGACCCTGGCTCCCCTGGCCGCCCTGGTCTTTTATATCGGTCTGGCTCCGGCCTTGGCCATCACCACCATCGAGCCGTCCATTGAACGCACCCTTGCCGCCATGCGCGCCAAAAACACTGCCATGGGTCTGACCAAGGACATGCCCCTGGCCGAGCGCTGGCTGCTCACCGGCCCGCTGGCCGTGGCCGGCGTCTCGGATTCCATCCGCAAGGAGCATCCATGAGCATCATCGAGCTTTTGCCGGAACTGTGGCTGCTGGGCGTCATCTGCGCGCTCTTTGTCGCCAGCTTAAGCGACCGCAAACAGTCGGTCATGACTTGGTTGCCCCTGGCGGCCGGCCTGGGGGTGGTGGCTGCAGCCGCGGCCCTGGGGGCCCGGGGGGAGTTTCTCTACGCCACCTATAAAGTTGACGCCCTGTCCCAGTTTTTCAAGCTGCTGATTGCCTTCGGCTTTGCCGTGGTGACCGGCATCGCTTCCGGGAACAAGGACGGCAAGGATCTGACCCCGGACTACTTCATGCTCCTGGGTCTGTCGGCCTGGGGACTCATGCTGCTGGCCTCGTGCGTGGAACTCATTACCCTCTATCTGGCCCTGGAACTGTCCTCCTACAGCCTGTACGCGCTGATTCCCCTGCGCGGCCAGGACAGAAGGGCGGCTGAGGCCGGCATCAAGTACATCCTGTTTGGCGCGGCCGTGACCGCCCTGGCCCTTTTCGGCCTGTCCTACATCATCGCCGCCAAGCACACGACCTACATCGCCGCCCTGGCCACGACCTCCTGGAGCTTTGCCGACGCGCCCCTGGCCGTTGTGGGCTTAACGCTCTTTCTGGCCGGCTTTTTCTACAAACTGGCCCTGTTCCCCTTCCACTTCTGGTGTCCTGACGTCTACCAGGGAGCCAAAAACGAGACTGCCGCCTATGTGGCCACCATTCCCAAGCTCGGCGCGGTGGTGGTGCTGGTGCGGCTGGCCGCCTTTGTCACGCCGCACATGGAAGTGACCACCATCCTGGCCATCCTGGGGGCCGTGTCCATGACCGCCGGCAATTTGGCCGCCCTGGTCCAGCGTGATCTCAAGCGCCTGCTTGGGTTCTCCTCGGTGGCCCACGCCGGCTATGTCATGCTCGGTCTTGCCGCCGGGTCGGCCGCCGGCCTCTCGGCTGCGGCCTTTTACAGCCTGGCCTACATCCTTATGAACCTGGCCGCGTTCTATGTCGTGTGCGCCATCGCCAAAAACGACGAGAACCCGAGCCTGGACGATCTTGACGGCCTCTACCGCCGGGCACCGGCCCTGGCCATGATCCTGGCCGTGGCCGCCTTTTCCCTGGTCGGCCTGCCGCCCACCGCCGGTTTTGCCGGCAAGCTGTTTTTGCTCTCGGCTGCCTGGGACCAGGGCTACCACTGGCTGGTCATTGTGGCTGTGCTCAATACAGCCATCTCCATCTATTACTACCTGAGCATGGTCCGCCATGCCTACACCGGCGAGTCCGAGGCCCCGGCCTTGGTTGCGCCGCGCGGGTATCTGGTCTTTGGCGGGGTGCTGGCGGCCCTGGTGCTGCTCCTCGGCATCCTGCCGGCACCGTTGTACGATCTGGCGGCCCAGGCGGCTGTCGCGTTGCATCCCTAGCCGGACGCGCGCGGCATCTGACGCGGTTTATCGAACTGGGAAAGGAGGAAAAGACGCATGGTCTTTACCTGGTTACAAGCGGCGATACTGCTCTTCTTCCTGGGCGGCGTCCTTTTTGCGGCAGGCCCCCTTATCGGCTCGCTGCTCCTGGCCCCCAAGGCCAAGGGCGGGGCGCTTGGTGAGACATATGAGTGCGGCGTGCCCACCCACGGACGCTCCTGGGTCAAATTCGGCATCAACTACTATTTCTATGCCCTGATCTTTTTGGCCTTTGAGGTGGACATCCTCTATCTCTTCCCGGTGGCGGCGGCCTATGCCACGCCCCAGGGGTTGGCTGGAACGATAAAGTTGCTGGTGTTTCTCGCGGTGCTTGGCGCCGCCATCGTCTACTTCATGCGCAAGGGAGTGTTCACATGGCCCCGCAAGATCCATATTGCACCCCGGCCGTAACCACGGTCGAACCGGCCCTGATTGCCACGCCGGCAGTCCAGAAGCTGGTGGATGTGTGCCGGGCCATGTCTATCTGGCCCATGACCTTTGGTCTGGCCTGCTGCGCCATCGAAATGATGGCCGTCGGCATGGCTCGTTTTGACATCGCCCGGTACGGCGCGGAAGTCTTTCGGCCTTCGCCGCGCCAGTCCGATCTGATGATCGTGGCCGGCACGGTCAACAAGAAGATGGCCCCGGCCGTGGTGCGGCTCTACGAGCAGATGCCGGCCCCGCGCTACGTCATGGCCCTTGGCAACTGCGCCATCTCCGGCGGACCGTTTAACATCGAAGGCCAGTACAACGTCATCCAGGGCGTCGATACGCTCATTCCGGTTGACGTCTACGTGCCTGGCTGTCCGCCCCGGCCCGAGGCCCTGCTCGAAGGCCTTTTTGCCATCCAGGAAAAGATCACCGGCCGTCGCTGGTGGCAGGTTCCCCAGGGAGGTCAGCAATGATCCCGGCTTTCGTCGCCAAAATGGGGCCGGTCTGCTCCGCGCCCATGGACCACGCCACCACCGGCATGACCCTGTCCATCACCGTGGAGGCCCAGAATATCGTGGACGCCATCACGGTGTTGGACGCCGAAGGGTACATGCTCGAAGACGTCATGGCCTCGGACCTGCAAGAGGGCTTCGAGATCACCTATCACTTCAGCCTGCTCGACGGGATCAACCGTCTCGTGGTGCGGGCCTTGGTCCCCCACGAGGCCCCGCGCCTGCCCAGCATCAGCGCCGTCTATCCCGGCGCGGACTGGCACGAGCGGGAATGCTATGATTTCTACGGTATCGATTTCGCCGGGCATCCCAATCTGTACAATCTGCTTCTGCCAGAGAATTTCGGCAGCCATCCCCTGGTCAAACCGGAGAAGGCCCGCAAATCCCTGGCCGACCTCATGCCCCTTGGCTACCTCGTGGACTGCGGCCTGGCCGAACCCGAAGCGGAAAAGCCCAAGCCCGCCAAGGTGGTCAAGGCCGCCACAACCGAAGACGCCTAAGGCCCGGAGGAAGCATGCAAGCCTTTGATCCCAAAACGTTGGCGCAAGACCCTACGTCGGTGCGCTTCGAGCCGGGTCCGACCGAAGACAAGCTCATCCTGAGCATGGGACCGCAGCACCCCTCCACCCACGGCGTGCTGCGCATTCTGCTCGAACTCGACGGCGAGTACATCGTGCGGGCCGAGCCGGTGCTCGGCTACGTCCACCGCATGCACGAGTGGATGGGCCAGGAAAAGACCTACTTCCAGTTTATGCCCAACATGGGTCGGGTGGATTATCTGCACGCCATGGCCTGGAACTGGGCCTATGCCGGGTCGGTGGAACGTCTTGCCGGTATCGAGGTGCCCGAGCGCGCCGAGTACATCCGGGTGGCGGTGACGGAACTCAACCGCATAAGCTCCCATCTGCTCTGGTGGGGAGCCTATCTCCTGGACCTTGGGGCCTTTACCCCCATCATGTACGCCTTTGACGACCGGGAATTCCTGCTTGATATCCTGCAAGCCGTCACCGGCTCGCGGCTGACCTATTCCTACTTCACCTTCGGCGGCGTCTACAACGACGTGCCCGAAGACTTCCCCAAACGCTGTCTGGATTTCGTCAAGCTGCTGCGCTCGCGGTTGCCCATGTACCGCGATCTGGTGACGGACAACGTGATCCTGCGCGGCCGTTGCGAAGGCATCGGCGAGATGGATGTGGAACTGGCCCGGCGCTACGGAGCCACCGGTCCGGTCCTGCGCGGTTCGGGCGCGGCGGTGGATACCCGCCGGGCTGAACCGTACAGCGTCTACCCGCGCTTTGACTTCCCCATCCCGTCCTATCCCCAGGGCGACGCCATGGCCCGGTACATGGTGCGCATGGACGAGCTGGAAACGAGTTGCTCCATTATCGAGCAGGCCGTGTCCACCATGCCGGGCGGGCCTATTGCCGCCAAGGCCCCCAAGACGCTCAAGCCCCCCAAGGGTGAGGCCTGCTACGCTGTTGAAGGCGCGCGCGGCAAAATCCTCGTCCACGTGCGCTCCGACGGCGGACCCAAGCCCTATCGGGTCAAGCTGCGCGCCCCGGGCTTTTCCAACCTGAGCGTGTTTGCCGAGCTGGCCCGAGGAACGCTTCTGGCCGATGCCGTGTCCATCCTGGGCAGCCTGGACCTTGTTATCCCGGAGATCGACCGATGACCCCCGATCTTATGAGCTTCGACCATCCCCTGACGCGGCTCGTCGTTGGGCTTTTGTGCGTGTTCGCCTTCGTGGGCTTAAACGGTCTGGTGCTGGTATGGGTCGAGCGAAAGGTGGCCGGCCATGTCCAGCTGCGCCCGGGGCCGCTGCATGTCGGCCCTTACGGCCTGCTCCAGCCCATCGTCGATGCCGTCAAACTCATAGGCAAACAGCTGGCCATGCCGGCCGGGGCGGACAAGTATCTCTACTGGGCCGCGCCGCTTCTGGCCTTTGCCCCGGTAACGGTCTGCTTTTTGCCGCTGCCCTTTGACCCGGCCCTGGCTCCCATGCGGCTCAATACCGGCCTGGTGCTCATCCTGGCCTTTTCGGGCCTGGGCGTCCTGTCGCTGATCCTGGCCGGCTGGGGTTCCAACAACAAATGGGGCTTACTCGGCGCGGCCCGGTCCGTGGCCCAGTCCGTGGCCTACGAAGTGCCCTTGCTGCTTTCGGTCATGGCCGTGGCGTTGACTGCCGGGTCGCTGGATCTCTATGAGATCACGACCCAGCAGGGTGCCTGGCCCTGGCAGTGGTATGGTGTCAAAAACCCGCTGGCCTTTTTCATCTTCCTGGTCTGCGCCGTGGCCGAGACCAACCGCGCCCCCTTTGACCTGCCCGAGGCCGAATCGGAACTGACGGCCGGTTTCCACACGGAATATTCCGGCATGGGCTTTGGCCTTTTCTTCCTGGCCGAATACGCCAGCATGATCGTTGTTTCCGGTGTTGCCGCAGCCCTTTTCCTGGGCGGCTGGCAGGGACCGTTTCTGCCGGGCATCCTGTGGTTTCTGGTCAAGGTCTACGCCATTTTGCTGCTCATGATCTGGATGCGCTGGACCTACCCCCGCGTGCGCTTTGACCAACTGTTAAACCTTAGCTGGAAGTGGCTCACCCCCCTGGCCCTGATCGATTTGGTGCTGGTGGTGATCGTGGCCGGATTCGGAGGCTGACATGTCCGTCTCGCAACTCTTTGAAGAGGCTTATACGGGCCTTAAAAGCCTGGTGGTCGGCCTTGGCATCACGGGAAAAGCCTTTTGCCAGCCCCAGGTCACGGTCATCTATCCCAAGCAGGAAGTGGATAACCTGTCCTCCTTTCGGGGCCATGTGGAGCTGATCGGCAAAGACGACGACCCGAGCGTGCCGCGCTGCGTGGCCTGCGGGGCTTGTGTTAAGGCCTGTCCCTCCAATTGCCTGACCATCCAGTGTCCGGTGCCGGTCAAGGAAGGAGATGAGGGCAAGCCCGTGGTCATGGGGCCGGCTCCCCAGAAGGGCAGCAAGACCCCGGCCGTGGTCATCGTTGATTTCTCCCTGTGCAGCCTGTGCGGCCAATGCGCCAGGGCCTGTCCGGTGGATTCCCTGCAGTTTTCCGACAACCCGTACATGGTGCGCCTTGATCGCAAGGAGTTTCAGATTGATCTGCTGGCCCGGTTGCGCCGCATGGCTGCAGAGTAAAACGAACGCTGCCTGACTTCGACAGCGGGAAGCACCCTGCCGCGACGCGCTGTCGAAGTTTCCGCCCGGAACCCTCCCGGGCTTTTCAAGATCCCCTGGCCGCAAGGCTTGGGGATCTTGTTTGTGGTGCGCCCGGCAGGAACGGTATCGAAAGGAGCCTGCAGCAACAGGGCGTTGCCAAGGGGCGGGCTGCGCGCTACCGTGCGCATCGCTTTCGCTGTCGTAAAACCCGCAACCACGGATTTTCGCCATGGAATTTGCTTCGGCCGTGTACGCCGATTTGTGCCGCATCCGCCAGCAAGCCCCGCTGGTTGTCAACATCACCAACAACGTGGTCACCAACGTAACGGCCAATGCCTTGTTGGCGCTTGGCGCATCGCCGGCCATGACCCATCATCCGGTCGATGCCGCCGAACTGGCCGGGCTGGCCCGGGCCGTGGTGCTCAACATGGGTACGCCGGGCGAGGAGAATACAGCCAGCCTGCTGGCCGCCGCTGCTGCCGCCGGGGGGGCTGGTGTGCCCATCGCCTTTGATCCGGTGGCGGTGGGGGCCACCTCCCGGCGTCGCGAGGTAGCCAAGCGCCTCCTTGAAACCGTGGGGCTGGCCGCCATCCGGGGCAATGCCTCGGAAATCCTCTATTTGGCCGGCAGTAACGCTGCCTCCCGTGGCGTGGACAGCCTGCACGCCAGCCGTGAGGCGGCCAAGGCGGCCATGTCCCTGGCCCAGGGGCTGGGCTGCGTGGTCTGCGTCAGCGGCGAAATCGATGTCGTAACGGACGGGCGCGAGGTCATTGAACTGGCCGGCGGCCATGCCATGATGACCCGGGTGACCGGCCTTGGCTGCACGGCCACGGCCTTGGTCGGGGCGTTTTTGGCGGTCAACCCGGACCGGTTGACGGCCACGGTCCACGCCATGGCCGTTATGGCAGCAGCCGGTGCCCTGGCTGCTGCCGGTGCGGCCGGGCCGGGCAGTCTGGCCGTGCGGTTTCTCGATCTGCTCTATACGCTGACCGAGGCTGATATCGCGGCCGGGTCGAGGCGGTTGTCGTGACGCGGTCGCCTTTGGACCTGGGGCTGTATCTGGTCACGGACCGGGCGGCGCTTTTGGGGCGCGATTTGTTTTATGTGGTAGGGCAGGCCGTGGCCGGCGGGGCGCGGCTGGTGCAGTTGCGGGAAAAGCGCGCCTGCACGCGCGAATTTGTGGAACTGGCCCGAGGCCTTGTGGCACTGGTGCGACCGCTTGGAGCTCAGCTTGTCATCAATGACCGGGTGGACGTGGCCCTGGCGGCCGATGCCGACGGTGTGCATGTGGGCCAGGACGACATGCATCCGGCTGATGTCCGGGCGCTTTTGGGGCCGCACAAGCTTATCGGGCTGTCCGTTACCGGCGAGGAAGAGGCCCGGGCAGCCCGGGGGCTGCCGGTGGATTATCTGGGTGCCGGGCCGGTGTTCGCCACCACCACCAAGGCCGATGCCGGGGAACCGCAGGGGCTGGCCGGATTGGCCCGCATGGCGGCCCTGGCCGAAGTCCCGGTGGTGGGCATCGGGGCCATAACGGCGGCCAATGCCGCAGCAGTCCTGGCCGCAGGGGCGTCGGGGCTGGCTGTGGTGTCGGCGATTTGTGCGGCGCCCGATCCGCTGGCTGCGGCCAGGGAATTGCGGGCCATCGTGGACGCGGCCCGGGCCGGTCGGTAACGCGAAACGGCAAAGCAGCGCATTGCACCGCTTTGCCGTCTGGAAATCCACGGCGGTTGCCGGCCCGTTTGCCAGCTAACGCCCAGAACCCTTAAAACCTTTCCCCTTCGGGGGGGGGCATCCACTCCGCAACCGACCGGAGTACCAACCAGCCCCAACAACCTTAATAAACTTCTCCCAGTGAGGGGTCCGGGGGGATCATCCCCCCGGTGGGGACCGGGGCAAAGCCCCGGCCGCCGGAGGCATTATTATCGTATTGGCGTCAGCGCGCGGCGTTGCCTTGGGCCGAATCGCCGACCACGAGGTAGCTGCCCGGGTGCGAGACCGGGGCGCGGTCCGGGCGCAGCAGCCACAAATCGCGCGTTTTGTCGTTGCCGGCGATTTGTTCGTAGTGCCGGTCCAGGATGGAGCGGCGGTCGAGGAAGGCGTTGGCTGCCGCCGAGACCCGCACGCAGCCCTTGGAATCCGGGCCGCCCAGGCGCGGTTCGCCTTGGTCGGGGTCGGTGGCGTGCATTAACAGGCGCATCTGGCTGTCGTAGACGCCCTGGCGGAACTGGCGCGGGGCCTGCTGGTAGCCGAAATCCCATACCCGGCTGCCGCGTGCGCCAAGTCCCCGCCAGCCTTTGCTGTTCTTGGAGCCTTGGGCGCGATAGCCCCAGTTTTCGGGCAGATTTTCAAAGACGCCCAGGGGAGTGATAAACGAGTCTTCGCCCGGGCGGAGTTTGCCCGAGGAGATCAAGTCCGCTCCGAGCAGGACGACGCGCGGCCCGGAGGCATCGTAAAAGGCCAGGATGAGCAGTTGCGCCCCGGGGTTGCGGTCGGCGTAGACGAAGTATTGGCTGGTCGTCAGGTCGGCTCCGGCGGCCTGGAGCTTGGCCAGGGCGTCGGCGCGTACGGTGTCGCGGTAGTCCTTGCCGTGGAGGGCAAGCAGTCCAAGATGTCGCTGTCCGGCCTTCGGCCCCAGGCGGGCCAGGGTCTTGGCCGTAACTGTGGCGGCGAATTCCTGGCTGATCTGGGTCAGTTCCTGGCGCTGGGCAGGGTCGGCGACCTGGGCGGCTTCGAGGACACCGAAATTGGCGGCCGGGGCCGACTCGGGCGTGGCTACGGTTTCGGACTTGGCTTTGCCGGCCCGGGCTGTGTCCGGGCAAAGGGGCAGCGCCGCCAAACCGATGAAGAGCAGACAGACCATGGCCCGGGCCGGACAAAAAAGCGGGCTCCCCGTCCGGGGGGAACCCGCTTGGCTGGTCACATGGCGACACGCACCCAAGGCGGTGCTAGAAGACCCGACGGCCTCCGGCATAATGCGTTCTCCAGTAATCTTCTTCAAGGTGCGAGATGGTCACGTTCTTGCCATAGGTTGCGCTGTGGATGAACTTGCCGTCTTCCAGATAGATGCCGACGTGATTGATGCCCCGTTTGGAGCGGAAAAAGACCAGATCGCCTTTGCGCAGATTGTTCTTGCTGGCCACCATGGTGCCCATTTGGTACTGCTCACGCGAGGAGCGCGGCAGATGCATGCCATAGCGGTTAAAGACCCAGGTGGTAAAGCCGGAGCAGTCGAACCCGGAGTTGGGATCGCAGCCGCCCGAGCGGTAGGGCGTGCCGATTTGACTGGAGGCGGTGCGTAGCATGCGTTCGTAAACGCCGCCGTCCTTGCGCCGCACGGAACTCAGTTGAAAAAGATTGTCGCTAATGAGTTTGTCGCTGGCGAATTTTTCAGTCGCAGATGCTGTCTGTTTGGGGGCCGCAGAATGGCCACCCTGGTCGAAAAGATTCCCGGAAATGAGATTGTTCTCAGCAGAGGCAATGAGCCGGGCTTCGGGATCATTGGCGGTAATAAAACTGTTGCGGGCATTAAAGCCCTGATATTCTTCGAACTGGTAGGAGTATGTTTTGGGTTTCGAGGAGCACCCGGCCAAGAGCAGGGCCAGGGTTGCCATGACGACGTACGGTTTGAGCTTGCTGAGGGCGTTGGCGTGCGCGCGCGCGTCGGTCAAAACTTTTCCTCCTTGCTGGAGTTGCCGGCCGGGGCCGCTTCCACGTATCTTTCCAATCCTTTCGGAGTCGTGGGGCCTGCTCAACGCTGCGACCAGGGGCGAAGAGCGTCGTTCAAATCGCCGGATACATTTTCAAAAGGTAGATTGCTGTTTAAAAGCTTCAAAAAGACCCGTCAAGGCTATTTTGAGAATTTAATAAATTGAAATCTGCCTGATCGCGCAGGCAACGCTTGTCCAGGGGCGCAAAATGGGGGACAATTGCTGGAAATGGCAATCAATTTTTCAGTGCAGACACCGGCTGGGAAACTGTCCCTGACGGCGGCTCCGGGCGAAACCCTGGGCCGGGCGCTTTTTCGGGCCGGATTTTTTGTCGGCGTGCCGTTGTGCGCCGGGCTGGGCCGGTGCGGCCGCTGCCGGGTGCGCTTTGTCGGTGACGCACCACCACCCCTGACCGCTGAGAGACGCCGCTTCTCAGTCCCTGAGCTGGCCAGCGGCTGGCGGCTGGCCTGCCTGCAGCCGGTGCGGGAAGGGCAGTGTCTGGAGGTGGCCGAGCCCGGTCGGCCCACGGCCGCTGGCAGGCTGGCCATGCCCCTGGCCGGGGCCGGCCCGCTGGGGCTGGCTGTTGATCTGGGCACCACAGGCCTGGCCTGGCGGCTGGTGTCCCTGGCCGATGGCCGCACGCTGGCGCAAGGGCGCGGCGTCAATCCCCAGCTCGGGGCCGGGGGCGAAGTGGTCTCCCGTCTGGCCTTTGCCCTGGAACCCGGGGGCGGGGCCTATCTGCGCCGGCTGGTCATTGACGCGCTTATCGGTCTGGCCGCCCAGGCCGGCCCGCAGTTGGCGGACCTGTGTGTGGCCGGCAATTCAGCCATGGTTTCGATATTGTGCGACAAACCGCTTGGCGGTCTGGCCCGCGCACCCTATGCCCTGGAATGGCCGGCCGGGGAGTCTGTCGTACTGGACGAGCGCTTGCCGCCGGCCTATATCCCGCCGCTGTTCGGGCCGTTTGTGGGCGCCGACATCGCCGCCGGGCTGGCCGCGCTGGTGCGGCAGGCCCCGGCCTATCCCTTTTTACTGGCGGATCTGGGCACCAACGCCGAGATGGTCCTGGCTTTGGATGCGGGCCGCTATCTGGCCGCCAGCGCGCCGCTTGGGCCGGCCCTGGAAGGTGTGGGGCTTTCCCAGGGAGCCATGGCCGGGCCGGGGGTGGCGGTGGCTTTTGACCTGACGCCGGCCGGGCTCGTGCCGGTTTTGTTCGGCGATGCACCGACTGCCGAGTCCCCGCGCGGCATCGCCGGACCGGGCTATCTGTCCCTGACGGCCCGGCTGCGGGAGCAGGGAATCCTTGACGCTGACGGCCGATTCGCTACAACCCCGGCCGCGACCCCGCTCGGGCGACGGCTGGCCGCCCAGGTCGGGTCCCAGGATGGGGAGGCGTATTTCGAGACGGCCGGCTGTCGCTTGCCCGCGTCGGATGTCGAGGAATTGCTCAAGGTCAAAGCGGCCTGCAACCTGGCTGTTTCGACGTTATTGGCTGCCGCCGGGTTGACCACGGCGCACCTGGCCTCGGTGTATCTGGCCGGCGCGTTTGGAGCGGCTGTTTTCCCAAATGATTTGGAAACATTGGGTTTCATACCACCCGGTTTGGCCGGTCGAACCCACGTCGCTGGCAATCTTTCCCTGGAAGGGGCGGCGCTTTTTTTGACTGACCCGGCCAGCCGCGAACAAGTTGCCGCCCTGGCCGCCCGTACGACCATTGTTCCCCTTGTCGATGCCGGCGGTGCCGGCAACGCTTTCATCCAAAGGATGGTTTTTTCCTATGTCCCCTGATGCCGACGCCCCTTTGCACCGACCCGGTGCGCCAACGAAGCCGGTCTTTTTGCGCCGCCTGTTTACGCCCCTGCCTCCCGATCTCACGGCCCGGCTGGCCGCCTACCCGGACCTGCTGCGCCGGGCCATGCCGCTGCGTTCCGGCATGGAACGCCAGTTGCCGCGTCTGGTGCGCGAGCTGTCCCAGTCGCTGACCTCCGAGCGCGAAGGCGGCCCGCGTCCCGGTTACTTAAGCGATCCGCGCGCCTTGTCCGCCTACGCCTGGTATTATCTGCCCTGGAATCTCATCCGCTTATCGCGCCTTTTGCCGGGGCTTGACCTCAACCTTCCGGACAATGCCCTGGTCTGCGACCTGGGCAGCGGCCCGCTCACCTTTGTCCAGGCCCTGTGGCTGTCGCGACCGGATCTGCGGCGCAAGAAATTGCGGATTTCCTGCATCGACCGCTCCCGGCGGGCGCTGGATCTGGGCTTAAAGCTTTTTGCCGAACTGGCCGGTTTCGATCCCACGGCCGAGGACGCGCCCTGGCGCATCCGGGTGGCCCGGGGTGAATACTGGCAGGGGCTGACGGATGGCGCGGATCTTGTCGCCATGATCAACGTGGCCAATGAATTGGCCGGCTCCAGTCGCGATCCGCTGGATTCCCGCATGGAGCGCGTGGCCGCCCAGCTCGTCGAATCCCTGGCCCCGGGCGGCCGGGCGCTGGTGGTGGAGCCTGGGACGCGCCTGGGCTGGCGGTGTCTGCTGGGCATGCGTGAGGCCTTTATTGATTTGGACATCCATCTGTCCGGACCCTGCCCCCATCGCGAGGAATGCGTCCTGGCCGGGGGGCGGACCCGGGCCTGGTGCCATTTCAACATGTCGCCCAAGGGCGCGCCCAAGTGGTTGACCACGTTTTCCGACCGGGCCAACCTGGGCAAGGAGCGCCTGAGCTTGGCCTATCTGCTGGCCCGCAAGGTCCAGCCGACCCTGGAAAAGCAGGCGGTGCGGGTGGTTTCCGGGGCCTTTGCCCTGACCGATGTGCCCGGCAGCGCGGTCTACGGCTGCTCCCAGAGCGGTCTGGTGGTGCTGGTGGCCCCGGATCGCTGCCCGCCGGCTCCGGGCGATCTGCTGGCGGTGGAAGTGCCGCCCGACGCTCCCTGCGACGGGAAAAGCGGCGCACCCCGGGTGACGCTGCCCGGCGATCCGGCGGCCCGGCCAAGCGAACGTCCCCAACCGGAGCGTAACGAGCGGGGCAGGGGAACCGCTCCAAAAACACCGCCTACCCGGGATGCGGGGCGGAGCAGAGCGCCCAAACCCGGCGGGAGCGGAGCCGGCCCGGCCGGGCCTCTCCGGGCGGGCCGGCCCGGTCGCAAAGCTGGCTCCCCCCAGAGCCGGGAGAAAGCGGGCGGTCCGGCCCGGACATCCAAAAAGCCGGCGGTACGGCCGGTTCGCCGGGGAAAATAGCGTCCGGCCGGCAGCGGTCCGGCCCCGGACCGGCCCGGCAGGCGCGATGGCCCGGTTGCCGACTGTGGCCATAGGCCGGTTGGCGACGATAAAGTTGATTGGTCCTCTCCAGCCGGCCGTGGCATCCTGGTGCCGCCGGCTGGACGGGACTGCGAGGGTTGTTGTCCAAGCCCTTGAAATGGGATAGGGAGTGCGGCATCCGTGCCGCGAGAATTTATGCATGTCTTGAAGCAAAAGGAGGTCCCGCGTGGAGGTGTCGCAAACCGGCATCCCGGGGCTCGTCGTCGTTACGCCCAAGGTTTTCGGCGATCCTCGGGGTTTTTTTCTGGAAACGTACAGTCGGGCGGCCTTTGCCGAAGCTGGGCTGGATTTCGATTTTGTTCAGGACAATCATGCCCGTTCCGGTCCCCGGGGCGTGCTGCGGGGACTGCATTTTCAACAGCCGCCAGCCACCCAGGCCAAGCTTGTCTGGGTGACGCGCGGAGCCGTTTTTGATGTAGCCGTGGATTTGCGGCTGGGCTCGCCGACGTATAAGAAATGGTTCGGCATCGAGTTGTCCGAGACGAATTTCAAGCGCCTCATGGTGCCCCGAGGCTTTGCCCACGGCTATGTCACGCTGACCGAAGGCGCGGAATTCATGTACAAGGTCGATGCGCCCTATGCCCCGTCCCTGGATGCCGGCATCGCCTGGAACGATCCGGACATCGGCGTGTCCTGGCCGGTAACCGAGCCCGTCCTTTCGGAAAAGGACGCTGTCCAGCCGCGACTGGCGGACGTCGGTTCACCCTTTGCCTACGTCCCCTGACACCGAAGGAGACAGCATGACCAGCACCGAATCCGGCGCGGCGCAAAGCAATCGCTTCGCTCTGATCCTGGCCGGTGGTTCCGGCACCCGGCTTTGGCCTTTGTCGCGAACCCTGCTGCCCAAACAGTTGCTGGCCCTGGGCGGCCAGGAAACACTGCTCCAGACCACGGCGCACCGGGTGGCCCAGGCCTTTTCGCCGACCAAGACCGTGGTGGTGACCAACGAAGAGCACGTCTTTGAAGTGCGCGCCCAGTTGGGCGGCATTTTGCCTGACGTCGCTGCCGCCGTGCTGGCCGAACCCTTGGGCAAAAACACCTTGCCGGCCATCCTGCTCGGGCTGGACCGCATCGTGGCCGCTGATCCCCAGGCCGTGGTCGGCGTTTTTCCGGCAGACCACCGCATCGACAATCTGGTCGCCTGGGGGGAGGGCATGGACCAGGCGGCGGCGCTGGCGGCCGAGGGCTGGTTTGTCACCTTCGGCGTCCCGCCCCAGGCCCCGGAAACAGGCTATGGCTACATCCATCGCGGCGAGTCCCTGGGAACCGGGAGCTACGCCGTGCTTGGCTTTACGGAAAAACCAGATCGGGAAACGGCTGAGAAACTGCTGGCCAGCGGCCGCTATTACTGGAACAGCGGCATGTTCGTCTTTCGGGCCGACGTGTTTCTCGCTGCCGTGGCCGAACATGCCCCGGTTCTTTACGACTGGTGGCAGACCCGGGGACAACGGCCTCTGGCCGAGGGGTATGCCGGGATTCCGGATGTGTCCGTGGATTACGGCGTGGTGGAAAAGCTTGACCGCATCGCCATGGTGGAGGCCGGTTTCGACTGGGATGACCTGGGCAACTGGGAAGCCTTGTACCGTTTGGGCAAGCGCGACGCAAACGGCTGCGTGGTCCAGGGCGACGTCCTGGCCCTGGACTGCTCGAATTCGCTCTTTTTTTCCCAAGGAAGCACCCTGGCCGTGGCCGGGATCAAAGATCTCATCGTCATCCAGACCCGCGATGCCACGCTTGTCTGTCCCGTGTCCGAGGCCCAGCGGGTCAAGGATGTGGTGGCAGCGCTCAAGGATCAGGGCAGCAAGCTGGTTGAGGCCCATATGACGGTGCGTCGGCCGTGGGGAAGTTACACCGTTCTTGAAGACGGGCCGGGTTTTAAGATCAAGCGGATCGAAGTATCGCCCGGGGCGCGTTTGTCGTTGCAGATGCACCACCATCGGGCCGAACATTGGGTGGTGGTTACTGGCACGGCGCTGGTGCAGGTGGGGGACAAAGAAATTCTTCTGACCGACAACCAGTCCGTGGACATCCCGAAAACCAGTCTGCACCGGTTGTCCAACCCGGGCAAAGTACCAGTTGAAATCATAGAAATCCAGTCGGGACCGTATCTTGAGGAAGACGACATCGTGCGTTTCGACGATGTCTACGGCCGTGGTGCCAGGGTGTCAGGCGAGAGTCAGCGGGATGTCGGGGATTCGTGAATTTTTTCATAAGGCCTTGACACAGCAGTTCTTGACTGGGTAAAAAGCTCGGTGCGACTATCCAGGCCGGGGCGAGGGGACAAACCCCCGGCCGGGATGCGGGACGTGGCGACACGTCTTTTACACTCCGCCTTTTCCCAAGGGGAAAAGCGGCCGCCGTGTGTCATCGCGCGCGGTGGACAACCAGCAACGGCATGGGCAGGGGAAGTATGGAGGAGAAAAGATCGAATTCAGCCGGCGGTGTGGGCGGCATGGTGCTTTGCGCCCTGATCGGCTTCGTCGGCGCCCTCGTGGTAGGATGGGTCATCTTTCCGAAGTTGCTTTACAGCGAAAAGACACAACCCATTCGTTTCAGTCACACGGTCCACGCACAGCTTGGCATTGACTGTGAGCAATGCCACCATCTGGGTCCGGACGGTCGTTTCGCCGGACTGCCCACGACCGAGTCCTGCGCCGAGTGCCATGGCGAAGAAACCGGTGAAACCACGGCCAACGGCAAGGAAATCGACAAGTTCGTCAAAGATTATGTCAAGACTGGCGTTCAAGTCCCCTGGCTCGTGTACCAGTACCAGCCCGACAACGTATTTTTCTCCCACGCCGCCCACAGAGGATTCGAGTGCACCAAGTGCCATCTCGATGTGGCCAAGATGGACACTCCTCCGGCGTATTACGAAAATCGTTTGAGCGGCTACAGCAAAAACACGATGAAGATGTGGGAATGCGAACGCTGCCATGCCTCTATGGGCACCAGCAACGCCTGCTACGTCTGTCATAAATAAGGGGGGAGAAATGGGACTTGATCGCAGAGCTTTCCTCGGGCTTGTGGCGGGTGGCGCCGTGGGCACCATGTTCACCCCCATTCCGTGGAAATTCATTGATGACGCCTCTATCTGGACGCAAAACTGGTCGTGGATCCCCCGGGTTCCCAAGGGCCAGATTGACTACGTGGGTACCTCGAGCAAGCTGTGCCCGGCCTGCGAAGGCTTAAAGATCATGCGTGTGGCCGGCAACCCGGTCAGCGCCGGCGGCAACCCGGACCATCCGCTGTCGCGCGGCGGCGTGTCCGCCCTGGCCCGGTCCGAAGTGTACATGCTCTACAGCCCGGCCCGGATCAAATCGCCCATGAAGCGCTCGGGAAAAACCTTTGCCCCCATCACCTGGGAGCAGGCGCTGATTGAAATGGCCGAGAAACTTGGCGCAGCCAAGGGTTCCGTGGCCGCGATCTCCGGCGATGGCACCGGCACGGTCAACGAAGTGCTCTCCGCCCTGGTTGGCAAGCTCGGCAGTGCCGGCTGTTTCATGATGCCGACCGAGGCGACTTCCGCCGCCAAGGGCATAAAGCTCATGGGCGGTCAGGGGCAGGCCGGCTACGACTTCGAAAATGCCGACGCCGTGCTCGTGCTCGGAGCCGACCTGTTTGAAACCTGGGGCACCTCCACGCGTAACCGCAAGGCCTTTGGCGCGACCCGCCCGGCCGGAGCCAAGCCCGCTTCCACCTACATCTACGTCGGACCCACCCGCAACAACACCGCTTCGGTGTGCGACCAGTGGATTCCCGCTGGTGCCGCCGACTTCGGCATTGTGGCCCTGGGCATCGCCTGGCATCTGCTCAAGGCCGGCGCGACCAGCAACGCTCCTGGTTTTGATACGTTTAAGGCCGTGGTCAACGGCGGCTTTGGCCCCGAAGACGTCAAGCGCGCCACCGGCATCGCTCCCGATGTCCTGGCCGGCATCGCCAAGACCCTGGCTTCGGCCAAGGCTCCCCTGGTCGTCACCGGCTCCCCGTTCGGACAGGGACTCGGCGCGGCCCCGTTTATCGCCGGCATGTCGTTAAACATGCTGCTGGGCCGCATCAACAAGCCCGGTGGCGTCTACATGCTGCCGGAACTGGCCGCAGTGGTCCCTGGGGCCATGTCCCGGGCGGCCCTGCTCGACGGCGACCTGCCCGCCTTCCTCAAAGGTGTGGAAGCAGGCAAGACGCCGGCTCCCAAGGCCCTCTTGGTGTACGACGCCAACCCGGCCTACGGGTTGCCCGAGTCCGCGACCATGGCCAAAGCCCTGGAAAAGATCCCGTTTAAGGTCAGCTTCTCGTCGTTTATGGATGAGACGGCGGCCCTGTGTGATCTGGTTCTGCCCAACTCGCTGCCGCTGGAGCGCTACGACGACGTGGCGACGCCCTATGGCTCGGGTTTTTGCATCTACAGTCTGGTGCGGCCCATCCAAAAGCCTATCCATGACACCAAGACCACTGGCGACGTCCTGCTGGCCCTGGCGCGCAAGCTGAGCATTGAACTGAAGTTTGACAACTTCCAGCAGGTGCTCAAGGAAAAAGTGGCCGGTCTGGCCAAAGCCAGCGGCGGATTCGTGGCCAAAGACGTCATGCCCTGGCAGGTGGCGGCCGGCAAGCCGGCTCCCGCCCTGGTCGGCGGCGATCTCTGGAAGGCTCTGGAAACCGGCTTTGCCTGGACCATGGTCGGGCAGGTGGCCCAGACCGGTATGGGCTTTGCCTCCGAAGTGGTGGCCAAGGCCGTCAAGGCCGGCAAGGCACCCGCTGTCGCCGCCACCCTGGCTCCCTACTCCCAACTGCGCACCGGAACCCCGGCCACGGGCATTCCGTGCCAGGATCTGACCACCGTGCCCGACACCGAACTGGTCGGCGATACCACCTTCGTGCGCCTTAACAGCGAAACCGCCAAAGCCCTGGGTCTTAAAAAGGGTCAGACGGTCAAGCTCAGCGCCGCCGGCGTAGACTGCCAGGCCAAAGTCCACATCTTTGAAAGCGTCATGACCGGCATGGTCTCGGCCCCCCTGGGCTTTGGCCATACCGCCTTCGACTACTTCAGCCAGGGCAAGGGAGCCAACTACCTCTCCCTTATGACCGTGGCCGAGGAGCCGGGCTCCGGCATGTCCATGTGGATCGCCTCGGAAGTCAAAATCGCCTAACGCAAGGTAAAGGGAAGCCGTTATGTCCGGACAGAAAATGGAATTCCCGATCACCTGGGGCATGGTGATCGACATTGACAAATGCACCGGCTGCGGAGCCTGTATGGCCTCCTGCCAGACCGAAAACAACGTTGAACCGCAACGCGAAGCCTCCAACAAACTCCGCTCCACCTCGTGGATGACGGTGTATGAATTGACCAATGGCAAGTCCTTCCCGGACCACGACATCGCCTATCTGCCCCGGCCCTGCCAGCAGTGCGGCAATCCGCCGTGCGTGTCCGTTTGCCCGGTCATTGCCACGGAAAAAAACGAGAACGGCGGTATCGTCAGCCAGGTCTATCCCCGCTGTATCGGTTGCCGGTATTGCGTGGCCGCCTGTCCTTACCACGTCCGTTACTTTGGCTGGTTCGACCCGGTTTGGCCCGAGGGCATGCAAAAGACCCTGTCGCCGCTGACGTCGGTCCGTCCGCGCGGCGTGGTCGAAAAGTGTACGTTCTGCCATCATCGCTGGACCCTGGCCAAGGACGCTGCCCGGGCCAATGGGAAAGATCCCGACAACCTTGATGACGGCGCTTACGTCACCACCTGCGTTCAGAATTGCCCTTCCGGCGCTCTCGCTTTTGGGGATCTGAAAAACCCCAAGCACAAGGTGCACGAACTGATCAAAAGCCCCTACGCCTATCGTCTGTTGGAACGCCTGGGCACCGATACCCAGGTCTATTACATCAGCCGGCGGGAATGGGTGCGAAAGCTCGGCGACAACTACCTTAAAAGCGAGTAATCGGGGGGATGCAATGAGCATAATCGAGAGTGAAAAAAACTGGTATCCCGAAGGAGTCGAACGCTGCTCCCTCGGGAAATTCCTGAAGTGGCTGGCCTTTCTGGGTATCGTGGCCGGTTACGGCTTCGTCGCCATGATCGTGTGCTTTGTCTACGGCCTTGGCGTCACGGGCCTGGACAACTACTTCGGGTTCGGACTGTGGATCACCTTTGACCTCGCGGTCATTGCTTTGGGTGCCGGAGCCTTTTTTACCGGGCTCTTGCGCTACATCATCCGCATTGACGAACTTAAAAACATCATCAACCTGACCGTCATCAAGGGCTTTATCTGCTACTCCGGGGCCATGCTCATCCTGTCCCTGGACGTCGGTCAGCCCATCCGGTCGTGGTTCGGTTACTGGCACCCCAACGTCCACTCGATGCTGACAGAAGTTATCTTCTGCATCACCTGCTATCTGCTGGTGCTCATCATCGAATACGTGCCGCTGATCCTTGAGCAGAAGCAGATCAACAAGATCCCGTATCTGCACAACCTGGCCCACCAGATGCACGTCGTCATGCCGCTTTTCGCCGGCATCGGCGCGTTTCTGTCGACCTTCCACCAGGGATCGCTTGGCGGCATGTACGGCGTTATGTTCGCCCGCCCGTACGCTTTCCGCGACGGGTTTTTCATCTGGCCCTGGACGTTCTTTCTGTTCGTCCTGTCGGCCATTGCCACCGGTCCGTGCATGACGGTGCTGATCTGCGGCTTCATGGAAAAAGTGACCGGCCGCAAGCTCACCACCTATCGGATCAAATCGCTTATGTGCAAGATTGGCGGCACCATGCTGCTGATCTACACGGTGTTTAAGTACCTCGACACCTGGGCCTGGATCAACAACGTCCTGCCCCGGGCCGGCATGACCTTTGACCAGATGTTTTACGGTCTGGTCTATGGCCGCTGGCTGTTTGTCTGCGAACTGGTGCTGTGCCTGCTGGTGCCGGTGGTGTTCTTGCTGACGCCGCTGCGCAAAAAGCCGGTCTTTATGTACTCCGGAGCCATTTTGGCCTGTGCTGGCGTGGTCATCAACCGTTACGTCTTCACCGTCCAGGCTTTGGCCATCCCGGTGCTGCCGTTTACCAAGTGGGAGATCTATACTCCCAACTGGGCGGAGTGGGCCACCTCGCTTATGGTCATCGCTTATGGCTTCATCATCATGAGCCTGTCCTACCGCTATCTGCCGATCTTCCCCCAGGAAGTTGGCCTGAATAAAAAGTAGGACACGTTTCCCCCGAAACGACCAAGCCCGGCTGCTGTGCGGCCGGGCTTTTTTTTGTGCCCCGCGAGGGCGCACGCACGTGGTGGTGAAAATTCTTTTAAGGCCCGGCAGGAGAACCCGAGAGCCAGACGGCAGGGGGGTGTGGCGCGCGGTGGATAGCCCCAAGCCGGGCGGCGGGGTGCGTCAATGGGGCATACCGACAGCCCTGGACCGACGGGCAAGCCGTCACACGTCCACTACGGCTGTCCCGACCGGTCTCCGGCCAGTGTGCCGGTCAACCGACGAGAATCCCTCGAAAAATTTATCCCGTTGGGGGGGGCGGGGGCCTCTTCGTTTCTTCCTCGGGCGCTGCTAGGGCTTGCAGCCGTCGTCCCGGCTGCTTTCGGCCAGGGCTTGGGCCAACAGCGTGTCGGCCAGTTCTTTTATGGTATGGCGTGTCGGATCAAGGCCGATGGAAACGGCCAATTCCAGGATCTTGTCGCCGGTTTTTGCCGCGTGCCGAATCTTTTCGTAGTCCATCATGAGCCGCGCCGCGCCTTGGCTTGCTGGTTGGCCGGCAGGATTGCCGTACGCCTGACACTCTACGCCCTTGCCGGGCCGGAAGCAACGCCCGGACACGCCCGGACCACCACGACCGGCCTGCGCCTGCCGCCGCCGCAGAAGGGATTGGTCTGGCCCGGACCAGCGCCCACCCGGGCACACAACGTCGGCCGTTGCTGCTGTCTGGAGCGCGCTACCCGGACCAGCGCACTCCCGAACCCAGGCAACCGAAACAAGCCAGTGCCTCAGTTCTTGACGATGTGGCGGATCTCCCCGGGCGGCAGGGCCAGCGGGCGGTCGAATTCCAGACCGAACTCGATCCCCTCGATCCAGCGCACCACGGCCGGCAGATATTGGGCCAGTTCGCCTGTGGGATGGAGCAGGGGATTAAACAGCAGTCGCTGCTCCACCGCGACCGTGAAGGGCATGTCCTCGTCCTGGCACAGTCTGGCCCCGTCGCGGCTGATGTCGATAATGCGCACAGGGGCGCAGATCCTGTTGGTCTGCACCCGGCCCCGGTGGAGCAGGGCGGTCCGTCCGAGGCTGACCCGCGTGGCTGTGCGGCGTTCGCCACAGTCGCGACAGCGCCAATGGGAACCGGCCGGGTCGGCCTGGGGCACAAACTCCTGCCAGGCAGCCTTGCCACAGTGGGGGCAATGTCGGTGTTCGAGAAGCGCCATGGGGGCCTTTGCTCCAACGGTCCGGGGTGAAAGAAGCGTTGCCAAAAGGCTGCTGTCAGGCGCATTGTCAGAAACCAATCGGTTGCACCGGCGACCCTGGTCCAGCCCGGTCCGGCTTGACGGCTGTTGCCAGGAACTTATCCTTGTCCTGTCGGCAAAGCGCCGGCGAAGGAGCGCGTATGGCTGGGCTTTTGGCCAGATTGATCGAGATGGCCGGCAAGCGCGACGACCTTGTCGTCACCGAAGTCGATGATATAGATAGCTGGGGTTTTTTACTGTTTCGCGACGGACGCTACCATATTTTCATCAATCGCTCTGTTCGCGATTTTCGCAAAACCATGGCCTTGGTGGATGAATTGGGCCATTACGCCCTGCGACGCAGCCTCACCCGGCGCGAACGTCTGCCGGGCGGGGCCGAAACCCTGGTGGAGCGCATCCGCCAGGACAAGGCCTGCGACGCCTGGGCCGCCAAATTCAGCCGCCGCCTGCTGTATTTCGTGCGCCGGGGCCTGCATGGCGGCACATCGCGACGGCCCAGGCAGGGGCGCTACGATCCGTCCTGGCGGTTGCCGGTCAAATAGCGGGCGCGTCTAATTTTCGGCCAGACGGGCCAAGAGCGCGGCCACGCGATGTTCGTAGCGGTGTTCGGCGAAGATGTGCGCGCGCCAGGCGGCCGTGAGTTCGGCCCGCCGGGCCGGCTGGGCCAGGAGTGTTGTGGCCAGTCGGGCGGCGTCGGCGGGCGTTTGAAAGCGGATCGGCTCGACCAGTTGCGGCGCAAACAGCGCCAAGCCCGGCGTGGCGTCGCTGATCAGACACCCCCCGGCCGCCCAGACGTCGAAATGGCGCTGGGTGAGTCCGCGTGGCAGCAGCAGGCTGGTGACGTTGACCGACAGGCCGGCCCCGGCATAAACACCCGGCAGCGCGCTGGCATAATCCACCGGCCCGGCCAGGGCGACCTGGGTCGGAAGCTGTTCCCGCCAGCCGGCGTCGCCATAAACAGTGAGGGGCACAGCCCCGGCCAGGGCCGTCAGCGTGGCCACGCGCCGGGCCAGCCCGGCCGTCTCGGCTCCGCAGCCGGCCTGCCGCACGGCCTTGCCCGGCCAGTACGGACGGATGCCCAATTGCCGGGTCCACCAGAAAAAATCCGGGCGCTCCCCCCGAAGCGTCATGGCCTGGGCCAGCCCGGCCAGGGCCTCGGGAACGCGGCAGCCGGCAAAAAAATCATCGCGGCCGGGGAAGGCGCTGCTGCCGACGAATACGGCCCGCTCGGCCAGTCCGGCCACCGGTCGGGCCTGGAAAAAATGGGCCGAGGCGGCCAGGGGCAAATGCATGACCCGGCCGGCTCCCAGTTCGGTAAGCGGTGCGATAAAGGCTTCGTCGGTGACGCACACCAGCGCCCGCTGCCAGAAGCGGCTGCGAAAACGCCCGAGCACGTGAAACGGGTTGTCCACGAACCAGACGGCGAGCTTGACACCAGCGGCCAGGAGCAGCTCGGCGGCCAGTCCGTCGTCGTCCAGGCCCGCCCCGTTGACACTTAGGGCCAGGGCGGGTTTTTCCCGGCCAAGGACGGCGGCCAGGGCCGGGAGGCTGTCGCCGGCCGGAATGTCGGTCACGGGCCGGTTCAGGGCCGTCAAGGCCCGGGCCAGCTCGGGTTCGAGCAGCCCGGCCGGCGAGCGGAACAGCAGCGCCGTGGCACTGGTCGACATCTGTTCGGGGCGCGGCAGCCGGGCGAGTTGGGCGCTGGCCCACAGCGGTCCCCAAAAGGACGGATACAGGCGCGTATTTTGGCGGTAGAGGTACACCTGCGCCCGGGCCAGACGGGCCGGGGTCAGTTCGGCCGGGTCCAGCCGCTGCCAGTCGGCCGGTATGGCGGTGGCGAAGGCTTCCCCCAGGGCCGCAACAAAGGCCGGGCATTCGACATAGGCGGCCGCCCGCCCGCCGGCCAGGGCCACGGCTGCAGCCGGGTCCGGGCCAAGACCGAGAAAAATGCATTCCTCCCCGCTGCCCAGGTCCGTAAAGGCGTGGCAACCGCTGTCCACGGTGCGCCATTGGCCGGACTCATCGACAACACGTGGGCGCGCGGGACGTTTTAAACTGGCCATGGTAGCGTCTTTTCCTTGAAAGCTTGTTCGGTAAACGGTATCGGGGTTGCCCGTCATGAAAACGTATCGCGATCATTATTTCAACAAGGCCAAGCAGGAAAATTATCCGGCGCGTTCGGTCTATAAGCTCAAGGAGATTGAAAAACAATCGCGCCTGCTCGTTTCTGGCGCGGCTGTCCTCGATCTGGGCGCCTGCCCCGGTTCCTGGAGCATGTACGCCTCCGAACGGGTCGGCCCGGCCGGCCGGGTGCTGGCCATTGATCTCAAGCCCGCCGGCACGGCCTTTGCCGCCAACGTCACCTATATGCTGGGCGACATGCTCGAACCCGGGCCGGACATCCTGGAGGCTTTCGCCAAATTCGGCCCGTTTGACGTGGTCTTAAGCGACATGGCCCCCAACACCATCGGGCATAAGTTCACGGATCAGGCCCGCTCTTTTGAACTGTGCGAGGCGGCCCTGTCCGTGGCCGTGGCCCGGCTCAAACCCGGTGGCTCCTTTGTGGTCAAAATCTTTCAGGGGCCGGATTTCCAGGCCTACCAGAAAGGGCTGCGGCTGTATTTCACCAAAGTGCGCGTGGCCAAACCGAAAAGCTCCCGGCCCGAGAGCAAGGAAATCTTTTTTGTGGCCACGGGCTTTCACGCCCCGGTGGGCCAGCCCGACGATCCCGCACCCTCGCCCTTGCCGCCGGGAGACGCGCCGGGTACGGATTGATTGCGGCATCGACTACAGACGACACGCAGACCTGCGGGGGACGCGCCCCCGATCTATATTTAAGGAGAAACCATGGCCGGTCATAGCAAATGGCACAACATCCAGGCCCGCAAGTCGGTGCAGGACGCCAAGAAGAGCAAGTTTTTCACCAAAGTCACCAAGGAACTCATGCTGGCCGCCCGGGCCGGCGGGGCGGATACGGCCCTGAATGTGCGGCTTAAATCCGCCATCGCCGCGGCCAAGGCCGTCAACCTGCCCAAGGACAAGATCGAGCAGGCCATCAAAAAAGGCACCGGTGAGCTGGCTGGCGAAAATCTCGAAGAAGTGCTCTACGAAGGCTACGGACCGGGCGGCGTGGCCATCCTGGTCGAAGCCGCCACCGACAACCGCAACCGCACCGTGGCCGAAGTGCGCCACATGTACTCCAAGGGCGGCGGGGCCATGGGCGAATCCGGCTGCGTGTCCTGGATGTTCGCCCAAAAGGGCGTTTTTTCCTTCCCCAAAACCTTCACCGAAGACCAGCTCATGGAAATCGGCCTGGAGCACGGGGCCGAAGAGATCATGGATGAGGGCGAGGTCTGGGAAGTCCATTGCGCCCCAGCCGATTTCGAGCCGTTGCAAGCCGCTTTCGAGGCCGCCGGCATGGTTTCCGAAGACGCCGAAATCGCCATGGTGCCGGCCAACGTCGTCAGCCTGGACCTGGAAAACGGCCAGAAACTGCTGCGCCTGATCGATTTGCTCGAAGACAACGAAGATGTGCAAAAAGTCCACACCAACGGTGATCTGCCCGACGAGATGTTGGGGTAGAGGATCGTTGCGAGAGAGAAGGCAGAAGATGCCTCCGGCGGCCGGGGGGATGATCCCCCCGGACCCCCCGACGGGAGAAGTTTATTAAAGGGGGGTCTTGGCACTGGTCGGCAGCGGGTGTGGACAAAAGGGAGAACCTACGGACATGGGACACGCAGGCGCTGCGGCGCAGGGGGATCTGATCATCCTCGGTCTTGATCCGGGCTCCCGGGCCACGGGCTACGGCTTTGTGCGCGAACGCTCAGGCGTGCTCGAACTGCTGGAAGCGGGCGTTGTGCGCACGGCCTCCCAGCCCGATTTTCCCAGCCGCCTGGGCGTTATCTTTACGGCCGTCGCCGAACTTATCAAACGCTTCGGGCCGGTGGAAGCCTCGGTGGAAAACGTGTTTGTCTCCAAAAATGCGGCCACGGCGCTCAAACTCGGCCAGGCCCGGGGCGCGGCCCTGGCTGCTTGCGCCGTGGCCGGGCTGACGGTCTATTCCTACGAGCCGACGGTGATCAAGCAAAGCCTCGTGGGCACAGGCCGGGCCGAGAAATCCCAAGTGGCCTTTATGGTGGGCAGGGTGCTGGCATGCCGGGAAACTTTCGCACTCGACGCGACCGACGCCCTGGCCGCAGCCGTCTGTCATCTCAACCAGAGGCGGCTGACCCGCCTGTGCGGGGCGCGATGATAGGCTATATTGAAGGCCGGGTGCTCGCCCGCCGGGAGCGTTTTGCCATTGTGCTGACCCCTGGCGGGGTGGGCTATGAGCTGGAACTGCCGGCACCGGTGGCCGCGTCGCTTCCGGCTGCCGGCGGCCAGACCGCTCTTTTCGTCCACACCGTGGTGCGCGAGGACGCCCTGGAACTCTTTGGTTTTGCAACCCTTGAGGACCGCGAGACCTTCCGGGTGCTTATCAGCATCAGCAAGCTCGGGCCGCGAACGGGGCTGGCCATCCTGTCCCAGTTTTCCACGGATGAGTTGCTGCACATCGTCGCGGCCGGCGACGCCGAAGCCTTGGTCCGGGTGCCGGGCATCGGCAAGAAAAGCGCCCAGCGCATTTTTATCGAGCTGTCGTATAAGCTCGAAGGCCGCGCCCCGACCGCCGGTCCGGCGGCCGGCACTCTCCTGCCCGGCGGCGTTTTGGGCGATGTGGTGGCTGGCCTGACCAATCTCGGCTATCAGGAAGCCGAGGCCCGGCGCGTGGCGGCCGGTGTCCTTGACGACGAACCCGATCTCGACGTGGGCGGGGCGCTGCGCCAGGCCCTTAAACGCCTGGCAGCGGCCAAGGCATGAGCATGGATGACGATTTTTGCCCGCCGACCGGGCTTGTGGCCGCGCAGGCTTTGCCCGAGGACACCATCCGGCCCTCGCGCCTGGACGAATTTATCGGCCAGGACGATCTGCGGGCCAATCTGCGCGTTTTTTTGCGGGCAGCCATGGAGCAGGGGCGAAGCTTGGACCACAGCCTGCTCTACGGTCCGCCGGGCCTGGGCAAGACCACCCTGGCCCAGATCATGTCGTCTGAACTTGGGGTCAATCTGGTCCAGACCACCGGGCCGGTCCTGGAGCGCTGCGGCGATCTGGCTGCCATCGTCACCAACCTGCGCCGGGGCGACATCCTTTTTATTGATGAGATCCACCGCATGCCGCCGGCGGTGGAGGAAATCCTCTATCCGGCCATGGAGGATTTCAAGCTCGACCTCATTATCGGCCAGGGGCCGGGGGCGCGCACCGTGCGCATCGACCTTGAACCCTTCACCCTGGTCGGGGCCACCACCCGTCTGGGGCTTTTGACCTCGCCTTTGCGCGACCGCTTCGGCGTCATTTTCCGCCTGGAATTTTACAAGCCGGCCGAATTGGCCCGCATTGTCACCCGGGCCGCCGCCATTCTCGGCATCGGCATCACCCCGGGCGGGGCTTTGGTCATCGGGGAGCGTTCCCGGGGCACGCCGCGCATCGCCAACCGCTTGCTGCGCCGGGCCCGCGATTTCGCCGTGGTGGCCGGTGCGGCCACGCTGGATGAAGAGCTGGCCAAGTCGGCCTTGCTGCGTCTGGACGTCGATCCCAGCGGTCTGGATCAAATGGATCGCAAGATTTTGGAAACGATCATCAATCATTATGAAGGCGGGCCGGTCGGGGTCAAAACCCTGGCCGTGGCCATTAGCGAAGAAGTGCGCACGGTGGAGGAGATTTACGAACCCTATCTCATCCAGTGTGGCCTTATTAAACGCACCTCGCGCGGCCGGGTGGCCACGGCCAAGGCCTATGCCCATTTGAAGATGCAGCTTTTGTAAGGAGTTGCGAGGATACGCCCATGCCGCAAACGCGCCTTTCCGTAACGCTACTCGCCCACACCCCAGACGCCCTGGCGCTCATTTACGCCGCTTTTCGCCAGTGCTACCACCCCGGCTATGTGGCCGATATGTGGCCGCGTCTGCTCGCAGGCGAGATCACGGCCGAAAAGCAGGCCGCCTTCGTCGGGCGCATCCTTGATTCCGGTCACGAATCGCCCATCGAACATGTCTCGTTTACCTTTGCCGTGGCCGGGGTGTCCCGGGCGCTGTCGCACCAGCTCGTGCGCCACCGGATTGCCAGCTATTCCCAGCAGTCCCAGCGCTACGTGGACGCGGCCGGCTTTGATTACGTGCTGCCGCCCCAGGTGGCTGCCATCCCCGAGGCCCGGGAACGCTTTACGGCAGCCATGGAACAGGCCGGGGCCGCCTACGCCGAGTTGCAGGAAATCCTCACCCGCCACGGCCGGGGGGACAAGGCCAACGAGGATGCCCGGTTCGTTTTGCCCAACGCCTGCGAGACCAAGGTGGTTACGACCATGAACTGCCGGTCGCTGTTGCATTTTTTTGAGCTGCGCTGCTGTACCCGGGCCCAGTGGGAGATTCGGGCCATGGCGCTTTCGATGTTGCGCCTGTGCCAGGAGGCCCTGCCGGTCATCTTTAGCGGGGCCGGGGCGCGCTGCGAGCGGCTTGGCTACTGCCCTGAGGCCGCCCGATTCACCTGCGGCCGCTATCCCCTTCTTGAGCAAATCGGTTCCATTTCGTCCTAATTCCTGAAATTCGCCTTTCTGTAGCCTTTTTTCCCACCCGCCGCATCTGTGGCGGGTTTTTTATTTTGGGCGTCAAGTGGTCGGAAAATGCAGCGAAAACTTTTTTTATTAATAAAATAAGTGGATTGTTCGTGCCTTGTGCATCTTGCCTCAGGGGGTTGACGCGCCGCAAAGGCAAGGGCCAAGCGGCTTTTGGGGGTGGTCAACCCAAAAGTTGCATGTTGGTAAATGAAATATTTTGACTGCCATTGAGGAAAATGAAGATAATGCTAGATTATGCTGTGGAAAAAGCTTTCACATATGTGCACAATTTTGAGCCGCGCCCTAAAACCCAGGCTGCAAGCGGCCTTGCACCACGCCCCAAAATACCCGTTTCTCCTGGCTCTGCGGCAATAGTCAGTATATGCAGCATGTTGCGTTGTAGAGAACCAAACCGTCAGGCCCGGAAAAGCGGTCCCTAATCGTCCTTTGCCCGGCCACGCTTCGGCACTAGGTTGCGCCCCATGGAAACGATTTGGTCACAAACCAAAGAGCTGCTCGAAAAGACATTGAGCCCCGGACTCTTCAACCTCTGGATCAAACCGCTTGCGGCCCGGGCCCGCGACGGCGTGCTTGAACTCGCTGCACCCAATGCCTTTGTCGCCTCCTGGGTGCGGGAACGACTGACCGATTCCATAGCCGAAGCCGCTGCCGTGGTCATGGGAACCCGGCCCGAGGTTCTCGTCGTCGAAGGCCCGGCCACTGGCAACGCCCCGCGCGCCCGTCGCCAGGACGGCCCCAAGGCTGCCGGCCCCCGGCCCGTGGCCACCTCCCTGACCCTGCCCGTGGCCCCCAGGGCACCGGAACTGGTCGGTGACCGTTTTCGGTTTAGCTACGATGACTTCGTGGTCGGCCCGTCCAACGAAATGGCCTATGCCGCCAGCCGTGGCATTTGCGATATGTCCTTGACGGCCGATCAACTGTTTATCAGTTCCGCCCCGGGCCTGGGCAAGACCCATCTCATTCAGGCCATGGGCAAGCGCCTCAGTTTGGCCGGCCAGGGCGAACGCCAGCCCCGGGTGGCCTATCTGTCGGCCGAGGAATTTGCCAACCGCCTGATCATGGCCATCAAGACCCGGCAGGTGGAGCAATTCAAGGCTGCGTTTCGGGAAAACGTCGACGTGCTGCTCCTGGAAGACATCCATTTTTTCCGCGACAAGCCACGCATCCAGGACGAGCTTTTAAATACCTTAAAGGCGCTTAATTCCCGGGGCTGCCGGCTGGTTTTTACCAGCTCCTTTCTGCCCAAGGAACTCTCGGGCCTGGACAACCAGCTGCTCTCGCGCATCAATTCCGGGTTCCTGGCGGTTATCGACAAGCCCGACCGCGAGACCCGGCGGCGCATTCTGGAGCGCAAGGCTGCCGTGCATCAGGTGCTCTTGCCCCAGGACGTGTCTACGCTTCTGGCCGACAAGCTCTCGGCCGATGTGCGCCAACTGGAAAGCTGCCTGCAAAATCTGGCCCTGAAAGCCCGGTTGCTCAATTGCCGCATTTCCATGGATCTGGCCTGGGACGTCTTGCAGCACTACGATGTGGAGGCCGCCCCGCGCAACCTTGAGGACATCGTGGCCTATGTCTGCGACGTCTACCGGCTTTCGCCGGATCAGCTGATATCCAAGTCGCGCAAACGCCAGCTTGTCCTGGCCCGCAACACGGCCTTCCTGCTGGCCCGCCAGCACACCGATCTGTCCCTGGCCGACATTGGCAATCGGTTCAATCGCCGCCATTCCACGGTGGTCAAGGGCATCACGTCCCTGGAAAAGCACTTGTCCCTCAAAACGCCCCTTGGGCGGGAGTTGGAGCGCACCATCGATCACATGCGCAGCTAAATGCGCCTGTAAATGATTTTCCTTTGAGGCCCCCATCGCGGGCAGTCCTGCCACACGCTCCGGTGACCGACCGTCACCCTGTGGAGCCGGCAGGCAGACTCGAAACAACGATCATGTACCAGCTAGGGGGAGGCCGCCATTGGCCTGGCGGACGTCGGACTGAAAAGTCCGGCGTCCGCTTTTTTTGTGTGCCAGGATCGGGCACGGGCGGGGTACAGGCCGGCGATATGCGCGTGCAGGAGGGGACTGGTTGCGGCTGATTTTCCTAGAAATTGATGGCGAGTGACCCATAGACCATGTCGCCGTGCAGGCGGTTGGTGGCGCCGATATCGTGGAGCCATTTGCCGATGACGGTCAGTTCCTTGCCGCCGACCGGCATGGTGTAGCTGACGATGGGGCCGATGCCGCAGGCCGAGGAGTAAAACGAGCCCAGGCTGGCCCCGGAACCGGTGTCCGGCGTGGTCTGCACCGTGAAATACCCAACAGCACCGATGGCGTAGCGTTCCTTGATGTGCATGGCAGCGGTCCAGTCCACATGCAACTCGTTGCCGGAGAGGTACTTGCTCGTGATATTTTCCGTATTGATCATGTAGCCGACGTTGGTGGAAAATTCAAAACCGCTTTTGTTTAACCAGGTAAAAGCCAGGTTGGGGTCAAATGTCGTGTAATTCATGCCCAGGTTGGTGAGCTTTTTTGGATTGTAATAGCCTGTGGGCAAATAGATGACCGGCGAGAACACCAGATGGCATTCGCCGAAGTTCCAGCCGGCGATGACCGGCATGAAAAAAATGTCGGACAGGCCTCCCCGGTCGCCGCCGCCGCCGATGTTTAAAACGTCGGCATGGGGCAGGCCGGTGGTGCGATCGCGGCGGGCGTAATTGAGGGAGCCTTTGCCGGTGATGTGCTCGTTGACAATAAACGGAATGCCGACGCCGGCCCCGAGAAAGCCGCCGATGGCCGGCACGTCAAAGATATAGGACAGTTTGGTGATGTTTATGACCACCTGGGATTTCAGTTCGGCGTAGGCCCGGCCGCCCTTGAGGGCACCATCCATCCTGGCGGACTGATACAGGGTGTCGTTTCGCACGTAGAAACCCTGGGCCGGAATGTAGCCCATGAGAAAATCGCCGTAGGCTCCCTGGATGTAGTGGCTGGTTCCGCCTTCGGAGGCGGTGGCGTCCTGGGGCAGGGCGGCAAGCACGAGAAACAGGATGCCAACCGTTGTCGCCACGGTTTTGATCGATGCAGTGATACGCGCAAACATCGTTGGGTTCCTTTCGGCTGCGGTTGAAACGATTTGGTCTTGTTCGTTACACGCAGGCGTTGGCGTTGTCATCCCAAGGTTGTGCCGAAGTATTCGGCCCCTTGCCGCATGGCAGGCCTTTGGCTATCCCGGGGTGAGCGCCTAACCCAGGAGATGTTGCCCTATGGCGAAGAGTACCCGGGCCACCCAGGCCCTGGCTAAGGCCGGTATTGCCTTTACGGTCCTTTCCTATGACTACGAGTCCGGGGCGGCGCGCATCGGTTTGCAGGCGGCCCAGGCCATCGACGAACCGCCGGCCCGGGTGCTCAAGACACTGATGGTGGTGGTGGACGGCAAGCCGGCCTGCGCCGTGGTCCCGTCCGACGGGGAACTGTCCATGAAGCGCGTGGCCACGGCCTTTGGCGGCAAGACGGCGGCCATGATGCCCCCGGCCGAGGCCGAGAAGACGACAGGCTACCATGTGGGCGGGATCAGTCCCTTTGGCTCACGAAAGCGCGTCCCCGTGGCCCTGGAAGCGGCGGCCGTGGCCGAGCCGTATGTGATCATAAACGGCGGCCAGCGCGGGGTGATGGTGCGTTTGGCGCCGGCCGACGCCGTGCGGGTGTTGGGGGCCGTGGTCGCAGCGCTTGTGGCGTAAGCGCCGCCGCCAGGGCCATGCCGACTGGTGTTGCGTTTTGGAATTTTGTGAATGCGACGCTGGCAGGATGCGTTCGCGCCATCCAAGAAGAACCCGTCACAAGCGGCAACGAGACGTGCATCGGTTGGCACCATGGCAGTTCGCGAGCGATGCGTGGTGACGGGCTCTTCTCGGATGGCGCAAAAAGCTGGCGCGTTGGGTGCGCCGGCCGGCCTTTCCCCGGGAGCGTGGGTTCTCCCGGGGGAAGGCGTTGCCCTGTCGGGCTACAGCGCCGCGGTATAGATGTCGGCCACGTCCTTGTCCGTGGCGCAGCGCGGGTTGGTGAAGCGGCAGATGTCTTTTTGGGCGTTGGCGGTCATGGTCGGGATGTCGCCGGCCTTGACGTCCTTGCCGTAGCGTTTGCCCAGTTCGACCAGATTGGTCGGGATGCCGACATCGGCGGAGAGCTGGCGGATGGCTTTGAGCGCCAGTTCGGCCGCGTCGCGCGGGGCCAGGCCGGCAATGTTTTCGCCCATGATCTCGGCCATGGCCGCGAATTTCTCCACCTTGGCGATGAGGTTGAACTTCTCAACATAAGGCAAAAGCAGCGCGTTGCATTCGCCATGCGGCAGATTGTAAAAGCCGCCGAGCTGGTGGGCCATGGAATGCACATAGCCCAGGCTGGCGTTATTAAAGGCCATGCCGCCCAGGTATTGGGCGAAGCACATGCCTTCCCGGGCTTCCAGATCCTGGCCGTTGGCCACGGCCTTGCGCAGGTATTTAAACACCAGCTTGATGGATTCGATGGCGCAGGCATCGGTCATGGGATTGGCGATGGTGGAGACAAACGCTTCCACGGCGTGGGTCAGGGCGTCCATGCCGGTGGCGGCGGTCAAGGCCGGGGGCATGCCGACCATGAGGACCGGATCGTCGATGGCGATGCCCGGGGTGACGCGCCAGTCGGCAATGGCCATTTTGACGTGGCGGGAGGTGTCGGTGATAACGGCGAAACGGGTCATCTCCGAGGCCGTGCCGGCGGTGGTGTTGACGGCGAGGTAGGGCATCAGCGGCTTGGTGGACTTGTCGATGCCCTCGTAGTCATGGATTTTGCCGCCGTTGGTCACGACCAGGGCGATGCCTTTGCCGCAGTCGTGGGAGGAGCCGCCGCCCAGGGTGATGAGGCTGTCGCAGCCGTTTTTCGTGTAGACGGTGACGCCGTCGTGGACATTGGTGTCCGTGGGGTTGGGCACGGTTTCGGCGTAGACGATGTAGGGCATTTTATCGGCATCAAGCAGATCGGTCACCTGTTTGAGGATGCCGGCGGCGATGACGCCCTTGTCTGTAACGAGCAGGGGTTTGCTGCCGCCCAGGGCCTTGATTTTTTCCGGGATCAGCTTGGAAGCGCCGATGCCGATAAACGTCACGCTGGGGATGAAAAAGCCGTAGACCTGTTCCTGAACTGCCATAGCGTCCTCCGCGAATGTTATACGTTGCTGGTGGCTCGTTGCTCCTGACGTTGTGCCGGCAATGCTGGAAAACGAATTTCTTGTGTCTGGCGTGTTTGATTCTGGCGCTGCTTCCAGCTTGCATCCGTCGGAAAGCCTGCGGACCAGCCATGCCGTTTTATGGCAAAGCCTGTTCCACGCCAAATCGTGATGCCCGCGCGCATCATTTCTATCCTGTGCTTATCGAGTCGTTGTCCAGGCACCATTCTACACGCCAAAGCAAAAGCCGGACCAGGACGCCCTGGTTCGTCTGTTTTAAATATATATAATAAATACAGTTAATTGCGTAGATGGTGTGTCAGGCTGTGGAATGGTGAGTTGTCCATTTTCTGGACATGTCAGGCTGACATGTGCGGTTTGCAGACAACGATGGACACAGGGAGTGGGGGGCGGGGGCTCGCCTGGGACCGGTGGTCTGTGCCGGGCAGGGGCCGCAAGGTCGTGGGCGTGCGGCCCGAAGGCGGGGGCTTGCCTGGGACCGTTGGTCTGTGCCGGGGGCAAGGCACCGGTGGACACCGGAAAAAGCGCGATGACCGCTCGCCTGCCCAGTGGGTGAGGGGACGGTTTGGCTATGAGGTGGCGCGAAAGCTGTCCGCCGTAATGCCGTATTGCTTGAGTTTGGCGTAGAGCGTTGTGCGCGAGATATTGAGCAGGGACGAGGTGCGCCGGAAGTTGCCGCCGGTTTCACGCAGGGTTTCGAGGATGAGCGCGCGTTGAATGCGCTTGAGCGACATGGCCGCCCCGCCGGAAGACGGCTGGCGGCCCCGGACCATGTCGGCCATGACGTCCTGGGGCAGGTCGCTGATGTCGATGCGGTCCTCGCAGGCCACGTTGACCAGCCGTTCGATGCAGTTTTCCAGCTCCCGCACATTGCCCGGCCAGTGGTGCGCCGCCAAGGAGGCCAATGCCTCGCGGGTCATTTCCAGGTCGGGCTTGCCCAGCGAGCGCTTGAATTTGTCCATAAAGACCCGGATGAGCAGTTGCACGTCGTCGTCGCGCTGGCGCAGGGGCGGAATCTGGATGCTCAGCACGTTTAAGCGGTAATAGAGATCGCCGCGAAAGGCTTTGTTGCGAACGGCGGTCGGCAGATCCTTGTTGGTGGCGGCGATGATGCGCACGTCGATGGGTTTGGCCTCCTTGCCGCCCAGGCGGGTGACCTCGCTTTCCTGGAGCAGCCGCAGCAGGCTCACCTGGGCCTCCAGCGGCATCTCGCCGATCTCGTCGAGAAAAATCGAGCCGCCGTCGGCCAGCTCGAACTTGCCCGGACTGCCTTCCTTAAGCGCCCCGGAAAACGCGCCGGCCACATAGCCGAACAACTCGCTTTGCACGAGATTGCGCGGCAGCGCGCCGCAGTTGACCACCACAAACGGCCCTTTGCGCCGGTTGCTGGCGTTGTGGATGGCCTGGGCGAACAGTTCCTTACCGGTGCCGGACTCGCCCAGGAGCAAGGTGGTGGCCTCGCCCTGGGAGGCCACCCGGGCCAGGCGGATGGCTTCGCGCAACTGCCTGGACTCGCCGACGATATTTTCAAAGGTATAGACGGCCTTGGCCCCGGCCACCCGGGCGGCGTATTTGCGCATGCGCCGGGTCTCGCGCAGGGTGAGGAGCAGGCCGCCATCGGCAAAGGGGGCGCAGGACAACGCGCAGGAGCGCTCGCCGTGGCCCAGGTTAAACGTCGTCTCCCGGTCGTGGAAGGTCTGGCGGTCGGAAAGGACCGTGCCCAGCCCGTCGCTGGCCCGCACAAGCGTCTGGATGTTTTTCCCGGCAGCGCCCGCGTCCAGGCCCAGCATGGAACAGGCCTGCCGGTTGAGGCTGGCGATGACGCCGTCGCTGTCCAGGACAATGACGCCGTCGTCGAGCAGTTCCAGGATGATGTGCTGGGTGCGCACCAGACTGCGCAGCCGCAGATGTTCCTCGATGGCGTGGGCGGCGGCCTCCACCAGCCCCAGCGTGTGCTGGTGGAAATTATCCGTGCTGATGGCCAGATTGATCGCGCCCAGAAAGTGCCCGGAACTGTCGTGGACAGGCGCGGCCGAGCAACTCAGATAATGCAGTGAGGCATTGAAATGTTCTGAGGCGATGATATGCACGGGTTTTTGTTCAATAAGGCACACGCCCATGCCGTTGGTGCCCAGGGTGGCCTCGTCGCAGCGTCGGCCCGGCGCGCCGTAGGGCACGTTTTCCAGATCCTCGCTGGTGGCCGAGACATGGAGCACCAGACCGGTGGTATCGACCAGGGTGACCACGCTGCTGGAAAGGTGGATGGAGTGGGCCAGCCGGTCCATGACTTCCTTGGCCGTTTCCACCAGTTCCCGGTTGTGGGCCACGGACCGGGCCAGCCCGGCGGTGTCGATGGGACACAGTGCCAGCCTGTCGCTGGGGAAGCCGGCCTGGCGACAGCGTTGCCAGGATTGCAAAATGACCGGCCGCACGAGGTCTGCATCAACAGCCAGACCGGCCATGAACCTCTGCCACTGGGCCGAGACGGCGAGCATGCGTTCTCTGGAAAGCGGGGGATGGACCGGGGTCGTCATGCGGTGCCTGCCTTGCCTGTGGTGGCCTGTCATGGCCTGTTGGGCGCTGGTTGCGGGATGCCCCCAGAGTACGGCGCAGCGGGCAGGAATTCAAGAGCAGCCGGGGGCTTGCATTGCCTTTCCCCGGCCAACCGTTTACCCCATCCTTGGCGGGCCGAGCCTGCCGCACACCCATGACCACACCACGCCAGATACTCAAACAGGTTTTCGGACACGACCGGTTTCTCGGTCCCCAGGAAACAATCATCGACCATGTGCTGGCCGGCGATGACGCGTTGGTGCTCATGCCGACCGGCGGCGGCAAATCGCTGTGTTACCAGATCCCGGCCATCCTGCGGCCGGGCACGGCCATTGTCATTTCGCCGCTTATTGCCCTTATGCGCGATCAGGTCCAGGCGCTCACCGCCCTGGGCGTTGCCGCTGAATGCCTCCATTCCGCCCTGGCCCCGGCCGCTGCCCGGGAGGTGATGGCCAAGCTGCGACGCGGCGAACTCGATCTGCTCTACACCGCCCCGGAACGCTTCATGAGCCCGGGCTTCGGCCAACTCCTGGCCGGCCTGCCCCTGGCCCTTTTCGCCATCGACGAAGCCCACTGCGTTTCCCAGTGGGGGCATGATTTTCGCCCGGAATATCTGCAACTGGCGACAATAGCCCAGGATTATCCCGGCGTGCCGCGTGTGGCCCTGACGGCTACGGCCGACGGCCCGACCCGGGCCGACATTCTGGCCCGCCTCGATTTGACCCACGCCCGGGTGTTTGCCACCGGCTTTGACCGGCCCAATATCCGCTATCTCGTGGAACCCAAAGACAAACCCCGGCGTCGGCTGTTGCAGTTTATCACCGAGGACCATGCCGGCCAGTCCGGCATCGTCTACCGCCTGTCCCGGCAAAAAGTCGAGGACATGGCCGAGTGGCTCACCGAACACGGCGTGCCGGCCCTGGCCTACCACGCCGGCCTGCCGCCGGCCGAGCGTGACCGCCGCCAGGACCGGTTCATGCGCGAGGAAGGGCTGGTGATGGCGGCCACGGTGGCCTTTGGCATGGGCGTGGACAAGCCCGATGTGCGGTTTGTGGCCCATCTTGATCCGCCCAAGAGCCTGGAGGCCTACCACCAGGAGACCGGCCGGGCCGGGCGCGACGGCGAACCGGCCACAGCCCTTATGCTCTACAGTCCTGGGGATTTTGCGAACCTGCGTCGCCTCATTGCCCCCGAAGGCGGGGAAGGGCCGCGCACGCGCATCGAACTGTCCAAACTCGACGCCATGGCCGGCTATTGCGAGGCCGACGCCTGCCGCCGCCAGACGCTGCTTGGCTACTTCGGCCAGAACATGCCCGAGCCGTGCCGCAACTGCGACGTCTGTTCCGACCCGACCGAACCGGTGGACGCTTCTGTTGCGGCCCAAAAGGCGCTCTCGTGCGTCTTTCGCACCGGCCAGCGCTTCGGGGCCGGGCATTTGGTTGACGTGCTGCTGGGCAAGCCCACCACCCGGGTGGTGCGGCTGGGCCATGTCGAGGTGAGCACCTACGGCATCGGTGCGGAACTGACCAAGCTGCAATGGCGGGCGGTCTACCGTCGTTTGGCCGCCATGGGTGCCCTGGCCCCGGACGAGGAGGGCTATGGCGGGCTGGTGCTGACCCCGCTGGCCTGGGACATCCTCAAGGGCCGGCGCGGCCTGACCATGCGTTTCCCGGCCGATCCCGAACCCCGCTCGCGCAAGCGTGGCAGCCGGGGCGAGCGGGAGGCCGGGGGCGAGGGCGGGCGCTCGAAAAAGAGCTGGATCTACGACCATCTGGCCACACCCGAGGACGCGGCGTTGTGGGAACGGCTGCGCTCCTGGCGGGCCGAGACGGCCAAGGAAGCCGGCGTGCCGCCGTATGTGATTTTTCACGACCGTACTTTGCTTGATGTGGTGCTGCTCAAACCCGAGGACGCAGCCGGTCTGGCCGGGGCCGGCGGTATGGGCCAGGCCAAGATAACAAAGTACGGGGACGCGCTCATGGCCATGCTGGCCGAGCATTATGCGGCCCACGGCCGGGCCGCGCCGCAGCCGGCGTTGCCGCCCGAAGCCGACGGCAGCGGCCCGGTGCGCGAACCCGGGGACACGGCGGCCAAGAGCCTGGAGCTTTTCCGCGAGCTTGGCTCGGTGGAGGCGGTGGCCGAGCGCCGGGGGCTTAAACCGGCGAGCATCCACGGCCATTTGCTGGCCTACGTGGCCTGGGGCCGGCTGTCGGCCAAAGATGTGTGCGGTCTGCCGGACGAGGTGCTGGCGCGGGCGTGCGAGACCTTGACCCGCCTTCGCCGCGAGGGCGCGGTGGGCCTGACCCCGGCCTTTGAGGCCCTTGGCGGCGCTGTGCCCTACGAGGCGCTGCGCTGCCTGGATGCGGAACTGCGGGCCAAGGTCCGCGACGGACAGACGTAAGCGGTCGGGACAACGAGCGTTCCAGGCAACCCCCAATCAAAGGAGGCCGCCGTGGCCGTAATCGACTTAAGCCTTTTTGAGCTCTATAAGATCGGCCCCGGTCCCTCCAGTTCCCACACCATCGGTCCCATGAAAGCCGGTTGCGATTTCCTGAGTCTGGCCCGGCAACTCCCGGCACAAACGTTGGAAAAGGTCGCGACATTCGAAGTCGAACTCTACGGCAGCCTCTCGGCCACGGGCAGGGGGCATGGCACCGACCGGGCCGTCCTGGCCGGCCTGCTGGGCCAGACGCCGCAACACTGTTCCCCGGCCTTTCTCGACGAGCTGGCCCGCAATCCACTGACCCGGCGGGTCATGGAGCTTGGGCCGGTGAAGCTGGAAATAGGTGCCCAAAACGTGCGCTTTGGGCCGCTGGAACACCAGTTTCCCTGCAACAACACCCTTGTCTTTCGGTTGCTTGGGCGCGCGGGCCAGACCGCGCCGCTCCTGGAACGGGAATATTATTCCGTGGGCGGCGGCTTTCTCCACTATAAGGGACAGCCCGCCGAAGTGCGTGGCACACCGGCCTATCCGTATGCCACCATGGCTGATCTCAAGCGGTGCATTGCCGGGCAGGGCGTCAGCCTCCCGGCGCTCATGCTGGAAAACGAGCGGGCCATTACCGGCGCGGATGCAGCGACCATCCTGGCCGGACTCGATACGGTGCTGGCCGTCATGGACGCGGCCGTAGCCGCAGGGCTTACCACCCAGGGCGTGCTGCCCGGGCCGCTTGGGCTTGAGCGCAAGGCCAAACGGATTTTTGCGGGCAGCCAGACCAAGCGGCTGCCCTATGAAAGTGTTTTGTCCGAGCTGTGCGCCTACGCCTTTGCCGCTGCCGAGGAAAACGCCGCCGGCCATGTCATCGTCACCGCCCCGACCTGCGGAGCCGCCGGCATTGTCCCGGCCATGGCCCGGTTCATGCGCACCCGCCTTGAGCTGCCCGAACAGGCCATCCGGGAAGGGCTGCTGGCCGCTGGGGCAGTGGGATTTCTGGCCAAACACAACGCCACCATTGCCGGGGCCGAAGGCGGCTGCCAGGCCGAGATCGGCGTGGCCTCGGCCATGGCCGCCGCCATGCTGGCCCAGGGCATGGGCCATGGCGTACGCGTGGTGGAAAACGCGGCAGAGACGGCCCTGGAACACCACCTGGGCCTGACCTGCGACCCGGTGGGCGGCTTTGTCCAGATCCCCTGCATCGAGCGCAACGCCATGGGCGCGGTCAAGGCCTATACCGCCTATCTCATCGCCTCGGACGAGAGCCCGGACCACCACAAGGTCGGCCTGGATGAGGCCATTGCGGCCATGCTGGCCACGGGCCAGGACATGAACTGCAACTACAAGGAAACCGCCCGGGGCGGCTTGGCCGTCAGCGTCATTGCCTGCTAACCGCCCATGGCCTGCCCACTGCTTTGGTTTTTGTATTCGACAAAAAGACGCGTTGTTCGGTAAGCGATTTGTGGAATCGGGCGCGGCCTTGTGCGCCGCAACACGGTCTGCAAGCGACCAAAGGAGCTTCCCCATGCGTCACGGCATCAAAGCGGCACTGACAGGGCTTTTCCTCGTGTTTCTGCTCGGTTCGGCCCAGGCCGGGACCGGCGTCGATCCCCGGGCCGAGGGCCTGCTGCGGGCCATGTCCGCCCATGTGCAGTCCCTGGCCGCCTTTTCGGTCATCGAGACCAGCCTTGTGGACCGGGTGTTCCCCAACGGCCAGAAGGTGGCCTTCTTCCACACCACAGCCATCAAGGCCCAGCGCCCGGACAAGCTGCGGGCCGAAGCCACAGGCGATGACGTGGCTGCGACGTTTGTCTTAAATGGCCCGACCTTCCAGGTCTATGACGCCAAGACCAAGGCCTATGTCGCCCTGGATGTGCCGCCGCGCCTGGATGCGGCCCTGGAGCAGGCCATGGTCCGGCTCAATCTCGTCGGTCCCATGATCGATTTTTTAGCCGCTGATCCCTACAAGAGCATCATGGAGAAGGTGTTGGAGGTCGTTTACGTCGGCCAAAGCACGGTCGGCGGCACACCGTGCCATCATCTGGCCTTTCGCCAGCTCACCCAGGATTTCGAACTGTGGATCGACGCCGGCAAGACCCCGTGGCCTTTGCGGCTGGCCATCACGGACAAGACCCGGCACGGCGACCCCCGCGTCCTGGTGGAATACCGCGACTGGAAGCCGAGCTCGGGCTTTGCCGCCAAGACGTTTGCCTTCACCCCGCCGGCCGAGGCCGTGCGGACCAAGGTTGCCCCGCAGCCGGCAACCACCGGCCAGAAGCCGTAACCGGAGGTTGACCATGTCATATCGAAAAATGCCAGCGGTGCGCCGTTTGGCCGGGTTGATCGGGCTGGTTGGGCTGGCGGCGAGCCTGTCCCTGGCCACTCCCCAGGTCGCGCAGTGCTTTCGCGGCGGCGGCGGGTTCGGCGGCGGCGGTTATCATCCCCCCGAAGGCGGCGGTTTTGGCGGCGACGGCATGCGTGGGTCGGCTTCGCCAGGGGGGACGGGCTTTGACGACGGCATGCGCCCGCCGGGGGCGGCCGGTTTCGGCGGCGGTCCCGGCATGGCCCCGCCGGGTGCCGTGCACGGTCCGGAGCCCATGGGACCGGCGGCCTATGGCGGCGGGGCCATGCCGCCCCCGGCACCCAGGCCCGGCGGTTTCGGTGGCGGTCCCGTGCCACCGCCGCATCCCGGCCCCTTTACCCCGGCTTTTGGACCGGTCGGTCCCCCGCCGCCTGCTCCCTGGGTCGGACCGCATCCGGTCGGCCCCTATCCCGTGGTGGTCCCGGTACCAGTTCCCCTGCCGCCGCCCGGAGTGGGCATGGCGGCAGCGGCAGCGGCCACCATGTTTGCGCTTCCGGCTGCGGCTGCGGCAGTCAACATCGCCGGCCAGACCTACTACAGCGTGAACGACGCCTATTACCAGCCCGTGATCCAGGACGGAACCACTGTGTATGTTCAGGTCAATCCACCCCAGTCGGATGCGGATTGGGACGATTGATCGCCTGAAGTCCTGGCGAGCCCTGAGCCAGGAAGTGCCTGTCCCCGGGGGCGTGCGCCGGAGTGAACCATGCGGCGCATCGCTGCGGCAATGCCCGGGCACAGGACGACAGTTTTGTAGGATTTCGCGACGGAATTGTCTTTTCAGCCTTGGACGGCGTCAAAAAGGCCAGAGAATACAACGCAATTCTCTTGGCTTGTATCTTGCTGCTGCCGCAAACGAACCCTTTTCCAGCGAGGAACGCCTTGGAAGAACCCGACGCCGTCCCAGACCATAATGCCGGCACCGACATCGCCTACCGCGCCATCGGCATCCTGCGCTCGCCGTTTCAGGATATCGCCGGCATGCCCGTGCAGCCCGTGGGAGCCATGGGCATCGCCGGCCATGTGGAGGTGCATCCTGAGTTCGCGCGGGGACTTACGGATCTGGAAGGCTTTTCCCATGTCTTTTTGCTGTACCATCTGCACCGGGTGACCGGATATGACCTTATGGTCAAACCGTTTATGGACACCAGCCACCATGGCATTTTTGCCACCCGTTCGCCCAAACGCCCCAATCCCATCGGGCTGTCGGTGCTTGAGCTGGCTGGTATCGAAGGCAACACCGTGCATCTGCGCAACATCGATATCCTGGATGGCACGCCGGTCCTCGATATCAAACCCTACGTCCCCCGGTTCGATGTCTGGAAGGGTGAGCGCACGGGCTGGTTTGCGACCAAGGCCCAGCAAGCCGACACCTTGCGTTCCGACGACCGGTTTCGCTGATTTCGTACCGCCAAGGAGGCGAGAGCCCGACAATGCAGCTTCTTACCGTGGCCGGACCGCCTTCCTCCGGCAAAACGTCAATCCTGTTGCGCCTGGCTTGCGTTCTGGCCCGGCGTGGCCGCAGTCTGGGCGTGGTCAAGTTCGACTGTCTGGCCAGCCGCGACCGGGAGATCTTTACCCAGGCCGGCATTCCCTGCCTGACCGGCCTTTCCGGGGCGCTGTGCCCGGATCATTTTTTCGTGTGCAACGCGGCCGACGCCTTTGCCTGGGGCCAGGGCAGGGGGGTGTCGGTGCTGGCCATTGAGAGCGCTGGCCTTTGCAACCGCTGCGCCCCCCACATCGAAGGCGTGCTGGCCCTGTGCGTCGTGGACAGCCTTTCCGGCATCGACACCCCGGCCAAAATCGGCCCCATGCTGCGTCTGGCCGACGTGGTGGCCGTGACCAAGGGCGACGTGGTGTCCCAGGCCGAGCGCGAGGTTTTTGCCTTTCGCGTACGCCGGGCCAATCCCAGGGCCACGGTGCTGTTCGTCAACGGCTTAACCGGCCAGGGGGCCGAGGCCCTGGCCCATGTGGTGGGCGCGGCCCCGGATACAACCGGCCTTGACGGGGCCACGCTGCGCTTTACCATGCCGGCGGCCGTGTGCTCCTATTGCCTGGGGCAGCGAAAGATCGGCCTGGACCATCAGATGGGCAACGTTCGAAAGATGGATTTCGGCCAGGACGCGTCATGATCGATCCCCGGCTCAATCGCCCCTTTGCCGACCTGTGGCGCGAACTGCCGCCGGCCCGGGATTTTTTCCTGCTCCAAGGCCTGCCGCAGCCACTGCCCGACCAGACGCCCGCGGCGTATTTCGCCGGTCTTGGCAGCGAAGTCCTCACCGAAGCCGCTGCCTCGGCCAGCGATCTGGCCCAGGCCTTTGCCCGGTTCCTCGCCGCCTTGGCAACCCTTGAAACCGACGCCCCGTCCGTGGCCTCGCTCACCATCCTTGGCGGCCGGGACAAGCATGGTCGGGCCGAAAACCTGGAGCTGACCCTGGTCCCTGGCGACGTGGCCGCCCTGGTCGGCCCCACAGGTTCCGGCAAGAGCCGGTTTCTGGCCGATATCGAATGGCTGGCCCACGGCGATACTCCCACCGGCCGGCGTGTGCTGCTCGACGGCCACCCCTGCGACGCCGCGGTGCGGCTTTCCGCCTCGGGCCGGCTCATCGCCCAATTGTCCCAGAACATGCAGTTCGTCATGGACCTGACCGTGACGGACTTTCTCCTGGCCCATGCCGAGAGCCGCCTGGTTGCTGACGGCGTCGGGGCTGCGGCCGAGGTCATTGCCCTGGCCAACGAGTTGTCCGGGGAGGCTTTCAGCCCGACAACGGCGCTGCCGGCTCTCTCCGGCGGCCAGAGCCGGGCGCTGATGATCGCCGATGTGGCCCGCTTGTGCGCCTCGCCCATCGTGCTGGTGGACGAGCTGGAAAACGCCGGCATCGACCGGCGAAAGGCCATTGAACTGCTCACCGGCAGCGGCAAGATCGTGCTCATGGCCACCCATGATCCGCTGTTGGCTTTGCTGGCCGGGCGGCGACTCGTCTTTGCCGCCGGGGCCGTGGCAGCGGTCATGGAAACCAGCCCGGCCGAAAAGAACTGCCTGACCGCCCTGGCCGCTGCCGACGCCCGGTTAAGCGCCCTGCGCGAGGCCTTGCGCCATGGCCGGCAACTCCGTTTTACCCACGAGGGAGACGACCATGCCTGATAGCCACTGTCTTGAGACGCCGGTCCTGCGATACATAGCCGACCATCCCGGTGCCCGGGACATCCTGATCGAACGGGGCGTGGCAGCCGTGGCCGACGCGGAATTTATGGCCTCGGCCGCGCCGTTTCTGGCTATGCGCACCCTGCTCACCCTCTACGGCATTGCCCCGCAGCTTTTCCTGGACGCCCTGGCCAGCGCCGTCCCCGGGCGGCGGGGCGGCATGACGCCGCTTTTCACCGACGGCTGGACGCCCTCTGGCCCGGGACTTCGGGGATTCGTCAGCCTGCCCTGTCCACTCAAGGCCCCCATGGGCCTTGCCTTGGACAATCTGCGGCAAAGCCTGCCGGCCGGCGCGCCCTGGCCGCGCCTTTTCATGGACAGTTGCGGCAAGCACACCTTAAACGATCTGGCCGCCAACCTGACCCGACCGGAAGAAGTGCCGGACATGGTCATTTCAGCGGGCTTAAACGGTTTTTTGTCCAAGAGCTTTCGCGACCGCTTCGCTGGCGATGGCCTGTTGGCCCGCCTGCCCCAGGATATCCACCCGGCCCTGGCTGCGGCCGGGCTGGCCGATCCGCGCCAGGTCTGTCGCATCTACGCCGTCAATCCGCTGGTGTTGGTGGTGGTGCGCTCGCGCCTTGGCGGCCTGCCTGTGCCGCGTTCGTTTGATGACCTCCTTGATCCGGTCTATGCCGGCAAGATCGGTCTGTGCGGCCCGCCGGAAACCGCCGGTGATTCCACGCTGTTGCTCGACATCCGTTTGCGCCATGGCCTTGGTGCCCTGGCGGCCCTTGGCCGGGCCATGCTGTGCGACACCCACCCGGCCCAGATTTTCCGGCCGGCCCCGGGGAGTAATCCCCCGCCCATCGGCGTCATGCCGTACTTTTTCGCCATGGCTGCGCCGCGTCAGGACGACGTGGAAATCATCTGGCCGGCGAGCGGGGCGCTGGCGTCGCCGCTGTTTGTCATGGTCAAGCAAGCGGCCCGGGACGCCTTGGCTCCGCTGCTGGATTGTTTTCTTGGTCGGCAAACCGCCATCCTGGCCTCGGGCGCGGGCATGCCGGCCACCCGGCCGGATGCTCCCGTGGCGCTGCCGCCCGGCGCGACGGTGCGCTTTATTGGCTGGGACGTGCTGGAAAGCCACGACCTGGGGCCGCTGATCGCCGAAGCCGGGGCGGTCTTTGCCAAGGCGTACTACGCGTCGCGAGCCTGATGGCCCGACTGTCGGGCACGGCGTTGCGACACCCCGGCGTTTGCCCCGGCTGACAGGCCCGACACGGCTTTTTCGGCTGGGGCGCGCTGGCCGCGTCGCAGCAGGCTTCTTGACACGATACCGGCTTTCGGTCTTGTTGGACTACTCTGCGTACCCGTTGCCCGGGATATCGGTCTCGTCGGAAAAAAACACGATGCGGCATCGGTGCCCGGCAAAAACGCTGCACCCTGCAATCCGCGGCCGCAACGGCGGCTGAAAGCCGCCTGCCTGGTTGCCGCGTACCCGACGGAGAACGCCCATGACTTCCCAAACCAGCGCCCCTGACATGTTTGCGCCCGTTGCCCTGGGACGCCTGACCCTGGCCAATCGTTTTGTTCGTTCCGCCACCTGGGAGGGGATGGCCGCCGTTGACGGCTCGGTCACGGAAAAGCTGACCGAGACCCTTGTCCGTCTGGCGCAGGGCGGGGTGGGGCTGGTCATCGCCGGACACGCCTATGTCCAAAAGCAGGGACAGGCCGGGCCATGGAAGCTGGGGGTCCACTCCAGCGCCATGCAGCCCGGGCTGACGGGCCTGACCGGGGCCGTACACGCAGCGGGCGGCAGGATTGCGGCCCAGTTGGCCCATGCCGGGCAGGCGGCCCTTGTCGCGCTTTCGGGCGAGGAGGCGGTGGGGCCGTCGGATGGGGAAGGCTTTCGGGCCATGACCGAGGCTGCGATTGAGTCGACCGTCGAAGCCTTTGCCAAGGCTGCCCGGCTGTGCCGCGAGTCCGGCTTTGACGCGGTGCAGATCCACGCCGCCCACGGCTATCTGTTAAGTCAATTCCTTTCGCCGTATTACAATAAGCGCACCGATGCCTTCGGCGGCAGTCTGGCCAATCGGGCGCGTTTTCTGCTCGCAGTGGTCAAGCGGGTGCGGCTGGCGGTGGGGCCGGGGTACCCGGTGTTGTGCAAGGTCAATTCCGAAGATTTTGTGCCGGGCGGGCTCACTGTTGAGGAGGCCGTCACGGTGGCGGGCTGGCTCAAGGAAGCCGGTCTGGACGTTCTGGAACTTTCCGGCGGTACGGGTGACTCGGGCCGGCTCATGCCGGTGCGACCCGGCAAGATACAGTCCCCGGAAGGGGAAGGCTATTTCAAGGTGGCAGCCGGGCGGATCAAGGCGGCTGTGGATCTGCCCTTGATTCTGGTGGGCGGCATCCGGTCCTTCGAGGCGGCGCGCCGTCTTGTCGCGGACGGCGTCTGCGACGCCGTTTCGTTGTCCAGACCGCTGATTCGGGAACCGGAGTTGATCAACCGCTGGAAGTCCGGCGATTTACGGCCTTCGACCTGCATTTCGGACAATCTTTGCTTTCGCCCGGCCAAAAATGGCGAAGGGATATATTGCCTGACGGAAAAGGTTGCGGCGGAAAAAGCCGCCAAGGGCTGACGTGATCCGAGTCCGTCCAGTGCCATTTTCTTTGTCAGACGGTTCTTGTTTCCGGGCCGTTTTGTTATCCCGGCCACCGGAGCAGCGGTGGTTCCCGTCAAGCGCCTCCCCCGGCTGCCCCGGTTTTTAGCCGACCATCGTACCAACCACTGTTGCAAACCCTTTAAAAGTTTTTCCAGTCGCAGGGGTCCGGGGGGATCATCCCCCCGGCCGCCGGAGGCATCTTCCGTCTTCTCTTTTCTTTACGTCTCGCATTTCCCCAGCGTGATTTTGTCCTTGGCAATGCTTTGAATGGACAGTATTTTTAGCTTGTTAAATGTTTGGAGCGTCCGTTCACAGCAGCCCCGTGGAGTGTCCCGCATGCCGACGTTGCCCCAGAGTCATCTGCCTTATGTGGATAAGTATTTCATCCGGTCGCGGCGCATTCTGGAGCGGGAAGGGCTGAATCCCCGAGTCACCATGCAGGTCTTTTTCCGCAACGGCCCGGGGGTGCTTGCGGGAGTCGCGGAAGCAGCCGAGCTTTTTCGGGCCGCTTCGCCCCTGCTCGAGCATGGTGGGCAGGTGTGGGCCTTACCTGAGGGCAGCAGCTTTGCCCCCCTGGAACCTGTCATGCACATTGAAGGCCCGATCCAGGATTTCATTGAGCTGGAAACGCTCTATCTGGGCATCCTGACCTCGCGCACCAGTCTGGCCAACGGCATTGCCCCGCCGGACCTGACTGCTGTTGCGGCCAAGGCCCGCTCCATTCGCGCGCTGCTGCCAACCAAAAACCTCCTCTATTTCGGGGCACGCCACTGGCATTGGTCCATGGAAGAAGCCATCTGCCAGACCGTTATCGCTGCCGGTTTCGATGCCTGCGCCACGGACGCCGGAGCCCGCGCGGCCGGTCTGGCCGCAGGCGTTGGCACCATTCCCCATGCCCTGGTGCTGGTTTTTGCCCACCATGTCGGCCCGCAGCAGGCCACCCGGGAGGCGACGCTGGCCTTTGACCGCCACATTGAACCCGAATGCAGCCGCATCGCCCTGGTGGACACGTTTAATCACGAGATTACCGATTCCCTGGCTACGGCCGAGGCCCTTCCGGGGGCGTTGTGGGGCGTGCGTCTGGACACGGCCGGGGAACTGACGGGCCAGGGGGGGGCGGCTGATGCTGGGCAACCGTTTGTCGGCGGCAAGGGGGTGACGGTGTCCGGGACGGCGGCGGTGCGCAAGGCGCTGGACGCGGCCGGATTCGGACACGTCAACATCGTACTCTCCAGCGGCTTTGGCAATCTGGCCAAGGTGGCCGCCTTTGCCGCTGCCGAGGGCCGCCACGGCCGGCTGTTTGAATCGCTGGGGATCGGCGGACTCTTTGAGGCCTGGTGCGCCACCGCCGACATCGTGCGGGTCGAGGGCCGGGCCTTGGCCAAAACGGGCAGAGCCTTTCGCGAGAATCCGCGCCTGCGGCGCATCCTCTAACCCGGAGTCGTTTTCGTGGGAAAGCTGTTTCTCATCGTCGATATGCTCAATGATTTCATTGAACCCACCGGCAAATTGTATTTTGAAAAGGGGCAGGCCGTCGTCGCGCCGATCCAGCGACTCAAAGCGGCGTTTCGGGCCGTCGGTGCGCCGCAGCTTTACGTCAACGACGCCCATCCGCCCGACTCCCAGGAGTTTGCGGTCTGGCCGCCCCATTGCCTGGTCGGTTCCTGGGGAGCTCGGATCGTTGACGCCCTTGCCCCGGGGCCGGGCGACATCGTCCTTACCAAGGATGCGCTGACCCTGTTCGCCGAGGCTGCGGCCGAAGGGCTTTTGCGTGGCTTTGGCGCTTCGCGCCTTTATCTGGCCGGGGTGGCCACCGAGTATTGCGTTAAAGCCTGCGCCCTGGACGCTGTGGCCCAGGGATTTTCTGTCACTGTCATTGTGGACGCCATTGCCGGCGTGGATTTGACCCCCGGCGACGCTGAGCGGGCCCTTGCCACCATGGAGCAGGCCGGGGTCATGTTTGCCACGACCGACGCCGTGATCGCCGGGTTGGCCTGACGCCAGCGCCAAGGCAGGAGACGCAACGCCGAAGCAGCGGCGGCACCCGCCAGCGCAAACGCCGGCTGTCCAGTCCGCCAGCCCCCGTGGGCCAGCCAACTCCCCAGCCCCCCTTGAAAAACTTCTCCTATCAAGGGGGTCCGGGGGGGATTATCCCCCCCGGCCGCCGGAGGCCTCTTCTGCCTTCTCTCTTCTTCTCTCCCCTCTACTCCTCTCTCGCACGCCCTAGCGCCAGGCTGCAAACCAGCGTTGGCGCAGGGCGGCCTCGGGCAGCAGCCAGACGGCGCGGTGGGTCGCGACCAAGGCGGCGGGGTCTTCCAGCAGGGCTGATTTTTCGGCGCGCGTCAGGCCCTGGGGACCAAGATCGACCGCCTTGTCCACCAGCGTCTGGCGCGCGGCCGCGTCTGCCCTGGCGGCCCGGGACGGTCGGCCAAGCAGGCCAAGCCGTCTGCCGCAGGCCGTGGGATCGACCACGGCCAGGGCCACGCCGTGTTCCCGGGCAATGCCCAGCGGCCGTGGGGCCTGGGCGTTTTGCTCGTGAAAGGCCTCCATTTCCGAGAGTTCGCGCGGCGTGTCCATCTCTTCGGGGATCAGCAGCAGCCCAAGGCGCTTAAGCCACCGGCCAAGGCTTGGCAGGCTGGTTATTACCGACAAGGGGATGGCCAGGAGCAGCGGCCCGAAGATGGGGCTGACCCACCAGAAAAATTCCCGATTATACAGGTAAAGCGTGCCGGCCCACAGGGCCGCCAGCACGGTGCCGCCCAGATGAAAGCGCACGGCCTCGGACCAGGGCGTGGAGCGGTCGTCGCGCACTTGCCGGCCCCAGCCGGTTTCCCGGCCAAGCAGGGTGATGCTGACGAATTTGCTGTGAAAGAGCATGCGCACCGGGGCCAGCAGTGAGGAAACGAACACCTCGATCACCATGCTGACCGCCAGCCGCCAGAAACCGCCGAAGAGACGTCGGCGGCCTTTGACCAGGACCAGGAAGGCGGCAAAAATCTTGGGTAAAAAGAGCAGCACACCGGTGGTGGCGAGCAGGCTTAAGGCCCACCACGGCTCCCAGACCGGCCACTCGGGAAACAGCGTGCGCGTGGGCGGGAAATAGGTCGGGGGGGTGAGCGACTCGATGATGGCCTCGACCGTGGACACGGCCAGAAACAGGAACCAGAGCAGGGCCGAGCCGTAGGCCATGATACCGTTTAGAAACAAGGCCCGGTGGACCGGAATAAAGCCCCGGGTGAAAACCAGCCGCAGATGCTGCATGTTGCCCTTGCACCAGCGTCGGTCCCGGGCCAGTTCGGCCAGCAGGTTGGGGGGGGCTTCCTCGTAGCTGCCGGGCAGATCGTAGGCCAGCCAGACGCTCCAGCCGGCCCGGCGCATGAGCGCGGTTTCGACAAAGTCGTGGCTGGAGATTTCGCCGCCAAGGGGCGGCTTGCCGGACAGCCGGGGCAGGGCGCAATGGCGCATGAAGGGCCGGATGCGAATGAGCGCGTTATGGCCCCAGAACTGGGCGTCGCCCAGAAGCCAGTAGCTTAAGCCGGCGGAAAACATGGGGCCGTAGAGATGGCTGGCGAACTGCTGGAGGCGGGCCAGAAAGGTTTCGCGCCCGACAATGGCCGGGACTGATTGCAGGATGCCCACTTCCCGCCGCGCTTCCATGACGGTCACCATGCGGGCGATGGTGGCACCGCTCATGACGCTGTCGGCGTCCATGACCAGCATATAGACGTAATTGGCCCCGAAGCGGCGGCAAAAGTCGGCGATGTTGCCGCTTTTCATCTTGGTGTTGACCCGGCGGCGACGGTAGAAAATGCGTTCCCGGGCGTCCAGGCGATCCCGCAGGCCGGCCCAGGCCGCTTCTTCCTCGGCCCAGGCTTCGGGGTCGCGGGTGTCGCTTAAAAAGAAGAAATCATACTGCTCGATGGCCGCGTCGCGGGTGAGCGAGCGGTAGACGGCTTCCATGCCGGCCGTGACCCGGTCCATGTCCTCGCCGTAGACCGGGAAAACGATGGCTGTGCGGGCATCCGACCGAACCGGCGCGTCTGTTGGCCGGGGCCGGGTGATGGCAAAGCGGTCAAAACGTTTGATCAGGGTGAAAAAACCGACCATGGCCGTCCAAAAACCGATGGAGATCCAGGCAAAGAGCATGGCAAAGACCAGCAGCAGGATTTTCTCCAGCACCGTGCCGCCCTCGTGGGGCAACACCGAGGCCATGCGCAGGACGGCAAAAGCGGTGGGTACAAAGATCAGTCCGGCCAAGACCAGCCGGCGGCGACCGGCCACGGCGCTCCAGGTCGGATTGGACGCACCGTCCGGCGCAGTGGAATCTTTGGGCGGCTGGCCTTGATCCGGGGCCGGCGCACCCACGGCCTTGCCAAGGGCCTTGCGCCAGACCCGCAGCCCCATGCGCTCCGGGGCCATGGGTGTTCGGATGAGCGGCGGCGTGGGGTGTAAATGAGTGTCGGCGCGCGGCACGTCCAGGCGTGTTTGCAGTTCGGTCATGGCCAGCCGGGTGGCCGCTCCAGGTTCGTTGACCTCGGCCGGCAGGCTCTCAAGGGTTTTGAGAGCCGTCTCCAGCCGTTTGCCTTCGGGCAGGGGCAGCCGGCGCAGATAGGCCAGCACCCGCGCGCCCAGAGCGTCGAGCCAGGGTTTGTCCTGGCCGGTTGCCGCCTGGGGAATCGTGCCTTGGCTCATGATTTCCCCGGCGTCACAGCGTAGCTCCAGGTTTCGCTGACACTTTTATCGTCGAATTTTAAAAAGGCCCGCAATTCGATGGCCTCGCGTTTTTCCGGCAAAATGTCTTGCAGGGTGGAGCCTCCCTCGAAACCGATGGCAAAGGTCAGGCGGAAGCCGCCGGTGACGGGATTGCGAAAGCACTGTTGCGAGAGGAGCTTGGCTCCCGGCCCGACGCTGACCACTGCTTCGGCCGTGGCGGTTGGGGGCAGGGCGGGCAGCTTGTCGCCCTGGAAATCCACGACGAAAAAGCGGCTGTTCTTGTCCGGCTGGGACGAGCGGGTGGACGTGACCCGAACGCCGGGCGGCAGATCGGCCGGGGCTGTGAGCCAGCGCAGCCGGTAGTCAAAACGCAGGGGCGACCCTGGCGCGACAACTTGTTTGGGAACGAAATAGGCCGCCACGTTGTCGTGAATCTCTTGTTCGGACGGGATCAGCACCATCTCCACCCGGCCCGGCCCCCAGTCGCCGCGCGGCTCAACCCACAGGCTCGGACGTTTTTCATAGCGCGCTTCGGTGTCCTGGAAGTTGGTAAAATCCGTATCGCGCTCAAGCAGCCCGAAACCCTTGAGGTTGTCGGCCTCAAAGCTGCTGGTCAAGAGCGTGGCGGGATTGACGGCCGGTCGCCAGAGCCATTCGCCGCTGCCGAAATGCACCAGCAGGCCGTCGGAGTCGTGGACTTCGGGACGCCAGTCCATGCGGCTGCCCGGCAGCGAATTCTCGCCGTACAGGAACATGCTGGTCAGGGGTGCGATGCCAATTTTTTTGATAGGCGTTCGCGGGAATACGCGCGAGGTGACATCCATAACGGTTTCGCGGCCCGGTGTTATGGTAAAGGCATAGGCCCCGGTCAGGCTGTTGCTGTCGAGGAGGGCATAGACGGTCAGGCCCTTGGCGGCCTTGCCCGGGGCGGGCTTAACGATCCAGAATTCGCGAAACCAGGGGAATTCTTCGCCTTCAGGCTCGGCGGTATTGATGGCCAGTCCCCGGGCCGACAGGCCGTAGCCCTGGCCCTTGGCCACGGCCCGAAAATAGGACGCGCCCAGAAAGACAACGAATTCATCCAGGTAGGTGGGGGTGTTGATGGCGGTATGGACCCGAAAGCCGGCGGCCCCGATTTCCGTGGGGAGCTGGTCCGGGAGATCTTTGACCTGGCTGTAATCAAACAGCGCCTTGGTCACGGCCAGGGGTTCGACCTTGCCGCCGTCAATGACATGCAGCTTGACGGTGCGGTCGTATAAAAATCCCGGGTGGAAAAACTGGATTTCGTAGGGCGACTTGCTTTTGCCCCAAAAGGCGCGGTCAGGCAGGAAGCGGATCTTGCGCCAGGTGTCGTAATCAAGCTTGTGCAGTGCCTCGGGTATGGCGGGCGGAGCCTGAAAGGGAACCGTGGCCATCTCTTTTGCGGCCTGCTCGACATTTTCAAAGGTAAAGGGCTTGGCCGCAGCCTGGGCGGCACTACCAGGGGCTGGTGCCCAGGTCAGGACGGCGACGACGGTCAACAGGCCGATATACTTATAAAAGGGCGTTCGTTTGAAGCGTACCAAGACGTCTGCTGCGTTTTTCATATCTGTTTCTATCCTATCTTTTGGTCGCGCGCCATGGGCGCGCGGTTTTTTTGCTGCTGGTGGGCACCCTCGGGCCGGTGGCAACCGTCCCCCTGGCCCAAAGCCCGCCGTGCAGCCTGGGACGTCTGTTGCGTCTCCGGCGGCACGGCGGGGTTAACTACGGGGGCAGCGTATTGCAAGCAAGCAAACGCTGGCGGCTGCGTTTCCTGTTGCGCTGGTGCTTCTGATGAAAGGGTGCCGGGCTAATCCACCCGATAGTGGCAGCCAAGCGAGCGTCGGTTCTGCATGGCCGCGATGGTGATGGTGTAGGCGGCCTGACAGCCATGGAAAAGATCCACAATCGCTTTGCTCAGAGGCGTTTCGCGGTAGAAGTCGTGGATGTGCTTATTGAGTTCGCGCAGATCCTCAAAGGCACGTTTGAGCCGCGAACTCGACCGGTTGATGCCCACGTAGTTCCACATGGTATTGCGGATGGTGGCCCAGTCCTGGGCAATGAGCGCCGGGTCTTCGTTGCGGTTGGAACCGGGGCTGACCCAATCCGGGATGCTGTCCAGGAGACGCCGGCCGATGGCCGCCTTGGACCCGGCCCGCTTGCCAATGTCCTGGCCGGCACTCCAGCCCCAGACCAGACATTCGAGCAAAGAGGTGCTGGCCAGCCGGTTGGCTCCGTGCAGGCCCGTGCAGGCGCATTCGCCGACGGCGTAGAGCCGCTCCAGGGTGGTGCGCCCGGTGTTGTCGGTCAGGACGCCGCCGCAGAAATAATGCGCGGCCGGCACCACCGGTATGGACTGTTTCGTGACGTCGATGCCAAGCTGCAAGCAGCCCGTATAGACGGTTGGGAAATGTTTCTCCAGGTCTTTGACATAGTTGGCGACGTCTAAATAGACGCAGTCCTGGTCGGTCTTTAACATCTCGGCCAGGATGGCCCGGGTGACGATGTCACGCGGGGCCAGATCGGCCCGGGGGTCGTAGCGCTGCATGAAGGGTTCGCCCGAGGCATTGACCAGACGCGCCCCTTCGCCGCGAAGGGCCTCGGTGACGAGCAGCCGACGTTCGGCCCGATGGAACAAAGTGGTCGGGTGAAACTGCACGTATTCGGCGTTCATGACCTTGGCAAAGGCGCGCGAGGCCATGGCCATGGCCGAGCCGATGGAGGAACGGGTGTTGGAGGTGTGCAGGAACAGCCGGCCGCAGCCGCCGGTGGCCAGCACGGTGAAATCAGCCAGGATGGTTTCCACCTGCCCCGAGATTTCGTTTAAGACGTAGGCCCCCAGGCATTGGCTCAGCAGCTGGTATTTAAATTCCAGCAGCGTGGCGTGGTGGCTGGAGGTGAGCAGGTCAACGGCCGTGCGATGGGTCAGCACCTTGATATTGGGATTGGCTTTGACCGCCGCCATGAGCCCTTCCATGATGGCCCGGCCGGTGCGGTCGGCCATGTGGAGGATGCGGGCCACGCTGTGGCCGCCTTCCTTGCCAAGGTGGAATTCGTCGCTGGCACCTTTGTGGTCGAAGGGCAGGCCCAGGCGGTCGATGAGCACTTCCTTGACCGTCGCTGGTCCGCGCCGGGCCAGATATTTGACCGCCCGCACGGAATTGTGCCGCCAGCCGCAGGTGAGGATGTCGCGTTCGAGCAGTTGCGGCGAATCGTCCGGGCCGCGATAGACAATGCCGCCCTGGGCCAGGGCGCTGTTGCCGTCGTCGAGATCTTCGCCGGAGGTCAAAAGGATCACTTCCAGGCCCGAGTCGGCAATGGACAGGGCGGCGGTCAGGCCCGCCAGCCCCGAACCGATAACCAGGGCATTGGCATGCATGCGGTAGACCATGGCTCTTCTCCTTCCTGCGGCGCTGGCCACGGCATTCGGGTGTCGCGGCGCAAGCGGAAATGGCCCGACCGCTGCGGTCAGGCGGAAACTTCGAGCATGCGCACCACGGCGGCAGTGGCCGGGGCGCGCACAGCCTCGGGCACGGTGACCGGCTCGGCCGTATCCAGTGTTTCCAGAGCGGCCAGCAGATTGGCCTCGGTGCCCTTGGCCATGTTGGAACAGGCGCTGAGGCACAGCGGCCGGATGCTCTTTTGGCCCTGGTACTGCTTGGCCAGCCGGTTGACCAGATTGATTTCCGTGCCGATGACGATGTCTGCCCCGGCCGGGGCCTCGGCCACGTATTTGATGATAAACGACGTGGAACCGGCAGCGTCGGCAGCGGCCACGGTTTGGGGCGAACACTCGGGATGGACCACCACCCGCACGTCGGGATTTTGGGCGCGCAGGGCAGCGATGGCAGCGGCCTTGAACCGGGCGTGGATGACGCACTGGCCGGGCCAAAAGAGCACCTCGGCCTGGCGGGCGGCGTCCATGTCAAGCCTTGCGCCGCCGCCGCGCACATCCAGGATGTGGCGGGCGGATTCGGGCACGCCAAGTGTGTTGCAGGTGTTTTGCCCGAGCATCTTGTCCGGCAGGAAAAGCACGCCGCGCCCCTGGTCGAGCGCCCATTTGAGCATCTTGGGGGCGTTGGCCGAGGTGCACACCGCGCCGCCGCAGGCTCCGACCACGGCTTTGATCGCTGCCGAGGAGTTGACATAGGTCAGGGGCAGCACGTCCCGGCCGGCTGCCCGCAACGTGGCGAGAACCGTGTCCAGCAGCGGGGCCGGGGCCATCTCGGACATGACGCAGGCCGCCTCGCGCACCGGGATGTGGATGCGCTGGCCGGGCGCGGCCAGCATGGCTGCGGTTTCGGCCATGAAAAACACGCCGCAAAACATGATGTCTTTGGCGGACAGGGCCGCGATCTTGCGCGAGAGCTCCAGCGAATCGCCCAGGATGTCGGCATGGCCGACCACGGCGTCGCCCTGGTAATGGTGGGCCAGGATGGCTAATTCGTTGCCGCGTTGCCGGCGAATGGCTGTGATCTTATCGGAAATGGATGCAGTCATAAGGCCCCCGTCTCCTTAAGCAGCAGGCTGAAGTCGGCGCTTTTGGCGGAATGGGTGATGCGCCCCACCGACACGAAATCCGGGCCTAGCGCGCCGATGCCGGCCAGGGCGTCCAAATCCACGCCGCCGCTGACTTCCGTTTCAATACCGGCCGGAACCATGGCCAGAGCCTGGCGCATGGTGTCCCGGTCCATGTTGTCGAGCATGATGCGCCGGGGCGCTTCGGCAATCGCCTGGGCCACTTCGGCCAGGGTGCGGCATTCGATTTCAACCGGTGGCATGGATTCCATACGACCATGGTAGGCTTTTCGCAAGGCGGCCATGGCCTGGGGGATGCCGCCGGCCCGGTCGATGTGGTTATCCTTAAACATGAGCATCTCGGCCAGATCGATGCGGTGGTTGACGCCGCCGCCGCACAACACCGCGTATTTTTCCGGGTAGCGAAGTCCCGGCAGGGTTTTGCGGGTGTCGAGCAGCCGGGTTTTGCTGCCGGCCAGGGCGGCCACGGCCGCCGCCGTCTTGGTGGCGATGCCCGAGAGATGGCACAGGAAATTGAGGATGACGCGTTCGGCTTTCAGAAGCGTTATGGCCGGGCCGACCAGGGTGGCAACGACCAGACGGTCGGGCACGCGGTCGCCGTCGGCGGCGAAAAAGGCCAGCTCGCAGTTCTCGGCCTGGCCCATGCGTTCCAGCACAAGGCGGGCGATGGGCAGCCCGGCCACCACGATGGCCTCTTCCTTGGCCACAATGGAGGCGGTCAGGCGGTCGGTTGGGGAAAAGACCGCCATCGACGTCAGGTCCGGGCCGTCTTCGTCCAGGGCCAGATTAATAGCCCGGATGAGAAAGTCCCGGGCTTTGCCGGTGAAAAAGCGCTCAAAACGTGGATCGGTCATGGATCACCGCATCCGCAGGTAGGGGCCGGGCCGGGCGGTTATGCCTGGGGCCGGGCCGGGTGGGGGACGGCCGGCGTCGCGCCATCGCGTCGAAGGCCGATCCGAAACGGCTGGCCGGACGTTTTGCCCTGCCGCCGTGAAAAAAATAGCTTTTTTTGCCCAGCGGGACAAGGCCGGGCAGTGGCGACTTTTGACCTGACCGGGGTGATTTTGTGTCCCAGATGTTCCCCGGCCCGGGAAAACGGGCCGGTAAGGGGAAAAGTTCGTCTGTCAGCGGGTCAGGACTGGCGACGCCGCAGCCGGGCCAGTCGGGCGGCCAGCCGGGGTTCCATGCCCTGGTCCTTGGCCGTGTAGAACTGCCGGCCCGTCAGTTCCTCGGGCAGATAGTCCTGCTCCACCCAGGCGTCGGGGTAGGCGTGGGGGTATTTGTACCCTTTGCCAAAGCCCCATTCCTTTTGCATCCGGGTGGAGGCGTTGCGCAGATGCAGCGGCACGGGTTTGACGCCGGACTGCATAATCTCTTTTTTGGCGGCCAGATAGGCGGCGTAGGTGGTATTGCTCTTGGGGGCCAGGGCCAGATAGACGACGGTCTGGGCCAGGGGAATAAAGCCCTCGGGCATGCCGATGCGTTCCACGGCCTCGGCGGCAGAGACAGCCAGGGGCAGGGCCATGGGATCGGCCAGACCGATGTCTTCCGAGGCCGAGATCATGAGCCGGCGGCAGCAAAAACGCGGGTCTTCGCCGGATTCCAGCATGCAGGCCAGATAATACAGCGCCGCGTCCGGGTCGCTGCCCCGGATGGACTTGATCATGGCCGAGGCCAGTTCATAATGGGAGTCGCCGTCGCGGTCGCCCCGGGCCATGGCCTCGGGCAGGTGCTTGCGCAGTTCGTCCGGGGCGCGCTTGTCCTCGGGCAGGGCGGCGGTGAATTCCACCAGATTCAGGAGTGTCCGCCCGTCGCCGGATGACAGCATGGCAATGGATTCCAGGCTTTCCTTGGGTAGCACCATGCCGGCTTCCCTGGCCCCGCGCTCGGCCAGGACCATCAACTGAGGGTGGGTCAGCGGTCCCAGGCGCAGGACATGGAGCCGGGAGAGCAGTTGGCGGGTGATGGAAAAGGACGGATTTTCCGTGGTGGTGGCCAAGAGCACAATCTCGCCGGTTTCAAGGATGGGCAGGAAAAAATCCTGCTGCGCCTTGGAAAAGCGGTGCAGCTCGTCGAGGATAAGGATTTCCTTGCCCTTTATGAGTTCGCGAAGGGCGGCCAGGCCGGCCTCCGGGGCGCTCACCCGCACATAGGGCCGGCCCTTGGTGCGGGCCAGGATCAGCGCCAGGGTGGACTTGCCGCAGCCCGGCGGGCCAAACAGGAGCAGGCTCGGCAGGCGCGGGCCGGCCAGCATGGTGGTCAGTCGCGCGATGACGTGGGCCTGGCCCACGAAGTCGTCAAGGGTGGCCGGGCGGATGCGTTCGGCCAGGGGGCGTTTTTCGTTTCCGAGCAAATCCATGGAACCTGCCTGCAGTTTGCGCCGGGGGGCAGCCTCCGGCGGCCAAAGGGTTGGCACCCTTTGGAATCCCGATACAATTTCGGGAGGTTGGCTTCAGTCTTGCGGTCGGTCTTTACGTGCTTGCATTCTTTGCAAAGCCCGGATCATTCTTAAAGGATACCGTGCACGGCCGTCGTAAAAGCGTCAGGAGGCGGCGACCAGACCAAGGGCTAAAACGGCCAGGGCGGCGGTTTCCCAGCGCAGCACGCGCGCACCGAGCGTGACCGGCACAAAGCCGGCGTCTCTAAAAAGGCGGGCTTCGGCGTCAGACAGGCCGCCTTCCGGGCCAACGACGCACAGTGTGTCGCCCGGTTCGGCCAGATCGGCCGGGGTCAGATGGCGGGCCACGCCCGGGTCTTCCCAGAGCAGATACCGCCGGACAAAGCCCTGCCCGGTATCGGCGGCCAGGGCGGCGGCGCTGGCCGCCAGGCGAAGGGACGGCAGCCGGGCCGCGCCGCACTGCTTGGCGGCGGTAATAAGCGCCGTAGTCCAGGCTTCTTTGGGCTCGCCTGGCATTTTGCCCTGGGAGCGTTCGGCCTGCCAGAAGAGGATACCGGCAGCGTCCAGTTCCACGGCCTTTTCCAGAAAGAAATCGCGTCGGGCCGACCGGGAAAAGCCGGCGGCCAGATGCAGGCGGCGCGCTGGCAGGGGAGCGACGGCAAGGGAGATCGGCTCAAGCTCCACCCGGCTGCGGGAGAGGGCCTTTATGGCGAAAAGGCCGTCGCGCCCCTGGCCATCAAAGGCGCGCACCGTGTCGCCGGCCTGCTTTCGCAGCACCTTGGCGCAGTGGTTGGCCTCGCCGCCGGTCAGGGCATACGGCGCGGCAAAGGCCTCGGGCGGGATAAAAAAAAAGTCGGGTCGGCCCATGATCGGATGGTCCTTGGCGCGGCTAGGGCCGGGCGCGGCGTCGCGGCAGAGTGGTAGGTTTGGCCGGCTCGTAGGCTTTAAGGCCTTGGTCGCCGGTCAAGAGTTCCACGTGACAGCCGGTTTTGGCATAAAAGGCCGCAACTTCCTGGATGGTTGCGTCTCCCAGGGACAGTTTCTGGGCGGCCAGGGGCGGCCACGTCACAGCCAGCGCGCCCAATTTTCCGTCGGACCAGAGTTCGGATTGGTCGCTGAACGCGGCCCAGGGCGACGTGCTGTTGGCAGCCTGTTGCATGATCTTGCCCAGGGAGTCGGCCAGCTTCTTTCTGTCGCCATTGGTCTGGCTGATATGGTTGCCGGTTTCGATGATAGTCGCCAGCGGCAGCACGAAGGTGGCCTTTTCCAGTTCTTCCTGACGCAGTTTGGCGTCAACTCTGGCGAAATCCCATCTGTCATGGTCGGGTCCGCACGTTGTTTTGCCGGGAATTTGCAACCAGACGCACAGAATACAGGTGTCGAGGACCAGCACTTTCCCGGGCATTGCACTTACTCCCCGTCGTGCTGCAGGGCCGATTCCAGGCGACCTTCGCTGACGATGCGGCCGAGCGGGCCGCCGGCCATGAGTTTGGGGAGCTGCTCTATGTCTTCGAGCAGGGTGATGGCGCTGGCCCCGGATGCGTCACGGTGGGTCACGGAGATAAAGGGGACCATTTCCGGGCCAAGGGCATTGAGCAAGGCCGGGTTGTGTGTGGTGACGATGACGTCGATGTTGCGTCTGGCCCCAAGGGTGCGCAACATATCCACCAGGGTATCGGCCCGGGAAGGGTGTAGGCCGTTATCGACCTCTTCGATGACGAGCAGGCTGCCTCTTTTGCAGGTTAGCAGAGCGGCGACGACGGCGAGGAAGCGGAGTGTGCCGTCGGACATGCCGCGCGCATCGACGATTTGCGGTGTCTTGCCGCCCCAGTTCTCTTCGCAATAGAGCATAGCGTCGGAGGCGAGTCTGCCTACGCGTTCGGTCCAGACGCGTTCGATGTCGCGTTCCGGAAGCTGCTGGAGATAGGCGGTCAGCGTGGATTCGATGTGGGATCGTTCTGCGTCGGATAGCGAAGCCAGCACGCCGGCGATGTTGGCGGCATCCGGCTTGAGAGTATCGGAAAGGGGAACATAGCCGCGCATGTGGCTCGGTATCGGGTCAAGGATGAATATGGATTGCAGATAATCTTTGATTGACCGGGAGGCATCCTTTATTTCTTCGGAAATGGGCAGTGAATCCGTTTTTATTAGTAATGAATGTGCAGAAGTTGTAAACAATTGGTGTGGTTTAGAGAACGTTTCTCTGTTTTCAAGATTTGCTACCAGAGCGAGTGTCTCATGTAGTGTTTCGAAATGTATGAGTTTTTTGTTGTCTGAGTTGCTTGTTATTTCTTCTGATGTTATTGATGCTGTTGACTTGTCTGTTGTAACAGTGATTGTATGGGTAAACTCTTTATTGTTCCGGTCAGATATGACGGTCGTTAGCGTAAAATGGTGATGGGGGTGTCTGGGGCTCAAATCAAGCCCGCCTCGCAAGCCCGCGAGCATGTTGTCGCCAGCCAGGGCCGTTGCAATGGGCACTCCAGACGCAATCCGCTGCAAAAAACACAGCGCATCCAAAATATTGGATTTCCCGCTGGCATTCATGCCGATGACCACAGTCAGCGGATCAATGTAGAGCGTCGCATCGGCGAAACTCTTCCAATTGATGAGCCGCAATGATTTGATCATGACATGTCCTTGGGCACTATCCCGGTTTTCTGTGTCGCCTGCGTTGCGGGAACATCTGCAACGGCAGCCGGCCGGGAGGCTGTTCGCCCCCCGGCCGTTTTATTGTTGCGAAGCGCCTAGCCGGTCACAGCCTTTCGGGCCGTGCCGTTTTTATAAAAGGGCAGGGCGCGCTTGACGGCCGGCAGTTCGGTGCGGGCGGCCTTGACCACAAAGTTATTGGCTTCGGCCGCTGCGGCGTCCACATAGGCCAGGGCCACGGCATGGCCCAGGCTCGGGGCAAAGGAGGCGCTGGTGACGACGCCAACAGTCTCGCCATTGCGATCCAGCACCACGTCGCCGTGCCGGGCGCTGCGCCGGCCGGGGATTTCCAGGGCGATCAGTTTCTGGCGCAGCGCAGCCGCCTTGCCCTTGCCGACATACTCGGCCGGGGAGGTGAGCAGCCAGCCGTAGCCGGCCTCGGCCGGGGTGTGCTCCTCGTCGAGATCCTGGCCGTACAGCGGATAGCCCATCTCCAGACGGATGGTGTCGCGCGCTCCAAGCCCGACCGGCATGACGCGCGGATCGGCCACCAGCGCCTCCCACAAGGCCACGGCCTGTTCGGCCGGGAGAAACAGCTCATAGCCCAGTTCCCCGGTGTAGCCGGTGCGGCTGACCATGAGCCTGGCTCCCTGGAATTCGGTCCAGGCGAAATTAAAGTATTTCAAGCCCGAAAAATCGCCCGGGACGCGGTCTTTGAGCACCTCAAAGGCCAGCGGTCCCTGGAGATCGATCTTGGCGGTCTGGACCGAGACGTCTTTAAAAGCGGCCCCGGCCGGCAGACGGCTTTTGATGGCCTCGAAATCGACCTGGATGCGCGAGGCGTTGACCACCAGCATGTACTCGTCCACGCCCAGGCAGTAGATGATCAGATCGTCAATGACGCCGCCGGCGGCATTGAGCAAAAAACCGTAGCGGCATTTGCCCGGGGCCAGAGTGGCCAGATCGTGGGTGACGGCCTTGCCCAGCCCCTCGGCCGCGCCGGGTCCGGTCAGGAGAAACTCGCCCATGTGGCAGATGTCGAAGACGGCGGCCTTGGTGCGGCTGTGCTCGTGTTCGGCCAGGATGGACGTGTATTGCACCGGCATGTCGTAGCCGGCAAACGGCACCATCTTGGCACCGTGGCTGCGGTTCCAGTCGGTCAGGGGAGTGGGGATGGGGTTTTCCACGGTCTCGTGCTCCGGGTCTGTCGGAAGGGTGCTTCCGAAGGCTTTAAAGTGTGCGGCGGCGGGGTGTCGTCCGTGCGGTCAGCTCTGGGCCACCAGCGGCAGGACGATGCCCTGTTCCTTTTTGGCTTTGCGGATCGACCGGAACTCGTCAAGCAGGGCCACGAGGCGTCCGTAGGTTTTTTTCACGGACAGGCCGTAGGGGGAGAGTTCCAGGTCTTTTTTGCGGATATAGTGGCGCAGCACATAGCTGTCGTTGAGGATCATATCGCCCAGCGACAGGACGCGTTCCACCAGGGCGTCGAAGTAGTTGACGATTTCGAACTTGAGATCGTTTAAGACTTCGGTAAAAAGGGTGAGCATGCGCAAATAGGTCAGCTTCTCGCCTTTGTAATTTCTGTCCTGCAGATCTTCCAGGAACTTCACTTTGCGAGCCTGCTGGATGTAGCTGTATTTGCTCCAGACTTCCTGGTAGACATCGCGCATGTTGCTGAAATCGTCGTAATTGTCAGCGCTTAACAGATAATTGTCCAGCACCTTGACGACATTGGAATAGAACTCGTCGGAGTAGCCGATGATGCGGCGTTGGTGCTTGGACAGCCAGGCGTAGAGAAATTTGAGCTTTTTCTCGTGGGTGTCGGTATTTTCCACGATCTCGTTGCGTTTGTAGACGATACGGCCGGAATATTCGCCGCGCACAATGTCGTTTAAACGCAAAAAGAGGCTGTAGGTGTCCTTGACCAGATTGAGCCGGTAAAAGCTCTTGCCGGTCACGGGGTGGATGACTTCCTGGGAGGCCACGGACAAGGCCCGGTCCTGGCGCACGTTGTTGGGATCGAATTTGTGCTGGCGGTAGACCACCCGGGTGATGGCCACCCGGCGGTCGGGGTCGATGAAAAAGCCGCCTTCGTAGAGGGCCTTGACCGCCTCGGTCTGGCTCTTGTCCACGCTCACCAGGGCGATTTTCTCGACCCGGGGGTAAAAGCGCGCCTCGGGATGGGAATAGAGCGTGGTGATGGTGCGGTCGGTCTGGCCGAGCACCCGCACCATGAACTTCTCGCCCATGCGGAAAAGCCGGCGGGCGAAAAGGGCCGAGGAGGTGCGCCGTTCGGACACGATGGGAAAGCCGTAGAGTTCCATGAGGAACTGATAGACGAAACTCCGGTGGCGTTCGTAGCGGCGGTCATCGCCCACCACGAATTTCTTGATATTCAGGCCAAACCGCTTGAGTTCGGTGTCGAGGTAGGACGGAAACGAACAGTAGACGCCGGAGAGATAAAAGTCGTTCTGGCTGTCCATGGACAGGACATGGGCGCGGTCCATCTGGAGGATGGTGGGCAAAAGGGCCGCGTAATTTTCCAGGCTGGTGACGTCTGTTTCGGAAAATTCATGGCGGAAGGCGTCCTGGCTGGCCTTGGCCTGGCGGGCGCAAAATGTGCGCATGTTCTGGCCGAAGACGGACGACTCCAGGGGGCACTGGTCGCGGTAGGTCTCGTCGGTATAGTCGAGCAGGCAGTGCAGGATATCGTATTGGAAGATTTCCTGGAAATATTTAAGCGGCCTGGCCAGGGCCACCATGGAAAACCCGGGGAGTTCCTTGTATTCGTAGGCGTCGGCCTCGAAAGAGGGGAGCAGTTCGCGGAAATCCACCACCGGGTAGTTGGCGTGCTCGAAATAGGGCTTGAGCAGGCACTGTTTGATATGCACCCAGTCGAGGAACCGGCGCAGATCGGGCAGGGTCTGGACGCGCAGGATCTCGCCTTCCCTGGGGCGGTGTTCGCCCTGGAGAAAAGCAGTCTCCGGCACCTGGGAAAAGGCTGTCGACCAGTCAAAGGTCATGGCCGCTCCGTGGCGGGTTGGCGGTTGCGGGCAGCGGCCTGGGGCCGGCCTGGGTAGGGCATCTGCCTAAAAGAGTTCTATAGCCCATTCTCCTTGCGTTATAAAGCCCTCTTCCTGGACTGTCGCCGGATCGGTTGCGCCGGCTGCCTGCCCGCCCACCTGTCGGCCGCCCGTGTGCCCGCCGGAGTCTGTCGTCCCGCCAGCATGTCCGTTTGACGGCAGGGGCTTGGAACCGTAAGATGCCCTGCAGTTTCAAAGCCGCCACAGCCAAGGGGAGGAGATCATGGCCGACGCCCGTCAGACAGGCCCCCAGCCAGGGGAGCGTGTCCGCCCGTGCCCGGGTTGTTCCGCCGGGACCGGATGCCGGCCTGACCCAAGCCCCCACGCGTGTGGCCGGACATGCTGACCGCCATGTCCGGGACACCTTTTTACGAGCAGTTGCTGGCCATCGTCGGCAATGTCTTCGACGCCTATTCGGCCGTACTCTTTCTGCCCGAGCCCGACACCGACGTCTGCCGGGCGGCGGCGGCCTTCAGTCTTGGCGACGCGCTCAACCGCGAGGCCGCCATCGCCCCGGGCCAGGGGCTGGTGGGCTGGATCATCCGCGAAAACAAACCCCTTTTGATCAGCAATTTCGACCAGCACCGGGGCATCCTCGGCTATTACCGGGGTGGCGAGGAAGAACGCATCCGGGCCTTTATGGGCTATCCCGTGGCCGCCACCGGCGGGGCGCTGTGCTTGGACAGCCGCAAGACCTACACCTTCGGGGAAAAGGATTTAAAAATCCTGTCGCAATTCGCCGAGCTGGCCGGCAATCATCTGGCCCAGTCCCGAGCGACGGCCCAAAGCCTTGTGGAACATGGATTTTATCAAGCCCAGCGCCGGGTTGCCACCCTGCACAAAAACCATCCCAAATGGTCGGCCTTCCGTTCCAGGCTGCTGGACATCCTGGCCGAAACAACCGGTTTTCGCCACGCCATTTTGACGGTGCGCGACGAATCGGGGCGGTCGTATTTTCTGGAAGGGGCCAACGAAAGCCCGTTTACCGGCGGGCGCGACGCGCCCACCCGTTTCTCCGTGGGCCAGGGGCTGGTGGGCTGGGTTTTTAAAAACCATACCCCGGTCTATACCGGGGAAAAAGACGAAGCCAGCCGGTTGCCGCTTTTCGGCCTGGATGTGCCGACCACCGATTTCAAAAGTGTCATCTGCCTGCCCATCCATTTTTCCAAAAAGACTCGCGGTGTGCTCACCCTGGCCGATGCGCGGCCGCTGCCCATCACCGAGGAACTCAAATCCTTCGTCGGTATGGTGGCGGAAAGTCTGGCCCTGTTTCTGGAAAATCTGCATCTGCGCACCCGTCTCGGCAGCCCTTCGGCGTAGACTTTTTCCTCGCGGGCATCTACCATACCCGAATCGTCGGGGAGTGGGCCTCTTGTTCCCGGATATTGAACGCCAATGCGAGTGTGGGCATGTTTTTCAAGAATTTCTTTCGCTTTCTCGGCAAAGATCTGGCCATGGATCTCGGCACGGCCAACACCCTGCTCTACACCACCCTTGACGGCATCGTCCTGGCCGAACCGTCCGTGGTGGCCATCGATACGCGCAGCGGCGAACTGATTGCCGTGGGCACGGAAGCCAAGGAATATCTTGGCCGCACCCCGGAGCGTATCCGGGCCATCCGGCCTATGAAAGACGGCGTCATTGCCGACTTCGACGTTACCCGGGCCATGATCGCCTTTTTCGTGCGCAAGGTGCTGGCCGGGTTCCGCTTTGCCAAGCCCAAAATGGTCATCTGCGTGCCCACCGGCATCACCCAGGTGGAAAAACGGGCCGTCATCGAATCGGCCCAAATGGCCGGAGCCCGGGACGTCAAGCTGGTGGAAGAGCCCATGGCCGCCGCCATCGGCGCGGGGCTGCCCATTGAGCGGCCATCGGGCAACATGGTGGTGGACATCGGCGGCGGCACCACCGAAGTGGCCGTCATCTCGCTGTCGGCCATTGCCTATTCCGAATCCGTACGGGTGGCCGGCGATGAGCTCAACGAGACCATCCAGCGCTTTGTCCAGGATGAATTCCAGGTGCTCATCGGCGAGAACATGTCCGAAGAAATAAAGATCCGCATCGGGTCGGCCATGCCCCTGCCCGAGCCGCGCTCCATGGACGTGTCCGGCAAATCGCTCATCGACGGCACACCGACCACCATCACCATCACCGACAGCCAGGTGCGCGAGGCCATCCGCGAACCGGTCAACATCATCGTCAGCGCCGTCATGAAGGCCCTGGAGAAAACGCCGCCGGAACTGGTGGCCGATATTTCCAAAAACGGCCTGCTGCTCGCCGGCGGCGGGGCGCTTTTGGCTGGCCTTGACGCACGCATCAGCCAGGATACCAACCTGTCGGTGCTCCTGGACGACGACCCGCTGACCACCGTTGTGCGCGGCACCGGCCGGGCCATGAGCGACCGGCTGCGCTACAAGGACGTCTTTATCAATTAAAGACGTCGCCCCGGAGGCGGATATGGTGGACGATATCGCAGGGCTCCTGCCCCGGACCCGGGAAGCCGTGCTGGCCGCCGGGGAACGCATCCTGGCCGATTTTGGTGCGCCGCGCGATGTGCGCCGCAAGGGCCGCATCGATCTGGTCACAGCCACGGATCTGGCTGTTGAAGCCTTTCTGACGACCGAACTCGCCCGCATCCTGCCCGAGGCCGCCTTTCTGGCCGAAGAAACCGCTGCCCAAACCGTCCTTTCCGGCCTGACCTGGATCATCGATCCCCTGGACGGCACCACCAATTTCGCCCACGGTTTTCCCTTTGTCTGCACCTCGGTGGCCCTGTACGACGGCCAGACGCCGCTTCTCGGCTGCGTCAACGCCCCCATCCTCGGCCAGTGCTTCACGGCCGCAGCCGGGCAGGGGGCATTTTTAAACGACGCGCCCATCCACGTCTCCACCACCGACAGCCTTGAAGCGGCGCTGGTGGCCACAGGCTTTCCCTACGCCATCCGGGAAAATCTCGACGAAATCATGACGGATGTGCGCGCCATGCTCGACGCCACCCAGGGCATCCGCCGGCCCGGGTCCGCGGCCCTTGATCTGGCCTATGTGGCCGCCGGGCGCTTCGACGCCTTTTACGAACTGGCCCTTAATCCCTGGGACGTGGCCGCCGGCGTGCTGCTGGTGGCCGAAGCCGGCGGCCGCGTCGGCGGCTATCGGCCGGCTGTCCCCTACCGGCTGGGCGATTTTCGCATCCTGGCCAGCAACGGGGCGCTCCACGAGGGAATGCTGGAGTTGTTGGGAGAGAATGAAGAGAGTGAAGAGAAGGAAGAGAGCCTCCGGCAGCCGGGGGGGATAATCCCCCCCGGACCCCCTTGATTGGAGAAGTGTTTTAAGGGTTTTTGGGCGTTGGCGGGTAAATTGGTCGGCTGCGGGGATGAGAGAGAAGAAGGCAGAAGATGCCTCCGGCGGCCGGGGGGATGATCCCCCCGGACCCCCCGACGGGAGAAGTTTTGCAAGGGAGTTTAGGCGTTGGCCGGCAATTCGTTGGCGGTCAAAGCGACGGCTAGCGGGAATGGGGAAACAGGGTGCGTTTTTCGAAAAAATGGACCACGGCCGGGGTCAGCCAGTCCCGGTAGTCGCGCACCAAAGCGGCCAGTTCCGCCTCGTCCACGAACATGCCGCCGGCCACCTCGTCGGGGTTGGGCCGGGGCGTATCGCTTATGCGGCCGGCGGAAAAAAGCGTGACGAATTCAAAGGCCGTCTCCCGTGTGGCCGGGATGGCGTCAAGCCGGGTCAGCGACGGGGCGGCCAGACCCAGTTCCTCAAACAGTTCCCGCGCCCCGGCTTCCTCGCGGGCCTCGCCGGCCCGGACATGGCCCGTGGCCGAAAGGTCGAACCGCCCCGGATAGAGGCTTTTTTGCGGACCGCGCTTTTGCAGATAAAGGCGTCCGGCGGCGTCATAGACCAGCACCATCACCGACCGGTGGAAAAGCCCCTGCCGGTGGGCTTCGGTTAAGGGCATGACGAGCAGTGGCCGGTCGCAGCCGTCCACAACGTCCACCAGTTCGACAGTCGTCTCGGATTTCGTTTTTTTCGCCATGCCGCGTCGCCTCCGCCCCGCGGCCATACTGCCAGGGGATGCAGGAAATGCAACCAACACCGTGTGCGCCCTGGGGCGAACCGGCCCGGCTCGGTCCCGGGGACGCCGCGTCCCTGGCCGGGCTGGAAGCCCGCACCTTTCCCGATGCCTGGGACGAGGCCGCTTTCCTCGCCGCTTTTGCCCGGCCGCCCTTTGCCGCCTATGGCCTGCGCCAGGGGAGGGGTCTTGCCGCCTACGCCACCTTCCATTTTCTGGGCGAGGAGTTTGAAGTCATAAATATTGCCGTCGATCCCGGGCTGCGAAGCTGCGGACTGGCTTCGCGTCTTTTGGGGCATGTCTTGCAACATACCGATAAAGCAGGCATGAATCAGGGGTATCTGGAAGTGCGCGCCGGCAATATCCCGGCCAAACGGTTGTATCTTCGCCACGGTTTTGCCGTGGTTGGCGTGCGAAAACGCTATTATACCGACAGTGGGGAGGACGCCCTGGTCATGGTCCGAACGGCCGGTCAGGCGCTGTCCCAAGCATCGCAACCTGTTTAACAAGAGCGCCAAGGAGTTGCCATGGCCCTTCTCCGCATTGATCAGATCGACGTCGCCGGCAAGAAACTGCTGATCCGGGTGGACTACAACGTGCCCCTGGTCGACGGCGTCATCACCGACGATCTGCGCATCCGGGCGAGCCTGCCCACCATCGAATACGCCCTGTCCAAGGGCTGTTCGCTCATTTTATGTTCCCATCTGGGCAAGGCCAAGGGCGTGCCCGATCCCAAGTATTCCCTGGCTCCGACGGCCAAGCGCCTGTCGGAACTGCTTGAGCGCGAAGTGCGCATGGCCCCGGACTGCCTGGGCGAGGCCACCCGGGCCATGGCCGCAGCGCTTAAGCCCGGCGAAGTCCTCATGCTTGAAAATCTGCGCTTTCATCCCGGCGAGACGGCTGGCGACATGGACTTTGCCAAGGAAGTCATGTCCATGGCCGAGGTCTACGTCTGCGACGCCTTTGGCACGGCCCACCGGCCCCATGCCTCTATGGTGGCGTTTGCCCAGGTCGCGGCCAAATGTTGCGCCGGCTTTTTGCTCATGAAGGAATGGCAGTTTCTGGGCGAGGCCGTGCAGTCGCCCACGCGGCCCTTTGTGGCCGTTTCCGGCGGGGCCAAGGTGTCGTCCAAGCTCGGGGTGCTCAAAAACCTGCTGACCAAGGTCGATGCCATGTGCATCGGCGGGGCCATGGCCAACACGTTCCTGGCGGCTCTGGGCCATACCGTTGGCAAGTCGCTGGTGGAGTCGGATCTTTTCGAGGCAGCCCGCGAGATTATGGACGAGGCCAAAAAACGCGGCGTGGGTTTCTATCTGCCCGTGGATTTTATCATTTCCAAAGACGCCGGCAAGCCCATCAGCGAGATGCAGCCGGCCGGGCAGGTGCCCTTTGCCTCCATCCCGGACGACGCCGTGGTGCTCGACATTGGTCCGGTGACGGCCGGGCTTTTTGCCCTTGTCCTGGACCCGGCCAAGACTGTGGTCTGGAACGGCCCCATGGGCGCGTTTGAGAATCCCGCCTTTGCCCAGGGTTCCTATACCGTGGCCCATATCGTGGCCGGGGTGCGCGGCCTGTCCATCGTTGGCGGCGGCGACACCGACGTGGTGGTGCACCAGGCCGGGTTGGCCGATAAGATGGCCTTTATCTCCACCGGCGGCGGGGCATCGCTTGAATTTCTCGAAGGCAAGGAACTGCCGGCGTTTAAAGCCCTTAAGGAGTGCCAGTCATGAAAAAGCTGATGGCAGCCAACTGGAAGATGTACAAGCTGCGGGGCGAGGCTGCGGCCACGGCTGCGGCGCTGGTGGCGTGTTTGGCGGGCAAGCTGCCGGCGGATCGCGAAGTGCTGGTCATCCCGCCCTTTACCGCCCTTGGCGGTGTGGGCGAGGCCCTGGCCGGGGCACACGGCTTTGCCCTGGGGGCGCAGAACTTCTATCCGTCCCCGCAGGGAGCCTTTACCGGTGAGATCGCCCCGGAGATGCTGACGGACGCCGGTTGCCGCTACGCCTTGGCCGGGCATTCCGAGCGGCGCCACATTCTTGGCGAGGACGACGCCATGGTGGGGCGAAAGACAGCCTTCGGGCTGGCCTCGGGCCTGTCCATGATCCTGTGCGTGGGCGAGAAGGTTGAGGAGCGCCAGGCAGGGCAGCTTGAGGCCGTGCTGGCCCGCCAACTGACGGCCGGGCTGGCCGATGTGCCGGCAGACGTCACGCCGGAAGCCTTGGCCGTAGCCTACGAACCGGTCTGGGCCATCGGCACGGGCCTGACCGCCGGGCCGGAGGAAATCGCCGGGGCGCATGCCGTGGTGCGGGCTTTTCTGGTCAAGCGCTTTGGGGCGGTCGGGTCGAAAATCCGGATTCTCTACGGCGGCAGCGTAAAGCCCGGCAACGCCGGACAGATTTTGGGGATTGACAACGTGGACGGAGTGCTGGTAGGTGGCGCAAGCCTTGACGCTGACAGCTTTGCGGCGATTGTCGCAGCATAAAGAACTCGCGGACATGTCCGTGAAAATAACGGGAAAAATCAGTTGACAACTCTCATCATTACTGTACATGTACTCGCCTGCGTGGCGGTCATCATCCTGGTCCTGCTCCAATCGGGTAAGGAAGGCATGGGTGTGATCTTCGGCGGCGGAAGTCAATCCGTTTTCGGCAGCACGGGTGCCGGCGGACTTCTGGTCAAGCTGACAGCCCTTTTCGGAGCGCTCTTTCTCATTACTTCGCTTGTCTATAATGCCTCTTCGGGTTCGCAACGGCGTTCGGCCAAATCGGTCATGATGGACGCCAGCGGCGCGCCGGTCCAGATTCCGGTATTGCCGGACGGTGCGGCCAAGGATGCGGAGCCCAAAAAGGGTGTCACCTTTGAAGAGATTCCGGCTCCTGGAGCAAATGCTCCGGCCGGTGGGGCAGCGAAGCAGTAAGTATAAATTTGCCGAAGTGGTGGAACTGGTAGACACGCCATCTTGAGGGGGTGGTGGGCTATGCTCGTGGGGGTTCGAGTCCCCCCTTCGGCACCATAATTGTAAAGGGGTTTGAGCTGTAACAGCTTGAATCCCTTTACTTTTTTCAGGGGTTAAAATCGGCCGTTTTTTGACCTCGGCCCGCGAAAAACCCTTGAAATTCTTGAAGCCGGTTTTTGGTACAAAGTGTTGGTACAAAATGCCAACGCCAGGAGGCCCCCATGCGGGCTTCATCTTCGGCTTATCCGACCCTCTCCCAGAAGACGAAATCCCCTTCCCATCTCGTACTACGAAACGGCACGTGGCATTTTCGTATGGCCGTTCCCGGACCATGCCATCCGCGTTTAGGTGGCCTCCGCGAGTGAGGTGGTCGCGGAAAATTGGACAGTCAGTTAAGCTATAGTCCTCAAACGAGGAGGACGGTTTTCGATGTCCCAGCGACGAAAGTTTTCAGCGGAGTTTAAGGCCAAAGTGGCGCTCGAGGCCCTGTCAGGCGAGTTGACCTTGGCCGAGTTGGCCAGCAAGTACGACGTGCATCCGACACAGATCGCCGGCTGGAAGCGTCAGGCCAAGGAAGGCATGGTTGCGGCCTTTTCTGGAAAGGCGGCGACCGCGCAGAAGGATTCCGCCGCCGAAATTCGGGATCTCCACGCCAAGATCGGTCAATTGACCGTGGAGAAGGATTTTTTAGAGCGAGCCTTCGCCAAACGGTGAGTCGCGAGCGAAGGCGCGGGATGGTCGACCGCGGCCATCCCCGACTCAGTATTTCCCCACAGTGCCACATTCTCGGACTGGCTAGGTCGACGTGGTACCATCGCCCGAAGGGCGAGTCGGCCATGAACCTGGACCTGATGCGGCGTATCGATGAGCAGTTTCTGGAGACGCCGTTTTACGGATCGCGTCAGATGCGGCTGCATTTGCGGCATCAGGGCATCGTGATCGGACGCGGACGTGTGCGGCGGTTGATGCGCAGGATGGGGCTGATGGCGATCTACCAGAAGCCCAGGACCAGTCAGCCGCATCCAGGGCACAAGATCTATCCGTATCTGCTGCGCGGGCTTGCGATCAAGCGGCCGGATCAGGTGTGGTGCGCCGATATCACCTATGTTCCCATGCGGCGCGGCTTCCTCTACCTAGTGGCGGTCATGGACTGGCACAGCCGGGCCGTGCTGTCCTGGCGGCTCTCCAACACCCTGGACGCGGATTTCTGCGTCGCCGCCTTGGAGGAGGCCATGAATCGGTACGGGGTGCCGGAAATCTTCAACACGGACCAAGGATCGCAGTTCACCAGCCTGGAATTCACCCGGGCGCTCAAAGATGCCGGCGTCGCCATCTCTATGGATGGCAAAGGCCGGTGGATGGATAACGTCTTCATCGAGCGACTGTGGCGCTCGCTGAAATGGGAATGCGTCTATCTGCGGGAACTCGAAACCGGCAGCCAGGCCCGCCAGGCGCTTGGAGACTGGTTCCGCTTCTACAACGAGCAGCGGCCGCATACGGCTTTTGACGGTCGCCGCCCCATGGACGTATACAGGGATGGCCACTCGGCCTCCAAGGCGGCATGAGCACCAACAGGACTATAGCTTAACGGCGCCGCCAACCTGTCCAACCTATCCGGACCACCTCAAGCCTCGGCCAAAGACGCCTTGCCCAAAGCCCTGGCGGGAACCGACGCGTCCCCGGGCGTTCGCAAAACCAGGTGCGTCGGAACCTGAACAATAGCCTGCCTGTCGTCCCGTTTGAGAGCCCATTCCCATGGGACCTGTTCCATCTCCTCGTGGCATCGTGCAGCCTCCTTCGTCTTGAGAGGTTATTGGCGCGCCATGGCCGCCCCACAAGCGGGGCATTGCATGTTGACGCAAGCATTTCCCGGGCTATGCGGCACGACCTGGCCGCATTTCGGGCACACGCACTGCCCAGCCGCATTTTGCGTGATTCCGGGGGTTCCACTGATCCCTTGCCTGCCCTGTCCCTGACCACACTGGCCGCCGCCCCGACCTCCTTGACCTTGACCCTGACCTTGACCCTGACCTTTGCCTTGTCCTTGCCCGCAACGGCCCTGTCCGCCTTTTTGCCCAGTTTGCGTAGCGCAACCTTGTTTCATAACGATAACCTCCGGTTAAAAGGGGACAGCCCGTGCCGCGTTTACAGTTCCCGCTATTCTGGGCTGTTGGATTGTATTGTCTGAAGCGTCCCCGAGGCATTGCCGGCTGTAGCGGCCGCCAGTCGCTGTGCCGCTTCTCCGACCGTTTCCTCAAGAGCACACAGGGGGAAAAGTAAAACCTCAAGAAGCGACTACGGATCGATGCGCAAGCCACTTCCCGTCGCGATGATCTCCCCGGAAAAACACGCACGCAGAGCCTTTACAGCAATTTCCCCCGTGCAGTGTCCCGGGAAAAGATGCTGCACGCCAAAGTGATTAAGGGCCGCGGCGGTTTCTTCCACGACTGCGACTGGTGCGCCGCTGAGATGGAGCCCGCCCACGACAGTATGAAAGGAAGACACGCCCAGGCGGTTGCTCAGATGAAACAGTGTATTGCCAAGGCCCGAGTGGCAGCACCCCAAGAGAACGAGGGGGCCTTGGGGCTTCTTTATGACGAGGCAGGCGTCGTCCGGCACCGCGTCCGGAACGAGGCCGGCCGTATCAAGAAAGAGGTCGGACGTGGCGGTAAAGGCCCCGGGGCGGCGTGTGATGCCAGTGACGAACACGACCCCCGGCGCGAGTTCGCGAAGGTCTTTGGTTGGAAGGAAATGGCATGGGGTGTTCTGCAATCGGCTATCACCGATACCAATCGAGCGAAACGTGGACGGACCACGCCGACTGTAACGGACAGCCATGAAGTCCGGATGCGCAACCACCGGACCGACAAACCCTTGGGCAAGCAGCGTGGGCAATCCACCGGCATGATCGTAGTGCCCATGGCTCAAAGCCACGCCGGTTGCGTCGAGCGGATTGATCCCCATTTTAGTGGCATTGTTAAGAAACTCTCCGGTCTGGCCAGTATCCCACAGCCACGCTCCGTCAGAGCCGAGGTTCAGCCAAGCTGACCAGCCGTGCTCGAAGGCGAGGGTTTCACCCTCGGCCCGGTTGTCCATAATAATGTGCAGCGTTCGTTGGGTCATGGATTATCAGGGCTCTTTGAAAATATCGTGCGGTTTTGACCCGGGGCGGAAAGGACCACAGACACCACGCCAACGATCCAGGGAGCGACCGCCACGCCGTGGCGGGCAAAGTGTTTCAGGCAGCAACAGGTCGCCCCGCCGCATGCCAGCAGGGCCACGCCGGCCCTGGCCAAAAGAGGAGCCAGATCGACCAGGCCCTGGGTCGGCATTTCCAAAACTCCTTGCTCCACGACAGCCTCTCCATAAATGCTGTACAGGCGCAAGGTCGATGCCATTTCGAGGAGCGAGGCCAGCCGGGCTCCGTAGCAGGCCAGACAGACGCGGGGGCAGCGGTGGGGCGAGTGATAAGGTGATTGGATCTCTGGCATGGCGAAACCTCAGAGCTCCTAAAGCATAAAGAGTGCCAGTTGGGAAAAGACTTGTATTATAGCTTGTTGAACGAGAAGGGCCGCTAGGCTCGCCGACTGGGAGCTAAAAATTCGCCCAAGTTTAATTTTTGGGCGATAATTTATCCCAAAAAGCTCGCTGGGCATACTGGATGCGGCCAATGGATCGGCCGAAAGGGCTTGGAATTACCCTCACGACCAAGGCCTGGCTCCAAGAGTGCAGGGCACCCAGAATGCGAATAATGGATCAGTATTGATTTTATTGCCGGGTATTGAGTCCCGTTGTCTTGGGCCGAGAAAGGGAACGAGAAAAAAGTTCTCAAAAAAGCTTATCGGGCATCCGCACCGGCCAGACGAAAAATGAGCCCAAACCGCCGCAGGACGACGGCACGAACGTCAATGGGCCAAGAAAGCGATAGCAGCCCGGGATTTCCCGTCGACCACCCGGTATATGGGCTTGCACTGGTCCCCATCACCTGGAAAAGCCTGCGCAATTCCGGCAGAGTCCATGCCTTTCAGGGGACCAGGACGAGGCGCACGGCCCGGGGACACTCAGATTTTCTGTTCGCGTTCCAAAAAACAGGGGATGCAAAGGGTCTGCCCGCCAAGGCGGCGCGTGCGCGATTCCATGGTTTTTTCTCCACAGCAGGCGCAGGGCAGACTCTCCAGAATCTGCGCCGGGCGCGGGGGCAGGGTTTCCAGCTCTTGCCTGTCGAACAGCGCCTCCAGGGGCAGGGTCATGAAACGCTTTACAAGCATGCGGCGCAGTTCTTTGGCCCGGTCGTGTTCTTTCGGCGTGGCCGTGCCCTGGCCAATGGCCCGTTGCAGGGGAGCCAGTTCGGCGTCGATCTCCCCGCGCGTCTCGGGCCGAAGCCGCAAGCGGATGCCGACCGCCGTGGGGCGATGGTGGAAGGAGAAAGCCATCTTTCCGTAATCTTTGTGAATCAGGTTCCCTTTGCCCAGGGTGCAGCCGGTGAGGTACTGGAGCGCATCCACGCCGCACATATCCGTCTCCGTGATGCAGACCAGCTCGCCGTTCCCGGCATCGCCAAAGTATTGCAGGGCGTATTCCGCAGCCCGGATGCCAATGGACAGGCCGGGGCAGCTATGACCATGAAACAGGACGACGCGTTCAATCGTTTCAGCGGGAAAGGAGCAGGACATAAACAGCCTCCAAAAGCGCCTCAGGACAACGGCGTGACGACCGGAACGCCGCCCAGGCGATGAATGGTTACAGGCACACCGTACACGGCCTGGATGGTTTCAGCGGCGACTTCGGCAGACGGCACGCAGGCATGCACGCGGCCGGCCATGAGGAATACAACCTTGTGGGCAAAACGCAGGGCGGTGTTGAGATCGTGCATGGTCATCACAGCAGCTATTTGGTGCGTATCCACAACACGGCGCAGCAGGCGCATGATTTCCAACTGGTTTTTGAGATCCAGGGCGCTGGTAGGCTCGTCCAGGAGCAACAGCCGGGGTTGCTGCACCAGCGCCCGGGCCATGCACACCTTTTGCAATTCGCCGCCGCTGAGCGTGTCGATGGGGCGCAAGGCCAGGGCCTCCAGGCACAGGCGTTTGAGGGCGGCATCGACGATGTGCAGATCCTCCTCCCTGGCCCGCCAGCGAAAATGCGGCAGCCGGCCCAGGAGCACCGCATCAAAGACCGTGACAGGGGACGTTTCGGCGCGTTGCGGCACATAGCCGATGCTTCGGGCGATGGCGGCCGGTGGCAGGCGCAGCACATCGCGGCCTTCCACAAGCACGGTGCCGCCGGCCGGGGAGAGAATGGCGTTGATGCATTTGAGCAGGGTGGTCTTGCCCGCGCCGTTGGGGCCAAGGATGGCCAGGATTTCGCCTGCGGCCACATGGCAGCAGATATCCTGCAAGACGGGGTGCTGGTGGTTATACCCGAAGCGCAATTCCCGGACATCAAGCATCATCGTCCCCGTCCCTGCTGCGGCTTACGCAGAATAAGCAGCAGAAAAATCGGCGCGCCGAGAAAGGCCGTCAGCACGGACACGGGCAGCACATGCGGGGCCAGCACGAGTCTGGCCGCCGTATCCGAGGCCAGCAGCAGCAATGCCCCGGTCAGTGTCGCCCCGGGCAACAGGAAACGATGGTCACCCCCGAGGAGCAGCCGCGCCAGATGCGGCGCCACCAATCCCACAAACCCGATGATCCCGAGAAAGGCAACGAGGGTTGCCGTCGCCAGGGAGGCGACCAGCATGCCGGTCAGGCGCACCCGCCCAACGCGCACGCCCAGGCCTTTGGCCGTTTCATCTCCGGCGTCGATGGCGTTGTAGTTCCAGGCATTCCGATAAAAGAACAGCAGCGCCCCAAGGGTCACGCCCGCCAGAATCCCGCACTCGCGCCAAGAGGCCCGGGATGCGTCGCCAAAAGTCCAAAAGATCATGGCCGCCAGTTGCACGTCGTCCGCGACATATTGCAGCAACATCGTGGCTGCCGTGCACAGGGAGCCCAGGGCCACCCCGGCCAGGACCATGGCTTCCGGCGTCGCGCCCCTGCGCTGCGAAATGGCCAGTATGAGGCCGGCTGCGGCCATGCTGGAGGCAAAGGCGCAGGCTGTGGTCAGCCACGGGCTGGAAACCGTGACGGCGCCTTTGGAAGTCATCGTGCCGCCGGCCAGAACGATCACGGCCAGGGCCGCGCCAAAGGCCGCGGCATGGGACAGGCCCAGGGTGAAGGGCGAGCCCAGCGGATTGCGCAGCACAGACTGCATCACCGTGCCGGCGGCAGCCAGGCCCATGCCGGCCAGCAAACAGGCCAGAGCCTGGGGCAGGCGGATGTTCCAGACAATGATCTCCACCTGGCGCGGCACTGCAAGCCCGAGCAAGCTGCGCGCCACGTCGAGGAGCGAGACGTTGGCCGCGCCCACGGTGATCGTCGCGACCAGTACCACGGCCAAAGCCGCAGCCAAGGCCAGCAGGAAGGCCAGCTTGCGGCCAAGATGGCGACGGTACTCCTCGGGAATGCCGCCGTTTGGAAAAGGCCTCCGGTCTGTCTGGATCATTGGCAGATAACAGGCGCGAAGGCCAGATTGCCAAAGCGGGCGTTCATCTCCCCAAACACAGGCCTGCCCACCAGGAACGTGTAAATCGTATCCGCTTCGACCACGGGATCGACGTCGGCAAACCGGTCCGGGTAGAGGGTTTTGCCAATAAAGGCGGCATTGGCCAGCAGCGAACCGTAGTTGGTGCTGTACCAGTTGTACGGCAATACGCTGTACACGTGTCCCTTGGCTACGGCAGAAAGGCTTTGATACGCGGGATCGGTCTTGAGTTCATAAAGGCCGCCGCCGGCCTCGCCCAGTTGCAGGGTGGCGAGGTCGAGGAAGAGCACGTCGGGATTCCAGGCGACGATCTGTTCCTTGGCCACGACGACCACCGCGCCGGCTGCGCCGCCGGCAGCCAGGTTGCGGGCGTGCACAAAGGCAAAGGGCGGATAGTTTGGCTCCGTGGACTGCAAGCCCTGGGCTCCGCGCGAAGCCACCCCGCCCACATAGACGCCGGAGCGGGCCGCCTCGGGAAGGTCTGCCGTGCGGCGTTCGAGCGCGGCGATGCGCGTTTCAAAAAAATCCACCACCGCCTCGGCCCGGTCCCGCTTGCCAAGGACGTCGCCCAGCAACCGCAGGGAGGCGTACAGGCGCGGGCGTTTTCCGCCCAGGTCTCCGTAATCCAACACCACCACAGGGATGCCGGTTTTTTCCTGCAATTCCAGGGGGTCCATCCCCTGTCCGGGACTGTGCACTTTGAAGATGACCTGCGGTTGCGGGGATAGGGCAAGGATCTGTTCCGGGTGGTCAAAACCCCGGAACTCGCCGAACACAGGCAGAACCTGCAACTGCGGCTGTGCCAGGGCGTAAGGCCGCGCGTCGAACTGGCGGCGCTTTCCTTCAATGTCGTCCACACCCACCACGGCGTCCTGGGCCTGGAGATAGACCAAAAGCCGCAGGCAACCGGGACCGGAGCAGATCACGTTGGAAATCTGGTCCGCAAGGCTGTGCTCCCGGCCCAGGGCGTCTGTGATCGTGCGGGCGTCGCCATGCCCCGGCAATACGGCCAGGCAGAGCGTGGCCGCCAGGACCAGCCAGTGGCGATGAATAAAACCCATTAGGTCATCTCGCTATGTTATTATTCCATGAAAAATAGCATGAAAAACATAAAGAACGACCCTGGGCAAGTCAAGTGCCCTGCCTGCAGACGGAGGTCAGAAACGATCTTGACAATGACAATCGCTATCAATTATGACCCTTCCCAGCATTTCCGAATGCTGTGAACACGCTGCCGGCCTCGTCGGCCAAGGCAACGAACTGCCGGGGAGTGTATGCGTTGGCGAGTCTGCAGGACGAAAGCATTGAGGCGATGCGGGCCAGGCTGGAGCGGGTGCGGGACGACCCTGCCCAGGTCGCGGCCCTGGCCGGTGAATTTCTGGATCTGGCCGGCCGCATGGCCGTCAAAGCGGAAAAACTGGCTCGCATAGGAGATCGCACCCAGGCCCGCATGGTGGAACTGAACCGAAAATTGCGCCAGCAGGAACAACGGTACCGTGGCATTTTCGAAAATTCCACGGGAGGTATTTTTCTGGCTGACGCCGACGGCAGCCTCATGGCCGCCAATCCGGCCCTGCTGGATCTGCTGGACCCGGGTGGACCGGCAGCCGGCCCGAGGGGGACGGCTGCCGGCCTGCCCCCGGAAACAGCGGCAGTGGCCTCGCTTTTTTTCGACGAAGCTGACTGGCATGCCTTTGCCCGTGCCCTGGCCGAGACGGGCCGGGTGCAGCGCCTGGAAGTGCGGCTTAAAACGCCCCGGGGACCGTTGTGGTGTCTGGTGGGGGCCGCGCGCATCGAACCTGACGGCCACGTGGTGGGCATGACCCAGGATATTTCGTCCCGAAAGGCCCTGGAAGATGAACTGGTGCGCCGGGCCGCTTCCGACGCCCTGACCGGGCTGGCCAATCGTCGGGGGTTTTTTGAAAACGCCGTACGGGCCCAGGCCGTGGCCGTCCGCTCCAAGGCTCCTCTTGGCATGATCATGGTCGACGTGGATCATTTTAAAAATGTCAACGACACCTACGGCCATGATGTCGGGGATACGGTGTTGCGGGCCGTGGCCGGCCGGCTTCGCGACGGTGTGCGGCTGTCGGACATGGTGGGCCGGGTGGGGGGCGAGGAATTCGCCGTGCTGTGTCCGGGCACGGATCTGGCCGGTGGTGAGGAACTGGCCGAGCGGTTGCGCCGGGCCTTGGAAGTGCTGTGCATTGAGGCTGGCGACCGCCGTATCCGGGTGACGGCCAGCTTTGGCGTGGCCGTTTTCATCGACGGGCTTGATGCCGAACCTGCCGCCTGTCTGGCCCGGGCTGACAAGGCCCTGTATGCCGCCAAACGCAGCGGGCGCAACCGGGTCTGTCTGGACCGGGGGACGTTGCCGGCAATCGCGTGCCGCAGTGGCTAGAGATGGTAGGGTTTGCAGCGCATGTAAAAGCTTCATTTGCTATTTTTATTCACAAAAACATACATATTTTTTGTGAAGGCCACACTCGGCCGGGGACGGCCGGACTGCGCCATGGAGCGAAGAATGCTCGCTTTGTATTGATTTTGACATGCAATTTCATTGTCGGTGACGACAGTCCGGGGCGTCGTTCCAGGGAATGCCCGGACTGTCGGACAGGGATGTCAGAGACGGCAAGGAGGCAACTGTGCAGAGATTTATTCGGAAATGGCGCAGCAACAGGAGCGGGGAAGCCGGAGTCATGGACGCGGGTCTGGGCACCCCGGCCAAACTCGGACTGATTCTCTTCCCTTTTGTCGTCATCGCCCCCCTGGCCCTGATGTTTGGCCAGGCCGCGCTGGACGAGGGGACGCTTAAGGCCGTGCTGGCCGGCTATGTCACGCTGGGCGTGATCCTGTATTATCCTTTGGTGCGTCTGGCCGGCAAATCCATCGTCTTTGACCAGGTGGGCCGGCTCATGGACAGTTGCATGCGCATCAAGCAGGGCAGTTACGCAGCCGACGCCGCTCCGCCGGTGCGTGGCGACTCCGGGGATTTTCCGGGGCTGGCCCGCCAGATTTATTGGCTCGGCCATGCCGTGGCCGTGCGCGAACGCCGCCTCAACGACACCCTGGTCAACCTGGAAGGCGCCCACCGCCAGATTGCGTCGAGTCTTGACTACGCCGCCCGCATCCAGCGCGCCTTTCTCTCCAGGCCAAGCGAACTGGCCGCGGTTTTCCCCGACAGCTTTCTCTGGTGGGACCAGCGCGACGTGGTCGGCGGCGACGTGTTTTATATTGCCCGCAGCCAGGGCGGCGTCTTCGTCGGCATCGGCGACTGCACCGGCCACGGCGTGCCCGGGGCCTTTATGACGCTTATTGCCAAGGCGGCCCTGGACCGGGTGCGCCTGGAGCGCTTCGAGGGCGATCCGGCCGGGGTGCTTACCGAGGTCAACCGGTTCATGCAGCAGTGGCTGCTGCTCCAGGGCGGCGGCGGCGAGGTCGACGACGGCATGGACATGGGGCTGGTCTATCTCGACGCCGACGATTGCTCCCGCCTCATCTATGCCGGAGCGCGCCGGCCCCTGTGGATCGGACGCGGGGCCGAGGTCATCGAGATCGGCGCGGACCGCATGGGCCTTGGCTACTCCAAAACCCCGGCCGAGGCGGTCTTTGCCAATGTGCCCGTAGCCCTGGAATCAGGCGACATATTGGTTCTTTTTTCCGACGGCGTCACCGACCAGGTCGGCGGCGGACGCGATCTGCCCCTTGGCAAGCGGCCCCTGCGCCAGTGGCTGGCCGATACGGCGGAAGCGCCTCTGGCCGAACGCCGAGAGGCCCTGATCGAACTTTTTGAAACACACCGGGGCAGAAACGGGCGGCGCGACGATGTGGCCGTGCTGGCCGTTCGCCCCCAGGCCCTGGGAGGAATCCGATGACTGGCGGCCAGCAATTTGACAGATGCCGTGAACTGCTTCGGGAAGGCGGCGTGGTTTTGTACTTCAAGGGGCCGGTAACCCAGGAAGTGGTGGAGGGCCTCGGCTCCATGATCCGGTGCAAGGTGGATTTCGAGATCGCCAACCGCACCCGGGCAGCCATGGCCTTTGCCGTGCTCGTTGAGCAGTTGCAAAACGTCCTGCACTACGCTGCCGACACCGTTGACATGGCCACCGGCCGCATGGCCTCGGGTGAACTCATCATTCGGCTTGATCCCGACGGGTTGTGCCTGAGTTGCGGCAACCTGATCCGCAAGGAACTCGCCAGCCGCATCAGCGAACGCCTCGACGTCCTGGCCGGTACCGACCGGGAGACGCTCAAGGCCCTGTACAAATCCTGCCGCCAGCAGGGTCCTGACGCCCAGTCCCGGGGCGCTGGTCTGGGCTTTCTGGAAATGGCCCGCCGGTCCGTGCGTCCCATGCGCTATGAAATCCAATCCATCTCCGACGACCTGGCCTGGTTCGCCCTGGATGTCGTCATTGCCTAGAGGAGCCGCCATGCAGCCGTTTGTCAGTGCGCCCACGCGCTCCACCCCCGAGGTCCGCTTCGATGCGGACAGCCATCATCATCGCATGAAGGGTGAATGTTACCCGGAAAACGCCGCCGCCTTTTTCAGCCCTCTTTTCACTTGGCTGCGAACCTATCTGGCTGCCAAGCCGGCCGGGCCGGTCACCTTTGATATGGAGCTGGTCTACTTCAACTCGTCGTCGTCCAAGGCCCTGCTCGATTTGTTTGAGATGCTCGAAATCGCTGCAGGCGGCGGAATACGCATCACGGTCAATTGGCGCTACGACAAGGACAACGACATTGCCTGTGAATGCGGCGAGGAGTTTGCCGAAGACGCCAAGGCCCTGGCCTTCAAACTGGTGGCGCTCTAGGCGTTGCCCGCAGGAGGACATGATGGACGATTCGACAGGGGCCGGACAGCCGGCAGAACTGGCCGGGGCAGCGCTTTGCTGGCGCGCCCCGCATCCTGCCTCCCTGGCTGTTTCCGGCCTTCTGGCCGCCATTGCCGCCGTGGCCGCCGGGGCTGCGGCGGCCTGGGACATGCCCCCGTCCGCTGCCGTGCTCCTGGCCGGCGGGACCACGCTGTTGGCCGGACTTGCCGCCTGGGCCACCCTGGTGGAAATGCCGGCCCGCCAGTTGGCTGCCCGGCTCAGTGCCGCCCTGGCCGGGCAGCCGGCGGCTGACTCCCCGGCCCTGGGGTTGGCTGTCAGCCCCCTGGCCGGGCTGTGGGACACGGCCGCCGAGGTGTCCGGGACGGTATCGGGCCTCATGGCCGAGGCCGAAGACCAGCGCAGGCAGGCCTTCACGGAAAACCGGCAGGCGCTCAAGGCCCTGCGCGACGCGGCCAAGGCCCACCGCACCGCCGGCCAGGCCCGGGTGGCTGCCGTGTCGGAAGTGGTGGGCGAGGTGCGCGGCCATATCGAGGCCGCCTCCGGGCGGGCCGAGGCCCTGCTGGCCGACGGCTCGGCCACCATCGAGCTGGTTGCCGCCCAGTCCGGCAGCCTGGGCGAGGCCTTCACGCTTCTCGACACGGCCCTTTTGGCCGTGCGCGAGGCAGCCGAAAACGCCCTGGGGGCGGCGGCCAAGGCCCAGGAGGCGGTCGGCATAGCCGAAACCGGACATCAGTTGGAAGCGGGCCTGGAACGGGCCTGCCGCAGCATGGCCGAGGCCATGCAGGGACTGTCCGGCTCTTTTGAGGAGCTTGTGGACGGGCTGCGTTTTGCCGCCACCACCGGCGAGGCCATCTCCGACATTGCCGATCAGACCAACATGCTGGCCCTAAACGCCGCCATCGAGGCGGCCCGGGCCGGCGACCACGGCCGGGGCTTTGCCGTGGTGGCCGACGAGGTGCGCCGGCTGGCCGAACGCTCCAAGGAAGCTGCGTCCCAGGCCGCGTCGCGTCTGGGCGGGGTCATGGTTCAGGCCGAGGGCAACGCCGGGTTGCTTCGGGGGGCCAATGCCGCCACCGGCGACCTCCTGGAGCTGTCTTCCCGGGTCGGGGCGGCGTTGGCGGCCATCAGCGCCAATGCCGTGGCCGCCCGCAACCAGGGCGAGGCCAGCGCCGAGACCGTGCGCCGCTCCCTGGAACCGCTTGGCCGGGCCGGACAGGCCCTGCACGAAACACTGGCCAACGCCACGGCCATCGAGGAGGCCGCTCTGGCCGGCCAGGACCATGCCCGGGGAGCGCGCGAGGCCCTGGCCGGCGTGGACCGGCTCATGGCCCGGCTGTGCGGCGCGGCAGCAGACGAGGACACCGTCGCCTGTATTTGATTTTGAGTCGTATTTTCAATCCACATTGCAAAGAGCAATAGATTCGCCGGAGGTGGACATGGACGAAGACGCAACCAAGGACCGGACCCATTTGGGGGCCATTGCCCCGGGTGAGCGGTGCACAGTGGCCAGGGTGGGCTGCGACGGCTGTCTGGGGCAGCGTCTGGGGGATCTGGGGCTGGTGCCCGGCGAGGAGGTGATGGTGGTGCGCAATGCGCCCCTGCGCGATCCCATCGAAATCAAAGTCAGCGGTTTTCTGGTCAGCCTGCGACGCTGCGAGGCCTCGTTGGTGGAGGTGGTGGCCCGATGAGCCGTCGCATTCTGGCCGCCTTGGCCGGCCAACCCAACTGCGGCAAATCCACGGTGTTTAACATGCTCACCGGGGCGCGCCAGCATGTGGCCAACTTTCCCGGCGTCACCGTGGAGAAGAAATCCGGCCACTTCAAGCTTGGCGGACGCACCTGCGAACTGGTGGACCTGCCCGGGGCCTATTCCATCAGTTCCTACTCCCCGGAAGAGCGGGTCACCCGGGATTTCCTGCTCTTTGACCATCCCCGGGTGGTGGTCAACGTCATCGATGCTTCCAATCTGCGCCGCCATTTGTGCCTTACCGTCGAACTGCTTGAACTGGAAAGCAACGTGGTGGTCCATTGCAACATGATGGACGTGGCCACGCGGCGTGGCCAGGTGCTCGACGCCGACATCCTGTCCCAGCGATTGGGTGTGCCGGTGTCCACGGGCATCGGCCGCACGGGGCAGGGCCGTGAACAGCTTGCCGCAGTCATGACGACAGCCATGGACCAGCCGGCCAAGGAAGAAGCGTTCCGGGTGGACTACGGTCCCCTTGAGCCGCATATCAAGGCTGTGGAGGACGTGCTGGCCGAGGGCGGTGATCTGGGCGCGCCCCGGCGTTGGCTGGCCGTGCGGCTGCTCGAAAACGACGAGGGGGCGCGGCAGTTCGTGGCCGAGGTGTTTTTTGATCCGGTGCGCCTCTCCAGGCTGGTTGCCGAGCATCAGGAAGCCTTCCGGGAGTCGGCCGGGGAGACCGTCGCCGCTTTTGCCGCCCTGGCCCGGCGCCGGCTGGCCCGGTCACTGGCCCAGGCGGCCACGGTCAAGTCGGCCGGACCGGAAAAAACCCGGACCGACGCCATCGACGATCTCGTGTGCCACAAATACCTCGGCCCCCTTGTCCTGATCGGTGTGCTCTTTATCCTTTATCAGGTCTCCATCGTCTGGGGCTACAAGCTGACCAACTACACGTGGCCGCTTTTGGCGGGCCTGAAGACCTTTGTGGCCGGTTTCCTGCCCCCGGCCGGGATGCTGGAAGACCCCATGCTGCGCTCCCTTGGCCTGTGGTTCATGGATTCCGTCAACTCGCTGTTAAACTACATCCCCATCTTCTTTCTGCTCTTTTTCTGCGTGGCCTTCCTGGAGGACACCGGCTACATGCCGCGCATGGCCTTTATCCTGGACCGGCTGTTTCGGTCTTACGGCCTGCACGGCCAGTCCACGTTGCCCATGGTGCTGGCCGGAGTCTATCTGGGCGGCTGCTGCGTGCCCGGAGTCATGGCCTGCAAGGCCATTCCCGACGACAAGTCGCGTCTGGCCACCATCCTGATTATTCCGCTCATGAACTGTCTGGCCAAGGTGCCGCTCTATATCCTGCTGGTCGGGGCCTTTTTCCCTGGCGACGCCTCGGCAGCCATGTTTTTCATCTCCACGGTGACCCTGTTCATGGCCCTGCCCATCGCCCGGCTGCTGTCCTCGACGCTGTTATCGAGCCTGGACAGCGCGCCCTTTATCATGGAGATGCCGCCGTACCATCTGCCGACCCTGCGCAACCTGTTTACCCGGGCCATTGAGAAGGTGGCGCTTTTCGTCCAGAAGATCATCACCGTGGTGGCGGCCGTGGCCATTATTATCTTTGTGCTGTTGCAATTCCCCGGCATCAGTCGGGAGCACAAGGCCGCGTATCAGGCCCGGCTGGACGCCTCCCGCAGCCAGCTCGACGCCGCCGTGGCCGGCTCACGCTTCCAGGCGGTTCTGGCCGGCGACGGGCTGCTTGGATTTTTGCGCTACGAGGAAGCCTACAAGGCGGCCCGGGCCGGCGTTGAGGACGCTGCGGCGGCCAAGGCCATCGACACCCGGTTTCGCGAGGAAAATCCTGATTATTTCGCTATTTTGAAACCCCGCGCCGACGCGGTCGCCAAGGCGGCTCTGGCCGGCGTCAAGGCCTTTGCCCAAAGCCGCGACAGCATCAGTATAGAAATGCGCCGGGAGCGCCTGGAAACGAGCTTCCTTGGCATCCTGGGCCGGGCTCTGGAACCGGTGACCCAGTTCGCCGGCTTTAATTGGCGGGTCAATGCCGGCCTGCTCTCGGCCTTTGCCGCCAAGGAGTCGGCCGTGGCCACCATGGGAGCCATTTACAAGCTTGAAGCCGGCGGCACCGACAACCAGTCGCTGGAAGCCTCCATGCGTCAGGGCGAGGCCGATTTCACGCCGCTGCACGCCCTGGCGCTCATGCTCTTCATGGCTCTTTATCCTCCGTGCATGGCGACCTCGATGATGATCAAAGTCCAGACCGGGCAGGCCAAGTGGATGGTCTTGGCCATCCTCTATCCCATGGTCCTCGGCATCATCGTGGCCAGCGCGGTGTTTACCGGCGGCCGACTGCTCGGCCTTGACGGCAACACGGCCATGTGGAGCTTCTATGGTCTGGCCGTGGCGGCCACCATTGTTGCCGGGCTGATTCCCCACCGCACCCCGGTGACCCTGCCCGTCACTGCGGTGGCCGGCGAAGAGGCTGCGCAAAACGCCTGATCCGAAACGGGCGGGGCCGGTCCGGCCCCGCCTGCAATGGCAACCCGCCGGGGCAACGGTCCCGGCACGCACTGTGGCCGGGGCACATTCGCCTCTTTCCCGTCAACCCTCAACCCGCAGCGGACGCGGATTTCAGGAGTGCTTTTCCATGAAATTGAGAATGAAAATTATTCCCGCTCTCATTGTCCTGACCCTGGCCTTGCCCGGCGCAGCCCTGGCCCATACCGCCTTGTGTTCGTGCTTTGACAACGCCGACGGCACCATCACCTGTGAAGGCGGCTTTTCCGACGGCTCCTCGGCCTCGGGTGTGGGCCTGATCGTCAAGGACGGCTCGGGCAAGGTCCTGGAGCAGGGGGCCATGGACAAGACCTCGAAGTACACCTTCAAAAAACCCGAAGGAGCCTACGCGGTCGTTTTCGACGCCGGCGAAGGCCACAAGATTGAGATCGACGGCAAAAAGATTCTGGAATAACGCGATAAACCCCTAAACAGGAGGACGACATGCAGCACCGAAAGACTTTGGCCGGATTTCTCTCTGCCCTGGTTCTCGCCCTGGCCCTGCCGGGTCTGGCCAGCGCCCACTTTCAGATGATCTACACCCCGGAAATCGTTCTGGACAAGGGTGGCGAGGTGGACATGCGCCTCGTTTTCACCCATCCCTTCGAGGCCGGGCACACCATGGACATGGGCGCGCCGGAACAGTTCTTCATGGTTTTCCAGCGCGGCTCCGAAGGTGAAGGCCAAAAGACCGACCTCAAGGCGGGGCTGACCCCCATCACCTGGAAAAGCCTGACCAATTCCGGCAAGGCCTATGCCTTCAAGCAAAAGCTGCGCAGCCCCGGCGACTACGTGTTCGCCCTGGTTCCGGCCCCCTATTTCGACCCGGAAGAAAAGGCCTACATGCAGCAGATCACCAAAATGGTGCTCAACATCGGCGGCATTCCCGGCAACTGGGATAAGCCCGTCGGCCTGCCCACCGAAATCGTGCCCATGGCCAAACCCTACAGCCTCTACACCGGCAACGTCTTTGTCGGCCAGGTGCTCTCCGGCGGCAAGCCGGTGGCCGATGCCGAGATCGAGGTGGAGTTTTTAAACCACGCCATGGTCATGGGCTCCAACAGCTTTGACAAAAAGGCCGTGGCCACCGCTCCCCACGACGCTTTCGCCACCCAGACCATCAAGGCCGATGCCAACGGCGTGTTTGTCTACGCCATGCCCAAGGCCGGCTGGTGGGGCTTTGCCGCCCTGGGGACCGGGCCGGTCAAGGAATTCGACGGCAAACCCCTGTCCCAGGATGCGCTTATCTGGGTCAAGGCTGTCGATATGAAATAGTCCCGCCTGGCGGGTCTGTGCAGGAAACGGAACGTCCGGCAACGGCGTTCCGTTTTTCGTATTGCGCCGGCCGGACCAGGAGGGGAGGTGTCCTAAAACTGTGTAAACTTCACTGGTGGATGGTTTGGCCGAGATAGCCTTGGAGCCTGTCCTGGAAGAAGATCGGGAGCTGGGCACTCCCTTCCTGGACCTGATGGTGGCAAATGCAGCGTCCAAGAAAATCGGGACCCCCTCACCTCGTATTAAATTGAGTTGTCGGCGTTTCCACGTCGCCCCCTGGAGTTGCCCCCTCTCATCCCTCAAAATAGCCTTGAATTCGAGTCCCTCATTGACTATCAATCTGGTACAAAGCGCTGGAACAAAACGAACCAAAAACCAAGCTGTTGATCTAGGGAAATGTAACTCATTCAAGGTAATAATTTTGGATGAGGTCTGAGTCCCCCCTTCGGCATCATCTTGAAGGGGTTGCAGCTAAATGGCTGCAATCATGTGTTCTTTTTGTCAAATAGGTTGTGGCTAGGCTTCAATAAGCTCCGCGTTTTCCCCTGTTTACCCAAAGGGGTCAAAGCGCGGGGTCAAACATGCCACATCGCGGCGTGGGCCGCAGTCGTGTCACAAGCCAGCACATCACTACAGAGCCGAAGGGAAGCACGCTCACCCCCACGGCCAGCTTCACGAGCATCCCGCGCCAATTCCCTGCCGCAGGGGCGATCCCTCCGGCGTTCCTCGCCGACCTACCTTTACTTCAAAGGAAATCTTTACTATTTTCGATATGCTTTTCCAAAGGCATATCGTGATCTGCTGGGCCATGCTGAAATCCGCATCAGTTTGCAGACGGAGTATGTCCGGGAGGCTCGGAATAGAGCTTCTGGCTTATATGCCATATTGCTAAAGTTGATTGAAGGTGGAGTGTAGGACTATCAAGAACTTCGAGGGCAGCTTGCACAATGGTTGGCAGAATTGCTGGACAAACCTGATAAGAAGCCAATTTCTCAAATGGTAATTCGAGAAAGACGGAATGGCTATCTTCGGGCTCGTAACCGTCAAAAGAACCCCTTCTTACGCCTCCTGAATTTTCTGGCATGGAGTGTCCCCAGGAGGGGCGACCATGGTAGCATCGGCACCGGAGCATAGATCCGAAAAGGCGGCGTATTGGGCTGGA
>NZ_WVUD01000029.1 GCF_009856865.1 Solidesulfovibrio aerotolerans | reverse complement strand
GGGGTCTGGGGGAGGGAACCCCTTTTTTCCAAAAAGGGGTTCCCTCCCCCAGTTCTTCGCCTCTTCTCCCCAAAGGAGTCCATGTGCATACGACCTTACAGTGGCCTGCGGAGTTTGAGGGACATACGGCGGTGTGGTTGGCGTGGCCGGGCAATGCTTCGGACTGGCCGGGCAGGTTTTCGCCCATTGCCTGGGTGTATGGCGAGATGCTGCGCAAGCTGACCGGTGCCGGCGAGCGGGTGCGGCTGTTGGTTCGGGATGGCAAGCAGCGCACGGCGGCCGGGCGGGTTTTACGGGCTGTTGGCGCGGATATGGGGCTGGTCGAGTGGTTTACGGCCCCCATGGATCGGGGTTGGACCCGGGATTTCATGCCGTTTTTCGTGCGTCGGGCCGGGAAGGTTGTGGCGGTGGATTTCGGTTTCACGGGCTGGGCCAAGTACCCGGATCATTTACTGGACGACGCGGTGGGGCCGGCGGTGTGCCGGGAGCTGGGGATGGAAGTTGTTTCGGCGCAGTATCAGGGCCGGCGGGTGGTTTTGGAAGGCGGCGGCATGGACGGCAACGGCCGGGGCGATGTGCTGACCACCGAGGAGTGCCTGCTTGATCCCGCAGTGCAGGTGCGCAACCCCGGCTTTGGCCGGGCAGACTATGAAGCCGTCTTTGCGGAGTATCTTGGCGCGCGCAACGTCATTTGGCTGGGCAAGGGCATCGCCGGCGACGACACCCACGGCCATGTGGACGATTTGTGCCGGTTTGTTTCGCCGGACACGGTGGTGTTGTGCCGCGAGGACGATCCGGCCGACGCCAATTATGCGCTGTTGGCCGAGAACCGCGAGCGCTTGCAGGGGGTGCGCTTGGCCGATGGCGGGGCGTTGCAGGTCATTGATCTGCCCATGCCCCGGGCGGTGGTCTTTAAGGGCCAGCGGCTGCCGGCCAGCTATGCCAATTTTCTCATTGGCGACCGGGTGGTGCTGGTGCCGACCTTTAACGACGCCCGTGACCGACTGGCGCTCGGCATCCTGGCCGAGGCATTCCCGGGCCGCGAGGTGGTGGGCATTTCCGCCGTGGATCTGGTCTGGGGCCTGGGGACCATCCACTGCCTGACCCACGAGGAGCCGGCGGGCTGACACGGCGAGGGCCGTTCGCGCCAAGTGCAGTGTCAGGCCGCCAGCCTTGTGGCGGGACGCCCAGCCAGCCCAGTGCGTCCGAGCGTCCCGCCGCTGTCGGGAGCTGTTGCCTGGCAATTGGCGATGCAATTGAAGCAATTTTTTCAAGCAACCTGACCTGTGTGTTGACGCACATACATGCCAAGCGTATTTAACGGAGAAATCAGATAGTTTGTTGCCCAACTCCGTTTTTACTCAAAATGTTGTCGTGAGGCAGAAACCGTGAAAAGTGCTTCAGTGATAAAATATTTCGTCATACAAATAGTTTTGGTTGGTATCATGAGCCTGTCATTGCCGCTGCAGGCGATGGCGATAGAGCGCATGGCCCTGACAAATACGGCACAATATTCTATTCTATCATCTGTTTTGTCATTTTACAGGGGAGCCTATTCGGAGTCAGGCCCTGAGATAAAAATTTTTGGTGTCGGCGGCGGTGACCCGGCGATGAATGGTGTGTTTGTCTACGTTTCCATAGAGTATAATTCTGAAGCTTTTGTCTGGGAAACGGGTCTTAATGTTCATGCTATTCAAAAAATCAGTTTTGCTCCAGACAATATAATATTGGTTGATGTGAAAGAAGATTTTATGAGCAAGGAATCAGCTATATCCAGCCGTAAGCAAACATACCAAATCAAGTTTTATATTGACAAAGATACCCTGCAAAAGAAAGTGACGCTTGAAAAGTAAAAGTGATGAGAGACGGCAGGCAGTGTTTATTCTAAACGCTTGAGCCTAAAAACCCTTGGAAGACTTCTCCCGGTAAAAGCGGCAGGGGGGATTATCCCCACCGGCTGTCGGAACAACGGTAGTTCCCGCCAAGCTTGCCGCGCGGCAATGCCCGTCTGACGCAAGCGGCTTTCCCACCCCACCCCACCGTCGCGGCACCGCCGTTCCCCTTTAACCCCTTGCCTTTCAGGTGGGATTCCAAAGGGCTGTCACACCCTTTGGCCGCCAAGGCCTCTTCTTCTTTCTCCTGCCTGACCCACGAGGAGCCGGCGACTGTGTCATGTGCTGCCAAACACCCACGTCGGCTGTCCCGATCCCCAGCCGACCGGTCCACCCATACCCCCTTGAAAAACTTTTCCCGTCGGGGGGTCCGGGGGGATCATCCCCCCGGCCGCCGGAGGCCTCTTCCTCTTATTTCTCTTCCTCCTCACAAGCGCGGGTCGTCGGGGGGCAGGCTGTGGGCGATGAAGGGGCCGTTGAGGAGATTGGGCTTATTGTAGACGAAAGGCGAGCCATCCAGGGCGGTCATGGCCCCGCCGGCCCCCAGCACGAGGGCGTGGCCGGCGGCGGTATCCCATTCCGAGGTCGGTCCCAGGCGCGGGTAGAGGTGGCAGGCACCTTCGGCCAGGGCGCAGAATTTGAGCGCGCTGCCCCGGCTGATGGAGCGCACGCCGGGAAACCGGGCCAGATAGGCGGCCAGTCCTGGCGAGGGATGGGAGCGGCTGGCCACGGCGATCAGCGGCTCGTCCGGGGCCGGGCGGCGGGCGCGCAGGGGTTCGGGCGGCCCTCCGGCGGTCTGGCGGATCGACGGGAAGTCCGGCCCGCCGGCGTAGACGCAGTCGGCCACCGGGGCGTGGATGACGCCAAAGACGGGCCGGCCGTGTTCGATAAGGGCGATGTTGACGCAGAATTCGCCGTTTTTGTGGATAAATTCTTTGGTGCCGTCCAGGGGATCGACCACGAAGCACCGGGTGTAGCGCTGGCGGGTTTCGTAGGGGGCATTGGCTGTTTCTTCGCAGATAACCGGTACAGTGGGGAAAAGCTGGGCCAGTCCGGCCATGATGATGTCGCTGGCCCGGGTGTCGGCGGTGGTCAGCGGCGACTGATCGGCTTTGGTTTCAACGGTAAAGCCGTCGTGGTAGCATTCGAGGATGGCGTGTCCGGCCAGTCGGGCCAGTCCCATCAGGGCGTTGCGGTCAAGGGCGTGCATTTTTTTCTCCCGGCAGCAGTGACTATTGCGTCTGGGCGGTGATTTGTCAAAAGGGATGCTGTTGCTTTTCCCCCGGCGCGCAGCTATGGAATACAGGCTTTTCCAAGTCCGATCGGAGGGATGTTTGTGAGCGAATCCGTGCGGGTACTGCTGGTGGATGATGAAGAGAGTTATGTGGAAACGTTGCGCAAGCGCTTGATGCGCCGGGGGCTGGTGGTTTCCATGGCCAACAGCGGGGAGCAGGCGTTGGAGTCGCTGGCGGAAAATCCTGTGGATGTCGTGCTTTTGGACGTCAAGATGCCCGGCATGGACGGCATGGAGACGCTGACGCGCATCAAGGCGGCCCACCCCCGGGTGGAGGTCATCATGCTCACCGGCCATGCCAATGTCGATGTGGCCATCCGGGGCATGGAGCAGGGGGCCTTTGACTACCTCATGAAGCCGGCGGAGATGGACGACCTGTATTACAAGATCCAGGACGCCCACAAAAAGATATTGCTGGCCGACAACGGCTGAACGCGTCGGCGCTGCAAAGGGTGGACATGGTGGACACGGCCCGCAAGCCACGCTCCGTGCTCATTGTCGAAGACGATGTGCTTTCGGCCCGGGTGGCGGAAAAGATCCTGGGACGCCTGGGCTATACCGTGCGCGGCATCGTCGATACGGGTGAGGCGGCTCTCGATGCGGCCCGCGCCCTGGCCCCGGATATGGTGCTCATGGACATCAATCTGGCCGGCCCCATGGACGGCGTGACAGCGGCCAAGGGCATCATCGACGCGCTCGGCGTGCCGGTGATCTTTTTAACGGCCACCGTGGACCGCGACATCATGGACCGGGTGGCTGGCACGGGTGCGGCCGGCTACATTCAAAAGCCCGTCAAATTGCTGGATCTCAAGGCCAATCTGGAAATGGCCCTGACCCGGCGCAGCCGGCAGCAGATTTGCGCCACCGACGCGGCCGTGGTGTTGTACAAGTCCATCCTGTCGGCCGTGCTGGCCGCCTGCGACCGGCCTCTGGCCGTGACCGACGCCCAGGGCCGGGTGCTGTTGGCCCATCCCGACGAGCATCTGGCCGGCATGCCCTTTGCTGAAGCCTTCCCCAACGAACCGGCCGTGCCGCAGGCGGCGGATGTGCCGCTTGTTGCTGCCGTCGGCAGCGAACCACTGGGCTGGTTGCGGCTTTTGGCCTAGTGTCGCGTTGGGCTCTTGCTGTTCTGGTTTGCCTGGCATCAACACACCAAATTTATTGTTTTTATTTGCAAAAAGCATAAGTGCTTTTTGTGAACGCCGCACTCGGGAGTGTGGCGCACCGCGCGCGCTTTCGAGTCGGATCACCCGGATTGCCGGCGGCTTGCCTGTCAGGCAGCCGGTTTTGCGCGAAAAGCCTCGCCAGTCCTTCCAGGGGCTGGCGAGGCTTTTGTGGTTGGTGCGTCTGCAAAGCGCACGACCACTCTACCAGCCCTCGGCCACGGCCAGACCGGTGGCCGGCGGTTGTGGGCGGGCTGGCCGGTCGGCCAGCCGGGCCGTATGGGCGGCGTGGCGTTCGATATTGGCAGCGAAATACACGGACACCTGCAAGCTGTTGCCGGTGCGGGTCAGGGTGACCAGCCCGTTGTCCCTGGCCCAGGCCGAGCCGTCGCGGCCCATGGGCGAGGCCGGCCCGAAGCGTTCGCCCAGGTGTTGGGCCAGACTGGCGGCATAGCCTTCGGCGTTGTTGGAAAAGCGCATATTGAGCGTTAAGAGGCCGCCGCCGACTTCGGAAAAGACAGCCACGCCCGACAGGGGGTCGATGGCCTTGGGGGCTTCCTTGTTGGCCAGACGGGTAAAGGCGTAGGTGGCCAACTGGCCCGGCAGCACCTGGGCCACGGCGCAGCAATCCCGGCCCAGGGCGCGGATGTAGGCGGCCACGGCTTCACGATCCCCGGCCGGGGCGGTCAGGGGATAGGCGAAGTTGCAGGACTGGCCCTGGCCGCGCGTGGTTCGAAACCGTTTTCCGGCCAGCTTGTCGGCCAGGGATTGGGGCGTTTCCTGATCCGAGATGTCGTAGAAGGAAAAGCCGGTTGGCGTGTCGGTGGCGGCGGCGAACCGGGCCATATGGCTGACCGGCGCGCGCAGGGCGTAGCCGGGCTGGGCCGGGGCCGGGACGTCCTTTGCTATGACGGCCTTGGCCGCCTCGGACAGGCGGGGCGGCTGTTTTTGCAACTGCTCGTAGCAAAACGCCCCGGCGGTCAGGGCAAATGCCAGCACGGTGATGCCTGTTGCCAACAGGTATTTGAGTAATCCCAGCCGATCAAGGGCTTCGATGACGGCCAATCGCGTCCGTTGTGCCATGGCGGCCTCCCCGGGCAGCGCGCCTGCGCCGCCTCCCTGTGCCTATCGGACGACGGCGCAAAGGCATTAGGGCGATGCGGTCCGGCTGGTGTTCAGCCGGTTTCGATGCAGTCGTGGGGGCAAAAGGCCATGACCCGTTCAACGGCGTCGAGCGGAGCTTCTGACAGCAAAAGGACGGGCTTTTCGCTGACCTCGTCCATGGCGAAAAGGTCCGGGGCCATGGCAGCGCACGCGCCGCAACCGTTGCAGCACACGGGATTGACGGAATAGCCGGTCAGGATCATCTCCATGCGCGTTCCTTTGTTTTAGTGGCGGGATGCCTGGTTTCCATTTATGATCGCCTGCGATGTTGTCAACAAATGAGACTGGCAGGCGCGGCCATGCGCTGCAATAAATGCGGCGGGGACAACCCCGATGACCGGCTTGTCTGCGGGTTGTGCGGCCACAAGCTTCAGTCCGGCCGTGGCAGCGGCGACGAGGCCGGGGAGACCGGCGAGGCCGGTCGGGCCTTGGCCCGGCCAACGGACGCAGCATCGGACCGGGAGGCGGGTGCCGCACCGCGCCAGACCGGGGACGGCGCGTCGCGCCCGGAAATCGCGCCCCAGGACGAAGCCTCGCGTCTGGCCTCCCCTCTGCTCGACTTCCAGGGCTGGAAAAGCCCCCTGCGCGGTCTTGGCCCCTATCTTGAAGCCTGCCTCTATGCCGGCGCGCTGGCCGTGGCCGTGGGCGTGTGCCTGTGGCTCGGCATCCTGTGGCCGCTTTATCCGTTGATGGCGATCCTTGGGATCGTAGCCTGGCTGCGCCGGCTGTAGCTGCTTTCGCCTGGCGCTGCCGCGTCCTGTCGATGGTATCGCACGACCTATCGTCAACGCGCGCGTTGCCGCAAGGACTGCCGCGCGCGTTTTTCCGGCCGCCGCCGCCGGGTCGGGTCCAGACAGACCCCCCGCCTCCCCTATTCCCCGAGCGGTTCGATATCCCAGATATTCTGGGCGTATTCCAGCACCGCCCGGTCGCTGGAGAAATAGCCCATGGCAGCGGTGTTGCGGATCGAAGCCGCTGTCCAGGCTTCGGGATCGAGGTAGAGGGCATTGACCGCGTCCTGGGCCTCGATGCAGGCCCGGTAGTCGGCCGTGACCAGATAGTAGTCGCCGTTGTGGCGCAGATTATCGAGAATCGGTCGGAAAAGATCTGGTTCGTCGGGGGTGAAAAAGCCCCGGCCGATCATGTCCAAGGCCTCGGCCAGTTCGGCGTCGGCTTCGATGCGGGGAATGGGATTGTAGCCGGCCGCCCGGGTCGCTTCCACCTCCGGGGCGGTCAGGCCAAAAATAAAGATGTTTTCCCGCCCGACCGCTTCCATGATCTCCACATTGGCCCCATCCAGCGTGCCTATGGTCAGCGCGCCGTTTAAGGCGAACTTCATATTGCCCGTGCCCGAGGCTTCCATGCCGGCCGTGGAAATCTGCTGGGACAGGTCGGCGGCCGGAATGACTTTTTCGGCCTGGGACACGCAGTAGTTGGGCAAAAAGACCACCCGCAGCCGGCTGCGGAGGGCGTCGTCGGCGTTGACTGTCGCGGCCACGGCGGTAATCAGCCGGATGATGCGCTTGGCCATGAAATAGCCGGGCGCGGCCTTGCCGCCGATGAGCACCGTGCGCGGTGGCACGGCCAGATCGGGGTTTTGGCGCAGGCGGTTATACAGCGTCACAATGTGCAACACGTTTAAAAACTGGCGCTTGTATTCGTGCATCCGCTTGACCTGGACATCAAAGAGCGTGTCCGGGTTTATGCCGATGCCGGATTTGCGCAGGACATAGCGGGCCAGCCGTTTTTTGTTTTCGCGTTTGGCCGTGCGCCAGGCCGACCGGAAGGCGGCATCGTCGGCCAGGGGCAGCAGCTCGCGCAGCCGGTCAAGGTCGGTCACCCAATCCGGGCCGATGTGCTCGGTAATCAACCGGGACAGGGTCGGATTGGCCTGATTCAGCCAGCGCCGGGGCGTTATGCCGTTGGTGACGTTGGTGAATTTGCCGGGATAAAAGGCGTCGAAATCCGGGAACACCTTGTGGCGCAGAATGTCGGAGTGCAGCTTGGCCACGCCGTTGACCTTGTGGCTGCCGACAATGGCCAGATGGGCCATGCGCACCCGGCAGGAGTTGCGGTCGATGATGGCCATGCGCTCAAGCTTGCCGGCGTCGCCGGGATGGCGCAGGGCCACCTCGGCCAGAAAACGGCGGTCGATTTCGGCGATAAGCTCCAAATGCCGGGGCAGCACCCGGCCCAGCAGATCCGCCGGCCAGGTTTCCAGGGCTTCGGGCAGCACGGTGTGGTTGGTATAGGCAAAGGTGCGGCGGCAGATGTCCCAGGCCTCGTCCCAGCCGAGCATCTCCTCGTCCAAAAGGATGCGCATGAGTTCGGCCACGGCAATGGTGGGGTGGGTGTCGTTGAGCTGGATGGCCACCTGATCGGAAAAGCCTTCAAAGGTGGAGCCGGTTTTTTTGTGGCGGCGGATGATGTCGCGCAGGGTGGCGGCCACCAGGAAGTATTGCTGCTTAAGGCGCAATTCCTTGCCCTGGATGGGCTCGTCGTTGGGATAGAGCACCTTGGAGATGTTTTCCGATAAAATCTTGGACTGCATGGCCCCCAGGAAATCGCCCTGGTTAAAATCGCGCAGCGAAAAGCCCGTGGACGAGGCCGCGGTCCACAACCGCATGTTGGTGACGTGCCGGCCGCCGTGGGCCGGTATGAGGATGTCGCAGGGCATGGCCACCACCGAATCCGTGTCCACCCAGCGGTAGCGCTGGGTGCCCTTGGCGTCGGTATAGGCTTCGCTGCGGCCGTGGAAGCGTACCTCGTAGTGGTGTTCCACCCGGTCGATGACCCAGGCGCTGCCGTGGCGCCGCCAGTTGTCCGCCTGCTCTTCCTGCCAGCCGTCCACGATCTTTTGGTGGAACAGCCCGTAATCGTAGAGAATGCCATAGCCGTAGCCCGGGATGCGCAGGGTGGCGATGGAGTCCATGTAGCATGAGGCCAGCCGCCCCAGGCCCCCGTTGCCAAGGCCCGCGTCGCGCTCTTCCTCGGCCAGATCGTCCAGGGAATAGCCCAGCTTCGTGGCCGCCTCGCGGCAGCCTTCCTCCATGCCCATGTTGGTGACGTAGTTCATGAGGAAGCGGCCGGGCAGAAATTCCATGGACAGATAATAGACCCGCTTGGACATGGAGTCGTAATACGAGGTCTGGGTGGCCAGCCACATCTTGATCAGCCGGTCGCGTATGGAATAGGCCAGCCCGCTGTAATAGCGAAAAGGATCAGGCGGATAGAGGTCATTGCCGAGGTTGGAAAGGATGTGACGCCGGATGTCCTCGCCAAGGGCGGCGATGTCATGGAAATCCTCGACGCTGGGCTGGCGCATGGCTGTGTCTCCCGAGGCGGTGGTTGCAGGGCGCATTAGACGGGTTAGACGACTCTTTATGGTCTAAGGAAAGGGCGGCGGGTTGTCAAAGCGTTGTGGCGGCGGGCTGGGGCGACGGGCGTGTCGTCCAACAGGCAGGCAAGCGTGATACAGATGCCGTGAGGCGCACGTTGCCCGCGCTCTGGCGAACGCGAGGCGGGCTGGCGCCGGCACGCCGGGGACCGGGCGCAACAAAGGCCGGGAACCGTTGCGGCGGACGGTTCCCGGCCTGTTCCGGACACCCGCGTGGGACGGGTTGGGTCCGAGGGTGGGAAGCGGGGTGCCTAGGCCGCTGCCCGGAGGCGATAGTTGCGCAGAGCGATGCGCAAGGCCGCCACACACCAGTTATCGCAACCAAGCTTCTCGATGACGCGGGTCATGAGCGGCTGGAAATCTTCGCTGGACACGGCCTGGGCGTCCATGATGTTCATGCCCTTGACGGTGGCAATGAGCGCGGCCATGCATTCGCGGCTGTAGCCGCAGCTTTCGACCGTTCCGCCGGCATCGACGATGATGTCGTTTTCAATGAGCAGCTGCATCTTGACCGAGCGGCCGCAGGCGGAACATTCGCTGGTGCCTTCGATGGTGTAGTTTTCAAGGGGCTTCACAGTCAAACGGGTCTTGGTGGTGGTGGCGGTAGCGGTCATGGCGGTCTCCTTTATAAATGCCGTGCAGTGTGTTTCCTGCGTCTCGTGCGTTCTTGCTTTTCTATTAAGCAATCAACATGCCAAGTTTGCAACATACTGATTTTATTGACTCACAAAAATAAACGTCCGATGAATGCTTCAAAAAGACGAGCGATGTTGCAAATTGGCAGCAGGCAATTTGGCCGGTTTTGGCCCTTGACGTGTAAAAACAGATGGTTGGCAGATTTGCAACATGTTGCGCTTTTGCCACTGGTTGCGCTATTGCAGCAGGGTAACTGCCCGAGCTTGGGAAAAGTGTGACAATACTGCCGCCAAAAGGGGGCCTGCTTGAGAAAAAAGGTACAAATACCCCTCGATCCCGTGGCCGCCCACCTCGATGCCATCCTCGACAGCATCGAAGACGGCGTGTTTATCGCCGACCGCGACGGCTATGCCTTAAAGGCCAATGCCGCCTATGAGCAGTTAACCGGCATCAGCAAGGCCGAGCTGATCGGCAAGAACGTCGAAGAGCTTCAAAAAGCCGGCCTTTTCAATATCGCCCCCATCACTCCCGAGATCGTGGCCACGGGCCAGCCGGCGTCCTCCATCCAGGTCACCCGCAACAACCGCTCCATGACCATCGACGGCAAGCCCATCCGCGACCCGGACGGCACGGTGAGCCTGGTCGTGCTCTACGCCCGCGACATTACGCTTATGGCCCGCATGCGCGAGCGCATCTCCCGCCAGCAGGAGCTGATCGAAACCTATCAGCATCAAATGGATTTTTTCATCCGCGAGGGTGGGGGCATCACCAGCTTCATTGCCGAGAATTCGGCCATGAAGCGGCTTATGGACCTCTTGCGCCGCATTGCCGCCACCGACGCCGTGGCCTTGGTGTTGGGCGAGACGGGCGTTGGCAAGGAATTGTTCGCCCGCATGATCCACGAGGCCAGCCCCAGGCGCGAGAAGCCCTTCGTCAAGGTGGACTGCGCGTCCATCCCGGAAAATCTCATTGAATCCGAACTGTTCGGCTACGCCCCCGGAGCCTTTACCGGGGCGCATCCCAAGGGGCGGGTGGGATTTTTTGAGATGGCCGACGGGGGCACCATTTTTCTTGACGAGATCGGCGATATGCCGCTGCTGCTGCAATCCAAGCTCCTGCGGGTGCTCCAGGACCGGGAGTTGACCCCGGTCGGGTCGAGCCGGTCGCGAAAGACCAATGTGCGGGTCATTGCCGCCACCAACCGCAATCTGGAAGCCGAGGCCAAGGTGGGATCGTTTCGCAGCGATCTGTTTTTCCGGCTGCGGGTGGCGGTGCTGGAGATTCCGCCCCTGCGCGACCGGCCCGACGACATTTTGCCCCTGGCCCGGATGTTTTTGCAGCGCTTTGGCGCGCGCTACCGCAAGCGCACCACGTTGACCCTGGAATCCGAGCGCATCCTGGCCCACTACAACTGGCCGGGCAACGTGCGCGAGCTGGAAAATCTCATCGAGGGGTTGGTGATCACGTGCGATAACGGGAGCATCGAATCCGACGATCTGCCCACGGTCATGCGGGTGACGGAGTGTGTGCTGGCTGTTGGCGCGGCGGCGGTTGCGGCGGCGCCGCCCCAGCCGGGGGCGGCCGGGCCGGAACTGGCGCTTGCGGAGGCGGACTGGGAGCGGCCGTATAAGGATGTGGTTTCGAGCTTTGAGCGGGAGTATCTGGAGCGGGCCATCGCGCATTTCGGTTCGGTTGGCGAGGCGGCCAAGCGGCTTGGGCTGGATCGCACGACGATTTTTCGAAAGCTCAAGCGCGCCGGCGGCGAGTAGGGGGCGGAACCGGCGCGTACCCCCTGGCTGGGCAGCCGGCGCACACTGTCGCCTGGTGGATGTGGCCCAGGCCGGTCGGCCCATTCGCCAGAATGCGGGGCGGGCGCACCACGCAAAAAAAGGGCCGGGAACAAGTCCCGGCCCTTCATTACTTACGGAATGCGAGGCAGGCTTTTGGGCCTACCAGCGGCTGCCGCCGCCACGGTTGCTGCCGCCGCCGGAGCGGGGCTTGTCTTCGGCTTCGTTGACCTTCAGGTTACGACCGCCGAAGTCCTTGCCGTCCATGCCCTGGATGGCAGCGCGAGCGCCTTCTTCGTCCATCTCGACGAAACCGAAGCCGCGCAGACGGCCGGTTTCACGATCGGTGATCAGGTTGACGCTGATGACTTCGCCGTAGGTGGCGAACTGGGTACGGATGTCGTCTTCGGTGGAATTAAACGAAAGATTGCCGACATAGAGTTTCTTGGACATGGGTTGCTCCTGTTTTTAGCACTTATTTTCGCATCAATTGGAGCTGCACATCAGAAAAGCCCAAGATCCAAAAAATCCATGCTCGTTGAAAAGACTGAACGAGGGAGAGATACGCCCCTGACGAGAAATGTAAAGGGGCTGGCGCTGTAATATTTTTAAAAAGGGTGTTATTTACGCTCCGGCTTTTGGGGCGCGGCTGAAACTTTGGCAGTAAATGGCGCTCTGAAAAAAATAAAGAGGCATCAACTCCGGCTTGTTACGGGTTGTCATGGGTGTTGCGACAGCGTGCGGCGGCGCAGGCCGGGTGCGCGGGGGTCAGGCGGCGCAGACCGGGTGTGGGCAGGGAGAGGAAGGCGGGCCGGGCAAGCGCCAAGGCGGTGTTCGGGACAGCGCGCCACGACCGAACGGCGGCGAAACGACCAAGGCTTGCCTGGGCTGGACACGCCCCAGACGACAGACCCAGCGTCTCGCCGCCGGCGCGACGACAAAGCCTATTGCAGCGGCTTGGCCTGGCTCGTCACGTCAGGATAATCCACCGGGATGAATACCGGGACGGTGCTGATACCCTTGGCCGCGGCAAAGGCTTTGGCCAGATCAACATAGCGCCAGTTCTTGTTGTCCATGCTGCGGAAATAATAACGCAATTTGGCGGTGTCGGCCACAACCGACCAGATGGTCTTATCATAGGCCGCTTGCTTGCCCTCAAAGCCGCGCACGGCACCGATGGGAATGTCCACGTTGTCCAAAATGGTGATGGCCTGATTAAGCCCCTGGTCGGCACCCTTGGCCGGCAGAGCAGCCTGGGACAGCGTCACCATGCGCACAAAACGGCTGGGCGGGCTGTAGTCGCCCGGCAGGCCGTAGAGGCCCGAACCCTGGCCGAAAGTCTTAAGCGTTAACCCCTTGAGTTCTTTTTCCGGCGTGTTCATGACCGAAAGATTGATGTAATTGTCAAGGTTGGTGAGCATCCAGTCAAAGGTGGGGGAATTGGTCATGACGCCCAGGGGATTGTCGTAGAGCGTCACCTTGCCGGCCGTGAACTCAATAACGACGCAGTCGCCCGACGGATCATGCACCACATAATGCAACGGCAGCGGCCCGGCCGTGTCCACCGGACCCTGGCAGACGCGCACCTCGCGATACGCCTTGCGCACCTCGGCAACGCTGGCGAAATTGGAGAGCAGCCACGTCCCGTATTCAAACTGGGCCAGGGTTATATCGGCCTTGGCGCTGTCAAAGGTTTCGTAGGCGGCATAGCCCGGCAGAAACAACTCGCCAACCACCAGCCCCTTTTCGTTCATGCCGTCAGAAGCCAGGGGCAGGCCAAAATCGAACATGCCGACAAAGGCGTATTTGGTCTTCCATTTAAGGCCCTTGGAAGTTCCATCCGGCAACGTGCCCTGATAGGCCGTGTCCTTGGGCACAACACCCAAGACCGTCTGCAACGTCCACTCGCCTTCCATGGTGCGGGCATAAAAGACCATGCCGTCCGTCGTTTTGATCCGAACACTGGTGCAGGCCAGACCGGCCGACCACGACAACGCGAGCACACACAAAAGCGTTGCGAGGATAGAGAAAATTCGGTTGGGCATTGAAGGCTCCTTGAGATTTTTCGTACCGCAAAAAGCGTGGATGGTCATTGTCGTATTGTCTTTTTCAATTTTCGTATCAGAATCTTGGCTGAAATTGTACTTTTTTGCGGCGTCTCCATTTATTTCCTCTTTGGACCAAACCCAGGAGCCACGGCCAATTCCAGAGAACAGAGGATTTAAATGCGTCTGGCACACGACTGCAACAAACGCAAAACGGCCGCAGACTTCTGCCTGCGGCCGTTTTGCTATTCGCTGTTCTTTGCGTCGAAACTAGATAACTTTATTGAGCGCGTACTCAATGATGCCCTCGGCACCCAGGTCATGGAGCTGGGGGATCAGATCGCGCACGGAACTTTCGGCCACAACGATTTCCACCGACAGCCAAGTCTTGTTGTAAAGCCCAGCCACAGTGGGGGCGGTCAGGCTCGGCAGCAGGGCCATGATGGCCGGCATCTTCTCTTCGGGCACGTTCATCTTCAGGCCCACAAGCCCTTCGGCCCGCAGCGCGCCCTGCAACATCATATTCAAAATCTCGATCTTGCGGCGCTTGAACGGAACTTCCCAGGCCTTTTTGTTGGCGATAAGCTGGGTGTTGGTCGAAAGCAGATCGGAGATGATGCGCAGGCCATGGGCCTTTATGGTCGTGCCGGTCTCGGTCACTTCCACGATGGCGTCGGCCAGACCTTCGACCACCTTGGCTTCGGTGGCACCCCAGGAGAATTCCACGTCCACGGGGATGCCCGCGCCGGCGAAATACTGCTTGGTGAAATTGACCAGCTCGGTGGCGATCTTTTTGCCGGCCAGATCCTCGGGGCGCTTGTAGGGCGAATCGGCGGCCACGGCCAGCACCCAGCGCGCCGGACGGTTGCTCACCTTGGAATAGACCAGATCATCGACGACGACGACATCGGACTCGTTTTCCAGAATCCAGTCCTTGCCGGTCAGGCCGCAATCCAGGGTGCCGGATTCGACGTAGCGCGACATTTCCTGGGCGCGGCACATGGAGCAGGTGATTTCCGGGTCGTTTATCTCGGGGAAATAATTGCGATGGTGCATCCGGATTTTCCAGCCGGATTTCTCGAACAAAGCCATGGTGGCGTCCTGCAGGGAGCCTTTGGGGATGCCAAGTTTGAGCATGTTGTCGCTGGCCATTTATTTATAGACCTCCTTGGGATCGAAAACTTTGGCGGAACAGGTGCGTTCGCCGTCGTTGGTGATTTCCGTAAAAAAGCAGGACTTGTAGCCTTCGTGGCAGGCTGCGCCGCCGATCTGCTCGACGAGCACCAATATGGTGTCGGCGTCGCAGTCCAAGCGGATGGAGGTCACCTTTTGGACATGGCCGGAGGTGCCGCCCTTATGCCAGATTTTTTGGCGGCTGCGGCTGTAGTAATGGACTTCGCCGCTGGCCAGGGTTTTGTCGTAGGCTTCTTCGTTCATGTAGGCGAGCATGAGCACTTCGCCGCTGCACGCTTCCTGGGCGATGGCGGGGACTAAGCCGCCGCATTTCGCAAAATCGGGTCGTTTCATCGAAATCTTCCTTCCATCTCTTTGCTGCTGGATCTCCAGCTTAAGCCCACGAGAGCGCCTCGCCGGTGCATGAAAAAGGAGCGTTAGCTTATCCAAACGACAAACAAGTGACAAGCTCTCTGTCGTCGTCCCTTTTTGGCCTGGCGGCATCGGACGGGTGGGGCGAAACCGGGCAGGGAGCCTGGGGGCAAGCGCGCTGCGTCAAGGCGAAGGCAGGCCAACAGCCTGAAGCAGCCTGATGCGGCCGGCGGTGTTGCCCGCCGGCCGCTTGCAACGATCTGGCGTCAGGCCGGAAGTTGGGCGGCCGGTTCGTCGAGCATGTCGTCGGTCAGGCGCTTGAGACTCTCGGCCTGGCTGGCCAGACGGCCAACGGCCAGATCGGCCTGTTCCATGGTTTCGGCCGTGTCCTGGGAAATGGCGCTGATGCCGTCCACGGATCGGCCGATTTCATCGCTCACCGCCGACTGGTCTTCGCACGAGGCCGCGATGGAGCGCACTTGCTTGGCCGCCGCCGTGACCAGCTCCACGATGCCGGAGAGCGCCTCGCCCGAGCGGTGGGCCAGGGTCGAAGCCGTTTCAATGGCCGAAGCCGCCTCCTGCACACTGTCCACATGGGCCTTCGTGCCGGTCTGGATGCTGGTGACGGCCTTTTCCACGTCCTTGGTGGCGAGCATGGTTTTTTCGGCCAGCTTGCGCACTTCGTCGGCCACCACGGCAAACCCGCGTCCGGCATCGCCGGCCCGGGCCGCCTCGATGGCGGCATTTAAGGCCAGCAGATTGGTCTGATCGGCGATGTCGGAGATGACGTTGATGATCTGGCCGATGCCTTGGGCCTCCTGCCCCAGGGCGGCAATGTCGCGGCGCAGGGTTTCGGCCAGTTCGCGCACACCGGTGATGCAGCCGGCCAGTTCGTGCACGGTGTCGGCCCCCAGGCTGGCCTTGTCTTTGGCTTCGGCCGAGATCCTGGCCGCGCCGGCCGCTATTTTGGCCATGTCCGCCACGGACTCGTTCATCTGATTGATGGCGGCGGCGGTCTCCAGGGCGGCGTCCTTCTGGGTTCTGGCCCCGGACCCGGCCCGGGACACGGCGTCGGTCAGGGCGGCAGTGGCGGCACCCAGATGGTCCAGCACGCCTTCCAGGGTCTGGGCGGCCTGGACAGCCCCTTCATGCCGGGCTCGGGCGGCCGCTTCCCGGGCCGTTTCGGCTTCGGCCAGACAGACCCCGGCCCGGTTGGCCTCACTGGCCGCTTCCGTGGTTTTGGCGTCGGCCTCGGCGATCTTGCCGCGAAGCGTGGCCACCAGGGTGCACAGGCCTGAACCGAGCACGGTGATTTCATCACCGCTGCCCTGGGCCTGGCGGGCATCGACCCGCACGGCCACGGCCTGGCAGGCGTCCATATCGCCGGAAGCGATGCGTTGGCTGGTGGCGGCCAGAAAGGCCAGCCGGTCGATGATGGAATATTTCATGAAAAGGAGCAGCCCGGCCACCAGGACGGCCAAGCCGGCCAGGGATAGCAGGGCCGTGCGCTGCTGGTTGGCGGCCAGGGCCTCCATGTCCGGGCCGACGTCGGCCACGGTGACCAGCGCGCCGAGCACGGACCGGCTTGCACCGTGGCAGTGGTGGCACTGGGGCGCATTTTTGACGGCGCGCACCGTGGCAAAGGAGGCGGTGCCGCTGCTTTCGGTTTCCAACCCGTCGCCATCGACAGCCGTGGCCAGGGCGGCCTGCAACCGGGCGGCCAGCCCCGGGCTGGCCGCGACCTCGGCCAGGGGCCGGCGCAGGGTGGCGGCATCGGTGGCGTAGGTGATCCTACCCCGAAAGTCGGTGAGGTAGGCTTTCAGGCGCTGTGTGCTGGCGGCGATTTTGGCAAATTGGGCCGTGGTGGCGGCGTTGTCGCCAATGACCATGGGTTCGCTGACGATAAGTTTGATCAGTTCGGCTTCGGCGGCTCCGGTTTCGCGGATGCGGGTCAACGCCATCTCGCGCTGCCACAGGGTGTTGGCGGCGAACAGGCCGCCAAGCGCAGCAGCGGCCACCAGAGTCACCAGGACCAGGGCCTTTATACGGATGGAGCGGGTGCGTCGAAACATAGTCGGTCTCCAGGGCCTGGGCCGGGAAAGGCCGTGCCCCGTGTTGCGCGTTGCATACCCACGGTTTTAATGCGCCCCGGCATGGAGCAGCGGCTTGTAGCCAAAGGAGCGCACCCGGGCATCATTGTGGCAGGGGTCGCAGTCGGCCAGGGTGAGGTGGCTTTTAATGGCGGCCGGATCACCCGAGGCCGCATGGTCCGCCCCTGGGCCGTGGCAGACTTCGCAACCGGCGTCGGCCAGTTCGGGCGTGGCCGTAAAATCTGTAAATCCGCCAGGACGGCCGTAGCCCGTGGTGTGGCAGGCGTAGCAGCCGGCCTGCTCCTGGTCGGTCAACCCCTTGGCCATAAGGCGCAGGCTTTTGGAGGAATGGGCTTTTTTGGAAAAGCGTTGGAAGCGTTCGTACTGCCCGGCGTGGCAGGGGGCGCAGGCGGCGCTGCCGACATAGCGGGCCGGGCCGGGTTGGGCCGGGGCAACGGACGCCAACGACAGGGACAGGCCGGCCGCAGCCAGCAGACAACCAGGTAATCGCCAACCCATGTGGTACTCCTTGGGGCAGGCAAAGGCCGTCGCCCGGTCGGTTTACGCGACCGTCGAACGTGTCTCACCGCGCCGTCGCGCCGAACGGCATCCAGGGAGTGGAGCGGGCCGACGCGTTGTTGTGTTCTTGCTGCCATAGAGCAAGATACATACCGGAAGAGCGAAAGGGATGGGGCGGCGTGTTCCGCGGTTCTGTTTGCGCGGTAATATTGGAATACGCTTAAATAATAGAATATTTTGAGGCGCTGTGGGCCGATTCCAAATATGCCCGAACACGGGCCGGCCGGCAGGATGGGGCAGGTTGGGACTTAACCGGAAAGGGTGGTGCCTTTTGACTCGTCCGAGGCGGCCGGGCCGTATAAAAAAGCGGGACCGGACTGGGCCAGGATTCAGGCGGGTTGCTTAAAGCAGAGGTGGTATTGGATGTCACTGGAAAGCATGTGCATCATGATCAGGTCATGGACAATGAAGCGAATGATTTCGCCAGAGGAGGCAGAATCCTCGGTCCAGCCGCTGACGAGAGCCGTCCCTTTTTGCAGCAGACGTTCGTGCTCGGCCGTGTGTTCGGCCAGTCCCGGAAAATCGACCGCTTCCAGGATGCGTTCTTCGTCCCGGAAATGCTCGACGACATGCTGGAGGGCAGCGTCAATGGCGGTGCCCAGGGTGGGGCAGGAAGGGTTTTGGGTCATGAGCAGGAGCAGTTCGTTGGCCGTGGCGATGAGCATCTGGTGCTGCCGGTCGATGGTGGCGTTGCCGCTGGCGAAGGCGGTGTCCCAGAAGATGCGGACAACGCCCTGTCCGGCTGCGGCGGCGTCCGGGGCATCGGATTCGAGGCTGTTGCTTTCCACCCGGTTTCGTCCGTTGCCCTTGGCCTTGTAGAGCAGGGCATCGACCTGCTTGTAGAGATCGCCGGGGGCTGCGCCCGGCGGGCATTTGGCGGCCAGGACGCCGATGCTGACGGTGACGACCGGGGCCACGGCCGACTGGGCATGGGGCAGGGCCAACCCTGCGACGTTTTGGCGGATGTCCTCGGCCACGGCGACAGCCCCGGCCAGATCCGTGTCGGGGAGCAGGCAGATGAATTCCTCGCCGCCGTAGCGGGCGGCCAGATCCGTCTGGCGGTGGAGGGTTCGGGCGATGGTGCCGGCCGCCTGGATCAGGCAGTTGTCCCCTTCGGCATGACCATAGGTGTCGTTGTAATTCTTGAAATAGTCGATATCGAGCATGACCAGGGACAGGGTTGCCCCGGAGCGGGCATGGCGGGCGTATTCGCTGGCAAAGACCTCGTCGAAGCGGCGGCGGTTGGCGATGCCGGTCAAGGCATCGGTGGCGCTGTAGGCCGCAAGTTTTTTGTTGGATTCGGCCAAGGCCAGTTCCATAAGCTTGCGTTCGGAGATGTCCTCGTGGGCCACCACGACCCGGCGTGGGCCGTCCCCGGGAAAGGGCGTGACCCGGCCGACGAACCAGCGTCGCTCATGGGGCGCGTGGCAGGGGTATTCCATGATGAACTGTCCGAGTTCTCCAGCCAGGACCTTGCGGATGCCGGCGGCAAAGGAATCGGCCTCGGCGTCGTCGTTTCGGGCGGCGGCATCGCAGGCGCAAAGGTAGTTCGTGCCTTCGCAAACCCGTTGCGGGTCCAGGCCGTTTAGCCGGGCAAAATCGCGCCAGGCCTTGTTGACCAGAATGATGTCGCCGTTGGCGTCGATGAGGGCGATATGGGCGGTCAGGCTGTCCAGGACCGATTTCATGAAGATCTTGGCGGTTCGCAGCCCCTCCCCCGCTTCCCTGTTTTCGGCGGCGAGTTTCTGGTTTCCAAGGACAATGAGGCCGATGCTGGCGAGCGGACTGCCTACCAGGAGAACGAAGTAGGTCAGGACTGCGGGCAGGGGGGGCGGGAGCTGCAAGAGGCCCAGGGCGGGAAGGGCCGTCAGGGCGGCAAGGGCCAGGCCGTTGACCGCGAAGATGGCCGCCACGGCGCGTGCGCCGACGGCGATATCCGGGGTGTGATGCCTGAGCAGGGCCCGGCTGGAGGCGAAGCTGATCAGGGCGAAGATGACCGAACTGCAGACGCGGCGGGCGGGGAGGTCGTCGTGGACGGAGGTGAAAATGAGGGCTGCGGCGGCGGTCAGAACGGCCAGGGCGATGAGGGGGCCGCGTTTTTCACGGCGCCCGAGGAAGCGCAGGATGCCGACGTAGACGAGGATCTGCCCGCCGACGAGGGAAAGAATGTAGACGATGATGGGCACGGTGTAGTGGCCGCTCAGGCTTGGGAAGACGCGGAGCAGGTTGACGGCGGCCCCGACGCAGCCGATGGCGCTGGCCACGGCCCAGCAGCCCGGCCCCGGGCGGGCCGGGTCAACCTGGAGTTGGATGCAAAAGGCCACGAACTGCAGGAGGGCGACAAGCCCCAGGCAGATTGCCAACGTCCCGATATCGATGCTTCCCATCATAACGTCCCGTGGTTGGGTGGGCGGAACCGCTGGCGATTGCAGCGGGGCGGCAACAGCGGCCTGCGTCGCCGCCCCAGGCGTTACATAATGCCGTACTCGCGGATCTTACGGTAGAGCGTCTTGCGCGAGATGCCAAGCGCCGTGGCGGCCAAGGTGCGGTTGTTGCCAAAGCAGGCGAGCACCTTGCCGATGTGCTCCCGCTCAACGCCTTCCAGGGAGAGAAAATCGTTCTCGCCCTCGGAGCGCAGCGACAGTTCCCGGGGCAGGGCGTTTTCCGTGATCACCCCGGCCTCGCACAGGATCACCCCGCGCTCGATGACGTTGCGCAGCTCCCGGATATTGCCCGGCCAATGGTAGTTGATCAGACACCCCATGGCCTTGTCCGACACCCGGTAGGCCCCGCCGCCTTCAATGCGCCCCAGAAAATAATCGACCAGAAGCGGAATGTCTTCCTTGCGGTCGCGCAACGGGGGCAGCTCGATATTAAAGACGTTTATGCGGTGGAAAAGGGCCTCGTGGAACCGTCCGGCCTCGACTTCCTTGGCCAGGTTGCGGTTGGTGGCAAATAAAAGGCGCAGATCGGCGGTGCGCTCGTCCTTGTCGCCCACCCGGCGATAGGTCTTATTTTCCAGGGTGCGCAGCAGCGAGGCCTGGACCTCCATGGGCAATTCGCCAATTTCGTCGAGAAACAGCGTCCCCTTGTTGGCAAAGGTCATAAGCCCTTCGCGGTTCTCCGTGGCTCCGGTAAACGACCCCTTGACGTAGCCAAACAGTTCCGAGCGGGCCAGTTCCTTTTGCAGGGTGGCGCAGTTTTTGATGACATAGGGCTTGTCCGCCCGCCTGGACCGGGCCTGAATGGCCGTGGCCGCCACTTCCTTGCCGGACCCGGATTCGCCGGTAATGAGCACCGGCACTTCGGTGGGAGCCACCTTGTCGATAAGAAAGCGGATTTGCTTGATGGCGGCGGAGTTGCCAATGATCTCCTGGGGCTGGGCCTGGCGCTGGGCGTGGCGCAACTGGCGGTTTTCAAAGCGCAGGCAGGCCCGCTGGTAGGCCCGCTCCACCACCAGTTCCAGTTCTTCCAGGTTAAAGGGCTTGGTGATGTAGTCGTAGGCCCCGAGTTTCATGGCCTCCACGGCGCTGTCGATGTTGCCGTGGCCGGTGATGATGATGACCTCGACATCCGGGGAGTGCTGGCGGATTTCCACCAGCAGATCCAGGCCGTCGGCGTCGGGCAGACGCAGATCGAGCACCGCCACTTCGTAGGTGTTGCGGCGCAGCATTTCCCGGGCCTGATGGGCACTTTCCGCCGTTGAAACGGCCCGGACCGGGGTGGACATTTCTTTTTTGAGCAACTTGCCGATGGACGGTTCGTCGTCCACCACCAGAACGGAATAAGGGCTGGTCACGTGGTTGTATCCGTATTGACGGGGAACTTGACGGTAAACGTCGCGCCGTGGCCGGGCACGCTGGCAACCGTTATATCCCCTTGGTGTTTTTTGACGATGGACATGCAGGTGGAAAGCCCGATGCCGATGCCCTTGCCGGAGCGTTTGGTGGTGAAAAACGGCTCGAAAAGCTTGTCCGCGTGTTCGGGCGGGATGCCGCAGCCGGAATCCTCCACCGACAGGCAGACCACGCCTTCGCTTGATTGGAACGTGGTGATGACGATGCGTCCGGGACCGGTGATGGCGTCCATGGCGTTGACCAGCAGATTGAGCATGACCTGTTTGATCTGGTGTTCGTCGCCGTGCACCTTGGGCAGATTCTCGCTCAACTCCGTGCGCACGGTGATCTTGGCCTGGGTGCGTTGTTTCAAGTGGCTGCGCAGGAGTTTGAGCGTGTCGTTGACCACGGCGTTTAAGCTGACGGCAGCAAAGCTGACCGTTTTCTGGCGGCTAAAGGTCAGCAGGGTGGTGACGATGTCCTGGCAGCGGCGGCACTCCAGCAGGATGGTGGCCACATAGTCTTCCACGTCCTCCATCACCCGGGGATCGACCTTTTCCTTGAGCGCCGGCATGCGGCGGCGCAGCCCCTCGGCAAAACCGAAAATGGCGGTCAGCGGATTGTTGACCTCATGGGCCACGCCCGTGGCCAGCATGCCGATGGTGGCCATCTTTTCCGCCTGGAAAAACTTGGCCTGATATTCCTTTTCCCGGCTGACGTCGCGCTTAAAGACCAGGATATGGCTTTCCGGGTCATCGGGCCGGTGGATGGGCGAGGCCACCATCTCGAACTGGGTGTTGCGGCCGCCGATTTTAAAGATGGCCGTTTCCCGGCAGATGTCGCCGGAGGCAAAGGAGGCGCTGGCCGGACAGTTGGCGCAGGGTTTGTCGTCGCCGCAAAAGATCTCGTGGCAGTAGAGGCCCTCGGGATGGGGCGTTTCCGGGAAGGTCTGGCGAAAGACGTGGTTGACCGAAAGGATGCGCAGATCGCTGGAGAGCACCATCATGATGTCGGTGATGCCGTCGAGAATGGCCGCGATTTCGCGGCGGCGCTGGGCAGACTGGGTGTTGGCGTCCTTTAAGGCTTCGATGGTCTGGCGCAACTCCTGGAAAAAACCCAGCTTGCTGTGCTCAATGCCGATGAGATCTTCCAGGGACGGCCCGCGCGAGGGCATCACCAGGCCTCCTGGCACACGCCGAGCAGGGATTCCCAACTGGCCGGGCGGGGGTTGGTCAGCGTGCAGGCGTCGTTGACCGCTGCCTTGGCGATGGTTTCCAGGCAACTGCTGTCAGGCAGGATGCCGCGCAGGCGCACCGGCACGCGCAGATCGGCGAAAAAGCGCTCCAGCCAGGCGATGCCGGCCTGGGCGATGTATTCGTTGGAACACATGCGCGGGCCGCACACGATGCGGCCGATGTTGGCCAGCTTGTCCACGCTGGCCGGGAGATTAAAGCGCATGACCGGCGGCAGCAAAATGGGGTGGACCAGCCCGTGGAGCACGTCGAACATGCCGCCCAGGGAATGGGCCAGGGAATGGCCTATGCCAAGGCCGGCGTTGGAAAAGGACATGCCGGCCGAGGTGGCGGCGATGCTCAGATTCTCCAGGGCCTCGATGGAGCGGTCTTCCAGGGCCGGGCGCAGGTTGTGGGCGATAAGGCGCATGGCCTTTAAGGCCTGGTGCTCGGTAAAGGGCGAGGAGAGAAGCGAGAGGTAGGATTCCACGGCATGGGCAAAGGCGTCGATGGCCGAGGAGATGATGAGCTCTTCGCTTTTGGTCAAAAGCACCAGCGGATCGATGATGGAAACGTTGGGCACCAGCGACCGGCTGATGATGGACATTTTGACCTGGCGGGCCACGTCGGTAATGATGCAGAATTGGGAGATATCGGAACCCGAACCGGCGGTGGTCGGCAGAAAGATCATGGGGGGCAGGGGCCGCATGATGCGGTTGGCCCCTTCGTAGTCGTTGATGCGCCCGCCATTGCCAACGATGGTGGCAATGCCCTTGGCCGCGTCCATGGGGCTGCCGCCGCCCACGGCAATGATGACGTCGGCCCGCTCGCGCATGTAGACGTCGGCCCCGTCGTGGACTTCATAGTCGCGGGGGTTGGAATGGACGGCGTCGAAATAGACCCATTCCAGGCCGTTGTCGCGCAGGATTTCCTGGATACGCTCGACCCAGCCGGCTGCGACCAGCCCCTGGTCGCTGACGAGCAGCACCCGGCGCGCGCCCACGCGTTTGGCGCAGGAAGCCAGATGGACAATGCTTCCCCGGCCGAAAATGATTTCGGGAATGGCGAATTTGCTGATCCGCATGAAGCTCCTCGGTTCGTGCCGGGCGGTGTGCGGTGCGGTTGCGACGCCTGCCGGCGCGACGATCCGGCAGGGGCCTGCGGCCTGGCCAACCGTTTGGGACGGGCCTGACGGCGTGGCAACCCTGCGGGAGGTCTGGCGCTTTCAAGGCATATGGTTGGTCGAGTATAGTGCGGGCGGGTAAAAGGTCAAGCCGGGACGGATCGGAACGGACCCAGGCGGGGTGGTCACGCTCCCTCCCCGGCGGCTCCAGCGGGGCTGGCTGGGTCGCGCGGCAGGGCCTGCGGCTCCAAAAAACGTCCGACGGTGGGGAGAGCGCGCGCAAAGGGCTGCGCCAGTGACTCCAAAAGCCCCAGGGCGCGGCACAATTGGGTCAAAAGGGAACAACGCCGGACTCCGGGCACGCGGGCTGCGGCCGGCGGTGGGAGCGCTCGCAAAATAAAACATGCTCGGTATTCGCTGCGCAGGGCCGGCCTCCGGGCGGTGTCCCGGACCGGATCGGGCGTGTTTGCGGGGGAGCGCAGCGATTATTGCATGCCAGGGAGCGCGAGAAGAAAAGGCGGAAGATGCCTCCGGCGGCCGGGGGGATGATCCCCCCGGACCCCTCACCGGGAGACGTTGTTCAAGGGGGTCTGGGCGTGCGCTGGCCGCCGCACCTTGACGGGCGGGCCAACGCTTGGGCATTGAGCCGCATTGAATTGATCGGTTTTATCAGCTCTTGCGCCCGACGGGCGCGCCAACCGCTTCGGAGGGAACGACTATGGCTGTTGTGCATAGCGTCTGTGTGAGCCAGAAAAAAGGCGAACGGAAAACGCCGGTGGCCCGGGTGGTACTCACGGCCGATCACGGCATCGAAGGGGACGCCCATGCCGGGTCAGGGCGGCAGGTCAGCCTGCTGTCCCTGGATGCGTTGACCCGTATGCGCCAGAAGCTGGCGACCATCAATCCTGGGGATTTTGCCGAGAATTTTAACGTTGAGGGCCTTGAAACCCTGCCCATAGCCCTGGGCCGGCGCATCCGCCTGGGCGCGACGGTAGTGCTGGAAGTGACAGCCATCGGCAAGACCTGCCACGACGCCGGCTGCGCCATTAAAAAGGCGGTCGGAACCTGCGTCATGCCCCGGGAAGGGGTGTTTGCCCGGGTGGTGGTTGGCGGCGAGGTGGTCCCTGGCGACGCCGTGGCGGTGGAGTGAACACGAGCCTGGAAAGGAGGCGGATATGGCAGTGACCCAGAAGTGTCAGTACGCCTTGCGGGCGCTGTTTGAACTGGCCAGGCGGGAAGGTTCGGGTGCGGCCCCGGCCGGGGAGATCGCCGACAGCCAGGCCATTCCCAAGCGTTTTTTGGAGGTCATCCTGCACCAGTTGCGCCAGGGCGGTTTCGTGGAATCCCAGCGCGGCAAGGAGGGTGGCTTCTATCTGGCCCGCCCGGCGGCCGAGGTGACGGTGGGTGCGGTGATCCGGTTCATGGACGGTCCCATAAGCCCGGTGGACTGCCATCGGGGGCGGCCGGATCATGACTGTCCGCTGCGGGGGCAGTGCGTGTTCCGGGGGCTTTGGGACGAGGCCCGGGTGGCGCTTGAGCGGGTCTACGACACGCGCAGCCTCAAGGACCTGGTGGACGCGGACAAGCTCCTTAACCGCCGGAATGCGGCGGCCGATTACGCGATCTGACCCTCCGGGGCCGGGACGGCTAGACGGATTTATCGACGATGGCCGTGGCGGCAAAGGCCCGCAATTCGGCGGCCAGACGCAGCCACTGGTCGTCGGGCAGATCGTAGAGCACCCGGCCCGTGTCGGCGTCGCGGACCTGCGCCTGGGTAATCTGGGTGGCCTCGTCAATTTTTAAAAGGACTCTGTGCTCGGGAAACGGTGGCTCGATCTTTTTGACCGGCGTTTCCTCGACTTTATGGGGCTGACTGGGGCGGGGAGCGGGCGCAGGAGCAGGTGCCGCCGGGGCGGCGGCGGTCGGGGCCGAAGCGGCCAGCGGGGAGGTGGTGCCTTCTGCGCTCATGGTGTGCTGCCGCCGGCCGGTTGGGGCCGCGCGGTTCTCCGTATCGATATTATCGGTACCGGGTCGGGCCGACTTTAGTCCTCCCGCCTGCCGGGCGCGACCACCGGTGCCGGCGACGGCAGGGGGGCGCGCAGCCGCTCCCTGGCCCCGTCCCAGATGGTTAACAGCACCGAGGTGATGATAAGCCCGGAACCGAGATAGCCAACCACGCTAAAGTGCTCCCCGAACATGGCAAAGGCGAGCAGCGCGGCCATCACCGGTTCAAAGGTGGCCGTTACCGCTGCCCGGGTGGCTTCCAGGCGCTTTAAGCCGGCGTAATACAGCGAATAGGCCCCGTAGGTGGAACACACGGCCAGCACCAGACACGGCACGGCCCCGGCCCAGGTCGGCGTGGTGAAGGTGGTAAAGGGCAATAAGGTCAACGACCCCACTGGCAGGGCATAGAGAAACAGAGTGGGCGTTTTGTAGCGGCCCAGATAGTATTTCCCGAAGATATAATACAGGGCGTAGGTGATCCCCGAGAGCAGGCCGTAGGCAATGGCCCGGCCGTCCACGCTCGTGCCGCCGTCACCCGGCCCAAGACTCACCCCGGCCACGCCGACGATGGTGGCCGCCACCGCCGCCACCTTGAAACCGCCCATGGGTTCCTTGAGAAACAGCCAGGACATGAGCGCCACCCAGGCCGGGGCGGTGTAGAGCAGCACCGAGGCCAGGGCCGCGCCGCCGGCCTGGACCGCTACGACGTAGGCGCCAAACAGCCCGGCAATGCCGGCCACGCCAAAGCCGGCCACGGCCGGCAGATCGCGCCGGTCGATGTGCGTCTCCCGATTGGCCACAGCCTGGGCGGCAAACAGGAACCACGCCAGGGTCGTGCGCCAAAAGGCCACCTCCACCGTGTCCATACCGGCGGCAAACGACAGCTTGGACAGCGGCCCGATAAGTCCCCACAAGGCGGCAGCGGCCAGGACGTAGAGGTAGCCCGACATGTTTCCCCCGAAACGTTTCGATTACAACGAGGCTGGAGCTACCAGAAAGCGCGCCGCCGCGAAAGGAAAAACCCCTGTTCGGGGAGGGTGAATGCGCGCGGTTTGTTGCTTGTTTCGGCCGCCCGTACTATGCCTTGGAGGGTTGCCCCCCGTCTCGGGGCGAAAAGGAGCGAGCCATGCTTTCGCGCAAACTTTTTTGCGTCTCCGACCCGACCCACGCCGATTTCGGCTGGGCCGCCGAGAGCCGTTTTTTGCACATCCGCAAATACGACGCCTGCGGCAACACCACCAAGGACTGGACTTTTCCCGTGGCCGATACGGCTGTGGGTGAGATGACCTGCACCGTGTGCGGCAGCCCGGTCTATGTGGCAGCGCCCGGCCCCAAAGCAACCGCGCCCGGCACGGTGGTCAGCTGCGATTTTCTCGGCCGCTGCCAGTCTGCCCCGGCCGACGCCAATCTGGCCCGCCTGGACGCCCTGTGCGCGCGGCTTGCCGACATTCCCTTTCCGGTGGAGCGCGCCCGCATCGCCTCGGCCGTTGCCGCCCTGATCCGGGCCACGGCCGATGATGTCCAGGCCGCTGCCATCATCGAGCGCCACAAAATCAAAGACGCCTACCCCGCCGGCTGATCCGGCCGCCGCGTCGCAACCATTCGGGCCACGCGCCCCGCCACCACAAGGAGGACTGCATGACCAAGACGGATACGACCGCGTTTGAACAGGCCCTGGCCGTTGGCCGCCCGCCCAACATCAAAACCCTTTTCCCCCATTCCCGGGCGCTTATCGTCAGCGGCAAAGCGATTGACCGGGCCATGCTCAAAAAGGGCAAGGCCATGACCATCGCTGCCAACTCCCGCAGCAACGCCGTGCTGCGCGGGGCGCTGCTTGCCGCCCAGAAGGCCGACGCCGCCATTATCGTTGAAATCGCGCGGTCTGAGTCCAACTACTGCAACGTCACCCTGTGGAACATCGCCCGGCAGGCCGACCAAGCCATGAACGAACTGGGCATCACCGTGCCCGTGGCCATCCATGCCGACCATTACGGCATCAAAAAGCCCGGCGATGTGGCCGAAGCCCAGAGCGAAATTCCCACCCTTTTTGAAGCCGGCATCACCTCCATCGCCATCGACGCCTCCCATCTGCCTGACGAGGAGAACCTGCTGGCCAACATCGCCCTGGCCCCGTATGTGCCGGGCTGGGCTGGCTATGAAACGGAAGTGGGCGAGATCAAGGGCAAATCCGGTCTTTCCACTCCCGATGAAGCCCTTTTCCTCATCCGGGGGCTTAATGCCAACGGCATCCACCCGGACTGGATTGCGCTCAATAACGGCACCACCCACGGCATCGAGGCCTCGGCCACGGGCATCCAGGTGGGACTGACCGCCGAAATCCATCAGGCCCTGGCTCCTTACGGCCTTTCCGGGGCCCAGCACGGCACCTCGGGTAACGCATCGGATAAGCTCAAGGAAATCGCCGCCCAAACCCGCACCACCAAAGCCAATGTGGCCACGGCGCTGCAAATGATCGCCTGGGGTGTGGCCGTCAACGATTACGGCAACGCCATCATGGATACGGCCGGCGCGTTTATCAAACAGCCCGGCAAGGGCTTGGACGATGCCCTGTGGGCCGAGATGGTGGGCTATGCCGACGGCAAGGCCATCAAAGCCGGCGACTACAAGAAGCTCAACTGCGTGTTTGAAAATAAGATCCTGGCCCAGCCCAAAGCTGTGCGCGATCGCATGGCCGGAGCCGTGGCCGAGTTCGTGACCTGGCTTTTAACCGACGTTTTCAATGCCGGCGGCACCGCCCCCCTGGCCATCGAGGCCTTGCTGGCCGCCGGTTCCTACGACCTTGGCCCCAAGGCCGGGCGCATTGAGAATCCGGCCGAGTGGACCCGGGAGCAGATCCTTGAGCGCTCCAAGTCCCTGTCCCACGACAAAGGCCCGGAGGGTGATTTCGACGATTAGCCGGCCCTGCGGCCGGGCGGCTGATTTCCGCCCGGCCGCAAACCATTTGTAAGACAGCGTAGTTTTTTTCTGCGGCCCCCTCCCCCGGCCGCAACACGAATCTCGCCACGTCATGCCAGCCGCCTGCGCGGCCGAGGAGCGCCCATGGCCATGTCGCTCGTCTCGCCGGCCTTTGCCTCCGATGGCTTCATCCCTGCCCGCCACACCTGCGACGGGGCCGACCTGTCGCCGCCGCTGACCTTTGCCGGCATCCCGCCCGGGGCGGCCAGCTTGGTTCTGGTCTGCGACGATCCCGACGCCGTGTCCGGGGTCTGGGACCATTTTCTGATATTTAATCTTTCGCCGGCAACGCCCGGGCTGCCCGAGGGGCTGCCGGCCCTGACGGCCTATCCTGACGGCAGCCTGTCCGGCAGGAATAGTTGGGGGCACCTTGGCTACGGCGGTCCCTGCCCGCCGTCCGGGGTGCACCGCTATGTCTTTACGCTCTACGCCCTGGACGCCCGGCTGGAGCTTGCGGCCGGAGCCGAGAAAAGGGACATCCTGCGCGCGGCCAAGGGCCACATCCTGGCGGCGGCCACGCTCATTGGCCGCTACGGGCGGGGGTAAACCGCCACGCGTTTCCACGGTGCATCTCACGCAGGGATGCGACCCCGGCCGACGTCGTGCTGGCGATAAACCGCCACGCGTTTCCATGGTGCAATTCACGGGCGCATTCCACGGCTTGCCACCCGGGCCGGCCTCCCGTACCGTGGGGCCATGGAACGACCGATTTTGACGCTCAAAAACAATGAGGAACGCCGCCTGCGCGCCGGACACCTGTGGGTGTTCAGCAACGAGGTGGATACGAAAAAAACGCCCCTTACCGGCTTCACAGCAGGCCAGGAGGCCGTGGTTGCCGCCTCGCGGGGCCGGCCGGTGGGCGTGGCCACCGTCAACCCGGGCTCGCTGATTAGCGCCCGGATCATGGACCATGATCCGGCCACCCGCCTGGACGTCGATTTTTTCCGCGCGCGCCTGCGCGAAGCCCTGGCCATGCGCCAGCGCCTCTACGCCACGCCGCACTACCGGCTGCTTTTCTCCGAAGGCGACCATGTGCCGGGTTTGATCCTCGACCGCTACGGCGACGTTGTTGTCGGGCAGCTCAATACCGCCGGCATGGACAGCCGCAAGGACCTGATCCTGGAAGCGCTGGTGGCCGAACTGGCCCCGAGCGCCGTTATCTGGCGCAACGACAGCCCCTCGCGCGACCTGGAAGGCCTGCCCCGGCTGGTGGAAGTGGCCCACGGCACAGCCCCGCAGCACCTTGAAATAAACGAGGACGGGGCGCACTTCGCCGTGCCGGCCCTGGGCGGGCAAAAGACCGGCTGGTTTTACGACATGCGGGAAAACCGCACGCGCTTGTGCCGGTTGGTGGGCGGGCGCACGGTGCTGGATTTATTCGCCTATGCCGGCGCATTTTCCGTGCGCGCGGCCCTGGCCGGGGCAACCGCCGTCACCTGCCTGGACTCCTCGGACGCGGCCTGTGCCATGGCCAGCGACAACGCAGCCCGAAACGGCGTGACCGACAGGGTGGACGTGGTGCGCGCCGACGCAGCCGCCTTTCTGGAGGCCTGCGCCGCCGAAGGACGCACCTTTGACGTGGTCAGCCTGGACCCGCCGGCCCTGGTCAAGCGCAAAAAGGATCTGGAAGCGGGGCTTAAGGCCTATGAGCGCCTGAGCCGGCTGGCCATGGACGTCCTGGCCGACGACGGGCTGCTGCTGACCTGCTCCTGCTCCCAGCATGTGGACGCCTACGAACTGCGCCGGGCGGCCCTGCGGGCGGCTGCGGCCCAGGGACGGCGGGGGCAGATTCTCGACCAGGGCCGGCAAGGCCCGGACCATCCGGCCCATCCGGCCATGGTCGAGACAGAGTATCTCAAGTCGTTTCTCCTGCGTCTGGTGCGGGAGTAGGGTGTAACCGCTCTGACGCCCAAATGTCGGCGGCCCCTGGATAACGGTTCGGCCTTGCGCCAAACCGCCGTCCAGGGGCCGCTTGTTTTTTTGTGTCCGGGACCGATACTCCGCTTAGGCCGGTTCCTGGTCCCCGTCAGTTCCGTCCCCGGGGCCAAGCACGGGCCAACTCTCCACCGGGGCGGTGATTGTGGCCTCGGGAGTGGCCGCCTTCCACACGGCCGCCAGCACCGCTTCGATCCCCTTGCCGGTAAGCGCCGACATGAAAAACACCTTCTGGCCGGCCGCCTTGGCCACGGCCCGGCGCTCGGCCAGTTCCTCGGGGGAAAGCAAATCGATCTTATTGATGACGCGAATCTGGGGCCGCAGGGCCAGGGCCGGGTCGAACCGGCGCAGTTCCTCATCCACCACGTCAAAGGCCTCGAAAATGCCCTCAGGCGAGGCGTCTTCGGCTGAAACCAGATGGAGCAGCACGCGGGTGCGCTCGACGTGGCGCAAAAAGCGGTGGCCCAGGCCCTGGCCCAGGTGCGCCCCTTCAATCAGGCCCGGGATGTCGGCCAGCACCAGCCGGCGCACGCAGTCGTCGTGCTCAATGACACCCAGATTGGGGGTCAGCGTGGTGAAGGGATAGGGCGCGATTTTCGGCTTGGCCCGGGACACGGCGGCAATAAACGTCGATTTGCCGGCATTGGGCAGACCGATGATGCCGACGTCGGCCAACACTTTGAGCACCAGCCGGATGCGCTGCTCCTGGCCGGGTTCGCCGGGCTGGGCAAAGCGCGGGGTGCGCATGGTGGCAGAGGCAAAGTGCAGATTGCCCTTGCCGCCGCGCCCGCCATGGCAGGCCACGTAGGTCTGGCCGGGCTCGACCAGATCCACAAGCAGCTTGAGCTGGGCCGGGGCTGCCTTGGCCGCCGCTTCGAGGCTGGCCTCGTCCAGGTCGCTGTCGTCGGCGTCATCGGCTTCTTCGGCATCTTCGGCCATGTCAGCCTCTTCGAGCGCGCCGTCGTCTTCGGCCATATCGGCGTCTTGGCCAGCCTCGGCCAGCTCCGCTGCCGCGAGGTCGTCCTCGCCAGCCGCGTCGATTTCCATGAGGTCAGCCTCGTCAGCCTCGTCGTCAAGCGGGACGGCAAACACCGCTTCGACGCCGGCCGACTCGGCCGCGGCAATGTCGGCGACCCGGGCCGGGGCATCGCTGCCTAGCGGCGGCAGTTCGTAGAGTTCGGTGCCGACCGGCACGTCGATATAAAGATCCTCGGCCGCCTTGCCGCATTTTTGCCGGCCCATGCCGCCTTCGCCGTTTCTGGCCTCGTATATACGGCGCAGGCGCAGGTCGTAGAGGGTCACCAGAGCGGGATTGGCCCGAAAGATGACATCGCCGCCGGCACCGCCGTCGCCGCCGTCCGGCCCGCCCCGGGGGATGAACTTCTCGCGTCGAAACGACACCGCGCCACGCCCGCCCTTGCCCGAGCGGACCACAATCCATGCTTCGTCAACAAAACGCATGCTACCTCCGTATAATCAGGGACGCAGCTTGGCCAGCCGGACTTCCCGTCCCACCAGCACAAGCTTGTCGCCTTGGCGCAATTCTTCGTCAGCCCTCGGAATGAAGGAATAGTGGTCTTCGCCGGCGCACTTTTTGGCGATGACCTGGACCTGATGCTTGTTGGTCAGGTCGAGCTGGCGCAGGGTTTGTCCGGCCCAGCCGTCGATGCCGATTTCTTTAAGCGCCACATCCTTGTCCATGGGAAGATACTCGATGAGCCCCGGGCTGGCGAGTTGGTGGGCCATATTTTTGGCGGCAAAACGCTCGGGGATGAAAACCGTGTCCACGCCGATCTTTTTCAGCAACTTCTCATGGTCGGTGGAAATGGCCTTGACCCACACCTGAGGAACGCCAAGCTCCTTGAGATACAGGGAAATAAGGATGCTGGCCTCCATGGAATGGCCCACCGACACCACCACATGGGACATCTCGTCCACGTGGATCTGCTCCAGGGCGCGCTTGTCCTTGGCGTCGAGCTGGTAGACCTGGGTGAAAACGCCCTGGGCATTTTTGACCTTGTCCGCGTCGCCGTCAACGCCGAGCACCTCGCGCCCAAGCTCCACCAGACACCGGCCCAGATGGAACCCGAATTTGCCAAGGCCGATAATGCAGATCCGTTCGTCAGCCATGCCCCCTCCCTGCCCTGTGTCTGAAAACGCCCAGCCCGGGTCGGCTAGCCGATCATCATGTTTTGTTCCGGCCAGCGGTAGCGCAGCGGCTCCTGGAACCCCTGCAAGGCCGAGAGAAAGAGAATCGGTCCCAACCGCCCGACAAACATGAGCAGGGTGATGACCACCTTGCCGGCCGGGGACAGGCCCGGGGTGATGCCCGTGGACAGCCCCACCGTGCCAAAGGCCGACACCACCTCAAATAAAATTTCCATAAAGCGTCCCCCGGCTTCCACATGCGGGGCCACCGCCCCCTCGGTGAAGCACAGCAGCAGCACCGAGCCAAGCACCAGCCCGGCGGCGAAAATGGTCAGGGTGACAGCCCGGTCCACGGTGTCGTCGTCCACGGCGAACCGGCCCACCACGGCCTGCTTGCGGCCAAACATCTTGGCCCTGCCAAAAGCGGCCAGCACCCGAAACGTCGTGGTCTTTATGCCGCCGGCGCAGGAGCCGGGCGAGCCGCCAATAAACATGAGCAGGATCATGATGACCAGGGAGGCGTCGGCCATGCGCCCGATGTCCAAGGTGTTAAAGCCGGCGGTGCGGCAGGAGACGGACTGGAACAGGGCGGCCACGATCCGGTCGAGGACCGGCAATTCCGGGTAGCGGCCACCGAGAAACTCGCCGCAAAAAATCATGGCCGCGCCCACGAACACGAGAAAGGCCGAAACGGCAAAGACCGTGCGGGCATACCAGGACAAGGCCAGGTGCCGTCCGCCCGTCCGCTCGGGACCCCACAGCCGGCCGCGGGCCACGCGGTAGCCCTCGATGAGCACGGCAAAGCCCAGGCCGCCGCTGACAATGAGCCACATGATGACCAGATTGATCCCGGGATGGCCGGTATAGCGCATGAGATTGTCGGGAAACAGGCCGAACCCGGCATTGCAAAAGGCTGAGACGGAATGGAACACGGCGGAAAAGGGGGTAAAGCCCACCGGATCAAACACATGCAGGCCCAGCGCCCCCACCCCTTCGATGACGGCCGTCACCACGGCCACGCGGGTGAGAAAGCGGCCCAGATGAAACGAGGCGTCATGGAGCAGGCTCTGGCCCACGGCGATATGGTCGGCCAGGGAGACCCGACGCCGCCAGAGATAAAAGACCAGGGTGGAAAAGGTCATGATGCCAAGGCCCCCGAGCTGGATCAGGGCCAGGATGACGGTGTGGCCGAAGCGGGTGAAGGTCGTGCCGGTGTCGGTGACGGTCAGGCCGGTGACGCAGGCGGCCGAGGTGGCGGTAAACAGGGCGTCGAGAAAGGACACAGTGGGGCCGGTGCAGCTTATGGGCTGGCACAAAAGGCCTGCCCCGAGCAGGATGGCTGCCGCGAAAAAGTGCATGGGCAGGACCAGGGGCGCAAAGAGCTTTTTATGCCACATGACGGCTTAAATAACGCATGACGCGGGGATTCTCCAGGGGGGAGGCAGCCAAAAAAATGGGGGGCTCAGTGAGAGCCCCCGCGCAGGAGATGAAGGAGAGGCCAGAATGATAGGGAGGTATCATTCTGCCTTGCTCATGCTTATTCAAAATGCGTGCCACTGTTTCAGATCCGCAAAGGTAGCTTTTTAGCAAGGAATTCCGAACGATTGCCTGTGTTGACAAGTTTTCAAATCGAATGTGCCGCAAAAGTGTATCCTGGATTACGGGAAAAGTGGAAAAAAGTACGGAAAATTCGTGCGGGGGCCGGCCGATTCCCGGGGCGGGCGCTGCTTCTACGGGATTGCACAGGGATTGCCAAGAGGGAAATGCTGCCCGTCGTGCGGTCCTGGCACCGCGCACGGCAGGCGCGGCGAGACGAACTGTTGCCCAAAAGCCCGATCCCGTCGCCGAGGACCACGAGGCTGCCGCGCTCGCAACTTGCTGGCCGAAGACCATGCTGTTGCCGTGCCTGCGGGCTGCAGCCTGCTGCCAGCGCCGGACCCTGGGGGGGCGCGCCCCTTACGGCCGCGTCACCAGCCCGTATTTGCGAAACAAATCATAGAGCCGCGACGGCGACAGGCCGCTTATTTTCGAGGCCCGCCCCACGTTGCCGCGACTGATTTGCAACAGGTCGCCCAGGTAGCCGCGTTCCACCTCTTCCATGGCCAGCCGGCGAAAAGCTTTCCACGGCGCTATGCCGGCATCGCCCGATTCGACAGTGTCGCCGTACCCTGGTTCGGCCGCTTCGCCAACGCCGTTGGCCCGCAACACTTGCAGCCGGATCTCGTCGGGCAAATGCTTGGGATACAGCACCGGCTCGTTGCGGTATTGCAGCAGCACCCGCTCCATGGCCCCGAACAGTTCGCGCACATTGCCCGGCCAGCTATAGACGCACAGCGCCTGGAAAAACTCCTCGGCAAAGCCCTTGGTCGGCAGCCGGTAGCGCTCGCACAGCCGGTTCATGTGGTGGATGGTCAGGGATTTGATGTCTTCCTGCCGGGCGCGCAGGGGCGGCAGGGTGAGGACGATGGTGCGCAGCCGGTAGAGCAGATCTTCGCGAAAGGAACCGATGCCGGCCATGACCGACAGGTCGCGGTTGGTTGCGGCCACCAGCCGGAAATCGCTGGAAAGTTCGTGCTTGGACCCGACAGGGCGAAACCGGCCGTCCTGGAGCACGCGCAAAAAGGTCTTTTGGATGCCGGGCGAGAGTTCGCCGATCTCATCGAGAAAGAGTGTGCCGCCGTCAGCCAGTTTGAACAGCCCGTCGCGGTCGCGATCCGCTCCGGTGAAGGCGCCTTTGACATGGCCGAAAAGCACGCTCTCAACCAGCGTCTCGGGCAGGGCGGCGCAGTCCACCACCACAAAATTGCTGTGGGCGCGGCTGGAGTTGGCGTGGATGGCCTGGGCAAACAGCTCCTTGCCCGTGCCGGTCTCGCCGGTAATAAGCACCGAGGCGTTGGAATCGGCGGCCTGGGCCACCTGATCCAGGCAGGCTTCCATGGCCGGTCCGCTGCCGACGATGGCTTCGCGCTTGAGCACCGCGCGCGGCCGCCGGGAGGCCTTTTGGGCGCGGTATTCCAGGGCGCGGGTGAGCGGCAGGGTGACACGGTTGGGAGTGAGAGGCTTTTGGATGTAGTCCCAGGCCCCGGACTTGATCGCCAGGGCAGCGCCCTCGGGGTCTTCCCGGCCGGTGATGATGATGACTTCGGGCACCCCCGGGGCGGCCTTTATTTCATCCATCAGGTCCAGGCCGTAGCCGTCAGGCAGGCGCAGATCGAGCAGCACCACATCCACCCGGTCGCGGGCCAGCGCCAGCCGGCCCTCCGCCATGGAGCCGGCCCAGGTCAGGACGTGCCCCAGCCGGCGCATAAGCCCGCCAAAGGTCTCGCGCAGGATGGCGTCGTCGTCGATAAGGAGAATGTGGGCCATGATGTTGTATGGAGGCTGCTCGTTGCTGTTTTAACGATTCTGTAAGACCTGACTGTGGGGCCGCGATCCGGTCGGCGTCAGAGCGTTTCGCCTTGACGCCGACCGGATCGCGGCCCCACCTTTTGGGGGTCCGGGGGCCTAAGGCCCCCGGCGGGGCGTGGGGCAGCGCCCCACTTCCAGTGCTCCTACTCCACGTCTATTCTTCCTTCTTCTTGCCCTCGGCCACCACCTTTTCGGCAATGGGGGGCGGGCATTCCTCGTAGTGATCGAAAGCCATGGTAAACGCACCCTGGCCGCCGGTCATGGAGCTTAACGTCTTGGCGTATTCCTGCATCTCGGCCATGGGCACATGGGCCTGGATTTCGGTGATGCCGCCGGTGGAATCCGACCCCAGCACCTTGCCGCGCCGGCTGGACAGGTCGCCGATGATGTCGCCCATGTATTCGTCGGGGCAACTCACGGCCACCAGAACGATGGGTTCGAGCAGCGAAATCTTTAACTTCTCGCAGGCTGCCTTAAAGCCGACAGAGCCAGCGATTTTAAAGGCCATTTCCGAGGAATCGACGGTGTGAAACGAGCCGTCGTAGAGCGTAACCCTGAAATCGACCAGGGGATAGCCGGCCAGAAAGCCGCGCACCGAGGATTCCTGCACGCCCCTGTCCACGGCCGGGATATACTGGCGCGGGATGGCCCCGCCAACGATGGCGTCCACAAACTCATAGCCCGAGCCGCGCGGCAGGCCTTCCATGCGAATCCAGCAATCGCCGAACTGGCCGCGCCCGCCGGTCTGCTTCTTGTGGCGGCCCTGCACCTCGACCTTGCCCTTGACCGTCTCGCGGTAGGGAATCTTGGGGGCTTTTAACACGGGCGAAACCTTGAAACGCCGCTTGGCCTTATCCACGGCCGTTTCCAGATGGGTCTGGCCCATGCCGGACAGCAGAATATCGCCGGTGTCCATGTCGCGGGTGATGGACAGAGTGATGTCTTCATCCAAAAGCTTGGACATGGCCGCAAAGACCTTGTCCTCGTCGCCCTTTTCGGCCGGGGCCAGGGCGTAGGAGATCATGGGCGGCGGCAGCACCGGGGCCGGGACGACCACGGGCTTTTTGGGATCGGCCAGGGTATGGCCGGTGGCGGTGTCCTTGAGCTTGGCCAGGGCGATGACCGAGCCCGGGCCGGCCGGTTCCTTGGAGATGGTCGTTTCCTTGCCAAGGGGCAGCAGAATCTGGCCGGCCCGTTCGGAAGAGCTGGTGGCCGGGTTTAAAAGCTCCATGTTGGTGGTCAGCGTGCCGGACAGGACGCGTACGATGGAAAGTTGGCCGGCAAAGGGGTCAAAAAGCGTCTTGACCACGAAAGCGACCACAGGACCGGTCTCGGCCGCAGTGACCGTGCCGCCTTCGATGGTGATGGTCTTGGCCCCGCCAGCCGCTTCCAAAGGACCGGGCAGATAGTTCTGGATGGCGGCCAGCAGGCGCTGCCCGCCCATGGCTTTTAAAGCCGAGCCGCAGCACACCGGACACAGCGCGCCGGAGAGGGTGGCCTTATGCACGGCAGCGAGCAGTTCTTCCAAGGCGATTTCCTCGCCTTCGAGGTAGCGCTCCATGAGCTGTTCTTCGGAGACAGCCACTTCCTCGACCATGGTTTCGCGCAGGGTTTCGACCTCGTCGGTCATATCCTCGGGCACCGGGCCTTCGGTCATGCCGCCCTTGTCGTCGAAGAAATAGGCTTTGCGCTCCAGGACGTTGACCACGCCCTTGAAATTTTCCCTGGCCCCGATGGGCAGGTTCTGGATATAGGTCTTGACCCCGAGCTTTTCCCGGATGCCGGTCAGCGCCATGTCGTAATCGGCCCGGTCGCGGTCCATTTTGTTGATGAAAAAGACGGCAGGCAGGCCGAGTTTGGCCACTTCGCCCCAGAGCTTTTTCGTCAGCGGCTTGACGCCATCCACGGCGTCCACCACAAAGACCACGCCGTCCACGGCCCGCAGCAGATAGGGCAGATCGCCGTTGAAGCTGCCGTCGCCCGGAACGTCCAGGAGAAAATGCCGATTTTTTTGGAACAGGTAGGAGGCCAGACCGGGCTGGGTGCTGCCCCGGCGCTTGATTTCCTCGGGCTCGTAGTCGAGCACGGTGGTGCCTTCTTCGATCTTGCCCAGGCGGGCTGCGGCACCGGTCGTGAAAAGGAGCATTTCGGCCACTGAGGTCTTGCCGCATCCGCCGTGGCCGATCAGGGCGTAGGTGCGTTGGCTGGCGAGGTTTTCCGACATTCCCTTCTCCCTTGTGCTAGGCGTTGTCACGTGGTCCAAACGCCGCAGGGCGTTTTTCCTGTCCCATATTGCGAGCCGCCGACGCGGCCGGGTGACGAAGCGAATAGAGAGAGATCAGTGCGGAAATCCGGGCATTTTCAACCCCTTGGCTTTTCCGCGAGTTTGGGCATATTGGATGAGGCGTCACCCCTTGTCAAGACGACAACAGTTTGAAATCACGAACTCTACTGGGAAACCGTAAAAAAACCGACACCGTGCAGCCACTCTTTCTTCACCCGCGCGATGTGGACATCGCCGCCCCCCATCTGTTCTGGGCCGCCCCGCCTGACGCCGTTCTGGTCGAATCCCTGGCGACGCTTGGCCAGATAACGCCGGCCCTGGTAGTGGAAACCGGCGGCCGGCCCATCCTGGCCGCCGGTTCGCGCCGGGCCGCCGCCCTGCGCCAGATCCGGGGCAGCGCCCTGTGCGCCCTGGCCGTCTCCCTGGACGGGCCGGCCGACAACGACGGTTACGCCGGCTACGGCGGCCACGCCGGGCACGCGGGCCATACCGGGCACACCGGCCAAGCCGGGCACACCGGGCACACCGGGCAGGGCGGCCAAGAAGGGCACACTGGCCACGCAGGTCATGACGGCCAGGGCGGGCCGGCCCCGGCCGTCAGCCCGGCCCTGCGCCTGGGGCTGTATTACCTGGCTTCCAACCAGGGCCGCGCCGTCACCGACGCCATGGCCGTGGCGGCCGGGCGCTATTTCGCGGCCCACGCCAGCCTGGACGATTTCCTGCGGCTGGCCGGGCCGTACCTTTTTGCCGCCGACGACCGCCGGGCGCGTCTCGTCGCCCAGTGGCTGGGTTTGCCGCCGGAGTTGGACGCGCTTCTCGCCTCGGGCCATGTGCCGCTGGGGAGCGGGGGGCAGCTTGCGGCGCTGGATGCCGACACGCGCGCGGCCCTGACCCCGCTGTTGGCCGCTGTACGCTGGTCCCGGGGGAGCCTGACCGGGGCGCTCACCTGGATCACCGAGGCGGCACGACTGGCCGGCGAACCGGCGGCAGCCCTGCTTGCCCGCTGCGGCGTCCTGGAACTGCCCCACCGGGGGCTTTCGCCCAATGATTTGACGGCTGGCCTCCTGGCCGGGCTGCGCCGGTTGCGCTATCCGGCCCTGACCACCCTGGAGGCCCGCTTCAGTGCCCTTTCCCGGGAGCTTAGCCGGGGCAGCCGGGTCAAACTCCGGCCGAGCCAGGGGTTTGAAGCCGACGCCGTGACCTTTGAGGTGACGGTGAAAAGCCCGGCCGAACTGGTCAAGGCCGGGGCGGCTCTGGCGGCCATGGCCGCTTCCCCGGTCCTGCCGCAACTGCTGACCATCGCCCACGACGACCCCGACGGGCCGGTCGGCGAGGCTCCGGCGTGAGCGGGGCGCTGTGGGACATAACCGCCCTGGCCGTGGACGCCGCCGTGGCCGACACCGCCATGGCCGCCCGGGCCAGGACCGCGCTGCCCCAGGCCCAGGAAACGGCCCTCGCCCCGGGCGACCCTCTGCCAACGGCCCCGGCCGGCGGGCGCGTGTTGCACATAAAGGCCCACAAGGGCCGGTTTTTGCGCCCCTGCCCGGCCACGCGCCATTACCGCTGCTGCGGCTACCAAATCATCCATATCGGCGAGAACTGCCCCATGGACTGCTCCTACTGCATCCTGCGGGCCTATTTTCGCGATAAAACGCTCACCGCCTTTGCCAATACCGGGGCCATGTTCGCCGAATTGGCCGAAACCTTTGGCCGCGACATCAGCCGCCCCTTTCGGGTGGGCACCGGCCAGTTCGCCGATTCCCTGGCCCTGGAACCCATAACCGGCCACACCCGCGAGCTGCTTGGGTTTTTGGCCGATTACGACAATGTGACGCTGGAGCTGAAATCCAAGACCGCCGATCTCACCTGGATGGCGGCCAATCCCCGGCCCGACCGGGTGCTGCCGGCCTGGTCGCTCAATGCCCCGGCCATTGTGGCCGGCCAGGAGCGCGACACCGCTGCGCTGGAAACCCGGCTGGCCGCTGCCCGGACCTGTGCCGCCGCCGGTTTCCGGGTTTGCCTGCATTTTGACCCCATCTGTTTTTTCGCCGGCTGGGAGCGGGAATACGCCGCCATCATCGACATGATATTTGACTATCTTTCGCCGGCCGATATCGCCTATATGAGTCTGGGTTCGTTTCGCTGCCTGCCGGAACTGCCCGGGCGTTTGACGGCCGAGGGACGCGAACTGCCGGACTACATGCTGGGTGAATTTGCGGTGGGGGCGGACGGCAAAAAGCGGCTGCTGCGGCCGCTGCGGGTGCGACAATTTCGATTTATGGTCGCTCATCTGGCCGGGCATGGCTTTTCGCGCGGCCTGTATTTTTGTATGGAGTCGGACGAGGTGTGGCGCGCCGTTTTTGGCCACACCCCCAGGGAACTGGGCGGTCTTGCAGCCTATCTGCTTGATTGCGCCAGAAATCCAGGAGGTTAAGGGCCATGCTTGTGGACTACGCCGACACCCTGTCCCGCCTGGTAGAGGCTTTGGGACGCCACTATGCCGCCTCGCCCTCCATCATTAATGTGCCGGGCGTGTCGGTGGCCCTAAAAATCGATCCGTTTTATTATCTGGTGCTGCGGCCGACCTTTTTCGAGCTGCTGGGCAAATGGGCGGCTGTGCCGCCGACGCGGGTGGAAGAGACTCTGGCCCGCACCGGCAATCTGGTGCTCGGTCCGGGACGGACGCGCTACGACAAGCTGCTCGCGGTTTTTGAGGAGGGCACGCGGTCGGTGCTCAAGTTGTCTGCCGATTTCGTGCCGGCGGAATGGATCGACCGGGCCGTGGTCATGTATGGCAACGAACCCGGGCCGCTGCCGGTCTCCAGTCTGCGGCTGGTGGACAGCCAGCGCGAGGCGCTCGGCGCGCATTTCGCCGGCATGACACCCCTTGCGGCCCTGGCCTACGGCGCGCCGGCAACGTCCTGACGGGAATCCGCCTTCCCTTGACACCGACGGCGGTTGGGGTCATGTGGGCAACATCAAGATCATACGGCCGTTCGGCCCTGGAGGGATACGCGTGAAACGCCTGCTTGCACTCTTGCCGGTCCTGTGTCTGCTGCTTGCTTCCTGCTCTTCGACAATGGGTTTCTTCGGCTTTGGCGGCAAAGAAGACAAACCGCAAGAGCCCACCATTGTTCTTGTGGATTTCGGCATCTACGAAAAAGGGGCGCTGACGCTGAGCACCACCGCCGTCCCGCGCAAGCTCGGTTCCACCTTTGGTATGCGATTCCGTACGCTCAAGCCCGAAGGCGGCTCCTCCAAAGTGAAAATCGTCACCGCCACGCCTGGGCTCATTGATCCGGCCAAAAACGCCGTGACCTTTACCACCGAAACCGTGGAAAACGTGGTCACCGGGCAGGAATACCACTGCACCTTCACCTTTGAAAAAGAATGGGAAATGGCCTCCGGCGAGTGGACCCTGACGGCCACGGCCGAAGACGGCAGCCAGGTCAAAAAGACCTTCCAGGTTTTTAATCCCCAGCAGTAGCCCGAGACGCGCCACGCGCGCCAAGGGCCGCGTCCGGCAGGCGAATCCGCCCCGGACGCGGCCTTTTTTTGCGCCCGGTGCCCCAGGGCGCGGCGGGTGCGTTGCGACGCTGGTCGTTTGTGTCTAAGTTAGATAATGCGCTGTATTTATTGATGCAGTTACGCACGCGTCGCGAACGGGGCGAAGCGGCGCTGTGGCCGCGTCCCGGCGGCTTACCCGGTCCGCAGCCGACCCGTTTGCCAGCCAACACCAGAACCCCTTGATAAACTTTTCCCGGTGGGGGGTCCGGGGGCCTCAGGCCCCCGGCCGCCGGAGGCCTCTTGCGCCTTTTCCTCTTTACTTCTTGGCAACCTGCAACAGTTCCCAGTCGATGCCGAGTACGGCGGCGACTTTTTTAAGCGTCGCGGCCCGGGGCCGGGCCGCGCGGGCTTCCAGTTGGGCCACAGCCGCTGGCGAGGCTGCCAGCCGTCGGCCGAGTTCTTCCTGGGTCACGCCCAGATGTTCGCGCCAGGCTTTGATGGGCGAATGGCCTTCGCGCAGCAGCCAGGAGACTTCGCTGGGTGTCTCGGGCCGGCCCTTGTTTTGTGTTTCGTCTGTCATATCCGCTCCTTTGCCGTGTTTTCGGATGCGGCCCCAAGAAACGCCGGCCGGGTTGTTACAGGCCGGCCAACTTTTGCATGGTCTGGGCCGCCTGGGCGAATTTTTCCGGGTCCAGGCTGATGATGCCGGAGAAGGGCGTATCCAGTTCGTAGAGCAAAAAAATGTTGCCGAGGATCATGGCCAGCATCATGGTCATGAAATAGAGATCTGCCGGGCGATGGCCGGTCTCGATGAAATAATACCCGGCGATGGTGAAGGCCACGCCCATGTAAATGATGACCCAGATGGGGGAATACAGGCTGCCGTCAATAAGCAGCAGTCGCTCGTGGCGCAGTTTGTTGCAATCGATCATGCGCGACAGCATGAGGGCATAGACACTGTGGTTATGCGCCACCGCTTTGGGATCAATGCGTTGCAGCTCGTTCCATAAGGCGCTGTAGAGTTCCTCGGCCCCATCGGATGCGTTGCCGTCGCGCATCATGCCCCAGCCCGGTTCCTGCACGGCTTCGACATAGCGCAGCAGGGACTGGCGAAAGGCCTCGGTCCCGGGCAGGGACTGGGACAGGCGGTATTCCACCACCAGCAGATCCGATTCGTTGGTGATGGCCGCGTCGGCGGCATTGTAGTTTTGCCACAAGGACACCACGGCAAAGCCCAGGAAGAAGGTATAGAGGGTGGTGAAAAAACAAAAATTGGTGGCAAAAAGGTTGCGTTGCTGCATGTCCATGGCACAGCTGCAGCGCCGCCGCACGATGGTCAGCAGCAGACAGGCCGCTGCCACGCCCGCTATGACGATGCCGAGATACCGCAGATCGCTGTGCATGCCCACCCCTTCCCGGCCTGGTCCTGGCCGCAATCGTGGCGCGAGTGTTGACCGCTTTGCCCGGCGGCGTCAACGGCGCAAAAAAAGCCGTCCGCGCGCGGCGGACGGCTGAAATGACCTGTTTCGACGACCGGCCGGGCTACTGCGGCCGCAGCCAGTTCGCCGCCACATACGGGGTGAAGGCGTCGCCTTCCTGGCGGTACAGATCCAGGGTGTCGCCCTCGGGACCGGACCAGCGTACGGCCAGTTCCAACCCCGTTTCGCTGCGAAAGGCGAACAGCGGCTGGTAGGCGGCCACGGGAAATTCGCCGTCGTCGTCCACCCGCCAGGTGCCGCCCGGTTCGGCGGTGGCCGGATAGTGCAGATAGGCCGCAGGGTGGCCGGGCGCGTCGTAGGCCAGCACAGCCAGCTCGTTGTGGCCGTGGGGGGCAAAGCGGGCCAGGGACAACCGTCCGCCGTCGGAAACCGTGCCCAGTTCCCGGCACCAGACGATCTCCCGCCCGGCCCGCCGGGCCAGGTCCGCGCGAACCTGGGCCGCGCAGGGGGCGTCGTCCGTTGCCGGTGTTACCGCCAGCACTTGGCGCGCGGCCAGAAAGGCGTCCGTGGCCACCAGCACGTCGCCGCTTGGGGCCAGGGGCTGACTCGTGGCAAACACCGCTCCGGCCGTGTCGGCAAAGCGCTGGGGCGTCAGGTCGCCGTGCTCGCCGTCCTCGCCGCGCTGGGTGCCGGCATAGGCCAGATCGACCACGCGCCCGGGCGCGGCCACGGCCTGTCGAAATCCTTTCATGCCCCGGGCCAGGGCCGGTTCCACGGGCACCAACACCTGTCTGCCCGGCGGATCGGCATAGCCAAAGGCGCTGCCGGACAGCACCTGGTTGGCGAGCGGGTCGTTTTCCCGGTAATTGGCCTGGGCCAGGGCCATCATGGACAGGGTCAGGGCCAGAACCGTCAGGCCGCACGCAACCCGCCAGGAAAGACCCTGGTCAGACGTCGCCGACTCACTCATTTGGTATTGCTCCTGCGAAGTACAAAACCGATGGGCCGTTGGTCACCGGCAGCGGTCCGGGAGGCCCCAGACCTCGGCCACGACCGACGCAACCGCCTCAATAAGCCGATCCGCCGCCCTCTCCCGACGGTAGACCAGCGATAAACCAAGCGTCAGACCATCCTGACGCCAGACACACACTTCACCTGCCGCCGCCGCGTCCAAGGCATCGTCGCGGCGCAACAGCGTCAGGCCCACGCCTGCCGCAACCAGCGTGCGCAATGTGGCGTCGTTGTCACCCACCATGACCTTATTGAGCGGCAGGCCGCGACACGTAAACGACGCTTCGAGCAGATACTGGAACGGACACCGCTCGGAAAACCACACCCAGGGCAGCCCGGCCAGTTCGTCCCAGTCGGCCCGGCACACCCGCTCAGCCCAGGTGGTCGGCCCGACCACGGCCATGGGCACGGCTTCCAGCGCCACCGCCTCCACCCCATGCCCCGGCTCGATGATGTTGTCGTAGACAAAGCCGATATCGAGTTTGTCCTGGCGCACATTGTCGAGGATGCGCGGCGAACTGGAGTTGACCAGATGCAGCTCCACGCCGGGATGCCGCCGGGTCATGCTGGTCAACAGTTCCGGCACGCGCATCCGGGCGGCTTCGTTATTCAGGCCAATGCGGACAACGCCCGTGACTTCCTGGCGCAGCGCCCCGGCCCGCAGCCGCACGGCCTCGACGCTGGTCAGCGCAGCCTTGGCTTCGCCCAAAAGCGCCCGGCCTTCGGCCGTTAAGCGCATGCCCTTGGGCGTTCGCGAAAAAAGCGCCACCCCGAGTTCGTCTTCCAGGCCGCGAATGTGGGCGCTCACCGCCGGCAGGCTGGCGTTTAAGCGCTCGGCTGCACGCGTTAAGTGCTCTTCTTCGGCCACCGCCACAAACGTGCGCAGGTGATAGTATTCCACAACGCCCTCCCGGCCTTGCCGGGTCTTTTGTCAGGCAAAAGGACCGCTTCAGACATTGCGATTGGATCGCACCAGTCCGGCGCGCTACACCCCGCCCATGGCTCTGTTCGTCGTATGGCACAGCCCCGGTCCGTCGTAAAGACCGGGCCGAAGTTTCAAGCGGGGGGAAAATCATGCCAGATGTCAAGAAAATCGTCGTTGCCGGCTGCATTGTCGCGGGGCTTCTCGCGCTGGGGATGCTGCAAACGCCCTCGGCCGGTCCGGGTGCGCCCGCGCCCCGGGCGGCGCAAACGCCGGCCCGGGCCGATCTGGCCGAAGCGGTCTTCGCCATGGTGCTGGAAAACGCCGGGGATCAAGGCGCGCGCCTGTCGCAGCCGGTGACGCTGTGCGAAGCCTGCGTGGCCGCCCACATCGGGCTGGCAGGGGAGCGGGTGCGCGAGCGCTGCGAGCGGGCCTGTGGGTTGCGGTGAGGGGGGCTGCCCCTTTAGTGAAGCCGTCATAGCGGCCGCCCCTGGTATCCCTGGCCAACAGCCCTGAGGCGGGCTGCCAGTTTTGGGAACCCACCCGGTCCCATCTTGGGCCGGCAGCGGCCAAATGGTTTTATGCTATTGGCGACTCGTGAGCGTCTTCCTGGATGCGAGGTATGAACCAAGATACAGCAACGCAACCGCAAGCATAAGGGCGCGAATACCCGTAATAAAGGCCGCAGACTCCAGCATGCCGCCGAGACTTGCGCCGAACAGATTCGATGCCAAGGCAGCGCTTTTGTCTGTGGTTTTATTAAACGCATGAATAAAGAGGATTGATCCGAACAGCACGGGAATATTGAAGATGCCGCAAACAATGATGCCCTTGATTATTTTGTTGTCAAATTGCAAAGAATCCAAGGGCAAGAGATATATGGCGAGGACAGAGGCGAAGAGCAAAGCGTAAACAACGGAAGGCCTGATCGATTGGACCTTGTAGACGAGATAATTCGCCAGAAGAATGAAAATCATGATCGCTGTTATCGTGTAGACGTTCACAAGCCATGTTGCACCAAATAACAAGGAGGATTTTGTGATATTTTGAAATTCAAGGAGCATAAATCCGGCACCGAGAAAGAAAAACTGCCACTGCCAGGATTTTCCCTGCTTGAAAGTCGTCTGCGAAACCGCCACGAACAGCACGGCAAGGCTCAAAATAATGCACAGATACATCTCCGGGATGCCGGCTTTCTCCAAATACAAATACGGCCAGTCGTCAGTGCTTAATTTGACTGGTGCTGGATTTGGCTCCAATGCGTTGGTGGTCAACAATTGTTGCAAAAGTGCGTTGTTCTGGATGGCGGCCTGCGTGGCCGGGGGATCAAGGGACTCGATAAAGATAACGCCGCCCCAGCCAAAGATTTGTCCCGGTGAACGAATGGAAAATGCGATTGGCGGACGGCCAAACACTTCTGTCAGCAGGCCATGGAATCGGGAATAAATCCATGGTGTTTGCACTTCAAAGGCGAGGCTGAGAACCCCTCCCGGCTTGAGGAGCGCCTTGGCATGCTGCAAGCTTTCGAGTGTGTACACATAATGGTCGAGCCGGATGTTGTTATAGCTGGAACCAAGGGTATGCGAATCAAGCAATCCAAAGATAATAATGTCATATTGTTTTTTGCCAGCCATGGTATGAAAGAAGGATCGAGCGTCATCAATGGTAACGTGCACGCGCGGATCGGCATACGGTTTTTCCGGATGCAATTCCAAACCGAGCTGGTAAATCATCGGGTCAATCTCAACGGCATCGACGTTGGCAATGCCGTTACGCAGTGCGCCGGCAACGTCATTTCCGCCGCCGGACCCAACGATCAGAATTTCCTTGGCATCGGATTTCAGACGATACGGAATTTCATATTGATTGACGGCATAGGCGTCCATGGCTTCGGGGATAGTGCCAAAATGTTCATTCACAAAGTCTTTTGAAAGATTGAGCAGCCCCATATAGCCGACATTGTTGACCCGAACATTGAACCCACGCAGTGCTTTATTGTAAAAATCAGCGTTAACAGTCAGTTTTTGGTAGGGACTCCAAACGGTGTATAATGGTCCCTTTTGATCAACGGACATAATTGTCAGCATTTCTGTCCGGCTAATTTAGAAGAGATAGCCTGCTAGAATTGTTTGGTTTTAAGCGTTGCCGTCGCGGGTCAATGAGGTCGAGAATTTCACATTGCTGAAACAGATTTCGTTGCACCAGCCGGGC
>NZ_WVUD01000028.1 GCF_009856865.1 Solidesulfovibrio aerotolerans | reverse complement strand
GAACTTGATGTCATGGCAATTTATGCCATTTTTTCAAAATTGATCGCCTAAGTGGAAAGGCATCATGAGCTTGCACCAGTTGTCGCTTTCAGGCGTCAAGCCTTTTCTTAGCCGGACAGTAATGATTTTTTATCTATCGATACTTGTTGCTCTTTTTTCCATTGCCAGCCCACTCCAGGCAGCCGCGCAAGCGCAAAAAACGCTTGCCTGGGATGCCATCCCGGATTCCGCCAAAACGGCGTCGGGGACCGCAAATGTCATTGTCTTTTTCGCCACTCCAGACCTTGAGCAACTGCAACACGCCTCCAGGAGCCACAAGGCCGTCACACCCGAGGAAGGCCTGACGCCCATGGCTCGTACGCAAGCACTTGAGGCGGATGCGGCCTTGACTGCAGGTATCACCGCCGCCGGCGATACGATACTGGGTGCGCTTGATACGGCCCAGGCCAGCGTGCAGCGTCGCTTTCAGTTCGTACCGGCCATGGCCATGCGCGTCAGCCCGCAGGGTCTGGCCCGCCTCCAGTCCCTTCCCAATGTCGTTTCCATAGAACCAGATGCGCCGGCCCCTGTGCCCGAGCCGGTCGTGACAGCTCCCGAGGCGGGCAGCGCGTTGCCGGACTCGCCGAGCGTTTTTGCCGAATTGATCGGGGCCAGCGTTCCCTGGGGGGCGGGCTACACGGGAAGCGGCTGGTATGTGGCCATCCTGGATACGGGCATCCGTCCCACCCATACGTTTTTTTCCGGGAAGACCATTGTCGAAGCCTGCTTCTCCGCTCAGGCCAACTGCCCCAACAGCCAGACCACCATGTACGGGGCCGGTGCCGCCGCCCATTACCCGAGCAGCTATAGCGGCTGGGACCACGGCACCCATGTCTCCGGCATCGCCGCCGGCAGGGACATGACAACCTACTGCGGCGTGGCCAAGCAGGCCAGTATTCTTGCGATCAATGTTTTCTCGAAGATCAATGACGGGACCCTGTGGGTCGGCACCTATTCCAGTGATCAAATTGCCGGTCTGGAATATATCTACTCGCTGCGAAACACCTACAGCATCGGTGCCGTCAACATGAGTCTTGGCGGCGGAGCCTACAACGCCTATTGCGATTCCGCCGCCATCAAAGCGTCCATCGACAACCTCGCGGCCGTCAATATCGCCGTGGCCATCGCCAGCGGCAATAACTATTACACGCGTTACATCAGCGGTCCGGCCTGCGTCTCTACGGCCGTCTCCGTCGGGGCCAGCAGCAGTTCCGATGTGGAGGGCAGCTTCAGCAACTATCATCCCGCCCTGCTCGACCTCTTCGCCCCAGGCGTCGCCGTCACCTCCTCAACTGCGGATTCGGACTTCAGTTTCGAAGCCTGGAACGGTACTTCCATGGCCACGCCCCATGTGGCCGGTGCCTGGACTCTGTTGCGCCAGCGCTACCCGACCCGTTCCGTCCCCCAAATCCTTGGCGCCGTGCAGGCGGCCGGGCAGGCGGTGACGCTCAAGGCTGGCGATCTGGCCGGAGGCTCTGTGCGCCGCATCGCCCTGAACACGCTCTTTGCGACCCAGGTCAATCCTGTCGCAGCGGTGAACTCGCTTTTGCTTAACTGACCACCTGCAGCCGGCCCTGGGCGGACCTGGGCCGGCTTTGCGATGGATCAGGCAACCGCTTCTCTGCTGTTGTTTTGCCGCTGGCTGCAGCCAGACAGAACCCAAAGTCCCGGATGGAGCCGGTCAACCTTTGCTCTTTGGTGGTCACCGCGACGCGTGTCCCCGAAAAACTGCGAAGTGCCGACGCAGTGCGTTGCATGTACTCACTATTTCAAACGTAAGGAGACAGACATGAACCCTCGTCAGCCTGTTCGCAGTCGTTCGTCGTTAGGGATGTTGCTCTCTATCCTTGTGGTGTGTTTCGCTGTACTGGGCTACGCCACAGCGATCGCTGTGGCTCAGGAAGTCGTTTTTGACCGGAGCCAGGCGGCAATGGAAACCACCATTGCTACACCAAATATTACGGTGAACCAATGGACTATGGAGGGGATGCCTCCCCTTGACGAAACCATCATCAACGGCCCGCCCACCCCTCCTGAGGGGTTCGAAGCTCAGCGGGCTGTTGTCAATCTGGACAAGGTCAATGCCAGCACAGTAACCCTGACCACCCCGGCTTTTAATTGGGTCTTTGGCTGCTCCTCGGTTTCGGCGGCCATGATCGCCGGCTATTATGACCGTAATGGCTACCCGAATATCTATACCGGACCGACCAACGGGGGCGTCATGCCCCTGGACAACAGCTCCTGGCCAACCTGGTCAGATGGGTACGCAACCTACCCCAATTTACCCCTGGCTGCCTCCCACCAGGGTGTGGATGGCCGCGCCAGCAAGGGGTCCATCGACGACTATTGGGTCAAGTACAATAGCTCGGCCAGTGACCCGTACATCACCGGAGGCTGGACACAACACACGTGGAGTGATGCGATTGGTGATTATATGAAAACAAGTCAGTCCGCATACTCAAATACAGATGGTTCGACCACGTTCTGGAATTATACATCGTCTTCGACTCGACTGACTTGCGATCAGATGGTAACGCAAAATTTGACTAACGATGGAACATATGGAAGGAAATTGTTTTATCAGGCAAGAGGTTATACTGTTACGGATTGTTATAATCAAAAAACAGACAACACTGTGTCTGGAGGATTTTCATTCTCCCAATATAAAGCTGAGATAGATGCTGGCAGGCCGGTCATGATTAATGTGACCGGACATACTATGGTTGGAGTTGGTTATGACAGTGCGACAAACACAGTTTATCTTCACGACACCTGGGACTATAATACGCATTCTATGGCGTGGGGTGGAAGTTACTCCGGGATGACAATGCTTTCGGTGAGCATCGTGAATATCTCTGGAGCGCCAACGACCACTACAACGCCGGCTCCCTGGCTTGGGCTGCTTTTCTCAGCGAACCAGTAAAAGACTGCTGCCAGCGGGCGCGCCATCTTCTGCATGAGGCCGCCGTCACAGCGGGCAGTCTGATCGCGTGCCACCTGCCCTGTTGCCGGTCCTGGGGCGTCCCCGGGCCGGCGACCATGCAAAACGCCTCCCCGTGTCGCGAGAGACAGGGGGAGGCGTTTTGCTGCGTCCTGGCATGGGGCGGGGGAGCGTCCCCCGCCGCCTTATTCTTCCTTGGGCTTGTGGCTGCCCCGGCACACGACCTTGACCGGGGCCATGGCGATGCCAAACAGTTTGCGCAGGCTGTTTTCCAGGTATTTGACGTAGGAGTCGCGCACCCGTTCCGGGTCGCTGACGAAAAAGACGAAGGTGGGCGGCGCTTCGGCCGCCTGGGTCAGGTAATAGAACTTGGCCCGGCGGTTGTTGACCAGGGGCGGCTGGTGCTTGTCCATGACCGTGCGCATGGCCCGGTTGAGCTCGCCCGTGCCGACGCGGATCTGGCATTCGGCCCAAATGGCTTCGGCTTGCGGCAACAACTTGCCGACACCCTTGTTTTTGGCCGCCGACATGTAGAGCACCGGCACGTGGGAACACATGCGCAGTTCCTCGGCAATGTCCTTGCGCAGATCCTGCATGTCTTTTTGGGGCACAAGGTCGGTCTTGTTGACCGCGATCAAAAACGGCTTGCGCTCGCCGTCCAGAAAGTTGATCAGCCGCTTGTCCTGGACGCCTATGCCGCCGGTGGCATCAATGACCACAATGGCTACATCGGCCCGCTTGGCGCTGGAGAGGGCCTTGCCCACGCTGTATTGCTCCACGCCGTCGGTGATGCGGGTGCGCTTGCGAACGCCGGCCGTGTCCACGAACTGGTAGCGTTTCTCGCCGCGTATAACGGCCACATCCACGGCGTCGCGGGTGGTGCCGGCGATGTCGCTGACGATCAGGCGCTCTTCGCCCAGCAGGGCGTTTAAAATCGACGATTTGCCGGCATTGGGCCGGCCGAGCACGGCCAGACGCAGCACGGTGCGCAGGTGCTGCACTTCCGGTTCGTCACCCGCTTCGGGCAGCAGATCGGCCAGGGCCGTTACGACCTCGCCCAGGCCATGGCCGTGGGCGGCGGAAAGCGGGAACAGCGGAAAGCCCCAGGCGTGGAAATCGCTGGTCATGGCCGCAATGCGTTCCTGCCCGTCGACCTTGTTCACGGCCACCACCACCGGCTTGCCGGTGCGGCGCAGGCGTTCGGCCATGTCGTCGTCGAGGCTGGTGCGCCCGGCCTTGCCGTCAACCAGAAACAGCACCACATCAGCCAGGGTCAGGGCCATTTCGGCTTGGACCACGATCTGGCGGGCGATTTCTTCCTCGGCCTCATAGTCCATGCCGCCGGTATCGACCAGGGTGACAAAACGGCCGTTGAGATCGGCGGTGGCCTCCAGGCGGTCACGGGTGATGCCGGGGCGGTCGTGGGTAATAGCCCGGTGGTCTCTGGCCAACCGGTTGAAAAGCGTGGATTTGCCGACGTTGGGCCGGCCAACGATGGCCACGATGGGGGGCATGAGGACTCCTTGCGGGGATGGGAGAGGCGTCGCCAGGACTGGGGGCGGTGGCGGTCCCGAAACCGGGGACACTGACCGGCCCGCCATCTGGCACGGAGCCAGGGCGCGGCGGAAGCAACGGCCCGCGCCGAAGCGAACCTGTCCCTTCATCATGCTTTGCGGGACATGTCAACTGCTAATAGAGGATGCCCCCGCAATGGTCAAGGCGGCGAAGGACAAATCGAAGCCAGCAACTCGTAGTAATTTCCCGGCCAGGGGGTCCGGGGGGGATGATCCCCCCCGGCCGCCGGAGGCTCTTATCTCTTTTCTGCGCTCTCTAACCCCGCAGCTTGGCTGCGATGTCAGCGGCGACTTTTTCGCCCGAGAGCAGCATGCCGCCAAAGATCGGTCCCATGCGGTAGGAGCCGTAGCTGGCGTTGGCGGCCATGCCGGCCACGTACAGGCCCGGAAAGATTTCCCGGGTATTGATGACGGTATTGGTCTCGGCCACCTCAGCCCACATGGACTGTTCGCCCTCGATCTTGCCGGAGGGGGTATTGAGGCGCACGTCGTTTTTGCGCACCAGGGTCTGGAGCACTTCCACGGCATGGCCGGTGGCTTCGATCAGATATTTCGAGCCGAGCACCACCGGGTCCACATGCAGGCCGGCCATCTCCACCGGAGAGGAGTTGATGACGATGCCGGTCACCCGTTTGACCCCGTCCTGCTCGCGCAGCACCACGTCTTCGACGCTCATGCAGTTAAACACCTTGGCCCCGGCCAGACAGGCGGCGGAAGCCAGGGTCGTGGTGGCGGCCACGGCGTCGGCGGTATAGTAGTTGTCCTTGTAGTGGGCAACCGGAATGCCCACGTCGGTGAGCAGATGCACGCTTTCTTCCTGGACCACGATGATATTAAACGTCATGCCGCCGCCCCACATGCCGCCGCCAAGGGACAGCTTGCGTTCAAACAGGGCGACGTTAAAGCCGTCGGCTGCCAGCAGACGGGCGGCGGTAAGCCCTGAGGGGCCGCCGCCGACTATGGCCACGTCGAGATCCAGGCTCGATTTGAACTTCTCGAAATAGCCTTCCAAAATGGCCTGGGTGATGATGCGTTCGTCCAAAGACATGAATCCGGTCCCCTTTACGGCGAGACGTTAATACTACTTCCCGCCAATGATGGCGCGAATGGACGCGACGTAGGGCGCGGTCAGGACACCGCGTTCGGTGACGATGCCGGCGATGAGCTCGGCCGGGGTCACGTCGAAGGCGTAGTTGTAGACCGGCACGTTTTCCGGGGTGATGCGGTGCTCGCCAATGTGGGTGACTTCGCGCGGGGTGCGGTCCTCAATGGGAATCTCGTCGCCCGAGGCGATGCGCAGATCGAAGGTGGAGGCCGGGGCCGCGACGTAAAACGGCACGCCGTGGGCCTTGGCGGCCAGGGCCACGGTGTAGGTGCCGATCTTGTTGGCGGCGTCGCCGTTGGCGGCGATGCGGTCCGCGCCGACCACGACCTTTTGCACCATGCCGCGCTTCATGAGATGCCCCACGGCGTTGTCGCAGGCGACGGTGACCGGGATGCCCTCTTTGGCCAGTTCGTAGGCGGTCAGCCGCGCTCCCTGGAGAAAGGGGCGGGTTTCGTCGGCAATGACCTGGATGCGCTTGCCCTGCTCAAAGGCCGCCCGGATGACGCCCAGGGCGGTGCCGTAGCCGGCCGTGGCCAAGGCCCCGGCGTTGCAGTGGGTGAGGATGGTGTCGCCGTCGGCGATAAGGTCTGCGCCATGGCGGCCGATGGCTTTGCAGATCTCGATGTCCTCGCTGTGCATGTCCTGGGCCAGCCCGAGCCAGGTCGAGAGCAGCTCGTCCAAGGAGGCGGCGGGCAGAGCGGCCCATTGGGCGCGCATGCGTTCCACGGCCCAGCGCAGATTGACAGCGGTGGGGCGGGCCTGCTCCAGTTCGGTCAAAAGCGTGTTCAGGCGGTCCTTCCAGGCCGGGCCGGCCTCGGCCGATTCCCGGGCCGCCAGGTAGCAGCCGTAGGCGGCGGTGACGCCGATGGCCGGCGCGCCGCGCACCACCATGGTCTGCAGGGCGTAGATCATGTCGGCGGTGTTGCGGCACACGAAGCATTCCTCGCGGTCGGGCAGGAAACGCTGGTCAAGCAGCAGCAGGGCCTGCTTGTCGACAGAAAAGGCGATATGGTCGGTCATGGCGTCGTTTTATCCAGGGTGGTGGTCCAATACACGGCCGGCACCGGCGGTTTGCCGGCGGGGCAGGCCCCTTGCAGGGCGTCCTTAACGCACGATTGCGGGCGCTTCGTCGGCCTAACCAAGCTTTTGGCGCAACAACTCGTTGACCAGTCCCGGGTTGGCCTGCCCTTTGGTGGCCTTCATGATCTGGCCCACAAAAAAGCCCATAAGCTTGGTCTTGCCGCCCCGAAAGGCTTCCACTTCGGCCGGGTTGGCGGCCAGCACGGCCTCGACGGCAGATTCAAGAGCGTTGGAGTCGGAAATCTGCGACAGGCCTTTTTGGCGCACGTAGGCGGCCGGGTCAAGGCCCTGGGCAAAGAGCTCCGGGAAAATCTGCTTGGCAATCTTGCCGGAGATCTCCCCGGCGTCGATGAGCTTGATCAACCCGGCCAGATTGGCGGCGCTGAGCCTCGTCTGGCTGATGGGTATGGCGGCTTGGTTGAGTTCGCGCAAAAGCTCGCTTTGCATCCAGTTGGAAGCCGTTTTGGGATCGGCCCCGGCCGCAGCGCAGGCCTCAAAATACGCGGCCATGTCGCGCTCGGCGGTCAGCACCTCGGCGTCGTAGTCAGACAGGCCGTACTGGCGCACGAACCGGGCGCGCCGGGCCTCGGGCAATTCCGGCAGTTCGCTTTCCCAGCGGGCCAGGGTGGCGGCGTCCAGGCGCACGGGCACGAGATCGGGGTCCGGGAAGTAGCGGTAGTCGTGGGCTTCTTCCTTGCCGCGCATGGAGGCGGTGCTGTTTTTGGTGGCGTCGTAGAGGCGGGTTTCCTGAATCACCGGCAGTCCGTCGTCGAGGCGGTCGGCTTGCCGTTCCACTTCGTATTCGATGGCCTTTAAGACATGGCGGAAGCTGTTGATGTTTTTTATCTCGGCCCGGGTGCCGAATTGCCTTTGCCCCACCGGCCGCAGGCTGACGTTGGCATCGCAGCGAAAGGAGCCTTCCTCCATGTTGCCGTCGCAGATATCGAGATAGACCAGGATGGCGCGCAGGGCTTTTAAATACGCCACCACTTCCTCGGGGCTGCGCATATCCGGCTCGGAGACGATTTCAATGAGCGGCACGCAGGCCCGGTTGAGATCAACGTAGCTTGCGTTGTCGGCGGCAGAGTGGATGTTTTTTCCGGCGTCCTCTTCCATGTGGATGCGGGTGATGCCGATGCGTTTGGCTGTGCCGTCCACCACGATGTCCACATGCCCGTGCTCGCAGATGGGCTGCTCGAACTGGGAGGTCTGGTAGCCCTTGGGCAGGTCGGGATAAAAGTAGTTTTTGCGGGCGAAGACCGATATGGGATTGACCGTGCAGCCGGTAGCCAGGCCCATCTTGGCGGCGTATTCCACGACCGTGGCGTTTAACACCGGCAGAACGCCGGGCATGCCCGAACAGACCGGGCAGACGTTTTCGTTGGGGGCGACGCCGAAGCGGGTGGAGCAGCCGCAGAAAATCTTGCTCTCGGTCTTTAATTGGGCGTGTACTTCGACGCCGATGACCGTTTCGTATCTGGCCATGAAGCGCTCCTTGCGGCGGCCGTGCCCGGGCTCGGGAACGGCGCTCAATTTCGGTCGGGGGTGTACCCCGCTTCCGGTAAGCCGGTCAATGGCGTGGGGCGAGGCGCAAAAGGGGCCTCTAAGCGGTTGTATTTTTGGGGCGGCGGGCCTACAACACCAACAGTCTCGGCGTCCGCCCGCGCAAGGGGGAGGACGCCATACCATAGAAAAAGCGGGGCATGCCATGAGCTGTTATGATTTGGTTATTGGACGCGGGGGCCGCGTTGCCGGTATTTTTTGGGTGTTGGCGGTGTGGACGGTTGTGGCGTTGGCCTGCCCCGGGGGGGCGGCGGCGCAGGGGGTCGAGTCCATGATGCCGGAGCAGCTTTCCAAGGAAGTGCGCAAGGCCGAGACCGAATACCGCAAGGTGATGGAAGAGGTGCGGGCGGCCGAGAACGAGCGTCTGGCCCGCAAGGCGGCCGGAGCCACCGACGCGGCCCTGGCCGAGGCGGACGCCGCACTGGCCCGGGTGTTGCACAAGGCCGAGCAGCTTAAGGTTGAGGCCGACTACCTGGAAGAACTCTACGAGACCAAGCGCCGCGAGTACAAAACCCGGTAGACGGGGTGGTTTTTTCGCCAAAGCGGCCATTTCCGGGACGGTGACGTTGCCGGGGTGGCCGCTTTTTTTTGCCGTGGCCGCAGTGGCGTCGGGGGATATCAAAGATCGGCAAGATAGCCGCCCTGTTCAATGGCGGCCAGGGCTTGGGATTCGCGCTTGAGGTATTGGTCCCGCGCATACATCGAGCGTAAGCCGAAGTGGTGCTGGACGTAGTTTTCGACAGGAAAGTCCGCGCCGGTATAGCCTAAAACATTCACATCATGAAACCACTCGCACGCGGTATCGACCAGGATGTCGCCGATGTAGGTCGTGGCCCCAAAGGGAACAGCGGGACCATGGGGCACGGTAACGCCGCGCGCTGTCCCAATATTGACCAGACAGGCCCATTCGTTGACCCGGCAGGCCGGAAGCGGCCAGGGGTGTTGCCTGTATTTTTCGTTGAAATCGGTCTTGTCGCACCGAAATTCAAAAAGCCGTTCGTCCGGGACCTGGGCCTGTTGGAAGAGATCAAAAATCTCTTGGTAATTCGGCTTGTAGTCTTGATATTTCCCGCGTTGGCAGCAACCGGCCCAAGAGGCCGGGCAATTCCAGCAGACGCCGAGATGGCCGATAATGATGTGGTCATTGATTTGGCCAAGCATGGCCGGGATGATGCTTCCCGTGTAGACGCAATCGTTGTGTGAAATGAAAAGATATTTTTTATCGGTCTTTTCCCAGGCGTATTGGTAGCGGATGCCCATTCTGGCGTCATAGTCATCGTAGACGCCCGTGACGTTGTCGTAGTAGTTGTAGCTTATGGTCGGGTAGAAGAATTCGATGGCTGTGTTTTTAATGTGTTTAATAAGTTCAAATTTTTTATGATACGCTGGCGGCGTGTCGGCATCAATGATGACGTAAAATTTGTCGATATGTGCACTATTGTGCTTTAAAAGCGACAGGATCGTGAGCAGCGTTTGGTAGGGGCGGCCGAGTGCGTTGATGGCGACATCGACTTTTAAAGAGTTTTGTTCTGCGTTTTCAGTTTCCATTGGTCGTCCTTACAAGATTGCCCGATGCCGAGCAGACAACACGGGCACAATGTTCCCTTGGTTGGAGTCGGGAGGACCACTCTTTCGGCCCCGCAGGACCGGTGGTTCCCCCTACGTTGCGGCATCCGCCTCGTACCGTCGCAAAGGCCCCAAACAAGCCCGGCCGCCGCAGCAACGGTGGTTCCCGTCAAGCGTGCCCTACGGCACGAGCCCGCCCGACGGAAGTGCCTTTTTGCTCCACTACCCTTCGCGGCAACGCCGCCCCCCTTAACCCCTTGCCTCCAGGTGGGATTCCAAAGGGCTCAGCCCTTTGGCCGCCGGAGGCACTCTTCTGTCTTCATCCCCCGGCCGCCGGAGGCATTCTTTTTCTACACCCTAGAACTTGCGCAGTTCAAAGAGTTTTTTCGTCTGGGTCGACACGATATGGAAGTACTTGTCCTGGGGGATAAAGATATAAGGCACGTCTTCGGCCCGGCGGAAAAGGAAATCCGAAAGAATCATGCGATTGACGGCCTGATGGCCGATAATCATCATGTATTCGGAGTTGCCGCTTAAATATAAAGCCTTTTTCACGCCCCGATAGACCCGGCCGGCCATGGTGGCATAGCCTTCGCCGCCGGGGTAGACGAAGTTGTATTTGTTGCGGGCGCGCGCGGCAAAGAGTTCCGGTTGGGCCTGTTCCATCTCGGCGTAGCTGAGGCCATCGCAGGTGCCTACGTCGATCTCGTCGAATTCCTTGAAGGCATGGTGGATGGTCAGGCCTTTGCGGGTTTCCAGCAGTGGCTCGGCCATTTCCCGGGTGCGCGTTAAGTTGCTGGTAAAGACGTAGGGCAGGGGCGTGCCGATGAAATGGCGCGACAGTGCCCAGGCCATTTTGCGGCCCTTTTCCGTCAGCCCTGAATCGCCGCCGACCCGGTTTTCCAGGTTGTATTCGCTTTCGGCATGGCGCACGAGAAAGAGATTTTTGATCCAGTCCGACATGAGCAGATCGCGGATGCGCCCGTAGTAGGGCACGCCGCTGTGGATGCGTTCGGCGATGATACGGTTATTAAGCGTATCCAGGCGCACCACGTTTTCCACTTCATCGGCCGGGGCGTAAATGTGGCGGTAGTAGCCGATGCGCTTGAGAAAGCTTTTGGTGGCCGCGGCCGTGTCCAGATGGGCGAATTCCGGCAGCCGGGTCTTGCGGGCCACGGACAGGGCCAGCAACTCGGGATCGTCGTTGATGCATTCGACAAAGAGGATCGGGTGGTTGTTTAAGCTGTGCCGCAACGTCTCCCGCCGTTTACAGGAGACGTTGGTGGCGTCGAGGATGGCGACGTGGCCTTCGGCCGAGAGAAAGGCCTTGGCTTCGGCAATGTTGACGGCGGCGATGCGTTCCCGCAGCCCGGCCGAGGCGGCGTTGTCGGGATCGTAAAAGCCGGCCTCGGAGGTGTTGCCGGGGACCATGCGGCGGCGCACGTCGCCGTTGTTGAAAATGCCGACCTTGATGTCGTCTTTTTCCAGGTTTTCCTTAAGCTTGGCCGCAACCGTAGACTTGCCCATGGCCGGCAGCCCCACCATGGCGATGTAGAGCTTGGCCGGCCGGGCCATTAGAGCAGCCCCACTTCCCAGTTGAAATGACTGGTGCGGTCGCGTCGGATGATATCCTTGGGCAGCGGTTCGCGCAGATCGGCAAAGACCAGATAGCCGGCCCGGGTCAGGGCTTCGCGGTGCTTGTACAGATCAACCTCCCAGTTGGCGTAGAGCCAGTAGGTGCGGTCGTACTTGACGGCCCACAGGGCCTCGTCCTTGGGGCTGACCACCGGCAGGCAGGTTTTGACCTCGCCGGAAAGCACCCGGGAAAGCCCCAGCGGCCAGGCACCCTTGGCGACGATACCCAGCGGCAGCGGCGAAACCCGGGGCAGATTGATCAGATCCTCGCCGGACAGCTCCGGCGAGACAAAGGCGCCGTAAAAGCCGGTGCGGGCCAGTTCGCCCAGGGCCAGGGGATTGGCGATGTTGCAAAAGGGGCCGGCCCAGAAATCAACGCCTTTGACGTCCTTGGGAAAGAGCGCCGTCTGCCAGGGCGCGCCCAAGACAAAGCGTTTGCCGCCCCGGGCCACGATGGCGGCGATGAGGCTGACAAATTCGCTTTCCTCATCCGGCCAGATGACCGGCGGCAGCCACCACCACACGGTGGCCGCCCGGCCCAGCGGCAGATTGTGGGCGCGGTTGGTGGAAACCCAGACGCCAAACGGCCCCTTTTCCTTGCGCACATCGGGATGGCGCCACACGGACAGCGACAGCGGCTCGATGTTGGCCGGCTTTATGGGCCGGGGGAGCGTGGCCACAAATTCCGAGGCCTTGGCTTCCCGGGGCGCAATTTTTGCGACAGCCGCTTCCAGGGGGCCGATCTTGGCCATGAGCGCCGGGTCGCGGCGATCGATGAGAAAGACCGGGATACCGGATTCGGGGCGGTTTTCCGCGGTGTCAAAGGTCAGCGTCAGGCGGCCGCCCTTGGGCACGTTGCGCGTCACCTTGACGATGCGGTGGCCGGGCTCGTCCTCGTGGCCCACGCGCAAGAGGTCGCCGGACATGAGTGCCACCCGGGCCGACAGGTTCCACTGGCCGAACTTGATGCCCCGGGAGAGCTTGCCGGCGGGCATGCCCGAGCCGGTGCGCTCCTTGGTGTCGATGGGATTTTTGGGCCGCTGGGGCAGGAAATTGTAGTTGGTGCCGGGGCGGCCCAGCGCCTGCTCCAGGAAGCTGGCGGCCATTTTCTTGGCCGAGGCGTCGTCGGCGGCGTCGCGCAGCAGCTTATAAGCTGCCACGGTATGATAGACGTAATGCGGGCCTTTTTTGCGGCCTTCGATCTTCCAGGCCGTTACTTGCGGCATGGTCAAAAGGGCCTTGGTCAGGACGTCGAGGCTTAAATCCTGGCAGGAGAAATAGCGGCCTTTCTGGCCCCGGTGGTCGTAGATGCGCCGGCAGGGCTGCACACAACGGCCGCGCAGCCCGGATTTGCCGCCCAGGTAGCTGCTCCAGTAGCACCGTCCCGAGACGTTAAAGCACAGCGCGCCGTGGACAAAGGCTTCCAGGGTCAGGCCTTCGGGCGCGGCATCGGCCATTTCGCGCATTTCGTCCACGGACAGTTCCCGCGGCAAAACCACCCGGCAAACGGAATAGCGGGGCAGGGCGGCAAGCCCTGTGGGGCTGCTGACGTTGGCCAGGGTGGAGAGATGCAGTTCGCCCTTGTAGCCGGCTTGGCGGGCCACGGCGGCCACGCCCAGATCCTGGATGATGAGCGCATCGGGGCCGACGTCGCTGGTCAGCCGCTCGATGAGCCGTCCGGCCTTGTCGGCCTCATCGGGCTTGAGCAGGGTGTTTATGGCCACATAGGTGCGCACGTTTCTGGCGCGGGCCATCTCGGCCAGGGCGGCCAGTTCCGAGGTGGAGAAGTTGCGGGCCAGCATGCGGGCGGAAAAATGTTTGAGGCCGCAGTACACGGCGTCGGCACCGGCGGCCACGGCTGCCATAAAGGAATAAGGATCGCCCGCTGGGGCAAGGATTTCAGGCTTTTTCGCCTCGGTCATGGGGATCTCGTGGTGAAGGGATTAGCGGCGGGGAACGCCGTGAGGCGCGTATCATAGGACAATCTTGGCCTGGAGGGAACTATTTTTTTGCGCCCGGCCCGGCAGGCCCAGCAGGCCCGGCACCCGGGCTCGCCCCGGTCTTGCAGGCGGGCCGCAATACCCCGTTCCTTGCCAAGACCGTTACCATATTGCGTCGCTTGGGTTTTGGTGCCATGGGTTGCGGATACGTTTTTTTTGGGAGGGCGGGCCGTGAAGCTGGTCACCGAGCAGATGGAGCAATTTTTGGCGGGCGGCGCCTGGATTCGTCGCATTTTCGAGTATGGCCTGGAACTGAAAAAGCAGTACGGTGAGGACGCCGTGTGCGATTTTTCCCTGGGGAACCCCGATCTGCCGCCGCCGGCGGTGGTGGGCGAGTGTCTGGCCGATCTGGCCGGGCAGGCCGATAAGCCTTTTGCCTTCGGCTATATGCCCAATCCCGGCTATCCGGCCGTGCGCGCCGCCCTGGCCGGCCATCTCGCCACAGAGCAAAACTGTGCCGTGGCCGCCGACGATCTGCTGTTGACCTGCGGCGCGGCCGGCGGCATCAACGTCTTTTTCCGGTCGGTCCTCACCCCGGGCGACGAGGTCATCTGCCCCATCCCCTATTTTGTCGAATACAGCTTCTATGCCGGCAATTTCGGCGGCGTGCTCAAGCCTGTGGCCACCAAGCCCGAGACCTTCGAGCTGGATATCGCGGCCATTGAGGCGGCCATCACCCCGCGCACCCGGGTGGTGATGATCAATTCGCCCAACAACCCCACCGGTCAGGTCTATAGCGAGGCCACCCTTCGCGAACTGGCCGCCATGCTGACCCGCGCTTCGGCCGGCCGCGAGCGGCCCATTTTTCTGCTTGCCGACGAGCCGTATCGTTTTCTGGCCTACGACGGCATCGAGGTGCCGCCGGTATTGCCTTTGTATCCGTATGCGGTGGTCATTGGCTCTTTTTCCAAAAACCTGTCCCTGCCCGGCGAGCGGGTGGGCTATGTGGTGGTTTCGCCGCTCATGGAGGGCCGGGAGCAGCTTGTGGCGGCCATGGTCATTGCCAACCGCATCCTGGGGTTCGTCAACGCCCCGGCGGTTGGGCAGGCCTTGCTGCTGCGCGCCTTGGGCCATGCGGTGGACCGCACGGTTTATGCGCGCCGCCGGGAGGCCATGGCCGGGGTGCTGACCCGGGCCGGGTACGAGTTTACCATGCCGCGCGGGGCGTTTTATTTTTTCCCCAAATCGCCTGACCCCGACGAACTGGTCTTCCTGGACCGCCTGAGCGCCGAGCGGGTGCTGGCCGTGCCGGGCCGGGGCTTTGGCCTGCCCGGCTATTTCCGGCTGGCCTTTTGCGTGGACGAGGCCGTCATCAACCGGAGCGAGGCCGGGTTCGTCCGGGCGCGGCGCGGCTAAGCGCCGGACGGCGGGCCGATTTTTCCAGGCGGCCCGCCGTCCCCGTGCCTGCTTGTCGCGACCAGGGTGCGCCCCACGGGCGCGCCAGCGAGTGCGCTTGCCAGTGCCCTGGGGCGAGGGAGGGAGGTGTGCTGATGGTCAGCCGGGCCCCACCGCCACTTGACGCAGCTGCTGCCAAGCTGCCGTGGCTGGCGGCCCTGCGCAAAGCCTATGCCGTCCTTGACGCCGGCATCGCCCAGGCCGTTGCGGCCACGGGCCGGCAGCCGGCCTGTCAGGCCGGCTGTGCTGCCTGCTGCTGCCAGTCCATTCCGGCTTGCGGCCTGGAAGTCCAGGGACTGCGCTGGTTTGTGCTGACCCAATTGCCTGTGCGCACCGGCCGGCTGGTCGGGCAGGCCCTGTGCAATCGGGAAGACCCGAACTGTCCTTTTCTGGTGGACGGGAGCTGCGCCGCCTATGCGCTGCGTCCCATGGCCTGTCGGGAGTTTGTGGTTTTCGCCCGCCCGTGTACTCTCGGCGAGTCGCCTGTAGTCACCCGGCCCCAGGATGTGCTGGAGCTGGCGGCGGCGGCCCAGCGCCAAGCCTTTGCCCTGCTGCTGCCACACTATGGCGTGACGGACGCATCGGCCCGGGAACGGGCACTCACCGGGCGGCTGGTGCTTTCCGACACCCACCTGCTGCGGGATCTCGACTGGTCGGGCCTTTCCCACGCGCTGCTCGGCAAATAACACCATTGGCACGGCCGATTGCCGCCAGGGCCGCCTCTTTGGCGCGCTGCTGGGGAAATAACCGTTGACAGCGGTGGCGGGCCGGCATAGTCCCCGTGACGTCCTGGCCCCGTCCGACCGTTGGAAGGGGCTTTTTGAGCCGCCGATCCGGCCGAGCAGCCACGGTGGCCTCTTGACGTTTGGACTGCGTGCGGTTATCAAGTCAAACTTTGCCCTTTACCGAGGTGCGCCAGGATCATGTTCGACAGCCTTACAGACAGACTCGAAGACGTCTTTCGCAAGATCAGGGGGCAGACCCGCCTGACCGAGGAAAACGTCCAGACCGCCCTGCGTGAAGTGCGTCTGGCCTTGCTTGAGGCCGACGTCAACTTCAAGGTCGTGAAGGACTTTGTCGAACGCGTGCGCGAGCGCGCTTCCGGCCAGGATGTCCTGAAAAGCCTCACCCCGGGGCAGCAGGTGGTCAAAATCGTCCACGAGGAACTCATTGAGATCCTCGGCGGCCAGGCCACCGACCTCGACCTGTCCGGCAACCCGGCCGTCATCATGGTCGTGGGGTTGCAGGGGTCGGGCAAAACAACCACCTGCGCCAAACTGGCGCTCAAGCTGCGGCGCGAGTTCAAACGCAAGCCCTATCTGGTCCCGGCCGACGTCTACCGTCCCGCCGCCATCGACCAGCTCCACAAGCTTGCCGCCCAGCTCGATCTCGAAGCCTATCCGTCCACCCCGGACCAGAATCCCGTGGACATCTGCGCCGCCGCCCTGGCCGAAGCCAAGCGCACCGGCCACGATGTGGTGCTGCTCGACACCGCCGGCCGGCTGCACATCGACGAAGTCCTCATGGACGAGTTGGCGGCCATCAAAGCCGGTTGCCAGCCCGGCGAAATTTTGTTCGTGGCCGACGCCATGACCGGCCAGGACGCCGTCACCGTGGCCGCCGCCTTTAACGAACGTTTGGACATCACCGGTGTTGTGCTGACCAAAATGGACGGCGACGCCCGGGGCGGCGCGGCCTTGTCCGTGCGCCAGGTCACGGGCAAGCCCATCAAGCTCGTGGGCACGGGCGAAAAAGTCTCGGATCTGGAGCTTTTTTATCCCGACCGGGCAGCCTCGCGCATTCTCGGCATGGGCGACATTTTAACGCTCATCGAAAAAGCCCAGACCGACGTCAACGCCGAGGAAGCGGCGGAGATGGAGCGCAAACTGCGAAAGGCCCAGTTCACCCTGGAAGACTTTCGCACCCAAATGCGCCGCATCAAGAAACTCGGCTCCCTGGAAGGGCTATTAAAGCTCATTCCGGGCATGTCCCAGGTCAGAAAGCAGCTGGGCGAAGTCCAGATGCCGGAAAAGGAGATGGACCGGGTCGAGGCCATCATCAACTCCATGACCAAGGCCGAGCGGGAAACGCCCAAGCTGATCAACACCAGCCGGCGCGAGCGCATCGCCAAGGGTTCTGGCACGACCGTCCTTGAGGTCAGCCAGTTGCTGAAAAATTTCACCCAGATGCAAAAGATGATGCAGCGCATGATGGGCGGCAAGGGCATGCCGGCCATGCCCAAGATGCCGCCGGGCATGAAGATGCCCGGTATGCCTCCCGGCATGGGCGGTATGGGTGGCATGGGCGGTATGCCGGGAATGCCTCCCGGCATGGAAGGGATGGGCGGCATGCCTCCCGGAATGGGCGGCACGCCGAGCCGGGCGGCCATCGAAAGCGCCCGGGCCGCCGCCAAGAAGAAGAAAGAACAACGGAAAAAACGGAAAAAACGCTAGTCCTGAAAAGGGGTTGCGGGCTTCCACAACAGTAATCGTCCACCAGATAAAAGGGAGACACCGTTATGGCTATGAAATTGCGCCTGACCCGCATGGGTTCCAAGAAGCGCCCGTTTTACCGCATCGTTGCCATGAATTCCGAGACCCGCCGCGATGGCCGTGCCCTGGAATACCTGGGCTATTACAACCCCATGGTTGACCCGGCCGAGATAAAGGTGGATGGTGAAAAAGTACGGGCCTGGTTGGCACGCGGTGCCGAGCCCACGGATACCGTGCGCGCGCTGCTCCACAAGGCGGGCATCTAGACGCATCCGGCAGGGAATCGCTCGGCAGGATCGATCCAAAAAAACGGATGCCGCGACGCCGCCGCGTCCCCCCGGAACCGTCCGGGGCAGTGCGGAATCGGAGGCGAAAGTCCTTCGCTTGCTCTTACGGTTACCCTCAGGAGGTGCGTATGTTGAAGGACTTGATCGAATATGTGGCGAAGTCTTTGGTGGATAATCCGGATCAGGTGCATGTGTCGGAGATAGAAGGCGAGCAGACCTCGGTCCTTGAACTCAAGGTGGCCAAGGAAGATCTCGGCAAAGTCATCGGCAAACAGGGCCGCACCGCCCGAGCCATGCGTACCATCCTCGGCGCGGCTTCGACCAAGGCCCGCAAACGCTCCGTCCTGGAAATCCTCGAATAAGGCCGGCCGCGCGAACGGCCCGCGCTGCAACCAAGGCATAAGGTCCATGGCCGCAAGCAAATACATCATCGTGGGGGCCATTGCGCGCCCCCACGGCATCCGTGGGGAACTGATCGTGGACAGCCACGCCGATTCCCCGACCTACTTCGCCCGTGGTTCGACCCTGCGCCTGTCGCCGCCGTCGGATCCCGGGCGCGGCAGGGACTACGTCGTGCGCGCCGCCCGGCCGCACCAGGAACGCATCCTGCTCACCCTGGATTCCATCGCCGACCGCAACGCCGCCGAAACCCTGCGGGGACTGGCCGTGTGCGTGCCCGTGGAACGACTCGATCCGCCGGCCCCGGACGAGGTCTTTCTCCAGCAACTCTTCGGGCTGCGCGTGCGGCTGGTCGAAAGCGCCCCAACCGACCCCGATCTCGGCGTCATCGACGACGTGCGCGATTACGGCGGCCCGGAAATCTGGGTCATCCGCGATCCCAAAGGCCGCGAAATCCTTTTCCCCGCCATCGACGAATTCGTACCCGATATCGACCTCGACGCCGGGCTGGTGGTCATCGACCCACCCCCAGGCCTCCTCGACCTCTATCTCGTGGACGAAGAATAAAGACCCGGGGCGCTGCCCCGGCAGGGCGCTGCCCTGCACCCGCCGGGGCGCTGCCCCGGACCCCGCCAGGGCTCTGCCCTGGACCCGCCGGGGGGATGATCCCCCCGGACCCCCCGCTTGGGGGTGGGGTGGGGCAGTTGGCCGCTGTCCAGGAGCCGGGCTGGATTTTCTGCACGGGGACAGGGCGACGACGGGGGCAACCCGCGCGATTGCCCGGCCCCTCATATGTTGGGAGCGTTGACCACAGTTTTTTCGTGCTCGGCGCGAACGCGCGTCAAAGCGCCAAAAGCGCGTGCCGCTGTACCGACAGACCGGGCGCGTGACGTTTTTTCGACAGGATCAGCATGCAGTTTACCGTGGTGACCATCTTCCCGGAATTCTTCGATTCCTTCCTCTCCTGCGGGCTTATGGCCAAGGCCGTGGAGGCGGGTGTCGTGGCTGTTTCCCGGGTTAACCCGCGCGATTTCGCCACCGACCGCCACCATACCGTGGATGATCGGCCCTACGGCGGCGGGCCGGGCATGGTCATGGGGCTGCCGTCGATGACAGCGGCTCTGCGCAGTCTGCCGCGTCCGGGAAAGATCTGCATGCTCTCGCCGGCCGGCCGGCCTCTTGATCAGCGCATGGCAGCCGAATTGGCCGGCGAAGAAGCCGTGACACTCTTATGCGGCCGCTACGAAGGCATCGACGCCCGGCTGTTCGATCTTTTCGACATCACCCCGGTGTCGGTGGGCGATTTTGTGCTTTCGGGCGGGGAATCCGCCGCTGCCTGCCTCATGGAGGCCGTGGCCCGGCTGGTGCCGGGCTTTATGGGCAAGGACGCCTCGGCCGACGAAGAAAGCTTTTCTGCCGGACTGCTTGAATATCCGCATTTCACCCGGCCGGAAGTTTTTGAGGGACTGCCCGTGCCGCCGGTGCTGCTCGGCGGCAACCACGCCACCATAGCGGCCTGGCGGCGGCAGCGCGCCCTGGAAACAACCCTGGCCCGACGGCCGGATTTGTTTGATACGACACCGCTGTCGCCCGATGACGCCGCTTTTTTGCGGGCCGCCCCGCGCACCCGGCCGGGCCGCAATCTCCATCTGGGGTTGGTGCACGGGCCGGTGCTGCTCAAGGACGGCTCTGTGGGCACAGTGTCTTTGACAAACCTCGACGTACACGATATAGCGCGCGTTTCCCGTACCTATGGTCTGGGTGGGTTTGAAGTGGTGTCCCCACTGCGCGACCAGTTGACCCTGGCCGGGCGCATCGTGGACCATTGGTGCACCGGACCGGGCTCGCGGTCCAACCCGGACCGGGCCGAGGCCCTGTCCCTGGTGCGGCTCCACGAGAGCCTGGATGCGGCTCTGGCGGCTGTTTCGGCCGATCATGGGTGCCCGGCTGCCCTGATCGCCACCAGTGCCAAGGGACCGGCCACGCTGTCCTTTGCGGCGGCGCGGGAATTGATTGCGGCGCGTCCGGCGCTGCTGGTCCTGGGCACCGGGCACGGGCTGGCCGATGCAGTGCTGGCGCGGGCCGACGGGGTTTTGCCGGCGATCCGGCCGTTTTCGGACTACAACCATCTTTCGGTGCGGGCTGCTGCCGGCATCCTCACCGACAGGCTGCTTGGCGACGCCATGTAGGCGCGCGGGCTGCGACAACGACATTCCAAGGCCGGGGGCGCAGGGCGTCCGGCGGCTTTATCCGAGGAGAAAGCGTCATGAACGTGATCGAGAAAATTGAACGCGAACAGCTGCGTATGGACCTGCCGGTTTTCCGTCCCGGCGACACCATCAAGGTGCATCTGCGCATCATCGAAGGTGAAAAAGAACGCATCCAGGTCTTCCAGGGTGCCGTTCTGCGGCTGCGCAAGGGTGGCGTCAACTCCACCTTCACCGTGCGCAAGGTGTCCGACGGCGTCGGCGTCGAGCGCGTGTTCCCCATGCACTCGCCGTTTATCGAGCGGGTGGAAGTGGTGTCCCAGGGCAAGGTCCGCCGCAGCCGTCTGTACTACCTGCGCGCCCTGCGCGGCAAGGCTGCCCGTATCAAGACCAAGACCGCCTGGGATTAGGTCGCGGCGCTTCGCCGTGAACCGCGTTCGGTTTCATTTTGTGGCCGTGGCCTGTCCGGCGTCCTTAGGGACGTGGACAGGCGCGGCTTTTTAGGCGTGCCGCCATGACATTGCCCACCGCATTGCCGCTCGTTGCCGGCGTGGACGAGGCCGGCCGGGGCTGTCTGGCCGGACCGGTCGTGGCCGGGGCGGTCATCCTGCCCGAGGCCTTCGATCTGCCGGGTCTGACCGATTCCAAAAAACTTACCGCCCCCCGTCGCGCCGTCCTGGCTGCGGCCATCAAAACCCAGGCCATAGCCTGGGCCGTGGCCATGGTCTGGCCGGGCGAAATTGATCGCATCAATATTTTGCAAGCCACCTTCGCCGCCATGGCCAAGGCCCTGGCCCATTTGGCCCGACAGCCGGCCCTGGCCCGCATCGACGGCAACAAGATCATCCCCGACGCCCGCCTGGGCCGGCTCGTCGGCGTCCTGGACCAGGAAGCCATCATTGGCGGCGATCTGACCGTGCCGGCCATCTCGGCCGCGTCCATCCTGGCCAAGACCAGCCGCGACCGCCTCTTGGACGTCTACGACCGCCGCTATCCCGGCTACGGCTTCGCCGCCCACAAAGGCTACGGCGTGGCCGCCCATCTGGCGGCCCTTCGCGCCCTGGGACCATGCCCTATCCACCGCTTGACCTTTCGGGGTGTGCTGCCCGACAAAACCCCCCGCCAACTCGGCCTGCCCGGGGTGTAGGTTGGGCGTAAGGGACGCAGGAGAGAAGGCAGAAGAGTGCCTCCGGCGGCCGGGGGGATGATCCCCCCGGACCCCCCAACGGGAGAAGTTTTTCAAGGGGTTATGGACGTTGGCGGGTAAACTGGCTGGCTACTAGTCTGGACAGCCAGCGGTTGCGCTTGACGCGAACCACCGCTGCTCCGGCGGCTGTCCCGGGGCAGGAGACGAACCAACTAGCAGGGATTGCGTGTGGCTGCCAAACATTTGGAATTTGGTCAGGAGGGCGAGGCCTGCGCCGAAGCCCTGCTGGCGGCCAAGGGCTTTGTGATCCTTGCCCGCAACTACCGCACGCGCGGTGGTGAAGTGGATTTGATCTGCCGCGATGGCGGGGTGCTGGTCTTTGTCGAGGTCAAGGCGCGCCAGGCCGGCAGTCTGGCCCGGCCCGACGAGGCCGTGACACCGGCCAAGCGCCGCAAGATCATTAAGGCGGCCTCGGCGTATCTGTCTGAAGGCGGTCTGTGGGACCAGCCGTGCCGTTTCGATGTGGTGGCCGTCGTGCGTCTTACGGGACGCCTGACGGCCACCCATATGCCGGATGCGTTTTCGGTGGAGGACGCGGGCCCGGGCAGCGGCCTGTATCAGCCGTGGTAGCGGGCGGCGGCGCGTCCGGGCGGGCTAGTCGTCTTCGTCGACTTCGGTGTCCAGGCCGTCTTCGGGCAGGGAAAAGGCGTTGGCCGCTTCGAGGATGCGGGCTTCGACGTAGCTGACGCCGTCGGCGTCGCCGGAGTCGAGGTCGAAGCAATAGCCGTCCTGGGAGAGCAGACCCCCGGGGATGAGGTCGCCGCGCTCTTCGGGGTCGGTGATGGTGTCGGCGTAAAAGCACACGGACAGGAAGCGTTCGCCGTCGAGGGTGGCCACATCGACCATGGCGATGACGGGGCGGCCGCGATGGGGTTCGGCCCGCAGACTGTAGCTGGCGGGCGGCCTGGGAACGAAGTTGACCGTGGCCCCCTGGAGGCTTTCAAGGATGGATTTGAGGCGCAGAAAGGCGCTTTTGACTCCGTTGGGGTCATCGGTCCAGGATTCAATGAAGGCGGCAAGTTCAGTCATAGCGGGTCTCCTAGAGGTAGAACAGCACGAGCAGATAGCTTGATAGCCCGATCAGGCAGAAAACAAAATCGCTTCTTTTCATGATTTCCTCAAAAAAGTTGTTGCCAAGCGGGGCGGGTTTGGATAATTACCGTGTCTCGCCGCCGCCGAGGTAGCTCAGTCGGTAGAGCAGGGGACTGAAAATCCCCGTGTCGGCAGTTCAATTCTGTCCCTCGGCACCATAGAAATCAAAGGCTTACAGATTAAACCCTGTAGGCCTTTTTTCTTTCGCTTCATTTGCTCCCCTTGGCAGCGATTGTGGTGTATGAATCCCTGCGAAAATAGCCCATGCCCCCAGAGAAGGAAAGGGCGGTTCGCCCGGCATGCATGGCAGAGAGCCACCAACCCACAGCAAAACGACAGGGAATTTGTTCGGAATTTTAAGGAACGACAATGGCAACGATCAGACACGAATCACGCATTTTTATAGGTAAGGTCAGGCGACTTTTCGCGGTCCATTTTCGTAAAGGCTACGTGGCCCGGCAATTGCGTGTCCGCCAGGGAGATTGCCTGCAGTGCGGGACGTGCTGTCATTTCAGCCTCGCCTGCCCCATGCTGACCCGGGACCATTTGTGCCGGGTGTATGGCAAATGCCGGCCCAAGGCCTGCCGGGTTTTCCCTATCGATCAGAAAGATATAAACGACGTGGCCCGGTGCGGTGGAGTATGCGGCTACGGCTTCGATGCGCCCGCAGCGACCAAGAAGGGCGGTTGATTCCATCGTTTAATCGCCAGCCAGTACGACCGCGTTCCTTCCTTGCCGTGCCCTCCCGCCGGACCTCTGCCACAATCTGAGGGCCGTGCCCGGCACCCGTGCGGCGCAAGAAGCAGCCACCCGCCCACCCGTTCGTGGACGGCAACAAGCGGACGGCCTACGTCGTGTGCAGGCTTTTTCTGCGGCTCACCGGCGTCAGAATGACTGCTCCGGGACCGGAGCGGGTCATCCTGTTCGAGCGCCTGGGCAACGGTGAGGTGACGCAGGATGCCCTTGCTGGTTGGCTGCGAGCACACGGATAGCCGCTCCATCCCAAGGTCTGCCGGGCGGGTACAAATTCTTGCCCCGGGTTTTGGCGCTTTTCCGGATGGGTACAGGATTCTGTACGAGGGGCAGGGGCTTTCTTGAAGGGAAGGGCTGGCAAGCCTGGGCTAACATATTATATTGGTTTGATAATTTTATTCTGCCCGAGCAGTCCGACCTTTGGCACGACTCCTGCTTTACTAGAAATTACCTTCCTCCGAACGAACATTTTGCAAAAAGGCTTTTTGGGTGGCTCCCAGAAAGCCTTTTTCATTTTGGTGGGGCTTGCTCTGCCGGCGATTGAGCGATTCCGCCACATTTTGCCGTGTGGGGCTGGCCCTGGCTGCCCCGAAATGGTCCCCAGGCCCGGGCCGCCGCCCAAGCCGTGGACCGTGGCTGGTATAAAATTCTGCACACCGGCGTATTGGCTGCACCTGGACGCTTGCTCGAGCGGCCAGGCCGATGGCAGGATGCCGCCCATCGTCCGGCACCGGTCTCGATGCCGTTTCGGGAGAATAACGCTTGCTTGCCCCCAGGACCATTTTCACCGCCCGCCGCCTTGGCCTGGCTGCGGCGGCGGTGGCCGCCCTCATCCAGTTTCTGCTCCTGGCCCGGCTCATCGGGCCGGGGCTGGTGTCGAGCTATCCAGGCATCGAGTACGACGGTTTTGACTGGGTTCTCGAAGGCCTCTATCTGCGCGCCCTGGTGCAGGGCGTGGCTGGCCCGCCCTTGCTCTGTTTGCGATCACCGGTCTTCGTGCTGGTGACGGCCCTGGACGCCTGCCTTGGGTCCAGCGGCCTGGTGGTGGTGGGGGTACTGTGTCTGGCCCAGGGCGTGTCTTTGGCCATGTTAGTGTCCATCTGGCGGCGGCTCGGCCTTTCGGGCGCAGGCCAGGCGGCCCTTTTTGTCCTGGCCGCTGTGTCGCCCTACGTCTTTTTCCAGAGTATCATCCTGGCCGATCCCGTGGCCATTGCCGCCATGCTTGTCTCCACGCGGCTCTTGCTCGAATGGTTTCTCACGGACGACGAACGCTGGTTTCGGGCTGGCGCAGCGGCAGGGCTGCTGGCTGGCCTGACGCAACTCTATGGCATCCTGCCGTTTTTAACCGGAGCCTGCCTGTCGTGGGTGCATGACCGGCTGGCCGGCCGATCCGGCTGGTCGCGGGTCTTTTGCACAACCGTCGTGATCGGTTTGGGCGGGCTCCTCCTGGCCCTGTGGCATGGGGCCATCCCCCACGAACATGTGCCCGTCCAATTTCCGTTGTTGCGCCTCTCCCTGGACATGGCCGGCTTTTACGCCAACGTCTGGGCCTGGTATTTCGGCTCCCTGGGGCCGGTGTTTCTGGTCCTGGCTACGGCCGCGCTGCGATGGCGCTGCCGGGTGTTTTCTCCAGCCAGCCGCTTTCTGGCGGCCGCAACAGGGCTTTTGGTCGGGCTGCTCTTTTTTTATCAATGTGAAGAGGCCCGATTCTCCTGGTATTATTTCCCCCTGGTGCTGTGTTTGGTGGCCTGCGGGCTGGTCTGGCTCAAACGGGTGGGCTGGGGGTGGGCTGGCCGGGCCGCCCTGGCCGTCAGTCTGGTCCTGGTTGTTGCCCAGGCCCTGGTGCTCACGCCCGGGGATTTCTGGCAGCCCCAGGTGCGCGAGCTGCAATGGGACCCTCAGGAGTCCTGGGCGGCGCAACTTGTGAGCGCCCGTCCCGTGGACCGGCTGGATCTGGCCGGACAGTGCGGCGCAGCCGGGGTTTATTGCGAAAAGGCCCGGCTCCCGGCGGACATTGAGCCGGACGAGCAACGCCTCTTGCGGGACTCTATCCGGCTGCGCCTGCTCCCCGGCAACCAATAAGGGCAGCGGCCCCGGCCGGCAGCCCTGGCTTCCCGGCCGCAATCCGGCTAGGATGGCGCAAACGAACAAGGAGAGACTGGTATGATCACGCATATCGTCATGTGGACCCTCAAAGACACGGCCGAAGGCAACGACAAGGCCGCCAATGCGGCGGAAATGAAGGCCCGCCTCCTGGCCCTGCCGGCCAAGCTGCCGCAGGTGCTGGACATGCGGGTCGCCGTTGGCCAGGAACTGTTCGCCTCCGTGCCGCCGACCGACATCGTGCTCTACACGACCTTTGCCTCCAAGGAAGACCTAAGCGCCTACGCCGGCCATCCCTTGCACCTCGAAGTCGTTGAATTTGTGAAGAAGATTGTGTCAGAACGCCGGGTGGTGGATTTCGAGTCCTAGGCCGGGTGGTCCTTTCGGCGGCATCGGGCGAGGGGATACGCGCCCGGTGCCGACCGCTGGCGTGCGCCGTTTCGGCCGCGCCAGCGTCACGGCGCCACCGTCTTTGCGCCAGCGTCCCCCTGGCCCTGGCCGGCATTTGCCGTTATGCTGCGCTCCATGCTCCGCTTCACCAGCGCCGTCCTCGGGACACTGCTTCTTGCCGCCAGGGTGTGCCTCCTGGGCGGGCTCGGGCTCGCCCTCATCCTGTGCGTCGGCTTCTCGCTGTATGGACTCATCCGCCACGGCGCGCTGCCGGACAGCAGCCTCGCCGGGCTGTACCCGGGTGCCTACGAATATCTGCTGCCGCCGCACTACATCGTGCTCAACACCGTCTATATTTTTTGTATAAGGCTCCCGCTGCTTGCGTTTACGGGCATCCTTTGCGCCCTTGCCTGGCTGTTCGACCGCCTGGGGCAGATGCTGTTGCGCTGGTTGGAAGCGGTGGCGCGGGCCGACACGTCGATTTAAACGCAGCGGGGGAGGGCAGCGGGCGGTAACACGCCGCCGGCCACGCCCTGCCCCCCCGTCTGTGACGCCATTGCCGCGCCTGCCGGCCCGACCGGGCCGGGGCGCGGCTTTTCTTTTCGTCCCCTCGGCCGGATTGTTATGATTATTCCACTTTCCCCCAATGACTGGCGAATGTTGGCGTACATATTGCCTTATCACGGTAGCGCGGAGCGAATGGGGAAATTTTTTCCTGTTCGTCCCGACCGGGCAGGCCGCCGAGAAAAGGCCTGGAGACACCCCGGCCGGCTGCCGGATCGGTCGGGGAAGCGCGAGATTACCGCCACATAAGCCGCAAGGGGGTCGCCATCGTGCTTGCCGCCACAGTTGCATCATACAGCCCGGAAGCTCTTGCGAGCCTGACGACCACTGCCCTTCGCAGCTTGCAGGCGGCAGACTTTGCGACACTGATGGGGTCACAGGTCCAGGCCCTGGCCACGACCCAGGTGGCAGCCCTGACAACGGCCCAGGCCGCCGCTTTGACCATTGATCAGCTCGTCTATTTCAGCGCGGCCCAGTTTTCCGCCCTGACCAAGACCCAGATCGCGGTTTTCAGTGCGGACGAAATTGCCGCCTTGAGCACCACCCAACTGGCCGGCCTGACCAGCGCCGACATCGGCGAACTGACGCAAGCGCAGATTGCCAACCTGACCACGACCCAGATCCAGGCGTTGTCCACCACCCAGATCCAAGGCCTGACCATTGCCCATATGGCGGCTTTTTCCAGCGAGCAGCTCGCCGCCCTGGCTCCGACGCAGATAGGCGCCCTGAGCGCCGCCCAGATCAGAGGTATTCCCAGCGCCAGGATAGCGGCTTTTTCCAGCGAGCAGACGGCCGCCCTTGCGCCGACGCAGATGGCGGCTTTAACCGTCGCCCAGATCAAAGGATTGAGCGAGGAGCAGCTTGCCAGCCTGGGCCTGACGCAACTTGCGGCCTTAAGCGCCGCCCAGATCAGCGGCTTGAGCGCGACCCAGGTGAAGCAACTCCAGCCGACCCAGATATCCGCTCTGACCGTTGCCCAGATGAAGGGGTTAAACGTCGCCTCGATCAGCGCCCTGACCGAGAGCCAGTTGGCCAGCCTGGCCGCCACCCAGTTGGCGGCGCTGTCCACCGCCCAGATGCGGGGCCTGACGGGCGATCAGATTCCGGGGCTGACCACCACCCAGCTCGCCAGCCTGTCCGGGACGCAACTCGGGGCGCTGACCGTTGCGGCCTTAAGCGCCCTGAGCGCCGAGCAGCTTACTTCGCTTTCCACCACCCAGATCCAGGCGGTCGGCGCGACCTGGATCAGCAGTCTGGGCCAGGCCCAGACTGCCGCCCTGACGACGGAGCAAGTGGCGGCGTTGACCATTGCCCAGATAAAGGGCCTGACCGCGGCGGATGTCGGCGATATCACCCTGACCGGGTTGGCGGTCCTGGCCGCAACGCAAATCGCGGCGCTGACTTTCGCCGCCGCCAAGGGCTTTAGCGAGGACCAGCTCGCCGCCCTGACCACCACCCAGGTTGCCGGGTTGACCATTGCCATCACCCAGGCCCTGACGGCGACCCAGGTCGCAGCACTGTCCCCTACGCAGATGGCCGCCTTGACCACCACCGCCCTGACCGGGTTGACCGCCGCGAGCATCGGCTCCCTCAGCCAGACCCAATTGGCGGCCCTGACCACCAACCAGATCAAGTGTCTGACCGTTGCCCAGATCAAGGGATTGACGGCAGACCAGATGCCGCTCTTGGCCACGACCCAGGTCGCGGCCCTGTCCGCAAGCCAGCTCAGCGCCCTGACCACGACGGCCGTTGCCGCCCTGACCGCCACGGAACTGGCCGTTTTGACCACCACCCAGATCAAAGGGCTCAATGCCGCCTCGGTCAGCCAGCTCAGCGCCACCCAGTTTAACGGACTGACCACCGCCCAGGTCGCCGCCCTGACCACCACCCAGCTCAAGAGCCTGACCAGCACCGACCTTGGCGACCTGTCGCTGGCCGGACTGGCCGCCTTGACCTCGACGCAGCTTTCCGCCCTGTCTGCTGCGTCCGTGGCCGGCTTCACCGAAACCCAGCTTGCCGCCCTGACCGCCGGTCAGCTCAAGGGCTTGACCAAGGCCGCCGTGGCCGCCCTGGCCGACACCCAGCTCGGGGCGCTGACGGCCGACCAGCTTGCCGCCTTGACCCCCACCCAGATCCAGGGGCTGTCCAGTGCCAGCATAAGCGGCCTGACCGCCACCCAGTTTGCGGCCCTGACCGCCACCCAGATGGCTTCCCTCACCGCCGCCCAGGTGGCCGGCATCAACGAAACCCAGATTGCGGCCCTGACCGCCACCCAGCAGCGCGCCCTGACCGCCACCCAGCTCGCGGGGCTCAACCTGACCGCCGTCGAGGCGTTGCGCCCTGACCAGTTGGCCGCCCTGACCATCACCCAGATACGGGGCCTTGGCAGCGCGGCCCTGAGCCAGTTGACCGTCACCCAGCTCTCCGCCCTGTCCACCACCCAGTTGGCGGCCCTGACCACCACCCAGATCAGGGGCCTTGGCAGTGCAGACGTCAGTGAACTGACCGTGACCATGCTCGGTGCCCTGACAGCGACCCAGATTGCCGCCCTGACCGCCACGGGTGCCCAGGGATTGACCGAAGAGCAGTTGGCAGCCCTGACCACCACGCAGATGCGGGCTCTGGGCAGCGCCGCCATCGGGGCGTTAAGCGAGACCCAGCTTGCCGCCCTGGTTCTCGGGGTTTTGCCGTCGCTGTCCGCAACAGCCATCGCCGGGCTTTCCCCTGTCCAGATCGCCGCCCTGACTCCGAGCCAGTTGGCTGTGCTGTCCACCACGCAAATTTCGGCTTTGACCGTCACGCAGCTGCGCACCTTGAGCGAAACCCAGGCCGCCTGCCTCGCCGCCACCCAGGTTGCCCGTCTGACGGCGGCCCAGATCGGCGCGCTGTCGGGCACGGCCGTGGCTGCCCTTAGCACCGAACAACTGGCGGCCCTCTCCGCCACCCAGATTCGGGGGTTGTCCAGCACGGCGGTAAGCGCCCTGGCCGCCACCCAGATGGCCGCCCTGTCCGCCACCCAGTTGGCCGCCCTGACCGCCGCCCAACTGCGGGGCCTGACCGAAGACGACATCAGTGAATTGAGCACAACCGAACTGGCCGCTTTTTCCAAGACCCAGCTCGCGGGCCTTGGCAGCACGGCCGTGGCTGCCCTGACCGCCACCCAGGTCGCCAGCCTGAGCGTCACCCAGCTCCAGGGCCTGACCGCTGCCCAGGCCGCCGCCCTGACCACTACGGCCCTGGCAGCTCTGGGCACAGGCCAAATCGCCGCCCTGACCGCCACTGCCCTGGCCGGCCTGGGGGCAACAGCCCTGGCCGCCTTGTCCGACACCCAGTTGGCGGCGCTGTCGGCCAACCAGATTGCGGCGTTAAACACCACCGCGTTAAACGACGCCAGCCCGACGCTGCTGGCCGGTTTAAGCGTTGCCCAGTTGGCCGGGCTTTCGGCCGCCCAGCTGGCGAACCTGACCGCCACCGCCGCCGAGGCCCTGGCCGTCACCCAGTTGGCCGCCCTGACCACGCGGCAGATGAAAAGCCTGTCCAGCACGGCGGTAAGCGCCCTGACCATGACCCAGATGGCCGCTCTGAGCGCCACGCAACTGGCCGCGCTGACCAACACCCAGATTTCCGGCCTGACCAGCACCGACGTCGCGGAACTGACCCTGACGGAGCTGGCGGCGCTGACCTCCACCCAGGTGGGTGCCCTGACCGCCACGGCTCTGGATGGCCTCTCTGCCCAGCAACTGGCCGCGCTGACCGCCACCCAGTTGCGGGGAATCGGCACCACGGCGGCCGGCAGCCTTGACGCCAGCCAGATTGCGGCCCTTTCCGCCGCCCAGGTGGCCGCACTTTCCGCCACGGCATTAAAAAGCCTGACGGCAACCGCCCTTGGCGCGCTTTCCACCACCCAGCTGGCCGCCCTGACCCCGACCCAGCTCGCGACCATCTCGGCCACGGCCATGACGGGCCTGGAGGCCACGCAGTTGGCCAGCCTTTCCGCCGCCCAGTTGCGCGGCCTGACCACCGCCCAGGTGGGCGCTCTTTCCGCCACGGCCCTGGCCGCCCTGGAGACGACGCAGATTGCGGCCCTCAATACCACGCAGATCCGCAGCATCAGCAGCACGGGTATAAGCGCCCTGAACGCAACCCAGATGGGGGCGCTCTCCACCGGCCAGTTGGCCGCCCTGACCGCCGCCCAGATACGGGGCCTGACCGGCGAGGACATGGCTGAGCTGGCCGTGACCGAACTGGCCTCCCTGACCGCTGTCCAGTTTGCCGCCCTGACCGCCACGGCCCTGGCCGGGATGACACCGGAGCAACTGGCCGTCCTGACCACCACCCAGGTCAAGGGCCTGACCAGCACGGTGGTGGCCGCCCTGTCCGAAACCCAGTTGGCCGCTTTAAGCGCCAGCCAGATTTCCTCCCTGACCGCCACGGCCGTGGCGGGCTTAAGCGCCACGGAAATCGGCCTGTTGGCCCCGACCCAGTTGGCTGCCCTGACCCAGACGCAGATGGCGGCGCTGTCTGCCACGGCGCTGCGCGGATTGACGGCGACCCAGATGGCCGGTTTGTCCACCAGCCAGCTCGCGAGCCTGCAAGCCACGCAACTGGGCGGTCTGGCCCCCAGCCAGGTGTCGGCCCTTGGCGCTAGCCAACTGGCCGCCCTGACCGTCACGGCCCTGGCCGGCCTCGACGGAGCCCAGATCGGAGCCTTGTCCCTGACCCAGTTGGCAAGTCTTGCCACAACCCAGATCGCGGCCCTGACCGCCACGGCCGTGGCCGGGTTGACCACCAGCCAGACGGCGGCGCTGTCCCCGAGCCAGGTGGCAGCCTTGACCACCACGGAAATTGGTGCCCTCTCCGACAGCCAGATCGCGGTCCTGACCACGACCCAGTTGGCGGCCCTGACCCCGACCCAGATCAAAAGCTTGAGCGCCACCCAGATCGGCGACCTTTCCGCCACCCAGTTGGCGGCCCTGTCTGCCACCCAGTTGGCCGCGCTGTCCGCTGCCGAGGCCGCCAGCCTGACCGCGACCCAACTCGCCGCCATGCCGGCGACCCGGATCGCCGCCTTGTCCACGACCCAACTGGCCGCCCTGTCCACCACGGCCATAAGCGGCCTGACGGCCACGGCCCTGGCCGGCCTGTCCACCCAGCAGTTGGCCGCCCTGACCGCCAGCCAGATAAGCGCCCTGTCCACCGGCCAGATCGCGTCCCTGGGCACGACCCAGTGGGCCGCCCTGACCGCCGGGCAGATTCGGGGCCTGACCGAGAGCCAGGCCGCGGCCCTAACCGCCACCCAGCTGGCCGCGCTGTCCACCACCCAGATGGCGGCCCTGTCCGGGACGGCCCTGGCCGGGCTTACGAGCACGGCCATAGCGGCCCTGTCCGCCAGCCAGATTGCGGCTCTGCCCACCACGGCCGTGGCCTCGCTGACCGCCACCCAGATGGCCGCCCTGGGCGAAAGCCAGTTTGCCGCCCTGACCACGGGGCAGATTGCAGCCCTCTCGGCCACGGCCGTGGCCGGCCTGACCGTGACCGAGCTGGCGGCGCTGACAAGCGCCCAGTTTGGCGCGCTGACCGCCACCCAGATGGGGGCTTTGACAGAAGGGCAGATGGCCGCCCTGAGCACCACCCAGATGGCGGCTTTGCGCAGCGATCAGATGAGCGGCCTGGCTGACACCCAGGTGGCGGCCCTGTCTGCGACCCAGCTTGCCGCCCTGACCCCCGGCCAGTTGGCAGCCCTGTCGGTGGCGGGCCTGGACGGCTTCACGCCGACCAGCATCGCCGGCCTGACCCCGACCCAGATCGCGGCCCTGACCGCCACCCAGCTTGGCAGCTTAAGCGCCAGCCAGACGGCGGCCCTGACCCCGGCCCAGATCGACAGCCTGGCCGCCACCCAGCTTAATGCCTTAAGCGCCACCAGTCTGGCGGCCCTGACCACGACCCAGGTCGGGAGCCTGAGCGCCACCCAGTTGGCGGCCCTGTCCACCACCCAGGTCGGCGCGCTCTCCGGTACGGCCATTGCGTCCCTGTCTGCCAGCCAGCTGGCGGCCCTTTCCACCACCCAGATCGCGTCCCTGTCCACCACGGCCGTGGCCAGCCTGACCACCACCGAATTGGCCCAGCTGACCACCCGGCAACTGGCCGCCCTGACCATTACCCAGTTCGGGGCGCTCTCGGCCACCCAGCTTGGTTCCCTGACCACGCAGCAGATCGGCCAGCTGACCACCACGGAGATTTCCGGCCTGACCGAAACGCAGGTCGCGGTCCTTGGGCAGGAGCAACTGGCGGCCTTTAACGCCACCCAGATGGCCGCTTTGTCCACCACGGCCGTCGAAGGCCTGACCGCCACCCAGTTGGCCGCCTTGTCCACCACCCAGGTGCGCCAGCTCACCAGCCGCCAGATCGGTGCCCTGTCCGCCACCCAGCTCGGGGCGCTTTCGGCCGGCCAGATTGCCAGCCTGACCCCGGCCCAGGTCCAGGGGCTGACCACCACCGAACTGGCCGCCCTGACCCCGGCCCAGATCAATGCCTTGAGCCAGACCCAGTTGGCCGCCCTGACCGCCGACCAACTGGGCGGCCTGACCGGCACCGCCGTGGCCGCGCTGGCCACCACCCAGCTCGGGGCGCTCTCCAGCACCCAGATCGCCTCCCTGGGTACGGCTGCCGTGGCCGGCCTGACCGACACGCAATTATCCAGCCTGACCACCCGGCAGTTGGCGGCCCTGACCGCCACCCAGGCCGCAGCGCTGACCACCACCCAGCTGGCCGGCCTTACCGTCACCCAGATGGGCGTCCTGACCACCACGGAACTGGGCGGCCTGACCGCCACCCAGCTCGCCGCCCTGTCCACCACCCAGCTGGCCGCGCTCTCGGCCACCCAGATGGCGGCCCTGTCGGCCAGCGCCGTGCCGGGGCTGACGGAAACCCAGCTGGCCGCCCTGACGCCGACCCAGTTCGCCACCCTGACCGCCGCCGAACTGGGCGCGCTGACCACCACCCAGGTGGCAGCCCTTGGGGCCACGCGCCTGGCCGGGTTGACCGCCACCCAGTGGGCCGGCCTGACCGCCACCCAGATCGGCAGCCTTGACGCCACCCAGATGGGCGCGCTGACCGCGACCCGGATGGCCGCCCTGACCGCTGCCCAGCTCGGCGGCCTGACCGCGACCCAGCTTGCCGGGTTGGCCGAAACCCAGTTGGCGGCCCTGACCCCGACCCAGATCTCCAATCTCGCGACCACGGCGGTGACGGGTCTGACGCCGACGGAATTTGCCGCCCTGACCAGCAAGCAGTCGGCCGCCCTGACCGCCAGCCAGATCGGTGCCCTGACCACCACCCAGGTGGCCGGCCTGACCACGACGCAGTTGGCCCGCCTGACCCAGACCCAGATGGCCGGCCTGACCGCTACGGCAGTCGGTGCCCTGACCTTGGCCCAGTTGGCCGCTCTGACCACCACCCAGGTGGCGAGTCTGTCTGCCACTGGTATTGCCGGCCTGACCTCCGATCAGGTTGTCGCGCTGGCCACGACCCAGGTGGCGGCCCTGACCGCCACGGAACTCGGCGGCCTGACCTCCGGCCAGGCTGCGGCCTTGACCGCCAGCCAGCTGGCCGCCCTGTCGACCACCCAGATAACGGCCCTGTCCACCACCGCCGTGGCTGGTCTGACCGCGACCCAGATGGCCTCGTTGGCCGCCACCCAACTGGCATCCCTGACCAGTAGTGAAATTGCCGCCCTTTCCCCGGCCGCCGTGGCCGGCCTGACCACCACCGCGCTGGCGGCGCTGACGACCACCCAGTTTGCCAGCCTCTCGGCCACCGGCATCGCCGGCCTGTCCGCCACCCAGCTTGCCAGCCTCACCACGGCCCAGGTCAAGCTGTTGACGACCACGGCCATGAGCGGCTTGACCGCCGCCCAGGTAGCCTCCCTGACCGCCAGCCAGTTCGACACCCTTTCGTCCGCCCAGATCGGCGCACTCTCGGCAGACGGCATCGCGGGCTTAAGCGTCAGCCAGATCGACCGGATGACCGCCACCCAGTTTGCCGGGTTGACCGAAAGTCAAGTCGGCGCGCTGACCACCACCGCTATTGCCAGCTTGTCCACCACCCAGGTGGCGGCTCTGACCACCACCCAGATCGACGGCCTGGGCCGGATGCAGATTCGCGCCCTTGACGCCGCCCAGACCATGGCCCTGACCACCACCCAGCTTGCCTCCTTAAGCGCCGACCAGGTGGCCAGCCTGACCGGCACGGAGCTGACGAGCCTGACCTCCACCCAGTTGCGCGCCCTTGGTTCCACCCAGATCGGGGCCCTGACCGCCACCCAGATCGGAATCATGGGCCAAACGCAGATGGCGGCGCTGACGGCCAACCAGTTCGGCGGCCTGACCACAACGACCATTGCCGCCCTGGCCGCCACCGGCATCGCCGCGCTGTCCACGACAGGCCTTGAGGCCCTGACCGGTCGCCAGATCGACGCGTTTACAACGACGCAATTGGCCGGTATGACTCCGCAACAACTGGCTGCGCTGGCCAGCGCCCTGGCCTAGTAGGCTGGCAGCGGTGACAAACAGCAGGCGGCCAAAACGCCGCTCGCACGGCAGTACAATACCCGGGACGCACGGTTCCGATACAGACCCGCAAGGACGCAAGAGACGCCATGTCCAATGATGTTTTGTCGCCGGCCTTGATTCAGGCCATGGTGGGGCATATGAGCGTCCCGGATCTTATCCGGGCAGCGGAGACATTTAAAAACAGCGGGCAGGCGGCTTCCGTCGAAGCGGCCTATGCGGCCTGGATCGGGGCCAATCCTGCGGACGGCCTGCTGTACGCGGTCTTATTTAATTATTCCGTCGTGCTTTCCGATGCCGGCAAGCTCGAGGCGGCCCAGCAGTGTCTGGAACAGGCCGTGGGGTTGGCCCCGGACTTCATGCCGGCCTATATCAATCTGGGACGCATCTACGAGCGCCAGGGCAAGATCGGCCCGGCCATTGTCCAGTGGTCTGCGGCCCTGGCGAAAATGGCGGCAATCACCGGCACGGCCGTGGCCCACAAGACCACGGCGCTTAACCAAAGCGCCCGGACCCTTGAAGCTGTCAACCAGGACGAGACAGCCGAAGCCATGCTGCGCGAGAGCCTGGAACTCGACCGGTCGCAACGGGAAGTCGTGCAGCACCTGGTTGCCCTGCGCCAGCGGCAAGGCGAATGGCCGGTGTTGGTGGCCTCGGAGCGCGTGGACCGCAGCGTTTTGCTCAAGGGCATGTCCCCTTTGTCCGCCGCCGCCTATACCGATGATCCGCTGTGGCAGCTGGCCCTGGCGGATCATTACAACAAATGCGACGTCGGTACGCCGGCCGAGGCCCTGACGGACTGGCCGCTGGCCCGGGACCATAACGGCCCGCTGCGGATCGGCTATCTGTCCTCGGATCTGCGCGAACATGCCGTGGGCTATCTCATGACCGAGATTTTGGGACTGCACGAGCGCAGCCAGGTCGAGGTTTTTGTCTATTACTGCGGCATAGAAGCCCAGGATGCGCTCCAGCAGCATTTCCAGCAGACGGCCGATCACTGGGTGGCCATAAGCGGCCTTGACGACGCGGCCGCAGCCCGGCGCATCGCCCAGGACGGCATCCAGATACTGGTTGATCTCAACGGCTACACCCGCGACGCCCGCTTGCAGCTCGTGGCCTTGCACCCCGCGCCGGTCATCGTCAACTGGCTGGGCTATCCCGGAACCATGGCCAGCCCCTACCACCACTATCTCATTGCCGACGACTGGATCATCCCGCAGACCCATGAAGTGTATTATTCGGAAAAGGTCGTGCGCCTGCCATGCTACCAGCCAAGCAATCGCACCCGCAGCGTTGCTGCCGACCGGCCAAGCCGCAGCGAAGCGGGATTGCCCGAAGAGGGGATGGTGTATTGCTGTTTTAACGGCAGCCACAAGATTCACCGCTTCACCTTTGACCGGTGGTTAAAGATTCTCGCCAGCGTCCCGGGCAGTGTCCTGTGGCTGTTGGCCAGTGCCGAATCCACCGCCAAGCGTCTGCGCGAATACGCCGCCCAGCAGGGGATCGATCCGCAGCGGCTTGTTTTCGCGGAAAAAGCCGCCAACCCGGTCCATCTGGCCCGGTACCCCCTGGCGGATCTGTTCCTGGACACGACCCCCTACGGCGCCCACACCACGGCTTCGGATGCCTTGTGGTCCGGCGTGCCGGTCCTGACGCTTTCCGGGCGGTCCTTTGCCTCGCGGGTGTGCGGCAGTCTGGTGCGGGCGGCCGGGCTGGAAGAACTGATCTGCGCAACGGCGCAGGAATACGTGGAGCGGGCGGTGGCTTTTGGCAAGGACCGGGCGTCCCTGGCACCGTTGCGGGAACGACTGCGCAGCGGGCGGGAGTCCTGCCTTCTGTTCGATATGCCGCAGCTTGTGCGCGGCCTTGAGGCCCTGTATCAGGACATGTGGCGTGCCTGTAAACAGGGCGAGCTGCCGCGCCCGGATCTGGCCAATCTCGACGTCTATCTGGAAATCGGCAATCAGGCCGATCACGAGGGGAGCGAAGTGCAGGGCCGGGCGGACTACCACGGCTGGTGGCTTGAGCGGCTGGCCGCGCGCCATCGGCTGCGTCCCTTCCCGCCGGACCGCCGTCTGGCCACCGATCCGGCCTTGTTCGCCTAGTGTCGTGACCTTGAAAAGAGCACAGAGCGTTTCGTCGGAAACATACTAAAATCATGGATTTTTATTAATAAATACTATCGTATTTTTTAAGGGACGCAACACGAGGCCCCGGGGAGCAGATGGTGCGCATGACAAAGCTTGTTGAAGCCAGTGCCTTTGTTGCGCTCTGCATCGTCTTTTATTGGTATATTTTTCGCCACTTGCGCAGTGAGCGTGTTGCGGAATTCAAGGAAAAACGGGCGGCGCTCAAACATTCGTTCCGATTCGACGTGAAGGGGCTGATCGCAGAAGAGATGCGCAGGCTGCGCTGCGTAACCAGTCAGGCCTGCGTGCTGCCGGCGCAGACGGGAGCCCGAAAGCTTGCAGTGTTTCGCAAAAAAATCCAGGAAATGGCAACGTATCTAGACGAGGAAATAAATTTGCTCGTTGCGGCTGATGGCGAGCGAAATTGCCTGGAAATCCGCATTGACGATGAAATTTATTATGTCATGATTGTTTGTGAGGAGAAGTCAAAACGGGTTCGTTTCTTTCAATGGAAAAAGTCACGGGAACATCGCCTGTTGCTGCGACGCGGTGCAACAACGTTGTATGAAAGTTCTGATTTACGACTCGTTTTTAAGATGCTCGTTCGATCCATGCTGCACGATATGCGTCGCAAGCAAATTTTTAAGGAAGAGCGCTTCGTCGATTCCCTTGCCTGCAAAGAGTGAGCAGCGAGGCGCAAGCCAGCTCAAACGGGCCTCGACGGCGGCCGGGCCGATACCGGAGAAGCGCTTCGCTGCGCCGCGAACCTGTCCAACCGAACGCACCCGCCACACCCGCCGCACTGCACCCTGGCCAGAGGTGCAAGCGATCCGCCGGGACGAACCTGTCCAACCGGACACGCCCACCGCACCCGCCGCACTGCGCCCTGACCAGTGGTGCAAGCAATCCGTCGGGGCGAACCTGTCCAACCGGACACCCCACCGCACACCACCATGGTCCTGCTGGGACCACCGCAATCCCCAGGGCCAGGACGGCATGTCCGAAGAGCCTGGCCGCCCCGGTTCTCGCCGGAATGGCCACTGGACAAAAACCGTGGCACTGGCTTCGGATATTCTATGGAACTGTCGCGCAACGGACACCACAATTTGTGGAACCCTCAAAGACTGTGATTCTTTTTTGTCTTGTTATTTAAGCGCAGTATCGGCTCCAACTGATTTGGCACAGTCGCTGCTAATACAGTCCGCAAGAGGCTGCACGCGACACACAACAAATTTAGCCACCGGAGAGAAAGACCATGTTGACCACCATCGCCACGTTTATCAGGGACGAAGAAGGTGCCACGGCCGTTGAATACGGGCTTATGGCCGCACTGATCGCTGCCGTCATCATCGCCGCCGTCACCAGCATCGGTGCCAACCTGAAGACTGTTTTTGAAAACGTTGCCTCCAAGCTGACCGTCGCCTCCTGACGCTATGCGGCGTCGCGAGTCCATCAGGCCGTCTCCGGGCGGGGTGGCGGCCTGATAAGGAATGCGGTGCCGGCAGGGCAGGGGTGATCGGCGGGCGGGAGAGATTTTGGAGAGTCGGCGGGTTCGCACGCGTGTCGGGGCTGGCGGTGTCCTGCCTGACAGTGCTACGCAGGCGAACGGGCCGGGGAAGATTGCTTGCAGCGGTTATAAAATGTGGTACTCTCACTGCCATGGAAAAACCGCTGGTGCATGTCAAGGTTGGCATCGCCTTTGAGCAGTTTGTCGCTGCCGCATTGGATGCTCTCATTGCAAACGGAAAGTATTCCGAGGCAATGGAGCTCAATGCGCTTTTGACCGATACCGCATACGACGCCTATGCCGTGCAGGAAGTGCTCAAACACGTCGAAATTCACATCGATTAGCGCCATTAATGCCCTTCTCTCCTGGGGCCGTTGGCTGCAATCCGGCCTCTTTCTCCCAGATTCTCCCACAATTCGACTTACGGTCCGGCGACAGGCTGGTGCTATCTGCTTGGGCGCAGCCAGGGTCCGGCGGCGCGGGACGGCTGGACCCAAGGAAAAAGGACCAGGCGTCGGCATGGCGCGCTGGTCCTTTGCAGGGAAAATAACCGGCCCAAGAATGCACCCCGCGCCTCGGCCCTGGGGGAGGAACCCCAAGCGAAGGCAGCGTCGACAGGGGCTGGCCGGTGCAAGATGCAACGGCGCAGACGACCGCCGGCAGGGGCACACAAAAGGGATAGTGGTGGTGTCCGGCACCAGCTGCGGCGATTTGGACGCGACGCAGGCTAGGCGCTCAACGCAGGCAGTGGCGGCGGCCCGGGTCGGTCCCGAAAGGCCGCGACGCCACAATGGTCGAAGCGCAACGGGCTATTCAGCCTTTTTGCGGCGCTCCCACAGTTTCATATCCTTCATTTTGGCGCGGCGCTCTCTGGCCAGCGACTTGCAAGCCAGGGCCTGGGTCTTTTTAAAGCCGTACTTGGCCCGGTATTCTTCGGCAGTCAGCCCATGGGAAGCAAGATGTTTCCGGGTGATGACCTTAAAGGACTTGCCGCATTCAAGACAAGTGATGGATGCTTCCTTAATGGCCTTTTTGGGGTCCATGATCGGAGCGGCAGTCTCTTCTTTTCCGGGCAGGGGCTGGCCGGTGGTCAGGGCTGCAATGCCGCTGGCCACGGATTTGACCATGCTTAAAATCTCGTCCTCGGTCATGGGGCGCGAGCCGGCTTGTGCCTTCACAATTTCCAGGGCGCTCTGCAAATAATCTTCCATAGTTTTCCTCGTGATGAAATCAAATTGAAGTTGGCACTATACCTACTATCGCGGTAGGAATCAAGTGCTATTATACCACATCCTGCAAAACAGTCCAGAAACAATCCGGCAATGCGGTGCCTCTAAACGCCAGCCCCAAAGCAGGGAGCCAGTAGAGACGGCGAGTGGGGTTTTCGCTGGCAATGAAGGGCGTTGCCGCCCATTGGCGGCGGGGAGCAGCCGTGGCGGTGATTGACTTGAGCCTGCCGTTTCCGTAGATGCAAGGCCTGCTGGGAGATCAGGAAAGCGCATTTTTAACGCGACGCCAGGGACACCATGGCTCAGATTTCCTTAGCCACAAGGAATAACCGTCATGAGCAATACCCCCATCGTCATTGTCGGCGGCGGCGTCGCCGGGTTGACCTGCGCCGTGCGGCTGGCCGAAGCCGGCCGGGCCTGTCTGGTGCTGGAGCGCGAACCCGAAATCGGCGGCCTTTTGCGCTCGGTGGCCCTTGACGGCGTGGTCTTTGATCTTGGGCCGCATGTCCTTTTTCTTGACGCGCCCGGTGCCGGCGAAACCTTTTTGCGCGGCCTGCTCGCCGGCCGGCCGGTCATCCGCCGCCCCTTTGCCTTTGCCGTGGCCGCAGGCGGGCGGATGTGGCAGTTTCCCAATCATCTCGACTTTTTCCGCTATCCCTGGCGCTACAAGTTTGAAGCCCTTCGGGCCGGACTCAAGCGTCGGGGCGCGCCGCCGCCGGAACCTATATCGGCCGAACTGGAGCTGTCGGAAAAGTGCGGGCCGGCCCTGTACGATCTGCTGTTTCGCCAGTTGTTCAGCAAAAAGGCGCTTATCTCCCCGGCCGGGTTACACCATCACTGGCTGGCCCGGGTGGACCGCACCGTGGACAACCGCCAGGAGCCTTTCCAGCGCCGGGGCAAGGCGGCGGCGGTGCTCTCGGCCATCGCCAAGCTGCGCCAGCGCTACTGGTACCCGGCCGGGGGCCTGGGCGATGTGCCGGCCAGCCTGCGCCAGCGCCTGGAAGCCGCCGGCGGGCAAATTGCAACCGGCGTGGGCCACATTGCCCTGACCCTGGAAAACGGCCGCATAACCACTTTGACGGCCGACGACCGCGTTCTAACGCCAGACCATGTCGTCTGGACCGCGCCCTTAAACGCCTTGACCACCGCGCTGGGTACAAAGGCGCCAACGCTTCCCACCGTGACCATGCGCATGGTCATGCTCACCTACGCCCGCAACCCACAGGCCGGGCGCACGCCGCGCCCCTTTGTCTATACCTACCACCCGGACCCGGCCATCGAAGCCAACCGCATCTATTATCCCGAGTCGATCTTTCGCGAGCGCGGTCCGGCCGACCGGGAAGGGCTGTGTCTGGAAATCAATCTGGAAGATGCGTCCGAATCCGAAGAAACGACCCTTGCCCGGGCCGTGGCCGATGTGGCCCGGCTGGGACTGTATCCGGCCAGCGCCCTGCGTGCCTCCATGGTCGTCACCCTGCCGGCCGCGTTGCCGGTCTATCCGCTGGACTACGAAGCCCGGTTGGAAGCGGCCGTGGCCCCGGTGCGCGCCATTGCCAATCTCCATGCCGTCGGGCGGCAGGGTGGGTTCTATTTCTGCCTGACCCCGGCCGCAGCCGCCCAGGGCCTTAAAATGGCCGACCATCTTCTGGGTGTTCCCCGCCCCGAAGCCGCCCCGGCGACCAGGAAACCGGGCCTGCTCGACACCGGACTGGCCACCAAGGGAGCCGGCGCCACCGAACGGCTCAAAATCCTCAAACGCCACGCCCAGGCCTTTGTGCGCCACGCCACGCTTAAGCGCCTGTACAATTTTTACAAGGCCGAGCGAAATCGTCTGCAAAAGCGCACGGTCCTTGATTCGCTACCCTATATCCTTAAAATCGAGACCACCAACATCTGCAATCTGCGCTGCGCCTACTGCTACGATGACCGCCGCACCCCGTTGCCAACCGAACGACCCTTTGGCCGCATGACCTTTGACCAGTTTCGGGGGATTATCGACTCCTGCGGCGATGCGCTGTTTAAAATCAATATGTACGGTTTCGGCGAACCGTTCCTTTTCCCCGAGACGCTGGAGATGATCCGCTACGCCACAGACCAAAACATTGGTGTGGGCGTCTCCTCCAACTTAAACCACCGTGACCCGGACCTGCCCCGGCGTATCGTGGCCTCGGGGCTGGAAGTGCTTATTTTCTCCTGCCACGGCGTGTCCTTTGATACGTCGGGACGGTTCATGCGCGGCGGCAACGCCGATCTGGCCTTTGAAAATCTCAAGGCGCTCATCGCGGCCCGCCAAGCCGCCGGCTCCAAAACGCCCTTTATCGACTGGCAGTACTGCGTGACCGGCTTTAACGAGCATGAAATTGAGGCCGCCCGGGCCAAGGCAACCGCGCTTGGAGTCGATCAGGTGCGCTTTATCCGGCCCTTTTTCCCGGCCACTGCGCCCGACGAATGGTTTTCCACCATGTTCCCGCGCCAGACCCTGACCCACGACCACGAAGCCTCGCCGGGCTGTTCCTGGCTCTACCGCTCCGCCTACATCAACTGGGACGGCGGGTTGATCCCCTGCTGCCGCGATCCCCGCGACCCGTCGGTGGATTTCGGCAACGTCTTCACCACCCCCTTGCCGCAACTCTGGAACAACGAGAAATATCAGGCCGCCCGGGCGCTGCTGGCCGATCCCTCGCGCCACGATCTGCGGGCCGGCATCCTGTGCGGCCGCTGCCCCGTCACGCGCGGCGCGTGACGGAGCGAAGAGAAGGCAGAAGAAGCCTCCGGCGGCCAAAGGGCTGAGCCCTTTGGAATCCCACCTGGAGGCAGGGGGTAAAGGGGGACGGCGTTGCTGCGGCGGTGGAAGGGGCAAGAGAAGGGAAGGCAGAAGAGTGCCTCCGGCGGCCGGGGGGGATCATCCCCCCGGACCCCCTGAAGGGGAGAAGTTTTTCAAGGGTTTGTGGTTTTGGCGGGCAAGTTGGACGGCGAGCGGTATGAACCGCCAGCGTTTCGCTTGAAAGGCTTACTCCGTCGTTTCCGCGCACTCCCGGGTGGCTTCGAAACGGATGGCTTTCCACAGTTCGATGGTGCGCTCCATCATCCAGGCGCTGGTAAACAGCATGACCAGATGGCCGGCGGCGTCGGTGACCAGGGCATCGGAATGCTCGCGTGTCAGCTTGTCCAACTGCTCTTTGCTCTCGGCAAACAACCAGCGGGCTGCGTTAAACGTTGTCCCGAGAAGGTCAATGTCCACCGCATATTCCGAAGCCAGGCGCTGGGCGATCACTTCGAACTGCAAGGCCCCGACAGCCCCAAGGAGCATGGCCCCCCCGTTGACGGGCCGGAAGAATTGGATGGCCCCTTCCTCGGAGAGTTGCGTCAGGCCTTTTTCCAACTGCTTGGCTTTGAACGGGTTTTTCAGATACACCCGGCGAAAATGTTCCGGCGCAAAGTGCGGGATGCCGAGAAACCGGAGGGGCTCGCCCGTGGTCAGCGTGTCGCCCACATTGAGGGTGCCGTGGTTGGGCAGGCCGATGATGTCCCCGGGCCAGGCTTCCTCGACGCCGCAGCGCTCCTGGGCCATAAACAGGATGGCACTGGAAGTCTTTATGTCCTTGCCCAGGCGATGATGTCGTAGCTTCATGCCCCGGTTAAACTGGCCGGAGCAGATACGGACAAAGGCTATCCGGTCGCGGTGGGCGGCGTCCATATTGGCTTGAATCTTAAAGACCAGACCGGAGAACTGCTCCTCCAGCGGGGAGACTTCCCGCAGATTGGCGGTGCGGGGACGCGGCCCGGGGGCCAGGTCAACGACAGCTTCCAGCAGTTCCTTGACGCCGAAATTGTTGATGGCGCTGCCGAAAAACACAGGCGTCTGTTTCCCGGTCAGGTAGTGCTCCATCACAAAGGGGTAGCCGGCCCCGTCCAGCAGTTCCACGTCGCGGCGCAGATCAGCGGCGCTGTCATTTCCCAAAAGCTCAGCCAGCGACGGGTCTTCCAGGCCCTGGATGACCACGGTCTCCCGGGGCCGGGTGCCCTTGCCGGCTTGGGGATCAAAAAAACGCAGATGGGCTTGGCGCAGATCGTAAACGCCCTTGAATTCCTTGCCCATGCCGATAGGCCAGGACAAGGGCGCGGCTTCAATACCCAGGCTTTGTTCGATGTCGTCCAAAAGCTCCAGGGGAGAACGGCCGTCGCGGTCGAGCTTGTTGATAAAGGTGATGATCGGCGTGTCGCGCAGCCGGCAGACATCCATGAGCTTTTTGGTCTGCACCTCAACGCCCTTGGCGCTGTCGATGACCATAAGGGCCGAGTCTGCGGCGGTGAGGACGCGATAGGTGTCTTCGGAAAAGTCCTGGTGGCCCGGGGTGTCCAGCAGGTTTATGGCATAGCCGTTGAAGTCGAAATTCATGACCGAGGAGGTCACGGAAATGCCGCGCTCGCGTTCAATGGCCATCCAGTCCGAGGTGGCGTGCCGACCGTCTTTTTTGGCTTTGATGGCCCCGGCCATGTCGATGGCCCCGCCAAAGAGCAGGAGCTTTTCCGTGAGCGTCGTCTTGCCGGCGTCGGGGTGGCTGATGATGGCAAAGGTGCGGCGTCGGGCCGTTTCCCGCTTTATTTCCGCCAGAAAAGGTGCATTTTGCATAATGGAATTGCCTTGAACTGCCCTGGCATTGCTCCTTGGGTCGGCGCATTCAGGGCACGAGTATTTGGGTGACTGCCGCAAAGGAGCACCGCTAGCCGGCAGTGGGCACCTATATGGGCCGCAGTGCAGCCGATACGGCACGCTCGCAGGCGCGAGTGGCCATGTTGCCCGGCATCAGGAACTCAAGCTGGGGAAAGCGGAGGTCTTGGGCGCAACGGCAAACACAGCGAAGATGCCGCGGGTCAACAGACGCGCGGCATCTTCATTCGGATGCGACAAGTGGCCTCTTAGCCCACAGCAAAGCCTCTGTCCAGGCCCAGTCAAAACAGGGCCAATACCAGACACCGCGCAAGAGACGCCGGATGACGGCAGCCGCGCATTGACACACCGCAACGGATCCCGGCCAGGACATCGCCTGTGCCCCAATCCTGGCCTCCCGAACTGCCGTTTTTGAGCGGCACGCACTCTGTTGACGGGGGGCAAAGAAGATACCACTTCGTGCCCCGTTGAAAATCATCCCGGTTCATGTACAGTACGCGGCAAAGGGAGCGGAGGTGCTTTCATGAAGGTTTTCCTGAGCCAGCCGCTGGCGGCGTATGTGTTACAAGCGCCGTGTATGCCGGATCTTGGGCTGGGCCATATCGCGTCGGCGCTCTCGGGGCGGCATGACGCGCGCGTCTGGGATTGGAACAGGCGCGAGGGGGAAGGGGCGTTCACGGCGATGCTGCGGGATTTTTCGCCGGACGTTTGCGGGCTTAAGGTCTTCACCAAGGATGTCGCGGCGGCCCGCAAAACCATTGCGCTGATTCGCCGGATTCTGCCCGAAACGGTTGTCATCCTGGGCGGGCCGCATCCTTCCTGCTCTCGGCCGGACGAGCTCATGTCGCAGTTTCCAGAATGCGACTACGCCTTTCGCGGGGAGGTGGAGCATGTCCTGTCTGATTTTCTGGATGCGCTGCCGGACGGCGCACGTTCCGGCGCGCCGGGATTGATCTGGCGCGAGGGCGGGGGCGTGCGGTGCAACGAGCCGACTTTTATAAAGGACCTGGACGCCTTGCCCGATCCGGCCTGGGCGTTGATCGACCCGCGCGCGTATGCCCCGGCCGGGCCGGGACGCGCAACCGGCTGGCGGGCGGCGGCCCCAATCGTCACGACCCGGGGCTGCCCGGGGCGTTGCACCTTTTGCAGCGCCTACCGCGTCAACGGCCGCATTATCCGCCGCCGAAGCCCCGGCCGGGTGGTTGATGAGATGGAGCGTCTGGCCAAGGAGTATGCGGTCACCCTCTTCCACGTCATGGACAACTGTTTTACCTCCGACGCCAGGCACCTCGAGGCGTTTTGCCAGGAGATCATGCGTCGCGGCCTCAAGATCGAATGGGACTGCAACAGCTTCGAGCGCCTGGATAATCTGGATGCGGCCCATCTCGCCTTGATGCGAAGCGCCGGGTGCGTCCGCCTGCACATGGGCGTGGAAAGCGCGGCCGCCGAAACCCGGCGCATGATCAACAAAAAAGCCGATTTCCTGGACTATGAACGCGTGATGCGGGAAGCCCGGCGCGCAGGCATGGGTGCCACCGGCTGGTTCATTCTCGGATTCCCGGGGGAGAGCCGGGCCGCCATGCGGGAAACCGTTCGCCGGGCCTATGCCCTGCCGGCAGATCAGTTGACCTTCACCCCGTGCTTCCCGCTGCCCGGCTCCGAGGTCTACGCGCAATGGGCCGGGCACCACCAACTGGAGCAGGTCGATTGGGCGTCCTACGACGTGGCCCGGTCGCCGTATCCCGTGAGCGAATTGCCTTCCCGGGAATTGCTCTGGCTGACCCGGCGCGCCCGCCTGGGCTTGAAAGTGCGGCGGCGCAGCAGGGCGTTGGGTGCCTTGTGGGCGCGCTGGGTCGTCTGATCCGGCGTCTGCGCCCGGGCGAAAGCAGGCCCCGTAAAAGCGAGCGCGGACAATCGCTGCGTGGCGTCTGAGAAAAAGTGTCCACCTTTGTCGATTGCGTCCCAATCCTTGGCGCGCCACTCCCTTGTGTTGACTGTCACCGCAAGCCATGCGATGTTTTTAAATACGGTTATCGTATCTTCTTTTTTTGCCAGCGATGCGGCGGCATGAACGCTGTGGCTTTGTTTGGAGTCATGCTTCCCACGCTGAGATGTTTGTATGGATATTGTACTGGGCCAGTTTTGAATGGATATTGGTCGGTGAGTGGTAGTTATGTCGCGGAGTTGTGAACTGTATCCAGTCCAACAAACAGTGGAGGGGTTATGCGTTCATTCATTTTTGTTGCATTCTTTATTCTTGCTACGCTGTGTTCCTCAAACGCTCAAGCCTTTGAGTGTGGAAAACTTGATTTCGGAGCGAAATTGAGCGATATCGACGATGGAAACTTCGTATTTTACGGGGAAAAAGAAGGCGTTTCCTACTATAATTATGTTGGGACCTGCCGCCTTCCGGTGCATAAGAAGGCATCGCCCTCCATCGCCTATGCTTTTATCGATGGGAAATATTACGCCAGGATTATTCGCGCTGTCGGCAGGGATAAAAATGAAATCATTTCTGATATGAAGGCAAATTTTTGCACTCCCATTGTTGTGAAAGAAGATGGCGATTCCAGTCTGTATACGTGTGATTTGCCAAACGACATCGAGTTCAAGTTCAAATACAACAACAAGACCGGCGAAGCCAGGACTGCTGCGTACAGCAAGACCTTGCGCAAAACTATAGGGAAAAGCGGCCAGGCCGATCCTGCGGAGTTGCCGGCGAAGTAGCCTTTCGGTGCATGCGTCGTCAGGGCTTCTGTGGTGAGACGGCGGCAGATGGGCATGGAAACATGCCGGGGAGTGTTGCATGCCCCTTTTTCGCATGGTCGCCGCCACGGCAGCGCAGCGACCCGAGGCCGTGGCCCTGTGTTGCGGGCCGCGTCACGTCACCTATGCCCGACTGGTTGCAGACGCCGGCAGGCTGGCCGCCTGGCTCTCAAGCCTCGGCCTTGCCCCGGGCGACCGGCTTGCCGTGCTGCTCCCGAACTCCGTCGAGCTTGTCACGGTCATCCTGGCCGCCTGCCGGGCTGAACTCGTCCTTGTGCCTCTTGCCCAGGACGCGCCGCCGGCCCGGCAGGCTGCGATCATTGCGCAAACTGGGGCCAGGGGCCTTGTTATGGCCGCCGATCTGGGGGCCGCCATCCCGGCCGAGACGCGGGAGCGGCTAGCCGTCACGGTCTGCCTCGGTCGGCCCGAACCGGGAACCGTCGGCTACGACGCCTTTCTCGCCCATGGTTCCACCCTCCCTGCACCCCGAAGCACCGTGCCGGACCCGATCTGTCTGCTCGTTTACACCTCCGGCTCAACCGGCAGGCCCAAGGCCGTCGCCCACACCCAGGAGCGGCTGGCGCGACGGGTGGAAGCCTTTGTCCGCACCCTGGGCGTCACGGCCGAGGATACGACCTTGGCCGTATTTCCTGCAGACCGGCCGGTGGTCCTGGTGTTCCAGGTGCTGGCCATGCTGCGCCAGGGCGGAACCGTCGTGCTGGCCGAGCAGCCTGCCCCGGCCGCGTTCTGGCATCTCTATGGGGAGGTTCGCCCCGGGTATTGCCTTGTGATGCCCAGTTACGCCCGAAAGCTCTTTGCCGATCCGGGAGCCGCCATGGTTGACCATTCGCGGCTGCGGTTTTGGCTCAGCGGCGGCGACACACCGGGACAAGCTCTCTACGAAGCGGCCCGGCGAATCACCGGGCGGCCATATTGCAACCTGTATGGCCTGACCGAAACAGGCCTTGTGGCCGTGGTCGCGCCAAGCGAAACGGACAAGCCCGGCTGTGTGGGCAGGCCCGTCGGCGATGTGATCATGCGGCTTGTGGACGACACCGGGCGCGACGTTGCCGAGGGCAGTCCCGGACGCCTCCTCGTCACCTCGGCGAACATGATGGCCGGTTATTTCAACGACACCATGGCCACGCATCGGGCCATCGGAACCGGCTGGTACGATACGGGCGATTGCGTGCGCCGCGACGCCGAGGGCAACTACTGGTTTCTGGGGCGCAGCGTAGACGTCATCGTGCGCCATGCCGTCCAGGTGGCCGCCGCCCTGGTGGCCGACGTCCTGGCCGGGTATCCGGGCCTGGCCGAGGCCGTGGTGGTGGGGGTGCCCGATGCCGAGGCCGGGCAGGTTCCTGTGGCCTTTTATCGAACGACCGGCCCCGATCCCGGGGCCGAAGCACTGCTCCGGTACCTCGCCGACAGGGTGGATGCCCTGTCGGTGCCCGTGGCTTGCCTGCCCATCGCGCAGTGGCCGGTGACGCCCCGGGGCAAGACCGACCGGCCCAAGCTGACGGCGTTGGCTGTGGCATACCTTGGTCGGGTGCGCGGGGAGGGGTGAGCCGGGGCCGGCCAAGGTATGCTCTCGCGTTTTATGCAGAGAGACTGTCGCCGCGTCCTCAAAGATCTTGAGCGTCCTCGGGCAGGAGCCCTGAGGCGGGCTCGGGCAGCCAGCGCGAGGCAATCAGATTGCCGAGGGTGACCAGGAAGGCGACTGCGGCAGCGGCGTAGGCGACCCGGGCGGGATGGGCGGCGGCGACGGGCAGGACGGCGGCGAGCCATTGGGTCAGGGCGGCGAAGCACGATCCGAGCATGCGTCCGCCGACATTGGCCGCGAAGCTTTCCCCTGTGCCCCGCAAGTGCAGTGGATAGACACGGGGGAGGTAATTCCCCCAGAAGCTGAACTGGCCGATAATAAAAAATCCTGCCAGAAACAGACCGCTTTCAAAGGCGGGCAGGCTTGTGGTCCCGGCCCAGGCGAAGGTCAACGGCAAAATAACCGTCGCCGGAATCAGGAAAAACCGCAGCAGCCTCCTGCGGCTGACGATCCATACCGCCAGCACTGCCAGGGCGCACCGACCGCTCAGTCCCCCTATCTCCTGAAATGTGGTCACGCGCGCCGCGACTCCCTGTTCCACCGGGCCGGCGATGCGGCGCATTTCGGCGCGTATCTTTTGCGCGATTTCCCCCTCGGGGTATCCCGCTTCCATCCACTGGGCACGAAGCGACGCCTGTTTTTCAGCGCAAAGGCGTTCACCCTGGGCTTGGGCCACAGCGGCCTGGGTCTCGGGCAGCCCAGGCGCGATCTGTGGGGCTTGCAGCAAGGCTCCAAAGGCGGCGGCGAAACTCAGCGTGAACATGGCGGTGACTATGCAGGTGGTGCGCCAAAGCTTCGGGGAGAACAGGGCGGCTACGCTCGGTCGGCCAAGGCGGCCGGTGCGGCGTTTTTCCAGCCAGGGCGGGGATTCCGGCAGAAAAGGCCGCACCACAAGAAGCGGCAGGGCAGGAAGCAGGCCGGACATGAGCGTATAGCGCCAATCGGCGTGAGGATTGTCAATGTGTCCGAGAAACGACACAAAATCCGGGAGGCCGATTGGCGGCAAGGCCATCGGCGGTACGGTGAACCAGCCCAAGATCTCCATGGGGCGCCCGCCCGCCCAGGCGGAGGCAACGCCTCCTGCCAGGGCCACCAGGAGTCCCCCGACGGAGGAAAACGCTTGGGTGGTTCCAAGGACGGCCTCGCGTCGCCGCGGTTCGGGGAAAAATTCCGCCAGCCAGGCAACAGCGGCCACGAATTCCACGCATACGCCGATAAAAACGAGGCAACGCAGGACAAGCAGCATGGTCAAGGTCGTCGCGAACCCTGTCAGGAACGAGGAGATCGCATACAGCAGGATGCTTGCCGTCAGTATGCGTTGCCTGCCAAAGCGGTCGGCGAGGTAGCCGCCAAGAAGCCCGAAGGCACCGCCGGCTATGGCAGGGATGTAAAACAGCATTCCGAACCAGAACGTGAAGTCAGGCGAGCCGGGACGGATGCCGCCCAGTTCCATGAGCGCCGGGCGTACGATGAGCGGAAGCATAAGCAGTTCGTAGCTATCAAAGAGAAAGCCCCAGGCGGCAACGGCGCAAACAAGCCACTCCCGGGCCGTCAGCCGGGGTGGTCTATGAGGGTCGCTCATTGACGGGCCGGACACACCCGGCAGCGGCGTGGCGCATTGAACATGAGGCAAGGTAGCAGAGCCTCTGGCCAGCAGCAAGAGATGCAGACGTATTCCGGGGTTTTGCGGATAACGGAGGCGGTTGGACCGAGTCTTTGCAGCCTGCTAAACAGGAAGGCGTATGCCGATCTGATAGTATCGGGCTTCATTAAAAGAAAAGGGGGCAGGCCGAATACGGTCTGTCCCCTTGAAATATATTGGTCGGGGCGAGGTGATTTGAACACCCGGCATCCTGCTCCCAAAAGCGCACTGGCCGGCTGTATCCTTTGAAATGATTTGATATTTCGTGCAGATGGATAAGCCTGGCCGGACAAAATCGATCCTCCCTGGGACATTCCCGATTCTCCAAAAGTTATCCAGATCCGGAGGTTATACGGGCTGGACAATCATATTTCAGCGTTATCCGGTAGGGATTTGGCCATCACTCCAGGGATAGATGGGACACGAGGGACGCATTTTGTGTATCCTCTGCGGAAAATGAATGTGGAAGGGACTGCGCTGAGTGATGAGTGTGTCTGAGGGCGCGATCTCCTGAAGATCAAACTCGGGGTTGGTTCTAAGGGCTCGTTATGAGAGCTCACGCCGAATAAGTACCTGCCTTGTAACTAGGATAAAATCATTTGTATAATATGCGCTTAATAATTTATTTTCTGTCGGTTGATATGTTTTTTTCAGATACAATGCCAAATTTATGTCCATTTTGTTTGATGATGAAGGCGTCGTGAGCGGTCCCTTGCTTCTGCAAGGTGCTATTTTTTGTAGAATAATCGTATGAAATCTTAATTTCATAGGTGTTATTCTGCTGATTGAAGTCGATTGACATGGAAATTATACTGCTATTGCGTATTGGCCAGCGGTTTGTATAATAATCTAGACTTTTTTTAATGATAGATTTGTTTGCCTTGCCTACGTTGAAGAAGTCCACTTGGTCCGCATAAAAATCCAGGGCTCTGTCCGAGCCGTTGAGGGCTCGGGCCTGGAAAAAGTCCTCCATGAACCGCCGAATCTCTTCGTGCCGTGCGACGGAGGTCCTCGCCGTATCGGACTGCGGTGCGGCAAGCTGTACGTCCTTGGACGCAGGCGCAGTAATTGAGCCATCGTCACCCAGAAAGACGAATGCACCCCAGAAAAAGGGATTGGCATGACCATACTGTTTACGAGTCGCTTCCATCATATCCAGAGTGGCCTGACGTAAGGCGACAGCAGGATTTACGGCATCGGTCCGCAGCCGGGTATAGAAATTGGTCATTAAGTCCTTGGTCTGGGCGTCTGGAACCGGCCACATGCTCATGATCTGGCTCTTTGCCCCGGCCTGCATAAACGCTCGGCGCAGCCCGAACACCCCTTCTCCGGAACGGATTTCGCCGACGCCACTTTCACAGGCTGACAGTACGACCAATTTGGTTCCCTGGAGGTTAAGCCCTAACACCTTCTCCGCAGTCACCAGCCCATCCCCGGCCATGGACTTGTCGGCCGTCAGGGATCCGTTGGCTCCGGCTAAGGCAATGCCCGAACGGACCAGTGGATTTTCGAATATCGTTCCCCTTTCCTTCAGCAATTTCTTTTCAGCAGGGGTCTCGGATGTGGCTCGCGGCATATCTTGGTCCGGGAGGAAAAAGCCGTGAGTGGCCAGATGTAGGATGTTGGGAGCCTTCCGGCTCATCAATAGTTCCTCCACTGCGGCCTTGCCAGTGTAGAATTCCGAATTGTCCGAACCAAGGATCTGCTGAATCGCCTCGATTTCCTGCTTGGTTCCCGGGAGGGGCGAAAAGTGGAGTCCGCGCCGTTCACGGGAGGCCATCATATCAGTCGGTCCGGCCCCGCGCGTAAGTTTGAGATCTTGCAATACGCTCTGCTTTGTTTTTGCGTCCAGATCGAAATCTGGGTTGCCGATGACGAGGTTTTTAGCGCCCTTGTCGCCTTTTCGGCCGAAACGCAGCACATCTCTGCCAGCTGCGAGGTAGGTAAAACTGAAATCTTCGATGAGAAAACGCCCCGCGTCGTCGGAGAGAACTTCGAAGGGCAGGAGGTTCAGCGCGCCATCGGGTGACAAAAAGACTTTTCGCGCCTCTCCCAGAGTCTGGCGCAAAGGGGAGAAAACAAGCTTGTAGAGCGCGTTTGATGCCTTGGTCACGACTTCGGCGGTGTCGGGGTCATCGGGGTGGGCCTCCCTGGGGTGGCTCAGGATGCGCCTGAGTTCTGCCTGGGCCGTTTCAATGCGGGCGGCTTCGCCAAGGTCGACCAGCGTGAGGCCGGCTGGATTGCCAGCCGGCAGGATGAAGGCAAGGTAGTGGGCAGGCGGTTCATTTGGCGCTGTCTTCGTTTTGAGTTCAAAGGACGGGAGGGTGGTCCGGACAAACTCGATCATGACCGATCCCTTGGGCAAAAGGCGGGAGATCACGTCGCTTTGCGCAACAATCTGGTTCAGACCAGCCGATCCAGAGGGACTTTTTTGGGCAATTTCCGCTTCAAGCGCTTGTTTGCGGGCTTCAAGGCTATCGAGGTTTTTTTGATGCTCTTCGTTTGACTGGTCTTGGCTGGGACCGGCGAAGATGGAATAGGAAATATTGGCCCGAACTGTCCGCAATTCATCAAAAATATGAGATATTTTCGGATCTTTTGACGAAAGGATGGCGTTTTGAAACTGCTTTTGTGTTTCAAGAACCAAGCCCTTAAGCCGGAGCCAGATGTCGAAGCATTGGCGAATGGCAGCTTTGTCCGTGGCAAATTTTTGGGCCACGAGGCTAAAAAGTGACTGCATCACCCTTTGCTCCTCCGCAAGAAAAAGAAGTTGCTGCCTCTCCGTCGTGAAACCCATGACCCGATCGATGAAGGCATCAGTGATGCGTTGGGAGCGAAGCAGCAGATCGAGGGCAGTCTTGTAATCTCCGCGCCTAGCGCTGAAATTGGCCAGAATTTGTTGTGCGGAGGCTACAGCGGTTGATGACGTTCCTCGGCCGTGCTGCTGTATTTTGAGGGATTGGTTTAGGTAGCGTTCAGCGCTTTCAGTATCGCCGGCTCGTTCCCGAATGTCAGCAAGATCCGTGTAGACTTCGGCAATGTATTCGTTGTGCTGTGGGTCCAACTGCTTGAGTAAGATAAGTTGCTGCTGAAAAATCATCTCGGCTTGGTCGTCTTGGCCAAGGGCTTTGTGATACGCCGCATAACCCAGTTGCGTGATGATTGTCGCCAGATCGTCGTCACCGAGTATGCGCTTTTTGAGGGCGTAGGCTTTGTCCAGATGTTTCTTGGCCGCTTCGAACTCATTGTTCATGAGTTCGCTCATGGCCAAGTTATGCAGTTCGCCGGCCAAGTTTTGAAGACTCGGGTCGGGGGACTTTTCCTCAATTTCCACGACGCGCTTACGGAATTTGCTGGCTTGTTCGGCGTCGCCAATCTCATCGTAAACCCCGGCCAAGGAGGCAATATATGGGGCTGCCTTCGAGGAGTTTGGACCATAGAGTTCCGAATAGTACTGCAACAAGGTCTTATACAATGGCAGAGACGCATTGGGTTGGCTCGTCATGTCGTACATTCCGGCCAGGAGCTCGACAATATGACTGTACCCCATCAGGTTATCGCCAAAGAATTTTTCGCTGTCCGCCATAGCTAGCTTCAACTTTTCTATGGCTTGCGAGTACTCTCCTTTGTGGACAAGGTCATATGATTCCTTCTCGATACGTATCAACTTGTCCATCTCACTTGGTTTACTTTTATTTAGTTGTGCTAAATTCTCTTGAGCTGATTTGTTGTTAGGATCAAGCCTTACAGCTTGCTGAAAATCTTCTTTGGCCTTATCATTGTTTTGCTGATTTGAATAGAGTACTCCCCGTGTATTGTAATATTTTGAATCATTCGGCCGCAATGAAATAGCAATATCTATATCCTGTTGAGCACTCGTCCAGTCTTTTTTCTCAGAATGGCAAATGCTCCTCTTTCGGTAGGTGTCGGCAATTTCTATTTTATCTGCACTTTTCGAATTTTTTTGTAATTTAATTGATCTTGTATAGTCTGTTATCGCGTCGTCATAGCGTTTCATTGCCTTGTGCATGTCGCCACGTACACTTACGACCTGCGGTGAGTTGGCTGCTGCGAGCATCAAAAGGTCGATATCTGGTATTGCCTTTTCCGGCGTTCCCATCCCGATGTACGCCCTTGCTCTGCTGAGGTAGCCGGTTGGGTTGGTTGGCCTCATTTTGATGCACATTGTAAAATCATCAATTGCCTTAGGGAGAATTTTCGAATTACCGTATACAAAGCCCCGCTCACAGTAGGCATCGCTGGCCTGATAAGGGGAAAGCTTCCCTGATTCGATGCATTTCGTGTAGAGTTGAATTTTCTTATCGGTATTCTTCTCGGCATCCGCCTCGGGGCATGAAGATGCCTGGACGACCCCCGGCAAGAGCCAGCAGCAAAGGACGAATGCCAATTTAGGATATGTACGTAACATGAAGTTCCGCCTGATCGGTAAAGAGTAAAATCGGATACTGTACGGCAATTTTAGCCAATACTGGTTATCCACACGGGTATCCATGCGTGCTGCCAGTCACTATTTGAAAAAATCTCCAGTTCCCGCTTCCATCGCTCGCAGAATCCTGGCTGCGTTGGGATCGGTCCTGGAAGCCTGAGCGGCCTGCTGCATCGCCTCGAATTTCCATCCTGGTTTTGCCTGAAGCCAAGCGATGTACAGCAGGTTCTTGAATTCGGCTGGGAATGCGGCGGTGGCAATCTCACTTGGCAGTCCTGGGCATAGCGATTCCGGTACTACGATGAGGGCGAAGTTGGTCTGCTGCATCTTGTCCGTGACTTCCAGCCGGTATTGGCCGGGAAGGGCGGCTACGCCCGGAAGAACAACCCGTGTCTCATTCAAGCCGGAAAGCTGCGACACTACTGACAGCCTGCCGTCCTCCAAGCGCAAAAGTCGTACGCCGTACGGTTTGTCGCCGCCGTGCCAGGCCACTACCCAGTCCCGCTTCCCGGCCACGATCTGCTGCTCCCCCGGCCCCGTAGCGGCCAGGGTTAGTTCGCCGTCGCCGCGTATAGCAAGCATGGCTGTTGTTGTTTTTTCTTTTCGGGGCAGTCGCTTGGCCAGCCAGTGCAGAAGATTCTCAAGCTGAGTAGGTGGTTCCTGGCCAGCTGTGATGACGCCCTGGATAGCGGCGTTGTCTTTGTTAATCTCAAGCGGCGCGCGTCCGTCGAAAAGGCTGACCTGGACCCGCGTCCCGGGCGCATCTACGACCAAGCGATCGCCGGCATAAAGGAGAAAGCCCATGCCCGGGGTGTATGTTTCGTTTCCCTGAGTGACCTGGACCGCTTTGGCTTGGCCGTCAATGGCGGCGACGACCCCGGCGGGACCGTTCCCGGCGAGCCCCCAGGTTGGCGCGAGATATAAAATAAAGGACACAAGAACGAGGGTGGTCCTGCGGATCATGGCAAACTCCATAGTTTTTTTTCGTATTCTTCGTGTTTCTTCTCGAATTCCTCCGCCATATGGTGGAGCTGGACCGCGATCAGCGGCATAGCGAAGTCCAACCATACGCCGTAACGCAGCACGGCCATGCTGATCGGAACGAGGAGCACAAAGATGAACGCGCAGGACAATAGCATGCCCACGAAGGTCCGAAACAGCATGAAACTGGTAGTCATGACGACGATGAGGATGGCCTCGACGGCAATAGTCGTCCACAAGGACGGCTCATGCACGATACCGTAGAGGAAAAGCGACCGGATCGCGTTAAGGATAATCATGGATCCGGGCATGGTTCCAATCGGTGTCGCATGTGTATCAAAGCTATCAGCGTAGCTGCCGCCCAGAATGACGATTCTGCCTTTAAGGAGGTCACGGAGGCGCTGCCCGCTGCCTGGGTCAAGCAACGTCCGGGCGGGTATGGACAGCAATACAGGTTTCACCGCGTCGTTGACAGAAACCGTAGGAGAGGGCGTGTCGGGTTTTAAGGAATACAGTATCCTGTTTTCCACAGTTTTTTCGAGCAGCGGAAACGTCAAGGCTCCGACGGCGAGAGCCTTGGCTGCGGTTTCCCGGCCGTCATTCGTTACGCACAGTCCCTTAACCTTATCCAACTGGGCGTCAAGAATTCCGTACAAGGTCGATCCAGGAGCCTCACCTGGCGTAAGCAGGGCGTAGGTGAGCAGTTGGGCCGAGGGCAAAGCCTGTGGCCCCTTCGCCGTGGTGGAACATTCGACGAGACGCCAGTAACGGATGAGTTGATCCTCATCCACGGCAAACATAGGCGACGCCCAATACAGGTTTGGAGTCTGGGAGACGACGGAGTCGAGGAAGCTTTCGCGAAACTGCGGCAAATCGGTATTGCCCCAGCCCGATCTGCGCATAGACTTAACGAGAATAACTGGCGGTCTGGCTCCCGCTGCTGCTGTTAGCGGTTCCGCCAGATACTTGCTCAGCGCAGCGTCTTGGCGCGGATCGGGACTTGGTCGTGTGAGGTCGATGTCCACAATGACGAGCCCAGCCCCACCCTCTACTATGTTGCTGAGCAGTTCAGCGACTTTGTCCCTAGGCGTGAACAGGGGCTCCCCCCACTCCTGGAAGAGTGACTCGTCAATGTTCACGAAGGTATACAATTTTTTTGCGCTGTCGGCAGTGACGCCTGCGCCGTAGTTCGTTCCGGCGTTTATGGTCATGGTCCAGTCCAAGGCCCATCGGAGATTGTTGCGCAGGAAGCCGGCAGCATGAAGGCCATGCAGGAGAATAGCGATGAACAGTCCTATCGTGAGATTTTTGAGGATAAGTTTTGGAAAATTTTTCAGCTTATTCCATCGATTTTTGATCGATTTCGGGACGAATCGCCCGAGATACCGACACGCCAAGTGGTACCAGAAATGTAACAGGCACCACTTCTCAATTTGGTCAACCCAAGACTGAATTACGGCGAGGCTGAAAATTGTATTGAATCGAAAACCCATTTCACAGCCTCTTCAGTGTGTGCCGGCATCATTCGCCTGTGCTGCGCCAGAACCAAAACCCGCGCTAGTTTTTCCTATAACCTGAGAGAATTCCTTGCTCCGATCGATGTGGCGCAGCAGTGCTGCGAGGGAGGATTGCCCCATCGACGCGGTAAGCGGCATGTTCAGTAGACTGTAGAAAATTGGATAGGCCTGTAGCACATGACTTTCTCGACAACACCGGCCCACAAGGGCTTAAATAGAGAGCGGTTGTCTTCATTGAGGACTTTTTTCATGACATCGTGACACCGCTCGTCTGGACCACCTTCCATGAGACAATAAAATGTCCGCATGATGGCGTCATAGGCATTGGAATGCTTAAGAGAGAATGGATCTTGGTTTGGCAGTGAGGCAGTGTCGGTAAAACTATCTTCCATCTTTTTATATTCAGTGGCGAGTTCTCCCTCGTTATTAACCCTCCACGCGTTGTTCTCAAAAATAGCATATCGAGGCAGCCAGGGCGCGTAGGCCGGAGCGAAAGAAACTGAATTGTCCTTGTTGCTGGCATTGAAATGCAATAGTCGGTGATCAAAGAGTCGCAGACGCCCATGTTCCTGGACGAAAGGTCGATCTGACATCCTTTCTTGGAAAAATATCGTATGCACAAGGCTGTCTCCGTTCTTCACAAAGACTTGATATCCCCAGCAACACCAGACACCACCGTTCCATTGTGTCACAATTAAAGTTGTCATCCCTGGTGCTGGAAAATTAACTTCAACGTCGGCATCTTCGACTCCTCCTGAAATGAGGTCATCGTCGACTATAGTCTTTCCCTTGTACATAGCCTTCAAAGTGTTTTGCATTCCAATCGGTTCGTCTGTTTTTTCTGACGCTAGCGTGAGGCCATAAAATACGAGTTTGTTGTTGCTTAGATATATGTCACTGTTCTTATTGTTTTTTATATAGTCTTTTATGTTCATGCAATGCGTAGATTTTACTGAAAACAAGTAGCAAAATATTAAAAAAAGTGCACATATAAAAATAAACTTTGAGCCAACGTTGCTTGGTAAACACTGTATTCTGGTTTGTGTCGATGTAATTATCTTTTTTTTGTCGCCACTAAGATGCCGTGGCGGAGGGCTAATTAGGTTTTTGACAAAAAAAATAGCAAAACATTGGTAGGTTGAAAAAATAAACTGCATCGAAATTTACCCTCTCTCCAGTGCGAATAATTGAAGTCTTTCCCAGGAGTCCGGCGGGTCGCCTAGAAATTTATCATATGCAGAATTATTTTGCCTTATTTATAAGAAATTGTCTATATAATACCTTGGCCGTATGATTACTGAAACTCTGATAAAAAAGTGCATGGTTAATGACCGAATTTTTCTAGCCATCAGTGAGATGGGTTGATTTGTTCTTGCTTGCTTCTGAGTGTGGGAGTGGGATTGCTAACTCGGGTTGGTGTGATGGGACTCCACACCAGCATCCTGCCAAACAGAACGGTGCAACCTGATCTGCTGTTTTCGAGAATTCAGTATTATTTCATCATATTGAGACCGTTGCACAATTTCCTTAGGTCGGTGGGTTGGCCTTTTTTCAAGCTCAAAAACGGGTTTTCCGCCATCAATTGGGCGCACACAGTGACGCTTTCTCTGCCGAAGGCGGCTGACACCGCCTTTCAGGCGCACCTGTCCTTAGCTTCCCGCCATGAGGACTGCTTTTTTCAGGTTGAAGGCCATGGCATTGAGCAGAAATTCCAACTCGACCTTGGGGATTCCCATGTAGCGCGTCCTGAAGAATCCATATCCCCGTTTGAGCGTGCCGAAGGCACGTTCCACCTTTGCCCGGACACTGCTGATGAGACGGTTTGCCGCTTTCTCGTCGGCGCTGAGCGCTCGGTTGCGGGCGGCCTTGTGCATGATGCCGTCCGCAAGCCCTCGGGCCTGGAGCACATGCCGGTTCAACTGGCTGCTGTACCCCTTGTCCGCATAGATGCAACCTCCTGGCACAGGGTCGATTTCGTCTAGAAGGTCTATAAATTCCTGCGTTGGAGGCGCTTGAGCACATTTTTCTCGAGCAGGCTTTGCCGAAACCGTCAAATGGTTGAGGAATCGGGGACTTCGTCGTGATCGAGGGAAAGGCCCACAAAACGGACAAAGGACAGGCGGTCGTACAAAGATTCTTCCGCAGCCACGTCACTGAGGTTGTACCAGCGCTGCAGCAGGAGAATTTTAAACATGGGCAGAGGCGGGTACGCAGGATTGCCAACGGCGTTGACAACCCATTGGAGCTTCTTGCGAAGTAATAATAACGAGTAAACCCCCGGCTCTGCCGGGGGACTCACAAAGTTTGACAGTTCCGGGAATCGGAAGCCTCCATCGCTTGAACCGCTCAAAGTTCAAACAGACGGAGGCTTCCTGTGAACGAC
>NZ_WVUD01000027.1 GCF_009856865.1 Solidesulfovibrio aerotolerans | reverse complement strand
TTGAACTTGATGTCATGGCAATTTATGCCATTTTTTCAAAATTGATCGCCTAAGTGGAAAGGCATCATGAGCTTGCACCAGTTGTCGCTTTCAGGCGTCAAGCCTTTTCTTAGCCGGACAGTAATGTACTAAAATAATCATTTCCCGTTTCCGTTGAGCTGGCTGCAGGTTTACTGTCTGTTTGCCAGGTCGCAACGTTGTCGCAGGTCCACCCGGTTGTGGCTGCCCGCCCAGGCCATGCACTCCACTTGGCCAGGATGGGAGGCAGAAATCAAGGGGCGGGCGGCGGCAAGCGACGTGTCCCGGCAAACGAGGGGGCGGCATGGCGGCTGTAGCCGACGCGCTGCGGACACAACCTCTGGCAATGCATGCGCAAAACAGCGGATAGTTCTCTTGGATGCAACGTCCATGTCAGTCAGTTTTTCGAAGCTGTCGGGGAATGGACGGGGTTTTGTTCTTTATTTCACAAATGCAGGCTGCAATTTTGCAGTCACGTGGCGATCATTGTGAGTAAATTATCATGGCGGGTTGGTCTTGCAAACGACAATTCAATGACGTAAATGTTAAAAATGATTTTCAAAGCGGTGTCAGTTGTGGGAAGAAACGGACAGAACCCCATACTTTTGGCGGCTGTTTGCAGCAACCACGGCCCTTACGCTTTGCCCGGGAGGAATCTATGCGCCGCGTGAGCCTGAAATCGTTGCTCTTGATTCTTGGCTTTGCCAGTGTCATCGGAGCAAGTCTGACGCTTGGCCTTTTGTATGTGCAGCAAAGCAGGATGCTGGGCTATCTCGAAAATGTCAGTTCGGTGGACGGTCCGTTGCTGTATCATCTCCAGGATGTATACGCTCAGGGGCTGCAGACCGAGCAGGCCACCCGCAACGTGCTGCTCAATCCGGCCGACAACAAGGCTCGGGAGAATTACACAAACGCGGACAAGCAATTTCGTGACGCACTGGCCTCGGCTTCAGCCCTGGCCCGAGGCAGCATGGCCACGACCCTGTCCGGCCTTGGCCCCCAGTGGGAGGCCAGCCATGCGCTCAAACGCAGGCTCATGGACATCGCCTCTGCCGGTGATGCCGCCAAGGCTGTCGCCTTGCTCAATACTGAAGAGACGCCGCTGTGGCGGGCGCTCAAAAAAACCGTGCTGGAAGCCATTGAGACCCAGCGCGCGGTGGGCAAAGCCAATCTGGCGGCCATTGAGGAAGGGGAAGCCTCGGTTTTTAAGATGTTTTTGGTCATGGCCGTCGTGTCGGTGATTCTGCTGCTCCTCCTCATTGCCGGGCTTATTCGAGGGGTGACCAGCGGTGCCGATGCCTTGATCCGTTACGCCAGCACCATTGCGACCGGCGATTTCAGCACGACCCCCAAAACGGGGCTGCCTCGGGAGTTTGAGGCCATAAGTCGTTCGTTGCGCGACATGGTGGCCAATCTGGAGGATTCGCTTGGTTATTACCAGGGCATCGTAGGCGGCATGGCCACCCCATTCGTGGTGGTGGACGCCGCTGAGAATCTGCGCCTGACCAATGACAGCCTCATGGCTTTATTGGAGCAGTCGGGGCGGCCCGAAGACTATTACGGACAAAACGTCGCCCAGTTTTTCTATGGGGATTCCAGCCGCAAGACGGTCCTTGGGCAGTCCATGGCCGAAAAAAAGCAGATCCGCAAAGAGGTCGAACTTGTTTCCCGCAAAGGAAACGTGCGCAACGTCCTTATCCACGCCACGGTCCTTTACAACGCCATCAACGGCAAACTCATGGGATCGCTGTGCGTCTATTCCGATTATTCCGCCTTGCGCCACAATGAGGGCCTTATGCGCGAGCAGACCGTGCGGATGCTGGATACGGCCAAGGAAGCCAAGTCCATCGCCGACACCCTGGCCGCTGAAACCGAAGATCTCGCCCGACAGGTGGACACTGTGGAACTGGGTGCTTCGACCCAGAAGGAACGTATCAACGAAACCGCCATGGCCATGGATGCCATGAATGACGCCGTCTTTGAAGTGGCTCGCAATGCTTCGGCAGCCGCAGCCCTGGCCGACGACGCCCGCAGCAAGGCCACCTCCGGTGCGTCCATGGTGGGAGAGGTGGTGACTGCCATCCGCAATGTCAACAAGCTGGCCGAAGAACTGCGTCTGGACATGGATGAACTGGGAACCCAGGCCGACGGCATCGGCAAGATCATGGGTGTTATCGCCGATATCGCGGATCAGACCAATCTGCTGGCCTTAAATGCCGCCATTGAGGCGGCCCGGGCCGGCGACGCCGGGCGAGGTTTCGCCGTAGTGGCGGATGAGGTGCGCAAACTGGCGGAAAAGACCATGACCGCCACCAAGGATGTGGCCGGATTTATCACCACCATGCAGCAAAGTGTCCAGCGCAACAGCGCCAAGACCGACGAAACTACCAAAGCCATCGCAGCCGGAACGGACAAGGCCAATGCTTCAGGGGCAATGCTGGAAGAAATCGTGGGTATCGTTTCCCGCACTTCGGACCAGATCCGGTCCATGGCGGCCGCAGCAGAAGAGCAGTCGGCGACAACCGGCGAGATCCGCGAGGCGGCCGAGGAAATTCGGCGCATCTCCCAGGAAACGTCAGAGGCCATGACCGCTTCGGCCCAGGCTGTGACGGCCCTGGCCGGGCAGGCCCGGGGCTTGGAGACCGTCATTTCCGGTTTGGAAGCAGGACGGACGGCCCTTCCGGCCTAAGGTCGCGTTTGGGCTGCCCGCACGCGCCAGGTGTGGGACGGAGACGATGCGGGTGGGGCTGGTGGGCCAGGCAGGCCGCACGCGCTTGAGGGGTGTGTTGCCCAACAGGGGACTGTCTTGTCTTGTGGCTATTTTGCACTGCCCGCACGCCCAGAGGGTGCGGGCAGTCCTCTTCGTGCCGGTTCGGCAGGCCGCACCACACTGCATACAGAGTTTTTAGGCACAACAAACAGTCTGGTTGTTGTGCCTGCGCCATCAGGCCAGAAGCCCGACAAAACGGCCTGTCACCTGGCGCAGACGGCGGCTGAGCACCCGGCCGATGTAAAAGAGCACCATAATAGCCAGATCCGGGTTGGTTGCGGCCAGTTCGTCGAAACGCTCCCGGGTGAGGATGAGCAGGCGCACGTCGGTCTTGGCCACAACGGTTGCCGAGCGTGGTTCGCTGTCGAAAAAAGCCACCTCGCCAATGACGGCGTCGCGGGACAGATCAATGATGTGGCGCTCCGAGCCCCCGGCCTCTTCCTTTTGAATGGTGACCACACCCTGGTCGATAAAGGCCAGGGACGTGGCCTTGCGGCCTTCCTGGATGATGGTCGTGCCGGCGGAAAAGCTTTTGACCTGCATGTAGGCGGCGATGACGCGCACTTCTTTCCAGCCAAGGGCCGCGCCGAGCTTTAAACCATCGAGCAGGGTGGCGATATCGTCGATGTCGGTTGCATCCATGGGCGTTGCTCCTTCTCGGGGGGCGACCTGGGTCAGACGGCCGTGTTGCCGGCCATGTTCTGCTCACGGTATACGATTGTTTCCCAAAGGAAAAGGAGGCTGCCTGTGTTCGTCGTTGTCTTGACGTATAAAAAGTCCCTGGACGTGATTGATGCCCTGCTGGCAGAACATATTCGTTTCCTGGAAGCCAATTATGCGGGAGGCGTGTTTTTGGCCTCGGGGCGACGTGAACCACGCACCGGCGGCGTGATTTTGGCCCAGGCCAAAAGCCGGCAGGTTCTGGAAACGATTTTGGCCGACGATCCGTTTTGCCGGGAGGGTGCGGCCGAGTATGAAGTGATTGAATTCATTCCCGGCAAGGTCGCTCCGCAATTGGCGGGGTTGCTGGAGTGAGGCAGCATAGCGCAGCGTCCTGGCCGAGAACCGGGATGTTGCTGTCGACAAGGCGCTTTGCAGCGCTTTACGTGGCAGTGCCTGCGGCAACAGCGGTGCGTCTGGCCGGCCGGGGAGTCGGACAGCCCTGCGCCCACCGGGGCGCGCGTCCGGCCATCTGGCGACAAATACTATCCCGCCTGGGCGGCGGCCCCAGCCCGCCGCCCAGAAAGCCCCGGCCGCCCGGCGACAGCCCGCGTCGGATTTCACTTACGGCTTTGGGCAGATCCTCCCACAACATATTGGAACCGCGACACACGGCCAGGGCGATGCTGCGACGTTTTACCCGGCCAAGCGCCAGGGCCGGTCAGATGCCTGCAATGCCTTGCTGACCATCCGTCTTGCCCTGGGCTAAACGACGGCGGGCAGCCGAGAGCCGGTGGCGCTTTTGGTCGCACATGGCTGCCCAAGCGAAACAGCGGGCCGTCCTGACTGGCGGCAAAAGACAAAGCCGGACTATTGCTAGTCCGGCTTTGTCCGTGATTCTCAGGAAATACAGTCTAAATTTGACTGTCCTGACTTGATATATGGTAGCGAGGGAGGGAATTGAACCCCCGACACTGCGGATATGAGCCGCATGCTCTAACCAACTGAGCTACCTCGCCAAACCGCATTGCTGCGCAGAAGCGGGTACTTAATCAATCCTGACCCCGTTGGCAAGTATTTTTTTCGGCCCGCTATTTCGGCCAGAAAAGAAATACCGCTGCTGCCAGGGCCAGCCGGTACCAGGCGAAGGGGCGCAGCGACACCCGTTTGACCAGTACGATAAACCCCTTCACCGCAACCAGGGCCGCGATAAACGACACCACGAAGCCGATGGCCAGGACGCCGAGGTCGTCGGCGGTGTAGAGGTCCGCGCTTTTGTAAAAATCATACAGCGTGGCCGCAAACATGAGCGGCACGGCGGCAATAAACGAATATTCCGCAGCCAGCCCCCGCTTGGCCCCGAGCAGCATGCCGCCCATGATGGTGGCGGCCGAACGCGAGAAACCGGGCCACAGCGACAGGCACTGGAAACAGCCGATGCCCAGGGCCAAGCCGGGCGTCATTTCGTCTAAGGTGTAGTAGCGGTCACGCACCTTGCGCCGTTCGACCCAAAAGATCATGAGCGCCCCCACGGCCAGGGCCAGGGCCACGGTGGTCGGGCCGAACAGATGGGCTTTGATGTATTTTCGGGCCACAAGGCCGACGATGCCGGCCGGAAGCGAGGTCAAAAACAGCATCCAGAGGCCGCGAAACCCGGAAAAGGCGTGCAGGGGTTTGGGGGAAATAAGCCACCAAAACCGCTGCCAATACAGGCACACCACGGCCAAAATGGCCCCGAGTTGGATGATGACTTCGAAACTGTCGGCTTTTTCGCCAGTGAAACCAATGAGATGGCCAACCAGGATGAGGTGGCCGGTGGAGGAGACAGGCAGAAATTCCGTGGCTCCTTCCACTAGACCTAGGACAACGGCGGCAAGGGATTCAGTCATGGGGGCGGGCTCTCCTGGAGCTTGATTTTGGGGCGGCTTACCCTAAGGACCGGGCACGTTGCAAGCCGGCCCGGCCTCGTGTATGCCTTGTGGCCGAGCAAGGAGGCTTCATGGCCACGATCATGCCGCAAGGCGAATTGACCAGACGCGCCGTCAAATGGATCGACGAGCAGCGGGGACTGACGGGCAAGCCGTTTGCCGCGCTCATTGACCAGGCAGCCATGCAGTTTAACCTCAGCCCCCGGGATACGGAGTTTCTCACCAGCTTTTTTACAGAGCGGGAGGAGCCCCGGCCATAAGCGCGGTTTCGATCAGGACGCGGCACAGCGCCTCCCGGCCAAGGCCGGTCTTGCCGGAAAATACAATGGGCGGGAAGGCGGGTTGCGCGAGCTCCCGCCACTCTTTTTTCCGGGCCTCCCGGTCACGTTGGGCCACTTTTTCGGCCTTGGTCAAAACGACCAGCACCGGCATGCGCCGGGAGCGCAGCCAGTCCACCAGCTCCATGTCCAGGCGCTGGGGCGGCAGCCGGCAGTCGATAAGCGCTGTGACAGCCAGCAGGCTTTGGGACGACTTGATATAGGATTCGATGAGTTTGGCCCATTTGTCGCGTTCGGCCATGGAGCAGCGGGCGTAGCCGTAGCCCGGCAGATCCACCAGGCAAAAGCCATGCCTTTCGGCCATATAAAAATTAAGGCTGCGGGTTTTGCCCGGGGTGGCGCTGGTCTTGGCCAGGGCCTTGCGGCCGGCTAAGCAGTTGACCAAAGTGGATTTCCCCACATTGGAGCGTCCGGCCAGGGCGATTTGGGGTGCGTCAAAGGTTGGCAGCTGATTGGCCAGATAGGCCGTATTCAGCAAGGTCAGTCCAAGGTCCGTGTGTTTCTGGGCTTGATCGTCCATGCCGGGGTTGTGACTGTCCGGGGGACATCCGTCAAGGCCGCCGGGGGCGGCATAAGGGAAAAGGAAGCGAGCATGCGCAAGGTCAGGCTGCTGGTTTTAAATGGACCCAACCTTGGTTTTATCGGTGTGCGCCAGCCGGAAATTTACGGCAGCCGCACCATTGAAGATCTGCCGGCGATGGTGCGCGAGATGCTCGGGCCACAGGCGGATCGGCTGGAATTGCAGTTCCATCAGGCCAACAGCGAAGGGCAGTGCATCGACCGTCTGGAGCAGGCCTGGAAAGACGGCCTGGACGGCATTGTGCTCAACGCCGGAGCCTACACCCATACCAGTCTGGCTTTGGCCGACTGTCTGGCCTGGATCGGCATTCCGTGCGTCGAGGTGCACATTTCCAATATTTTCGCCCGCACCGACGAACCGCTGCGACACAAAAGCCTTATCGGCAAGAACTGCATCGGCTGCATCGCCGGCTTCGGCGTCACCAGCTACGCCCTTGCCGTCCTGGCCCTGTGGCAGCAAATTACTGAAAATCCCAATTATATCTAAGGAGATACAATGCTTTCCACGACCGATTTCCGTCGCGGCCTCAAGATTGAAATGGATGGTGTGCCTTACGAAATCGTGGATTTCCTCCACGTCAAGCCCGGCAAGGGCGGCGCGTTTATTCGTACCAAGCTTAAAAATATGATCAACGGCCGGGTGGTGGAAAACACCTTCCGGTCCGGTGAAAAGATGGTCAAGCCCGACCTTGAATCCAAGGAGATGCAGTATCTCTACCGCGAAAGCGATGATTTCGTCTTCATGGACATGGAGAGCTACGAGCAGATGCACGCCGGCGTGGCCCAGATTGGCGAGAAGGGCGGCTATCTCAAAGACGGCATGGAGCTGAAGATGCTGCTCTATAAGGGCCAGCCCCTGGACATCGACCTGCCGGCCTGGGTGGTTTTGGAAGTCACCGAGACCGAGCCCGGGGTCAAGGGCGACACCGTCAGCGGTGCCAGCAAACCGGCAATCCTCGAATCCGGCATCTCCGTCAACGTGCCGCTGTTTGTCAATATTGGCGAGAAGATCAAGGTCGATACCCGCTCGGGCGAGTACATTGGCCGGGAATAGCCCCAAAATGGCCGGGAATGGTCCAAATGTCGGGGACGGCAGCTTCCGCCTGACCAGGGAACTGGTCGGGTTGGGGGCGCTGTTCCTGGCTGTCTACACCTGTGTTGCCCTCTACACTTACAGTTCCGTCGATCCGGGTTTTAACCAAGTTGTCGCGGCCAAACAGATCGTCGTCAACAAGGCCGGACGTGTCGGGGCGTATTGGGGCGGCTTTCTGGCGGAATACCTGGGTGTGTGGGGCTATCTCGTACCGGGACTGATTGCGTGGCGCGGGCTGCGGTTTTTGGCTCCGCGACTGGCTTTGCCGTTTCGCCGCAGCGTTGGACTGGCGCTTCTCGTCCTGGTTGTCCTGATTTTTCTGGGTTCGGCTTGGGGCGAAGCGATCAGCGTCGGGCGGGTGTACGGCGGCGGCCAGATAGGGCACGTCCTTTTTGAATTGCTCAATAGCTATCTGAGCGTTTTCGGGGCCGTTTGCCTGCTGCTGTTCGGCTTTATTGCCGCCATGCAGTTCCTGTTCGACCTGACCCTGGACAATTTCTGGCGGCCCCTGGCGGCAGTGGTTAACGACCAGTTTTGGCGCATCGGCGATGCGTTTGCTTCCTGGCGCGAGCGTCGGGCCGCCGCCCGGGAGGCGCAGGCGAGCGCCCCTGATGCCGCTGACACCGCGCCCAAGCCGGTGCGCGCGGCGCGCCCCAAAAAAGCCGAACCCGCCCCGGCCGCCGCCGCTGCCGCCGCCGCCGCCGCCCTCGAAGACGCGGCCGGACCTTCGGAAGCCGTGGACCGCTTTCTGGACGCCGTGGTGGAGCAGGTCGCCGGTGCCAACGCCTCCAAGGTGCCGGGACCGGCCAAACCCGCCGCCGCAGCCAAGCCGGAAGATGCGCCGGTCCTTGTGCCGGGACCGACCCCCAAGCCGGTGATGACCGCCAAACAGGCCATCAAGGCCGGCCGGGCCGCTGCCGCGTCCGGCGACATGACCCTGCCGCCGCTGGATCTGCTCTCGGTGCCGCCGGCAGCGGAAATGGTACCGGCTGATCCGGCCATCTGCCGGGGTCAGGCCGAGAGCCTTATCACCTGTTTAAACGACTTCGGCATCCAGGGCGAGGTCACGCGGGTGGTGCCGGGGCCGGTGGTCACCATGTTCGAGGTCAAACCCGCGCCGGGTGTGAAAATCAGCCGCATCGTCGGGCTGTCCGTGGATCTGGCCCTGTCCATGAAGGCGCTGGCTGTCCGCATTGACCCCATCCCGGGCAAGGATACAGTCGGCGTTGAGATCCCCAATGCCAAGCGCCAGACGGTCTATTTTCGCGAAATTCTCGACGCCGACGTCTTTCGCGCTTCGGCCTCGCGCCTGACCCTGGCCATTGGCAAGGACATCCAGGGCCGGCCCCATGTGGCCGATCTGGCCCGCATGCCCCACCTGCTCGTGGCCGGAGCCACCGGCAGCGGCAAGAGCGTGTGCATCAACGGCATCCTGCTCTCGATTCTTTACAAAGCCACCCCGGACGAGGTGAAGCTGCTGCTGGTCGATCCCAAGCGCATTGAGCTGTCGGTGTATAACGACCTGCCCCATCTGGTGCATCCGGTGGTGACCGAAACGGCCATGGCCAAATCCGCCCTGGACTGGGCCGTGGCCGAGATGGACCGGCGCTACGAGGCCATGGCCCTTCTTGGCGTACGCAATATCGCCAGCTACAACGAGAAGCTCGAAAAGCTCGGCGATGCCCGCGAGCCCGAATTGGCCGAGCTGGAGCCGTTGCCCTACCTTGTCATCGTCATTGACGAATTGGCCGACCTCATGATGACGGCGGCCAAGGAAGTGGAGGTGAGCATCGTGCGTTTGGCCCAGTTGGCCCGGGCCGGCGGCATCCACCTGATTCTGGCCACCCAGCGGCCCAGCGTCGATGTGGTCACGGGCCTGATCAAAGCCAACTTCCCCACCCGCATCTCGTTTCAGGTGACCAGCAAGCACGATTCGCGCACCATTCTCGATGCCGTGGGCGCGGAATATCTGCTCGGGCGTGGCGACATGCTCTATAAGCCCAGCGGTGGCAAGACCGTGCGCATGCACGGGGCCTTTGTCTCGGACGAGGAAACTGCCGCGGTGGTGGAATTCTGGAAAAGCAAGGCTGCGCCGAGCTACAAACTGGATTTCAGCGAATGGCAGAAAGGCGGCGACGGCGCAGGCGGCGACCTTGTCGGTGACGGCGGCGACGACACGGCCTCCGACGCCGTCTATCCCCAGGCTGTGGATTTTGTCATGGAGCAGGGCAAGGCCTCCATTTCCCTGATCCAGCGCCGGTTCCGCATTGGCTTTAACCGGGCGGCCCGGTTTATCGAACAGATGGAGCGCGACGGCCTGCTTGGTCCCCAGGAAGGCAGCAAACCGCGCTCGGTCATCCGAAACAAAGATTGAGGCGGGCGGTCGTCCTGGTGTCCTGCCTGCCATACGCTCCATGTGGACGAGACATCTAAAACAACGAAGAAGGCTGGCGGTCGTCCTGGTGGCCTGCCTGTGATACGCTGCATATGGACGAGACATCCGAAACAACGAAGACGGCGGGCGGCTTCCGGCCAAGCGCCCGGACGCCGCTGCCTGCCCGGCCTTTCGCGGCGGGATCACCTGCCGCAAAGCGAGAAATCCCATGAACTATCGTGCTGTTGCCTTGCTCCTGCTGTTTGTTTTGGCCCGGGCCGTCCCGGCCCTGGCCGCTGAGCCGGCCGAACTGGCCGGGCGTATCCAGAAGAAATACGCCGCCATTGGCTCCTTTTCCGCCGAGTTTTCCCAGGCCATTAAAAATGCCGCCAGCGGCGACGTGGAGCAGCGGTCCGGTTCGTTTGTCTTTAAAAAACCGACGTTGGTGCGCTGGGAGACGGTCAAACCGGAAAAGGAACTGCTTATCGTTGGCAAGGACGCGGTCTGGGATTATTTTGAGGAAGACAAGGAAGCCTACCGCTATTCGGTGGAAGAGATCATCAATTCCAAGACGATGCTGCGGTTTTTGACCGGCAAGGCCAATCTGACCGAGGATTTTCTGGTCGTGGCCGGCAAGGCCGGTGAAGCAGGGCCTGGCCAGGCCGTCCTGCAACTCGCCCCCCGCGAGCCCGAACCGGGGCTGGTCATGGCCAAGGTCTGGATCGACCTGTCCACGGACATGATCGCCCGTATTTTTATCCAGGATTTCTACGCCAACACCAACGACCTGACGCTGACGGGTGTTGTGGCCAACCCCAAGCTGTCCGACAACCTGTTCGTCTTCACCCCGCCCAAGGATGCCAAGATCCACGACAACGCCCCGGTCAAGGGACGCGAACTGAAGCAGTAGCCGCGAGGGCCGGCCGCGACGGCGAGGGCATAACGATTGGTGCCGGCAAGCTTGGCCCGAAAGGAAGGTGCCGGCACCTGACGTGCCGTTGCGCCGGTTTTCAGATCGAGTTTGCGCGTCGCCCACTGCCTAGAAACGGTACCCCACCGAAAGTTGACCACTCAGGCCCGCACTTCCCGAGGCGTTGCCGGCTATGGCGTTGGCTTTGGCCTCGATAACAAACGCGTCATGGCGGGTAGTCAGGCCCAGACCGGCTTTTAGAAGATCACAACTGTCGAAGGCCGACTTCTGGCTCACGGCGACCCCGTAGCGCGTTGCCGTGCTTTCGACCTGGGGATTGCCGAGCACCCGTTCATATCCGAGGCTGACGGCAGGCGCGATGGTCCAGGTTCCCAGTTGGCGCGGGTCCAGACTGAGATTGAGGTCGGCCAAGAGGCTGGTTGTGGTGTTACTCTGGCCGTGAACGTCAAGGGCCACTTCGCTGCCGCTTTCCGAAAATCCGCCGAGGGTTTGATTCGTGACGCGAAACCCCAGTTGCGGCGTGATGGTTGCCGGATCAAAGCGCAGGACGTCGCCAATACCGGCCAGCCCGCTGAAAACCGAGCCGTTTACCCGGCCGGTTGCGGTGCCCAGATTGCCGCCCAGGGGGCGGCTGCTTTGGGAATCGACCCAGCCGCCGTCGACGCGCGCCAGCACATACGGCCCGGTTTCCAGGGACACAAACCCGTAGCGCCCGCCGAGGGTGGCCAGGACCGTGTTGATCGTGGCCGTGGCTGCGGCGCTTTCCACCGTGCCTGCGGTTGCGCCCAGGCCAAGATAGGCACTGGCCTGCTCGCTTGGCCGCAGGGTGGCCCCGATGAGTGTTCCGGCGCTGTGTTCGGTGCTGGGGGAAATGCCTGAGCGCCCCTGGGACCAGAAGCCGCCGCCAAGACCGGCCAGCCAGACCCGGGTCTGGCCTTGCGCAAGGTCCAGGCCGTCGGCATAGGGCGCAAGCGCGGCATCAATCCACCGGGGTTGGCGCAGCAGATACGAAGCCGTATCGGCATGCACCTGGCCGCCGATCTGGCGTTGGACGCCTCCGAGCGTGCCTGTGTCCACTGCCGACTGGAGATAGTAATTATAGGCAGTATAATTTCCAGACAAGGAAGAATTCTGCAACGCATTGAGAAACGAGGCCCCGGAAGCGTCGTTGCCGCCAAAGGCAGTCTGACCGGGGAGCAGCGTATAATTGACCATCTTGCCGCGCAACACATAGATGTCTTCCAGGCTCAGGCCAAGGCCCTGCATCAGATAGCCGTACATGGACCCATAGGAAGCGTTGGCCTGATCAAGGGCCGCCTGAAGAAAGCTGGAATCCACACCGAACAGCGGATTGAGGTTCATTCCGCTCAGTTCTGGTGCTATTGCGACAAGGGCTGCTGTCTCGGCGCTGATGGTCGCGGCCAGAGTGGTGTTGGAGGCCAGATAGTCGTTCATGATGGTGGCCGAGGATACGCCGGCGATGCTTTCAAGGAGCACTGCCGTCCAGCCGGTGCGGTCCTTGCCAAGCGAACAATGGAACAGGTCAGGGCCGGAATCATGGGCCAGTGTGAGCAGGACCGTGCGAAATCCCGAGCGTTCGACAGGATTGGTCACAAACGTCTGGTAGCCACTTTGCCCGTAGCTGAGCACTGCATCCATGGTCACGGTAGACAGGGTGGGGGATGGCAAATTTGCCGTGCCGATAACATTGATGTTGGTATAAACGGCACCGGCCGGCACCGTGTCGGGCGCGGCGCTGATCTCGCCGGGTGTGCGCAAATCAATATCCCGGCCGATGCGCAAGGACGACAGTGTGATCCAATCCGCGTTGCTCAGACTGAGCACATTGGAGCGATAAAAGACCCCGGTACGCATCACGCCGAAGTTGCTGGTGGTGTTGGCGAACCCGGTGCCTCCCCTGTTGGCGGCTATACCGGCGATATCGCGAAAATTTTCGGCAGACGTCAGGATCGGCGTGGAAATGGCTTGCTGCGCCGCAGCGGGGGTCAAAGAGATCCACATGAGCACTGCAAGAGTGCCAAACAAGCCAATTTTCATAATACCCCTCTTGAGAGCCGACGTGCATGATCCCTACTGCTTTGAAAGCCGCAAGGTAGCTGGATTTCTATGAATCCGTCAACGACATGCTGGGGGCTGTGGGGCCTTTGGGAGCTCGTTGTGGGGGGGCAGCGCGGCGCGAGGAATGCACGCTTCCAAGGGGCCTTGGCTAGCCCTTTTGCGCCAAAATGAGCTGCACTTCGTCCAGGGACAGGCCGGTGGCCTTGGCCAGAGCCTGGGGCGACTGGCCCCGGCGGGTGCCGTTGACAATAATCTGGCGCAAAAAATCCGGCGAGCGGGTGATCTCCTCGGCCTTGCGCACAAGCTTTTCCAGATGGTGGCTGCGTTCTTCAAGCTTTTGATCCAGGATGCCCAGTTCGGCCTGACGGCGCTGGAAACTGCCTACCAATTCCTGTTCGAGCTTGGCGTTGAAATCGAGCTTTTTGAGCAACGCGTCCTGGTTTTTCTGCAACTTGGCCAGAAGATCCTCGGAGCGGCGCAGGCGCGAGAAGAAAAGCACCACGAGCAGCAGCAAGGCCAGTTCGCTCACGGTGAGGAAGATGACGAGGGTGGAAAAGCCGCTCATGCGCGACGTTCCGGTGAGGCGTCGGTGTGGTGCGCCAGGGTGCACGTGGAGATGATTGGACAGACACTGCGGGCACCTTCGGTGTGGTGCGCCAGAGCGCCAGGAGTGCCGCTATGGCCGGGGGCTGGACAGCCCCCCCGGGTGCCATCGGTCAGGCGCGCCATGGTGAAAGGCGTTTTGTTGTGGCCCGGCCGGGACGACGCGGCGGCTCGGAGCCTTTGCCGCAGGGCCGGCGAAATAGGGGGGTGGTACTGCGACATGGGCAATCAGATCTTGACGTTTATGATGTGGCCGGCAAAGGGCGTGGAGTTGCTGGACTGGGTTTCTTCCAATTCCGGCACAACACGCTGGGCCTTGCGCCGGGAGCGACGTTGCCCGGGGTCTTTGCGTTTCTCCTCGTCGTGCACGGAATCCATGGCGTCCTGCTGCTCAATGCGCTGGGCCTGCTTGTTCTGCTCGGTCACTGCCTGCTGGGCCAGAGCCTGGGAGGCCAGAAGCTGGGCTTCGGGCTGGACGAGTTCGGCGTGGGCCACGTTTTGGACGTAGGGCATGGACTGGAAGATGGTGGTCAGGTCGATGGGCATCTATTTCACCAGGTAATCCTCGATAAGCAGGTTATCCAAGGGTTGCGCCCCGATGAACTGGTTCATAACCGAGAGGACGTCTTTTTTCAGCGCGTCCGCGTTGTTCTTGTCCGTTAAAAACTCCAGGCTCTTATTTTTCAGATAATAATACACGGCGTCGCGCACGACAATATAATTACGCTTAAATTCCAGTTCCACGGCGTGTTCGCGGGTGGCCGCCGAGAAGCGGATGGTCATAAACCGGCTGCGCCCTTTCTGATCGATCAGTTCAATGAGGAACGGGTCCATGGTCAAAACGATTTCCGGTTTGGGCGCAGGCGGTTCCGGCGGCGGCGGCGGGGGCATCTGGGGTGGTGGAGCCGGTTCTTCGTGGGGGACTTGCTCCTCCACCGGTGCTTTCGGGGCTGGTTTTTTAAGCACCAGGAAATAGGCGGCCGCACCGCCGCCCAGCAGCAGCAGGACAATCAGTCCGAGCAGGATCAGGCGTTTTTTCCGGGATGATTTGGCGGTCGAATCATCAACAACCGGCGTCTCGCTTGGGCCGGATGCTTCCGGGGATGGCGGGGCTTCTTCCGGTTCGTCTTCGAGAAAGGGTGCGTCGTCGAGGTCGAGATCGACCTTTTGCAAGGCCTTTGGGAGATCGTCGGAGAGTTCCGAGTCGTCAAGTTTGGCCTTGATTGGTGCATCGAGGCTGTCGTCGTCAACCATGCTCTGGCCTCGTCAGCAGGGCGGCGGACAGGCCCCGAAATCCGAAAGAAAGTCCGGTGACAAGGAGGGCACCGGTGCACAATGCGGCGGGTCTGCCGGGTGCGACGGGCCGGACTCCGGGCAGCGATTGCCTGGGTCCGGTCCGCCTCAATGGGCTATTTATCGAAAATTTTGTCGATTTTCTGGCCAAGGGTCTCGGCTGTGAAGGGTTTGACGATGTAATTGGACACCTTGGCCTGGACAGCCTCAATGATATTTTCCTGCTGGGCTTCAGCCGTGACCATGAGAAACGGCAGCGCGCCGAATTCTTCGCTGGAACGCACTTTGCGCAGCAGTTCGATGCCGGGCATCTTGGGCATGTTCCAGTCGGAAATGATGAAGTCGATCTTGTCTTTATTGAGGGTTTCCCAGGCCGTGCTGCCGTCGTCGGCTTCAACGATGTTGGAAAAACCCAATTGGCGAAGGATATTTTTGATGATTCTGCGCATGGTGGAGAAGTCGTCAACGACCAGAATGCGCATTTCTTTATTGTAGGCCATGGCTCGTCTCCTTAAGAGTGCTACTTCAAAAGTCGCCTTGGAGCATCCCATAGGGCCGGTGATCAGGCCAGAGGATGCGTCCGTCTTGGCGTTTGCTGCGTATGACTTAGTGCTGCTCGATATTGTATTGGGACTTGAACTTCTGCCGCAACCGGGCCAGTGCCTGGGAATGCAGTTGCGAAACCCGACCCTCGGTGATGCCCATGACTTCCGAGGTTTCGCGCATGTTCAATTCCTCACCGTAATAAAGCGACAATACCAGCTTTTCCCTGGGAGTCAAATCGTCGATCAGCGAGGCCAGCTTATCGACGAGTTCCTTGAATTCTGCTGATTTATAGGGCTCGTTTTCCAGTTGGCTCTTTTGATAAGAGGAAATGTTCTCGGTGATGGCGTCCAGGCTCAGGCACAGCTGGTTTTGCAGGGCCTCAAGGCCCATGGACACTTCACGCTCGGTCAGGCCCGTGGCCTCGGACAGTTGTCCAAGGGTCGCCGGACTGCCGGAGTCGTTTTCAATGCGCCGGGTGGCTTCTTCCAGGGTGCGCACCCGCTGCCGCTGTCCCCGGGAGAACCAGTCCATGCGGCGCAGATCGTCGAGCATGGCCCCTTTGATGCGCGACTCGGCATAGGTCTCGAATTTGATGTTGAGTTCAGCCCGAAACCGGCCCAGGGCTTCGAGCAGCCCCATGGCTCCGGCGCTCAACAATTCGCCCATCTCCACCGACGGCGGCAGCTTGACCTTGAGCCGGCTGGCCACGATTTTGATTTTGGGCGAGTAATGGCGCACGATCTCCTGCCGATCGCGCGCATTGAAATCTTTCCACAGCAAGGCTCCCGACTCGAGATCAAGCCAGGGGCTGTTCTTGGAAGAGGAGCTTTTTCCAGAAGAATTTGATGTTTCCATCGAGCTTGGCGTCCACTTCCCAGGAGTCGATGACCTGTGCCAGATCCATGAGTTTTTTTGCCGCCGGAGCATCCGGGGTGAGGTGGCAAAATGGTTTTTGCCGGATCACCGCGTTTTTAACCGCCGGGTCGGTCGGTACATATCCCGTGAAATCAAGGGAAATGCCTGACAAAAAATGATCGCAGGCCGCATAGAGTTTTTCAAACACCGCCTTGGCGGCCTTGGCGCTTTGGGCCATGTTCACCACGACCCGGAAGCGGTGCACGTCGTGGTTTAAGTGCATGACCTTGACCAGGGCGTAGGCGTCGGTCAGCGAGGTCGGCTCGGTCGTCAGGACGAGCAGACGCTCGCGGGCGGCCAAGTTGAAATATATTACATTATCATTAATTCCCGCCCCCGTGTCCACTATCAAATAGTTGATCTTGCCCTCAAGGTAATCCATGGCCTCCAGCAGATCGAGCTTTTGGCCGGTGGACAGGGCCAGCATGTCGCTTATGCCCGAGGAAGCCGGCAGGATGGAAAAGCCAAACGGCGTTTCGAGCAGGATCTGGCGCAGCTCCACCCCTTCGTGAAAGAGGTGGAAGAGGTTTGTCTTGGGGGCCAGCCCCAGCAGGATGTCCACATTGGCCAGACCCAGGTCGGCGTCGAGCAGCACCACCTTGCGGCCCATGCGGGACAGGCAGTAGGCGAGGTTGACCGAGATGTTGGTTTTGCCGACACCCCCTTTGCCCGAGGTCACGGACATGACCATGGGCAGTTCCGGACCGTGTCCGGGCTGGCGCGGCTTTTCGGTTATGCGGCTTGACATGGGTCGTCCTTAGGCGCCGGCGTCGGCATCGGGATAATCGCCGGGCAGCTGGTGTTTGAACAATAATTTCCACACCGCCTTGCCCGAGGCCGCGGCCATGCCGCCCGTGAGGTCCGGACCGTAGGTCAGGGCCGAGATGGGCAGGGATGAGGCGTGCGCCATATTGACAAGGCTACCATAATTACAGGCTTCATCAAGCTTCGTCCAGATGAGGCTGGCCAGATGTTCGCAGCGTCCAACCCGCAGATAGTGGTCGGCCTGGATATTGGAATACAGGGGCGACAGCACCAGATGGGCTGCCAGCCCCGTGCGGCCGGCCAGCCCCATTTCGGTATGCCAGGCCGAGAGCGTCCCTTCGCGGCCAAGGCTTGGCGTGTCCACAAACACGGCGTCGCCGGCCGCCGCACCGTCCAAAATGCGGGCGAAATCCTCAGGCCCGTCGATCTCGGCGTAGGTCAGGCCGGACAATTCGGTGTAATGGCGCAGCATGAGACGCCCTTTGCCCCGGCCGGCATCGGCATTGACCACCACCACCCGTCCCCCGGACAGGCGGCGTTTGGCCTCCAGCGCCAGACGCAGCAGGATGGTGGTCTTGCCCACGCCGCTTGGGCCGAGAAACATGTGGGCCGTATTCGGCCAGGCCGCCGGCGTCAGGGGTTTGACGGCCACGATGCGGGACAGGGCCGGGATGACGGTCTCCTCGCCGCGCTCGACAATGGAGCGGTAGATGGCCAGGACCGAGGCCTCATCCACGCCTTCGCGTTCCAAATATTCCAGGGCCAGACGCTGGCGCGGCGACAGGGCGGCCAGATCCATGCGCGGGCGCATAAGCGCCAGGAGATGGCCTTTTATTTCGCACCATTCCCGATTCCAGTCAGCTTGTTCCGGCTTGCCCGTCGGGACGGCGGTGCTGCGGGCCGTCCCGGGTGACGTGCCGTTGCCGCCATTGCCCGCTTTAACTGATGCCGCGTTGTTGCCGGCCGGGCGGACCGTTGGGCGGGATGCCGGCATCTGGCCGGGATGTTCCAGGGCGGCCATGACCTCGCACATCGCGCGCCCGTCTTCGCGCACGGTCTGGGTGCCAAGTATAACGGCGTCCTTGCCCAGTTCCTGGCGGATAAGCGTCAGGGCGGCGGCCATGTTCTCGCCGCGAAAGGTCTTAACCCGCATTGGTCAGTCCTATGTTGGCAAGGGATTGCAGCTTGATCTCGGCCGGAATCTCGGCCTGGGAGATCACCGGCAGGTTGGGGATGAACCGGGAGAGCAGCTGGGCCAGATGGGGGCGCACCAGCGGCGAGGTCAAAAGGACGGGCTGCCCTTCGCCCAGCATGGCCTTGTCCATGGCCGCCTGGATGGCCTGGATAATGCGCTGGGCCAGGCCCGGCTCCATGGCCAGATAGGCGCCGTGGTCGGTCTGGCGCACGCTTTCCTGGATGGCACCTTCGACCTTGGGGGCGAGCGTCAAGATGGGCAGGGCCCCTTCGCCGGTCAGATAGGGTTTGACGATGGTGCGGCCCATGCGGGACCGGACGTATTCCGTCAACTGATCCGGGTCTTTGACCGTGATGGCGTAGTCGGCCATGGTTTCGGCCACGGTGAGCAGATCGCGGATGGATACGCCCTCGCGCACGAGATTTTGCAGCACCTTCTGGACGCCGCCAAGGTTCATGGCTCCCGGGACGAGTTCTTCCACGGCCTTGGGCGCGCGCTTGGACAGATTTTCGAGCAGGGTCTGCACTTCCTGGCGGCCGAGAAATTCGTGCAGGTGGCGCTTAAAGACTTCGGTCAAGTGGGTGGCGATGACGGTCGCCGGATCGACCACGGTGTAGCCGGCCAGCATGGCCTCGTCCTTTTGCATTTCCGGCACCCACAAGGCGGGCAGATTAAAGGCCGGTTCGCGAGTTTCCACGCCCTGGATGCGGTGCTTGGCGTCGCCGGGGTCCATGGCCAGGTAGTGGTCGATGAGTATTTCGGCCGAGGCCACTTCGTTGCCTTTGATCAGCACCACGTACTGGCCCGGGCGCAGTTGCAGATTGTCGCGCAGATGCAGCGAGGGGATGACCACGCCCATGTCCAGGGCGAACTGGCGGCGGATGGAGCGGATACGCGCCAGCAGGTTGCCGTTTTGTTCCTCGTCCACCAGCGGGATCAGCCCGTAGCCGACTTCGAGTTCCAGGGCGTCCAGCGGCAGCAGGGCCTGCACTTCTTCCGGGGTTTCCAGTTCCGGGGCCGGCGCTTTTTCTTTTTCGGCGGCCGTGGTCTTGAGCATATCCTGCTGCTGGCCCGAGAGCTTGGCCACGAAGAAGAGCAGGCCGGCCATGGTGATAAAGGGCAGGGTCGGCAGGCCCGGGACCAGACCGAAGATGAGCAGCATGCCGGAGACCAGGCGCAGGGCTCTGGGATGGAAGGTCAGCTGGGCCAGGAATTCCTCGCCCATCTTGGCCTCGGCGGCGGCCCGGGACACGATCAGGCCGGCAGAGGTGGAGATGATGATGGACGGGATGATGGAGACCAGACCGTCGCCGATGGTTAAAAGGGTGTAGGTCTGGGCGGCATCCTTCCAGTTCATGCCCTTTTGCAGCACACCGATGAAAAAGCCGCCGAAAATGTTGATGGCGGTGATGATGATGGTGGCGGAGACGTCTCCGGAGACGAACTTGCCGGCACCGTCCATGGCACCGTAAAAATCGGCTTCCTTCCGAATGGTCTCGCGGCGCTCGGTGGCTTGCTTTTCATTGATGATACCGGCGTTCAGGTCGGCTTCAATGGCCATCTGCTTGCCCGGCATGGCGTCGAGGGTAAAGCGGGCGGCCACTTCGGCGATACGGGTGGTACCGGCCACGATGACCTTTTTGTTGATGGCGAAAAGAACCAGAAAGATGACGCAGCCGACCACGTAGTTGCCGCCGACCACGAACTGGCCAAAGGCCTGGATGACGTGTCCCGCCGCCGCCGGCCCTTCGTCGCCGTGGAGCAGGATCAGACGGGTGGAGGCCACGTTCATGGACAGGCGCAGCAAGGTGGTGACCAGCAGCAAGGTCGGATAGATGGAGAATTCCAGGGGCGAACCCATGAACATGCTCGTGACCAGGATCACCAGGCTGATGGAGATGGAAAAGGTGAGCATGAGGTCGATAAAGAGCGGCGGTACCGGCACCAGCATGACGAACAGGATGACCACGACGCCAGCCGCCAGCATGAGGTCGCCCTGGCGGGTGAACCGTTCATAGTTGAACTGGATCGTTTCGTTGGCTGTTTTCGCCATGATTTTGACACCCTTTTTGCTATCCCGGCCGCGCTAACGGGGACGGGAAAAACGCCGGAACTTGTCGAGTTGGGCCAGGATTGAGGCCACCGCCTGGTAGAGATCCTCGGGGATCACCTGGCCAATCTCCACGCTCTTATACAAAGCCTGTGCCAGAGGCTTGTTCTCGCGGATGGGCACGTTGTGTTCCCGGGCAATGTCCTTGATTTTTTCGGCCATAAAATCGCCTCCCTTGGCCAACAGCATGGGGGCCGGCGATTCGGTCGGATTGTAGCGCAGGGCGCAGGCAATATGGGTTGGGTTGGTGATGATGACATCTGCTTTGGGGACATCCTGGAGCATGCGGCGTTGCATGACTTCCATCATCTTCTGTTTTTGCTTCTGCTTGATTGCCGGGTCGCCAAGCGATTGTTTCTGCTCGTCCTTGACTTCATCCTTGGTCATTTTCAAATTTTCTTCATAGTCCCATCGGGTGTACCAGATGTCCAAAATAACGATTACGAGCAGCGGACCCAGGGTGTAGAGCACCATGTCATAGCCGTTGCTCAGCAGGAAGGCGGCAATGGTTTCGGTGGTCTGGTAAAAAAGGGGCAGAAACTCATTGAATCTATTTTTTAAAATAAGATACGGCACCAACCCAATGGCAAAGGCCATGCCCACCTGCTTGCCGAGCTGGACCAGGGTGCGCGGGTTGATGAGCAGGCGTTGGAGGCCGGCCATGGGGTTTATGATGTTGCTGAAATCCGGGTCAAAGACTTTTGAACTCCACAGTTCGCCCACTTGCCAGCGCTGGGTGATGTAGGCGGTTATGGCCATGAGCAGCAGTATGGGCAAAAGCATGATGGCCAGTTTGGCTGACATGGCCCACATAAGGCCCGTTACTTCGTCGGTCGTGGGTGTAAAGGCCACTTGCTGGCCGAGAAACATCTGAAATATTTCACGCATTTCCTCATAGATGTTGTCGAGCGTATAGCGAATGGTGAAAAGCCCGGCCATAAGCACGGTCAGTTTGGGCAGTTCCTGGCTGCGCGCCACCGACCCTTTTTCACGCGCTTTGGTACGCCGTTTGTCGGTGGCTTTTTCTGTTTTACTCGGATCTTTGGCCAAATCGCAGCTCCCGCAAACAGGTTCTCGTCGTGTTCAGGAAGGCAGCGCTAGCCCGAGGCTTTGAGCACCAGCCGATACATCGGCTCAAGTTCGCCTAAAAACTGGTCGATGGTCAGGGCCAGGGCCGAAAACACCAAGGTCATAAACAGAAATCCCACGCTGATCTTTAAGGGAAATCCGATAAACAGCACGTTCATCTGCGGTGCCGCCCGGGCGATCAGGGCCAGGGCCAGATCGACCAAAAAGATCGAGGCCAGGATCGGGGCGGAGATTTTGAGCGCCATGACAAACATCTGGCCCGTAAAGGCGATGAGGTGTTCACCCAGGGCGGGGTTGATGAGCAGGCTTCCAGGCGGCACCAGCTCGAAACTCTGGGCCATACAGGAAATCAGCACCAAATGGCCGTTTAAACACAAAAAAAGCATGGTGGTGACCTGGCTCATGAGGTGGCCGAGGCCGGATTCCTGGGCTCCGGTGGCTGGGTCGATGCTGTTCATGAGGGAAAAGCCCATGGAAAAGCCCATGATGGCCCCGGCGCTTTGGGCGGCGGAGAATAAAAGCCGCACCAGGATATCGAGTAAAAGACCGATAATCACCTCGCCCAGAAACATAAGCCCAAGCGTCCAGGCGTTTGCCGGCATGACCGTGCCGGGAAAGGCCAGCTTGGGCCACAGGGCCAGGGCGAGTATCAGGCACAAGGCCCCCTTGATGCTGGTCGGTATGAGGTCGGCCCCATAAAAGGGCAGCATGAAGAGCACTACGCTGACGCGCATAAAGGTCAGCAGGAAGCTGAACAGCGTGGCCGGATCGAACTGGAACAGTTCCATGCGGGGGGACTAGCAAGAGCCGAGCCAGGGGCCGGCCCGCTACTCCAGGATGTAGCGCATGGGATTGACGGGTGCCCCGCCCAGGCGCGTTTCGTAGTGGAGGTGGGGTCCGTGGGTCTGGCCCGAGTCGCCCACATGGCCGATGATCTGCCCCCGGGACACGGTTTGGCCTTTGGCCACCGTAACGTCGCGCAGATGGCTGTAGGCGGTGGTCAGCCCGCCCTGATGGTCGATGACCAGACCGAAGCCGCCGTCTTCGGTCTCGCCGGCAAAGGTCACGAGGCCGGTCCCCGGAGCCGTCACCGGCGTGCCGATGGGGGCGGCGATGTCCAGGCCCTTATTGAACTCTTTTTTGCCGGTAAAGGGGGCGGTGCGCTCGCCAAAAGGCGAGACGATCCAGCCGGCCACGGGCCAGGTGGTGGGCATGGTGGCCAACCGGGAGCCGGCGGCGTCGAGCAGGGCGAGAAGTTCCTGCTGGCGCACCCGCTCCAGGGCGGCTGTATTGCCCAGTTCGGCCAAAAACTGGTGGAGTTTTCGGGTCAGCATCTCCTGGCGGTACAGCGGCAGGTACTTCTTGTCGAAATCCTTGGCCTCGCCACCCGGTGCAACGTCGCGGGGTTCCTGGTCGAGGTTGACCATCTGGCGCAGTTTGGCATCAAAGCCCCGGATGCGGGTCAGATCCGTTTCCAGGGTCTTGATCTTTTCAGACAGGCTCAGCAACTGGGCGTTTTGATCTTGAACCTGGGTCTCCCACTCGCTCCGTTCGTGTTCCATCTGTTTATAATTATAATAATATTTGACGAGGGAAATGTTGCCGGCAACAAGGCCGGCCAGGGCGACGAGCATGAGGGCAAACAGCCAGCCGCGAAAGCGCAGCTTGCGATAGGCCCCATGGTGGTCCCGGAAGATGACGAGCTGGTAGTTTTTAAACATCGTGGTGATCCTGCCCGGCGACTAGTCGGGCAAGGCGTCCCGGTCAAGCTGCCAGCGGCCCAGGGCGTGCTGGAGGCTGACGTTGCGGTGCTTGTCGCCGGCGCAGATGGAACGGACCCAGGTTTCGGCCTCATGGCGCATGGATTTGCCGGCCATGGGGCAGGGGTTGGAAAAAACCGGCAACTCCCAGGCCTTGGCTGCCCGCACAATGGTGGGCTTGTCGATGAGCAGCAGGGGGCGGATAACGGTGAGGCGGCCTGAGAAAAAGGATTCCCGGCTGGACAGGCCGTCCACCCGGCCGTTCTGGAAGAGGTTGAGCATAAAGGTGGCGGCCAGATCGTCGGCGTTGTGGCCAAAGGCCAGATGCGTCAGGCCATAGGTCGCGCACAGATCGAACAGGCGCTTTCGCCGCAGCCAGGCGCAGTAGAAGCAGGCGGAATTCTTCTTGTTTTCTTCCGAAAAAGCCCTGGGGCCGAAATCCGTCGTCTCGATGTGGGCGGGGATGCCAAGGCCGGCGCACAGTTCGACCAGGGGGCGGTGATTGTGCGGGTCGAAGCCGGGATTTAAGTGGAGCAGCAAAAGCTCCACGGGAAACGGCACGATGCGTCGCCGGATGGCCATGACGGCCAGCATGGCCAGGCTGTCCACGCCGCCGGATACGGCCAGCCCGACCCTGGCCCGGGGCGTGAGCTGGCCGGTCTGCATCATGAGTTTGCCGGCCTTGGCCACGCAGACCCGCTGGGCGTAGCCCAGATCCCGGGTGCGCAGTGAATGGGAGGAGCGTGTCATAAAAAGCTTTGCTACAGCGTGTTGTCCATGAGGATGTCGCGGACTTCGGCGATTTGTTCCATGATGGCGGCCATGACGTTTTCCATTTGCTGGGGTGTCAGGTCCAGGCGGGCGAAGACGGCCTCGGAAGGGACGTACTGCATGCCGTCGATGCCCATGCCGATGCCGGTCATTTTGGCGATGACGTCGCCGACGTGGACGAGATCCAGGGCGATGTCCGGTTCGGGGCAGTCGTCGGGCCGCAGGCGGTAGCGGACCACGTTGACGATGGGGGTGGGGATGCCCCACCGTTCCAGGAGGATGGCCCCAAGTTCGGCGTGGTTGATGCCCAGCACCAATTCCTCGGCCTGCTCAAAGGGGATGTGGCGTTCGTGGGCCAGGGTCAGGATGGGGGCGGCGTCCACTTCCAGAAACGAACCCATGACGGTCTTGCCGATGTTGACGAGCAAGCCGGCCGTGAAGGTATGGGGCGGGGCGGTGATTTCCAGTTCCCGGGCCAGCGTTTCCGAGGCCGCGGCCACGGCCACGGAATGTTCCAGGAGTTCGCCGGGACGCAGGCCGTAGCCTTTGATCTCATACCGGGCGAAAGGGGCCACGCCGGAAGCGATGACCAACTGGTAGACCCGGTTGAGCCCCAGGCGCGTGAGGGCTTCCTTGACCGTGGAAACCTTGTTTGCGCCCCCGAAAAAGGACGAATTGGCCATGCGCAGGACATTGACCGTCAGCCCCGGATCGTAGGCGATGATCTTGGCCAACTGGCGCAGATCGGCGTCGGGGTTGCCGATATAGGCCAGCACCTTTTGCACGGGCATGGGCATGTGCGCGATGGCAGAGGCTTTCTCGATGATGTCTTCGCGTCGGCTCATAGTTCCCACGACCTCCCGCACGATGAGATCACAAGCCGGCCCGTGTCCGCGAAAAGGCGCATGGTACGCGGAATGGTGCCGCCAACATCCTCGGCCGAAAGGTGCATTTCATTGACCTGCAACAATTTTTGAAGCGCCGCGAAATTGTTGGCCCCGGTGTCGAACTGATTGGATATGTGCATCATCCGGCCACAGCCGGCGGCTTTGAGAATGAGGTTTTCCCGGGTTGCTCCGCGTCCGAACATGGCGCGCATCATCTGGGGAACCCCGGTATTGACGTACATGGCCGGGTTTTTTTGCGGTGCCTTGCTGTCTCTGGCCAGGGGGAGCAGGCAATGGATAAGCCCCGCCACCCCGGCCACGGGATCATAGGCGGCAAGGCCGAGACACGAACCCAGGGCGTGCGTGACGATCACGTCCTTGGCGCGGCTGGTGACCTTCATGTCGGAGATGCTGACCACGATCTCCATAGGCAATGGTGTGTGCGTGTCCTTGGAGGAAAAGGTGTTTGCGCAAGCGTGCACGAATAAGTCGCCAGGATAGCCGGAAAATGGGCCGAGGACAAGGCCGGGTGCAGGCCGGTGGAGCATAAAGTGGGTCGCCCGGCAAGGCGAGGGGCCAGGTCGCCAAGGGGGGTGCGGCCGTCCCTGGCCCTCAACGTGGCCGCCATGGCTTCGGTGCCACACGGTGCGGTGCCTTATGGCTGTCGCCCGTTTCCGGCCCACGCGGCCCTGGCCGCCCTTTCGACCGGCGGGGACGTTACCGGTCCGCAGTCGCCCCAGGCCCGGTCCGGGGGGCGGCGGTCTCGTCGAGCCGGGACATCAAGTGGCTGGGGAAGCGGGGCAGGGACAGCGTGAACCTGGCCCCGGGGCTGTAGTCGCGGTCCAGGGTGAGCTGGCCGTTGTGCTCGATGCAGATTTCCTGGGCCAGGGCCAGACCCATGCCGCAGCCGTCGGAGCGCGAGGAATAAAACGGATCGAAAATGTGGGGGGCGTCGGCCGGGGGGACGCCGGGGCCGTCGTCAACGATGACAAGCTCCAGGCGGGGGCCGGCAACGACGGCGGTGAGGCGGATGGCCACGGCGTCGGTGCGGGAAAATTCCAGGCTGTTGCGGAACAGTTCGACCAGGGCCACAGCCAGCAGTTTGCCATCGGCCACCAGTGTCGCGTCGGGCAGGTCGGTTGTCCACACGATGGCCCGGCCAAGGGCTGTGGCCCGGCTTTCCGCCTGTCCCCTGGCCTCGGCCGCCACGGCGGCCAGGGTCGTCTGTTCCAGGCGCAAAGAGCCCAGAGCGGCAAACCGGCCCACGGTGCGCACGATATTTTCCAGACGCTTCGCCTCGTCGAGGATGATGGCGGGGTAGTCCGAAACGATGCCCAGGGCTGTGATCTGGCGCGACAGGCGGGTGGCAAAACCGCCGATGGCAAACGTCGGATTGCGGATCTGGTGGGCCACCGAAGCGGCCAGCTTGCTTAAACCGTGGATTTTTTCTTCCTGAATCCGGTTTATCTCTTTGAGTATCTCAGTTTCACGGCGCTGCATGCGCGACAGCTCGGTCACGTCGTGCACAATGACCACCACCCCGGCCGTATTCGTGTCGCCGGACAGATACGAGCTGGTGATGGACAGTTCCAGCAGGGCTCCGGCCGGTGTGGCATATGGCACCACGCGGCACAGGCCCACCAGTTCATTTTGGATCACGTCCAAAACGACTTGATTAAAGCGGGTGTTGGCCTCGTTATCGAAAAAAAGATCGCCCCAGCCCCGGCCGAGCAACTGTTCCCGCGTATAGCCCAGGATGGTTGCGGCCGCCGGATTGACCGTGGCGAAGGCTCCGGTGTGGTCGACGATGAGCAGCCCCACGGGCAGGCTCTCGACGACGTTCTGGGCGATCAGGTCGTTTAAATAAGTCATAGGCGGCTTTTGGTATAAGGTTGCTAAACCTTGTGCCAGAGTCGCGGCGGCTTATCAAGGCATGCCGGGGACGGTGCGGCTGGTCCGGGAAATTTTTCAAAAGAATGTGGACAGACGACGGGGAACCGCATACTTCTCGCCATGTTTCCATTACGCTCCGGTACAGGCGGAGCCTTGCTGAGGCAGGATCTATGTCCATTGAATTCTTTAAGGAATTGATTGCGCAGTACGGCTATCTGGCGCTGTTTGTCGGAACCTTCCTGGAGGGCGAGACCATCCTGCTGCTGGCTGGCTTTGCGGCCCAGTCGCCGGATTTCAATCTGGATCTGCGCCTGGTCATCCTGGTCGCTTTTTGCGGCAGCCTGGCCGGCGACCAGACCGCCTTTTTCATAGGCCGTCATTATGGCCGAAAGCTGCTTAATAACAGCGAGAAATGGCGGAATCGGGCCGAAAAGGTCCATACCATGCTGCGCAAGTACCAGGAAGTGCTCATCCTGTCCTTTCGGTTTTTCTACGGTTTGCGCAACCTGACCCCGTTTGTCCTGGGCACGGCGGACATCACGGTTCTCAAGTTTTTTTTATTAAATGCTATTGGTGCGGCCATCTGGGCCGTGTCCTTTGCCTCGGTGGGCTATGTCTTCGGCAGCCTGCTGGAAAACGTGCTGACCCGGGTCATCGACAACGTGCATAACGCCGAACTTGCTATTCTGGGCCTGGCCGCCCTGATCGCCCTGGGATTTTGGCTGCGAAAAGCCCTGCGTAACCGTCGCCGTTAACGGTCGGGCAGCGTCTGGCCGGCGTCGTTTGCGGCGCAAGAACATTTTGATTTTTCCCGGTAAGCGTGTAGCCTAGGCCCAGGCTTGGACACCGTCAGCACAGCCAACGTCCTGTGTGCTGGAGGGATCGTCCGGGCGTTTGACCCGTAAGCTGCAGACGATGCGGCAGGGATGGGGACTATGGCCGATACGACTCAGTCAACTGTCGTCCGCGATCTTATGCGGCAATGCAGGCAGGCCCTTGGCGGAACGGAGCAGGGGCTGTCCGTTGTTGTCAAAGCCCGCGAACAGGATTTTCTGGAGCTTGGCGAGGCGTTATACGCCTTGCAATCGAGTTGTGAGGACATTTCCGGCACTGCCCAAGGGTTGGTTGACTGCACCGCAGCCCAGGACATGCACGCCAAGCTCAACGACTTGTCCGAAGAACTCAAGTCCCTCACCGACGACAAGGCCCGGGCCGCCGGCCATCAGAGCCTGGTGGAAATTGACGGCGTGGTCCGCATTGTTGACGAACTTTCCAATATTCTGTCTGCCTTTTCAAAAATTGTTAAGCATTTAAGTATGCTTGGCATCGCCACCCGCATCGAAAGCGCCCGTCTCGGGGCTGACGGCCGGGGCTTTACCACCCTCGCTGATGACGTCGAAAAGCTGGCCCACCAGATCGTTGACCACTGCGCCGGTATCGCCGCACGCATCGAAACCTTGCGCGGCCATGTCCAGTCGGCCCGGCAGCACAACCTGGACATCCTCAACACCCAGGAACAATGCCACGAGGTCATCGGCCGGCAACTCGGGGCCAACATTGCCGCGTTAAGCGACATGGCCGGAAGTTCCGCCGCCGTGTCCCAGGAACTGTCCCGCAGTGCCACCGAGATCGCGTATGACATCGGGCAGGCTGTCAAGTCCATGCAATCCCACGATATTGTCCGTCAGCAGATCGAGCATGCCGAGCATTCCCTGCACGAAACCGCAGTCATGATCGACACCGAAACCACAGACGGGGCCACGCCCCAGGCCCTGCTGGAACTCGTGGCCTTCGTGGCTGACGTGCTCACCCTGCAAACGTCGCAAATCGCCAGTGCGGATACGCATTTTACCGAAGCGGCCGACACCCTGCGCAGCTCCCTGACCTCCCTGGCCGGACGCATCCGCGGCATCGGCGACGCCATTGCCGGCGTTGCCGGCGACGGCGTTTCCCAGACCCCCCTGTCCAGGCTGGAGGCCGGCGTGGCCACGGTCAAAACCGAACTTGGCGATTTTGTCGCCCAGGGTGAAGCCCTGGGTGACATCATGAATGCCGTGGTCGAGACCATTTCCGGCATGGGCGGCGCCATTGAGGCGATTGAAGAGGTGGGAACGGAGATCGAGCTTATCGCCATCAACGCCAGCATCAAGGCCGCCCATACCGGCGAGGCCGGGGCGGCCCTGGGCGTTTTGGCCCTGGCCATCCAGCGCCTCTCGGCCGAGGCGCGCAGCCAGACCAATGCCGTAGCCCGCATCCTTGGGGATATTTCCAATGCTTCTATCGGGTTGCAGGAAAATGCCAGCCGGTATAATGACCAAGCCGAGGCGTGGCGCGTGGTGGGGGAACTGGATACCGTGCTGGGCGAAACCGCCCAAACGGCACGACGCTGTGAGGATCTCTTTGCCTCCCTGCGCCAAGCCAGCGTCATCTGGGGCGACCGGGCCGAGGTTCTGGCCCGTGACATTTCCTTTGACCGTGAAATCGGCCGCAGCCTGACCAGCCTGCGCAGCGCCTTGGAAAGCCAGATCGCCGCGTCGAAAAAACTGGTTCCCGGCGGCGGCAGGGGACGCAGTGCCCGGCTGCGCCAGCTTTACGACCGCTATACCATGGAAGCCGAGCGGGATGTGCACGAAGCCGCCTTCGGACTGTCCCGGAAAAACAAGCCGGCCCGGCGAGAGTCCCTCGCGGCAGCGCAAGCGCCTGCCGAGTTCGGGGATAACGTGGAGTTGTTCTAGGGCCATGACGCCCCGGAGGGCACAGGAGCCAGCCAGAGTATGATATCCCAGGACGATGTCCATCGCTTGGCCTATCTGGAAGAGGCCCGGGAGCTCTTGGCCGATCTCGAGGCATCGCTTTTGGAGTTGGAGCGCACGCCCGACGACGCCGATCTGCTGCACAAGATTTTTCGGGCCATGCACACCATCAAAGGCTCCGGGGCCATGTTCGGGTTTGACGACATTGCGGCGTTTACCCACGATGTTGAAACCGTCTTTGACCGGGTGCGAAACGGACAGCTCGCCGTCAACCGGCAGTTGCTCGATCTGTCGCTGCACGCCTGCGACCATATCCGGGCCTTGCTCGAACCCAAAACGGATCAGGATAGTGCCGTAGCCGCCCAGGGGCGCCTTCTTCTTGACGGCTTTCGCGCCTATGCCGGAGACGTCGAGGCAGGTGCCGATCAGACCCAGGCCGGGGCGGACAGGCACGCCCACGCGCCAGCAGACGCCAGGACTGACCAGCCCCGTATTTTCCGCCTGCGCATCACGCCCCACGCCGATATGCTGATCACGGGCAACAACCCGCTGCATTTGCTTGCGGATGTCATCGACTTGGGCCAGTGCCGGCTCTATCCCCATGTCGAGAACGTCCCGTCCCTGGCCGAGCTTGACCCCGAGTCCTGCTGCGTCTGGTGGGATTGCGTCCTGCGCGCCGCAGCCACCAGCGAGGCGGTGGCCGACATCTTCGTCTTTGCCGAGGACAGCTGCGATCTGGCCATTGATCTGCTCGACGACGGCAGCACGGCTGACGGCGAGCTGGTCCACAAACGCCTTGGGCAGATTCTCGTCGAACGCGGGGATATTGCCGCCGGAGATCTGGAAGCGGCGTTGTCTTCGCAAAAGCGGCTCGGCGACATTTTGACCGGCCAGGGGCTGGTGCAACCGACCCAGGTGGCCTCGGCCCTGGCCGAGCAGGCCGCCGTGCGCGATCTGTGCCAGGCCAAACCCGAGCGCCAGGACAAGACGTCGAGCATTCGGGTGGCCGCCGACAAGCTCGATTTCCTGGTCGATCTCGTGGGCGAACTGGTCATTGTCCAGGCCCAGATCCGTCAGGCCGTGGAAGAGCGGGGCGACGTCGTCATGCGCAGCCTGGCCGAACACCTGGAACGCTTAAGCGGCAGCCTGCGCGATTCCACCCTGTCCATCCGCATGCTGCCCATTGGGGCGACCTTCGCCAAATTCCGCCGCCTCATCCGCGATCTTTCCGCTGAACTTGGCAAGGATATCGAGCTTGTGACCAGCGGCGAGGAAACCGAGTTTGACAAGACAGTCATCGAACGCCTGGGCGATCCGCTGGTCCATCTCCTGCGCAACAGCATCGACCACGGCATCGAACGGCCCGAAGTCCGCCTCGCCGCCGGCAAGCCTATCATCGGCCGGATCAGCCTGACCGCCGCCCATGTCGGGGGTGAGGTGGTCATCACCGTGGCTGACGACGGCGGGGGACTCGATGCCGCCGCCATCCGGGTCAAGGCCGAGGCCCGGGGGCTGATCGCGCCAGGAGCCGACCTGTCAGCCAAGGAACTCTACGCCCTTATCTTTCAGCCGGGCTTTTCCACGGCCAAGGCCGTTACCAGCATCTCCGGGCGGGGTGTGGGCATGGACGTGGTCAAACGGGCCATCGATGCCCTGCGCGGCAGTGTGGAAATCGACTCCGAACCGGGAGTTGGCACGTCCATCAGCGTCCGGTTGCCGCTCACCCTGGCCATCATTGACGGCTTGCAGGTGCAGGTGGAAGGGGAATACTACGTCGTGCCGCTTACCCTGGTCGAGGAATGCGTGGAGCTGCCCCGGGAGGCTGACGGGGGCCGACGACGCATCATCAATCTGCGCGGTGAAGTGGCACCGGTCCTGCGGTTGCGCGAACTTTTCGGCATTGCCGGCACAGCCCCGGTCATTGAACCCGTTGTCGTGGTCAAGGCGGACGGCGAACGCATTGGCATTGCCGTTGACCGGGTGGTGGGCGAACACCAAACCGTCATCAAAAGTCTGGGCCGGCTCTATCGGGACATTGGGGAATTTTCCGGTGCCACCATTCGGGGCGACGGTTCCATGGCGCTGATTCTGGATGTCGCCGCGTTGGTGCGACGGGCTGTTGGAACTGAAGGCGCACCTTCACTCTAGCTCGAAACCGCAGTGTTTTTTTTGGCAACCCCTACGCAACACGAGACAATACCGCGATGGCGGGAGGAAGATATGGCCGAGGCCGCAACCACCAACGACAACCAGTATCTGACGTTCACCCTGGAACGCGAGTTCTTTGCCCTCGACATTGCGTCGGTGCGCGAGGTTCTCGAACTTGTCAACATCACCCGGGTTCCCCGTACGCCCGACTATATTCGCGGTGTGATCAATCTGCGCGGCCGGGCCGTGCCGGTGGTGGACCTCAAGATGAAGTTTGGCCTGGGGGCCACCGAGCGCACGGTCAATACCTGCATCATCATCGTGGAAGTCTGCCTGGACGGCGAGGGCACGGTGCTCGGGGCGTTGGCCGATTCGGTCCAGGAGGTCTATGAAATGGAAACCGGGCAGATCGAGCCGCCGCCGCGCATGGGGACGCCCATCCGGGCCGAGTTCATCCGGGGCATGGGCAAGACCGGGGACCAGTTCATCATCATCCTCGATATCAACAAGGTTTTTACCTCAATGGAACTGGCCGGGCTGGCCCAGACCCTGGGGGATGCCGGCCCCGACGCCGGTGAGGCCTGATTCCCATGCTCCCAAGCGCCCCTCCCGGCCGGACTTCCGGTCTTGTCGCCATGACCGACAAGGAATTCAAACGACTGAGTGAATTCATCCATACCGAGGTCGGCATCAAGCTGCCGTCGTCGAAAAAGGTCATGGTCGAAGCGCGGCTGCAAAAGCGTCTGCGCCAACTGGGCAAGGCCGGTTACCACGACTACTACGAATACCTTTTCAGCCCCGAAGGACTTGATGCCGAACTCGTCCAGCTTATTGATGTCATCACCACCAATACCACGGAATTTTTCCGGGAGCCGCGCCATTTCGAGATCATGACCGAGCAGACCCTGCCGCTGTGGCGCAAGCAATACAGCACGAGCCGGCCCTTTCGGCTCTGGAGCGCCGGGTGTTCCACGGGCGAGGAACCCTATACCCTGTGCATGGTGCTCTCGGAATTCGCCGCGCGTGCCCCGGGCTTTCGGTTTGGCGTCATGGCCACGGATATTTCCACCCGGGTGCTGGCCATGGCCAAAAATGGCGTCTATCCTGAGGAACGCGTGGGCAAGATGACCCTGGACTTCAAGCGCCGCTATTTTCTGCGCAGCAAGGACCACGCCAAGCGTCTGGTGCGGGTGGTGCCGGACATCCGCCGCCTCGTGGATTTCAGACGTCTCAACTTTATGGATTCCTTCGCTTTCCCAGAACCGTTGGACACCATTTTTTGCCGCAATGTCATGATCTATTTCGACCGGGCCACCCAGGAACGGCTGCTCCAGAAATTCTGCACCCAATTGCTGCCCGGCGGTTTTTTATTCATCGGCCACTCCGAAAGCCTCACCGGTATGGACCTGCCCTTGCGCCAGCACGCCCCGACAGTATATAGAAAGATTTAACGCTACTTACGAATTCTGTTTGCGAGGTTTTGCGTGAAGCAGACAATCAAGGTTCTGGTGGTGGACGACTCCGCCCTGGTTCGCCAGACCCTGACCGATATCCTGGCCTCAGATCCGGAAATCGAAGTCATCGGCTCTGCCGGTGACCCCTATGCTGCGGTCAAGCGTATGGAAACGCAGACCCCCGATGTCATAACCCTGGACATCGAAATGCCGCGCATGGACGGGCTGACGTTTTTACGCAAAATCATGACCCAGCATCCCATCCCCGTGGTCATCTGCTCCACGCTCACCGAAGCCGGTTCGGAAACCATGCTGCGGGCCATGGAATACGGCGCAGTGGACGTCATCCTCAAGCCCAAACTCGGCACCCGCCAGTTTTTGGAAGAATCGCGCATCCGCGTGGTGGATGCGGTCAAGGGCGCTGCCCGGGCGCGCCTCAAACGGCTGGCTGCGTCCGGGCCGATGAAGGTCTCCCCCAAGCTGTCCGCCGACGCCATGCTGCCCGGCCCCACCGGCAAAGCCATGTTTCAGACCACCGACAAGGTCGTGGCCGTGGGCGCGTCCACCGGCGGCACCGAGGCCCTGCGCGAATTCCTGGAAGCCATGCCCCAGGACTGCCCTGGCATCACCATTGTCCAACACATGCCCGAACAGTTCACCGCCGCCTTTGCCAAACGCCTCGACGGCATCTGCCGCATCACGGTCAAGGAAGCCGCCGACGGCGATACCATCCTGCGCGGGCAGGCGCTCATTGCGCCAGGTAACCGCCACATGCTGCTCAAACGCAGCGGCGCGCGCTACTATGTCGAGGTCAAGGACGGGCCGCTGGTGCGCCGGCACCGGCCCAGCGTCGATGTGCTCTTTCGTTCCGCCGCCCGCTATGCCGGAAAAAACGTCGTGGGCGTCATCATGACCGGCATGGGCGACGACGGCGCGGCCGGAATGCTGGAAATGCACGAAGTCGGGGCCTACACCATCGCCCAGGACGAAGCGTCGTGCGTGGTCTTCGGCATGCCCCAGGAAGCCATCAAACTCGGTGGCGTGGATAAGGTCATGCCCCTTGGTGCCATCGCCTACGAAGTGGTCCGAGCCTGCACCGGCTAGCATAAGGGAAGAGAAATAAAGAAAAGGCAGAAGAGGCCTCCGGCGGCCAAAGGGCTGAGCCCTTTGGAATCCCACCTGGAAGGCAAGGGGTTAAAGGGGAACGGCGTTGCCGCAACGGTGGGTGGGTGCGGGCAAGGCCGCACGGCAGGCTTGACGGGAACCACCATTTCTCCGGCGGCCGGGGGTTCATCCACCGGGCACCCCTTATCGGGGAAAGTTTTTCAAGGGATTCCGCGTTGGCTGGCAACCGGGCCGGCTTCGGCCGGAGAAGGGGGTGCGCATGACCATCGCTGACGAGATCGAAACCAAATTTGTCGTGGCGGATTTCGACGCCGTGCGTCCGGCCCTCTCCGCTGCCGGCGGTGTGTTGCGCGCGCGCTGCTTTGAGGAGAACGTGGTCCTTGATGATGCGGCCGGCACGTTGCGGGGGAGCGACGTGCTGCTGCGCATCCGGCGCGACGCCGGATGTAAGGTGACGGTCAAGCTCCCGTCCGAGACGGCAGGCCGCACAGGGCTTAAAATCCGTCGGGAGATCGAAACCGAGGTGGCCGACGCCGTGGCCCTGGAGGCCATATTCGCCGCCTTGGGCTATGTGCCGTTTCTGCGCTACGAAAAAGTCCGGGAAACCTGGCAGGTCGGAGACACCCTGGTCTGTCTCGACGAACTCCCCTTTGGCCGCTACCTGGAGATCGAAGGCCCGGCCGCAGCCATCCCGGCACTGGCCGCGCGGCTTGGCTTAGCCATGGAGCAGGCCCGGCCCGAGACCTACCACGAATTGCATCAGGCGTACCGCCGCGCCCACAATCTGCCCCCGCAGACAAGCTTCGTCTTCCCGCCCGACACACGTCGCAGCATCCTGGCCGAATTGGCTGGATCGCACTAAAAAGCACCAACGATTTCAGCTTGCTGCCAACGCAGTTGTCAGTGGCCGCATTTTTCCGTAGGCCAGAGCATGGAGTCCGGGGTGCTGGGCGCGGCCTTGCGCCCCCTCGACAGTCCGCCGCAATGACTTATATATCCCCGAAGTAGGGAAATCGGGCCAAGGGCCTGACTTACTCCGTTGCACGAGGTTAGCACAAGCTCATGAGTCATCCCATGCAAGAGCAACAGCCCGGCCTGGGCGTTGCCGTCGAAGACGATGTCCGCGAACCCAGGCAGTACAAAGTCATGCTGCACAATGACGACTACACGACCATGGAGTTCGTCATCCTTGTGCTCGTCAACGTGTTTCGCAAAAACGAAAATGAAGCCACGCAGATCATGCTCAACGTCCATAACACTGGCGTAGGGGTTTGCGGCATCTATACGGCCGAGGTGGCCGAGCTCAAAGTTTCGCTGGTCCACCGTCTGGCCAAGGAAAACGGCTATCCCCTGCGTTGCAGTATGGAAGAGGTCTAAATGCTCAGTAAAAAGCTTGAACGGGTGTTGACCAGCGCCGTCAAAGAGGTCAAGCGCCGCCACCATGAGTATCTCACCCTGGAGCATCTGCTGTACGCCATGCTCCTGGAAGATACCGGCCGGGATATCCTGGTCCACTGCGGTGCCAACGTGGTCCGTCTCAAGCATCAGCTTGAACGCTTTTTCACCGATCACATGGAAACCCTGCCCCAGGATGCCAACGCCGAAGTGGTGCAGACCCTTGGTGTGCAGCGCGTGCTGCAACGGGCCATCATGCAGATGCAGTCCTCGGGCAAGGATCAGGTGGAAGTCGGCGACGTGCTGGCCGCCACCTTTGACGAGGAAGATTCCTATGCAGTCTATTACCTGAAGTCGCATAACGTCACCCGCCTGGACGTGCTGGAGTACATCTCCCACGGCGGCGGCAAGGAAGCGGCTAGCGAAGGGACCGGCAGCAGTGGTGATGATCAGCGCGACGGCAAGGCCGGCGGCTCGGCCCTTGAGCAGTACACCGTGGAACTGGTGGCCAAGGCCAAAAAGGGCGAGGTCGATCCGCTGATCGGCCGCGACCAGGAGCTGACCCGCACCATCCATGTGCTGCTGCGTCGCCGCAAGAACAATCCCATCTTTGTGGGCGATCCGGGCGTTGGCAAGACCGCTCTGGCCGAGGGGCTGGCCCTGCGCATCGCCAAAAACGAAGTGCCCGAGAGCTTTCGGGATACGCTCATCTACGCCCTGGACATGGGTGCCCTTTTGGCCGGCACCAAGTACCGCGGCGATTTCGAGCAGCGTCTGAAAAGCGTGCTGTCGGAACTGGAGCAAAAGCCCGGAGCGATTCTCTTTGTGGATGAAATCCACACCATCGTCGGGGCCGGTGCCACCAGCGGCGGGACGCTCGATGCCTCCAACATCTTAAAGCCCGTGCTTGGGTCCGGGAAGATGCGCTGCATCGGGTCCACCACCTACGAAGAATACAAGAACCATTTCGAGAAGGACCGCGCCCTGTCGCGCCGGTTCCAGAAGATCGACGTGGCCGAGCCTTCGGTGGAAGAGGCGGTGGAGATCTTAAAGGGGCTGCGCAGCCACTACGAGAACCATCACGGCGTGCGCTACACGGTTGCCGCCCTGCGTTCGGCCGTGGAGCTTTCTTCCCGCCACATCAACGACCGCTTCCTGCCGGACAAGGCCATTGACGTCATCGACGAGGCCGGGGCCGTGCGCAAGCTGGCCGGCACCGAGGCCAAGGGGGCCATTGGCGTGGCAGAAATGGAAAAGGTCGTGGCCACCATGGCCAAGATTCCGGCCGCCCGGGTCACGTCCTCGGACAAGGTGCGCCTGGAGAACCTCGAAGGGGAACTCAAGAGCCTCGTCTTCGGCCAGAATGAGGCCGTGGACGCCATGGCCAAGGCCATCCTGCGCTCCCGGGCCGGGCTGGCCCATAGCGGCAAGCCGACGGGATCGTTCCTGCTGGCCGGACCCACGGGCGTTGGCAAGACCGAACTGGCCAAGCAGCTCGCTGCGGTGCTGGGTGTGAACTTTGTGCGCTTTGACATGAGCGAATACATGGAAAAGCATGCGGTGGCCCGGCTCATCGGCTCGCCTCCGGGCTATGTCGGTTTCGAGCAGGGCGGGCTTCTCACCGACGCCATCCGCAAGCATCCGTATTCGGTGCTGTTGCTTGACGAAATCGAGAAGGCACATCCCGACATGTTCAGCATCCTGCTGCAGGTTATGGACTACGCCACGCTCACCGACAACAACGGCCGCAAGGCAGACTTTGGCCACGTGATCCTGCTTATGACCACCAACGCCGGAGCGCGCGAGATGTCGGCCAAGAGCATCGGGTTTGGCGCTGGCAAGCCCGGCGAGGCGGCGGACAAGGGCTTAAAGGCCATCGAACGGCTGTTTAGCCCGGAATTCCGCAATCGCCTGGACGGCATCATCGGCTTTAAGTCCCTGACCCCCGAGGTCATGGACCGCATTGTCCACAAGTACATTCGCGAGCTCAATGCCCAGTTGGCGGAAAAGCGCGTGTTCGTGCGCCTGACCCCGCTGGCGGCGGCCAAATTGTCCGAGAAGGGCTTTGACGCCGATTACGGCGCGCGGCCGCTGTCCCGGGTCATCCAGGTGGAGATCAAGGACACGCTGGCCCAGGAGATGCTCTTCGGCAAGCTGCAAAAGGGCGGCGAGGTCGTCATCGACGCCGCCCCCGAGGGTGCGCCGGAACTGTTCAGCTTCACCTTCTCCAACCGCGCCCCGCGAAAGGCCCTGGCCGAAACGGCCGAGGCCGAATAGACTCCAACAGCAGATGCCCCCGGCCGTCGGGGGCATCTGCTGTTTTCTCTTCCCTTACTTCTTTTCTCCGTCCATTTTCCTAACCGGCCGGGGCCAGCGCCACGTAGATTTCCGTCAGGTTGTCTTCGGGCGGCGTGGTTTTGGGGTCGGTCAGATAGAACTCCATGCTCGGCCCGGCGGCAAATTCCCGGCCAGACTGCGGTCCCCAGACGCCGGCCAGCCAGGCATAGGCCGGGCCAAGGTTGGTGTACGGCCCCTTGACCACGGCGCTGGCGTATTCCTGATCCCCGATGACCGCCACCGGCAGTTCCGGCGTGCCGGCAAAGCTGTCCGGCACGGTCAGGCAGGCGTCGTAGCGGATTTTCTCCGGCGGCGTGATCTGGGGACAGTCGTGGCCGATGCCGATAAATTGGGTCGTCGGCCCGAACAGTCCCAGCGGCCCGGCCAGGGCGCACAGCGTTTCCCAGGCTCCCTCGCACTGGTCGTAGGGACCGACATGGCGCACGCAGGCCACCTTGAACGGCGGCAGTTTCTTGATGGTGACGGTCAAATCCATAGTCATGAACTCCTCCTGGATAAGGGGTTGGCATGTGGGAATGGCCGGCGGGCCGCTGCGGGCCAGGCAGGCGCGCCGCCAGGCTGAAGGTGCCATCGAATAGACGCGGGCAAAGGCGCGGGTAAAGGCTTCCGGGGCGTCGAAACCCGCATCCAGCGCCACGTCCGTCACCGGCTGGTCGCTGTAGCACAGGCGTTGGGCCGCCCGTTCCAACCGCAGCCGGCGCAGGCACGCGCCAACCGTCTCGCCGGTCATGCCGGCAAAGACCCGGTGGAAGTGGTATGGCGAGAAATGGGCCGCCGTCGCGATGTCGGCCAGGGACAGTTCGCCGTCAAGCCCTGCCTCCATCACCTGCATGGCGGCCAACACCCGCCGTTCCCAATCCTTTCGCGTCTGTGTGGTCATTCGTCCTCCGTGGCCAGGGTGATACCCGGCCCTCAGGCTGCGCGCCTGATATTTTTTGCTTTTTTCATAAAACGGGTGGGATTGTCTGATTTGAAATGATAAACAAGCTAAAATTATTGTTGCACAATAATTTTAGCTTGTTTATCAATCCCTCGTCCGGACAGTGAGCCAGAGAGTTGGGCAACTTCGCCCGCCGTTTGTCGCCGCTTCGGCGGACACAGAAAAGAGGAAAACAATCATGGAAGCCACGAACAACCTGGAACGCATCCGGCGACAGGGCCGGCTGCTCGAAATCATCTGCCTCGTGGCGGCTGTATCGGTCGTGCCGCTGACTGCCGTCTATTGGACTGCCTTTAACCTGTTGCCGGCGGACATGACCCGCCAGGCCGCCGAACTGGCTGTCTCGCCCGAACTGCCGGGCTGGGTGCGCCTGCTGTGTTTCCTGGCCGCCCTGGTGCCGGGTGTGGCGCTCATGGTCACCTTGCTGCGGCTGCGCCGCCTCTTTGCTCTCTACAAGGCCGGGCGCATCTTCACCCTGGCCACCGTGGCCTGCTTTCAGTCCGTGGCCAGGGCGCTTTTTGTCTGGGCCGCCTGCGCAATTCTCTCTACGCCGCTGCACGGGCTGGCCGTCACCGCCGCCAATCCGCCGGGACGCCACATGCTCACCCTGGGCATCGGCACCACCGAACTGGCCCTGCTTTTCATTGCGACGCTGGCTGTGGTTCTCGCCCGGGTCATGGACGAGGCCAGACGTCTGGACGAAGAAGCGGCACTGACGGTATAGGCCGGTTATGGCAATTATTGTCAATCTCGACGTCATGTTGGCCCGGCGCAAAGTCAGCTCCAAGGAACTGGCCGAGGCCGTGGGCATCACTGCCCAAAACCTCTCGATCCTCAAAACCGGCAAGGCCAAGGCCATACGCTTCTCGACCCTGGAAGCCGTCTGCGCCTTTTTGGCCTGCCAGCCCGGCGATATCCTGGAATACCGCCAGGATGGCGATGCACCGTCAAGCAAAGGAGACTGACGTGGCCTATTGTGTCATCCTGGCCCATCCCGACCCCGGCAGCTTTAACCACGCCCTGGCCCGGGCCGCCTGCGATGCCCTGTCCGGCCTTGGCCGCGAGGTGCACTGCTACGACCTCTATGCCGAGGGCTTCGACCCCAGGCTCCCGGCTGCCGAACTCGGCCGCGATGCGCCCTTGGATGATGCCCTGGCCCGGCACTGCGCCGCAGCCGCCGCAGCCGAAGGGTTTGTCATTGTCCACCCCAACTGGTGGGGCATGCCCCCGGCTGTGCTCACCGGTTGGGTGGACCGGGTGCTGCGCCCGGGCGTGGCCTACGAATTCGTTGCCGGCGACGGCGGCGAAGGCGTGCCCCGGGGCCTGCTCGCCGCCAAAGCAGCCGTCGTCCTCAACACCTCCAACACCGCCGCCGCACGCGAACAAAGCGTTTTTGGCGACCCCTTGGAGCGCATCTGGAAGGACTGCATTTTTGGCCTGTGCGGCGTGTCCGACGTGCGCCGCCGCATGTTTGAAACCATCGTGACCAGCACCCCGGCCCAGCGCCGGGACTGGCTGGCCGATGCCGCAACCCTGGTCGAGCAAACCTTCGGCCCAGCCGCATAAAAGGAGAATCCCATGCCCTTCGTCAACATCAAGATCACCCGCGACGGTGCCACCGCCGAACAAAAAGCCCAACTCATCGAAGGCGTGACCAACCTGCTGCGTGACGTCATGGGCAAAAATCCGCAAACCACCGTGGTCATCATCGACGAAGTCGAGTGCGACAACTGGGGCATCGGCGGCGAATCCGTCACCGTGCGCCGGGCGCGGGGGTAGGTGAAGCGCGATGATGTAGGCAGAAGATGAAGACGAAGAGTGGGGCGCTGCCCCACGCCCCGCCGGGGGGCTCAGCCCCCCGGCCCCCCGGGTTGGGGTTGGGGGAAGCGGGTGGGAGGTGGTGGCTTGTGACGACGGTGGCGCGTTTTTTCGGGGGGCGAGGCCGACGCTGGCGCGCCGGCCTCGCCCCCCGAAAAAACGCGCCACCGACTGGCCATCGGTCCCGGGGCGGGACCGAAAGGGGGGGAATGTGCGGAAGTGCCGGATTCCCTTAATAACGAATCAGGTAGACGCCGGCCAGCAGCAGGATGGAGCCGGCCAGACGCTTGCCGTCAAAGGCGATGTGCGGAAAACCGAGTAGCCCGAAGTGGTCCAGCGCCATGGACGCCGCCACCTGTCCGGCCAGGGTCAGGGCGATCATGGCCCCGCCGCCGATGCGCGGAGCCAGAATCACCGTGGCTGTGACGAAAAATGCCCCCATGGTGCCGCCGATCCAGTACCACCAGGGTGAGGTTTTAAGTGCTGTGGCAACGGGGACGCCCTGGCCCATGACGGCCAAAATGGCGGCCAGGGCCAGCGTGCCAACCAGAAACGACACGAAGGCGGCCGGGATGGCCCCATCCACCATGCCGGCCAGCTTGGAATTGATACCGGCCTGGATGGGCATGAACATGCCGGCGGTCAGGGCCAGGGCAAGGAGCAGATACTGCACGGGCGCTCCTCGGTTTAGTAGCGTTTTTCGATGACGGTCTTGCCGATGGGGGCCAGGGCCAGACCGGCGAGCTTGAGATGCTGCAGGGCAAAGGGGATGCCGATAATCGTCACAAAGTTGGCCACGGCCGCCAGCAGATGGCCGATGGCCAGCCAGACCCCGGCCAGTACGAACCAGATCACGTTGCCGATAAAACCCAGGGTGCCGGTGCCGATATCGTGGCCGGACACGTCGCGGCGATCCACGACTTCCTTGCCAAACGGCCACAGGGACAGGTTGCCCAGAACGAAACAGGCCCTGGCCCAGGGCAGGCCGATGATGGTGATGGCCATAACGACGCCGGCCAGATACCAGCCGATGGCCATCCAGAAGCCGCCGAGGATGAGCCACAAGATGTTCATGAGGAAATTGACGGGTTGCATGAAAAGCTCCTTGGCTTAGGCGGTTGCGATGCGGGATAAAAGGACGCCCACGGCGTGCAAATGGGCTTTTTCCTCCTGGGCCAGGCTTCCATAGAGGGCTTTGGCGTCGGCATTTTCGGTGCGCCCGGCCAGTCGGGAATACAGGTCCAGGGCCTGGGCCTCAACAGACGCGGCCAGTTCCAGGGCCTCCTGGGCCGAGGCCGGTTCACCGCCAAGCTGGGCCAGGAAGTCGGCGGCCGGCAGCCCGCCTTCAAGTTCGGGCGCGACGTTGGCGAGCAGGCTGGCCAGTTCGGCTGTGTCACCGGTTTCCTTGGCATAGAGGCTGTGCACATGGGCTAAATGGCGGTCTTCAAAAACAGCCAACCGGGTGAAGGTGGCGGCGGCGTCGCCGTCTGGGGCCGTGCTGGCCAGTTTTTTATAAAACGCGCCCAGGGCCGCTTCCATGCCAAGGGCCGCGCGCAAGATCTGGCGCGGGGTTTCGTTGCCGGAAAGCAGCGTCAGGCCGGCGTCCGGTGCTCCAATGGCTGCCGCGCCCTGCCAGGCCATGGCCCCGCCCAGCATGTTGACGATGCGGGGAAACCCGGCTCCGGCCAGGAGCCGGGCCGCAGCGGCGCTGCGCGCGCCTGAGCGGCAGTAGACCACGACGGGTTTGCCTTTGTCGATTCCCTCCAAGCGGTCGGGCAGATCGGGCAAGGGCAGAAGTGTCGCGCCCGGCAGATGGAATTCTTCGTATTCCGGTTCCATGCGGACATCAAGGAGCGAAACCTCCCCGGGACGTGCGGCGGCAAGCAGGGCGCGCACGGCCTGGGGCGAGGCGTTTTCGATTTGTGGCGGGGAAGCGGTGTCGGACATGGCCGTCTCCGGGGTTACGGGGGGTTACGGGTTGCGTTCTGGCCGGCGGGTAGGATAGCTTGGGCCTTGTGCCCAAAGCATATGCTCGTGGGCGGGAAATCTTGTCAAGGCAGGAACGTATGGCGCAGGTTGGAACGCGGTGGCTCACGCCGCTGTGGCTGGAGTTGGCGGTCATCCTCGTGCTCGGGGCGGGCCTGTCCGTGGCCATGAACATGGCCCGGACGGAACCTGTGCCCTGGGTCATCGATTTTGCGGCCCTGGATAAGCGCGATGCGCTGCGCCGCGGGCTGGAAACCATTGAACCCCACGCGGCCCTGACCATGCTTGGCAAGCCCGGGGTGGTTTTCGTGGACGCCCGCACGGCCGAGGAATTTGCCGGACAGCGGGTGGCCGGGGCCAAAAATCTGCCCCAGGAAGCCATGTACGGCGACCTGGACGCAGCGGCCAAATCCCTCGGGCTTACAACCGAAGACCGGATTGTGGTCTATTGCGGCAATCTGCTGTGCGACAAAAGCAAGGAACTGGCCGAGGCGTTGCGCACGGCCGGCTTTCCCTATGTGACGGTCATGCCGGAAGGATTGGATGGCTGGCGGACCGTTGGCGGACCCATGGAGGGTGGCGCGTGAGAACTCTCGGCATTCTGGCCCGCCTGGCCCTGGGCATTATTTTTCTGGCTGCGGCCTGGGACAAGATCGTCGATCCCATGGCCTTTGCCAAGATCATGCGCAACTACCAGATTCTGCCCGATATGGCCGTGGCCGGTGTGGCCCTGGTGTTGCCCTGGATCGAGGTGGTGGTGGGCATGTGCCTGTTGACCGGGTGCATGGCCCGGGGCGCGGCCTTGTCTGCCTGCCTCATGATGGCCGTCTTCCTGTCGGCCATGGCCTGGGCCCAGCACAAGGGCATCGCCACCCAGTGCGGCTGTTTCACCACCAAGGCCGATGACAGCATTTCCATGGTCACTTTTATTCGTGACGGTTCGATCATGGCCCTGGCCCTGCTGGTTGCCGTGGACGTCTTTGTCCGGGCGCGGCGCGCCTAAAGGATTCCCCATGACCGGGGTCAAAGTCATTCCCATCGGCAAACCGCGCACCGTGCGCCTGCGCCTTCTGGAAGCGCTTGGCGATCTGCTGGCCAGGCAGGGTTTCGACGGCCTGTCCCTGGAAGCCGTGGCCAAGACGGCGGGCCTGGAGCGGGCTGTTGTGCTGCGCCATTTCCAGGATCTCGACGACATGGTCACGGCCTTTGGCCAGTCGGAGGCCTTTTGGCCCACGGTTGCAGAACTGCGCGAAGAAGTGGCTGAGCGTTTCGCGGCCATGCCGCCGCGCGCCCAACTGGCCCATTTCTTCAAGGCCACCATCCGGGGGCTGCTGGCCCGGCCGCGAACGCTGGACATCCTGGCCTGGGAACTTATGTCGCGAAACCGCTATACCCGGCTGCTGGAATATCCCCGGGTGCGGGCGGCGCTGGAATTTTTCGAGACCGTCACCGGCGAAGTGCCGGAAACCCTTGATCTGACCGCTGTTGTGGCTGTACTGGGCGGCGCGGTCATCTTTCTGGTCGTGCGTTCCCGGCAGTCCGGCGTGTTCGGGGGGCTTAATCTCTATGACGACACCGACCGCGAACGCGTGGACCGGGTGCTGGACCTGCTGTTAACCGGCATTATCCGCGAGGCCGAGATCCGTCCCTAACGGCCGCCCGGCCGCCTGTCCCGGTCGGGACGTCAGTCTGCCGGGCGCGAGAAGGAGTTGTGCAATGTTGATGCAAGACAAAAAAGCCGTGGTGTTTGGCGTGGTCAATGAGCGCAGCATCGCCTACGGCATTGCCAAATCGCTGTGCGAGCAGGGCGCGAAACTGGCCCTGGGCTACGCCGCCGAACCGATCCGCAAGCGCATCGAGCCTATTGCCGCTGCGCTGGGAGCTGATTTCATCTTTCAGTGCAATGTGTCCAGCGACGCCGAGATTGCCGCCGCTGCCGGGGGCGTGCGCGAGCAGTGGGGGAGCGTTGACTGTCTGGTCCATTCCATCGCTTATGCCAATCGGGAGGATCTCACCGGCCGGTTTATCGACACCAGCCGCGAGGGTTTTCGCGTGGCGCTTGATGTCTCGGCCTATTCCCTGGTGGCCCTGTGCCGGGCTTTTGAGCCGCTGTTGTCCCCGGGCGCGTCGGTGATGACGCTGAGCTACTACGGAGCCGGCCGGGTTGTCGCCAACTACAACGCCATGGGCGTGGCCAAGTCGGCCCTGGAAGCCAGCGTGCGCTATCTGGCCGTGGATCTGGGCAAGCGGGGCGTTCGCATCAATGCCATCAGCGCCGGTCCGGTCAAGACCATGGCCGCCTCGGCCATCACCGGCTTTCGCACCATCCTTGAAACTATTGAGAACCGTTCGCCGCTTGGCCGCAACATCAGCCTGGAAGACATCGGGCGTTGCGCCCTCTATCTCGCCTCGGACCTGTCCTCGGGCACCACCGGCGAGGTCATTTTTGTCGATTCCGGCTACAATATCATGGGAGTGTAACCAACGCCCTCTCCAAAAAAACCACAAGTACCACAAGGCCGGAGTGATCCGGCCTTTTTTGTTGTGGTGCCGGGGCTGCGGTTCAATGGCTGTTGAGGTAGTTGGAGCCGACGTACTTTATTTCATACCAGGCGTTGTTGGGATTGATGGCTCCATTTATACTTTGCAGCGAGCCAATGATGGATGAGCCGCCGCCAGGGTTGATATTGCCTGCCGCCAGGATCGTTCCAAACCAATCGACGCCGCCGCCGAGGGAGAAGGTGCCGCCGGTGTACAGAAAAACTTTGGCGGCCGCTGCGGAAAATGTCTCGCCAATGTTGTCCATTCTATTACTGTTGGCGAAGCAGTTTCCAGAGCTACTCGTTTTGACGTAGAGTGTGGCATTGCTTGAAACATTTCCAGATACAAATATATTGATGTCTCCAGCCGAAACGTCAAGGCATATGTCGGTCCACGACGTAGTAAATGTTGTATAATAGTAATTCCCCGCAGTAAAGGTCATTGCGCTGTTGATACTGATGGGATTTGTTGCGGTAAAAACCGGCGCTGTCGGCGGGGCGTATGTGGCGCAAGCCACGGGAGATGTTGGGCCGGTTGGGTTGGTAAAGATGCTGCCGTAGAGATGCGTCTGCCACTGGGTCGTGGTGACGCCGTTTTGGGCATACATATTGCCGTAGACCGTGATGTTTTGCAGGGCTATGGCGTTCTGGCTGTGGATATCGACGTAGATGGTCGAACCGCCGGTGACGGTGACTGTCCCGCTGGCGTAGATGAATCGCTTGGTCGAGGCCGTGCCCATGCGGCCGTTGAGAAAATTGACAGTGGAAAGACTGTGAATGTCGCCGTTGACCGTGGCACCGCCGTTAATGGTCACGGTGCCCTTGGCGTAGATGGTGCCGTTAACCGTAGCACCGCCGTCGATCAGCACGTCTCCCTGGGCGTAGATGTTGCCGTTGACGACCTGGGAACCGCCACTGACGGTGATGTCGGTGTTGGAACAGAGAAATGCGCCGGCTCCGCCCACGGTCACCCCGCCCGAGACGGTCAGGGGCGTCGTGGTTGAAGTCGAAGTGATGGAGCCGGTAACGGTCGAGCCGCCTTGAAGCGTCACGGTTTCAGCCATGACATCCCCACCGACGTACCCCGCCACCTTGGCGCTTTTGCCAAAAATGCCCGCAGTATCCGAAGGATCGGTTGTACCACCACCAGATGGTGCCGGCACTACATTGCCCGTGACATATGCGTTGGATACGATTGCCGTTCCCGGGTTGGCCGTGCCAAGAACCGTGACGGGATAGATCCCCGTTCCAATGTTTTTTGCGCCGACGGTGAGACGAAAGGTGGCGTCATTGGTCAAGGTGAAGTCAGTGGCTCCGGCTGTGACGAGGTCGGCGAGGTTTGCGTCGGTCTGCGCCCTGGCATAATTGACACCGGAGTAGGCGGCATAGGTGGCTGCATCGGAGCGGTTGCCTTCAAGCGTTGTGCCAACAGTTGAAGACACCATGGTATAGGTTGCAGAGCCTAAGACAGCGATAATCAATATGGAGGCAATGGCGTATAACAGCGCAGCGCCTTTCGTGTTCATGGTGCTCTCCAGGGCAGTGCCTGACACAGATTATTTATGAACAAGCGCCAACGCCTTCTTGTTGGTTCGAAAAGACGCCAGAACCTGGATGTCGTTCGATAACCTCCAACAGCCCTATCCCCAGGGGGCGGACGCCAGGGATTCCACAGATAGGAGTCTTCAGGATATTCCCTATTTTCCTGGTCAAAAATAAGACCACTATCCGCAATTACAAGGGGGGTGCCAATATGAGATTCTCGCGGTGGGACTTGGGCCGGAATCTGCCGCCCCGCTTCAGGACTCACGCCTGGGTGCAGGCCACTGCCAGGGCTTGACGCTACCGGCAATTGCTGGCACTGGCTGATAAACAAGTGTTTAATACATTTGTTTGGGAGGAGCCATGGCCGAAGAAGCAAGCGGGGTCAGGGAACGGCTGTTCTGGGGGGCGCTGCGCACCTTTGCCGCCAAGGGCTACAAGGCGGCCACGGTGCGCGACATCTGCCGGGAGGCCGGCGGGGTCAATCTCAATGCCGTGCAGTACTATTTCGGGGGCAAGGACAAGCTCTACCAAGCCGTGCTGGAGGTGCTTTTTACCGAGGGCGACCGGCAAATGCGCCTGCGCCTTGCCGCCGGCGAGGGGACTTCGGCCGAGGAGCGGCTGCGGCTGTTGCTTGAGGTCTTTTGCCAGACACTTTTCAGCCACGGCGAGGCCGGCGACGCCTTCCTGCGGCTGTGGGCCATGGAGCTGGCCAACCCGACCCCCTTTCTCGGCGATATGGTGGAGCGCCACAGCCGGCCCCAGACCCTGGCTGTACTTGAGCTTATGGCCGAATTGCTCGGCCGCAACGCGCCTGTGCCGGTGCTTATGGCCTGCATGTCCAGCGTGCTCGGGCCGTGCCTGTATCAGGCGCTTATGTGGCCGACCGTGCAGCGGATACTTCCCGGCCATCCGCCCATGACCGGGCACTGGGCCGAACTGGCTGCCCATTGCTTTCGTTTTTCCATGGCCGGCCTTGCCGCTGTGCGCCAATCTCTGGACGAGGAGGGTGTATGAGTACCCAGACTGCGGCGGGTGGGCGCATTGCCCCCCTGGACGCCCTGCGCCTGGTCGGCGTGCTGGCCGTGGTGGCTCTGCATGCCGGCGTGGCCTACGGCACGGTGGTTCCCTGGTGGTATGTGACCGATCCGGACCGAACGCGGCTGATGGATTTCGTGCTGGCCTTGGCCGACGGCTTTCCCATGCCGCTGCTGTTTGGCGTGGCCGGCTATTTCGCCTGTCCGTCCCTTGAGCGGCACGGCCCGGCCGGATTTGTCATTGGCAAGGCCCGGCGCCTCCTTGTCCCGCTTGTCGGCCTGACGCTTTTTTATTGCCCGGTCATTGCCTATGTGGATTTCTTGGACAAGGGCGGGACGGGCGGCTTTTTTATGCGTTGGCTGGCACTGTTGCCTTCGCTGGCCGACTGGCGCTTCCAGCTTTTTTCCGCAAACCAGGCAACCTCGGCCACCCGGGATATGGTGTGGTCGTACCATCTGTGGTTTCTGCCCCTGCTGTTCCTTTTCTGTCTGGCCCTGGCCGCCGCCCGGCCTGTTGCCGGGTCCGGGCCGAGTCGGCCGGCCAGAGCGGGCGGGCCGGGCTGGGGGCGGTTTGGCCTGCTGGCCTTGGGCGTTGGTCTGGCTGCGGGCGTTGGCCAGATTTGTTGGCCGGATGCAGCCTGGAGCAGACTGGGGCCTTTCCTGGCTTTCCAGCCGGCGCGGCTTCCCCAGTATGCTGGGTTTTTCCTGCTCGGGATTTTTGCCTGGGCACACGGCTGGTTCGTGGCGTATGGCGTCCCGGGGCGTCTCTGGGACTGGGGGATTGGGGCTGTTGTCTTTTTTGCGCTTATGGTGGCCAGCCGGATTGTGACCCTGGGGGCCTTTCCCGGTGTTGACTGGCTGCTGCTGGCCCACGGCCTGGCCCGCACCGGCTTTGCCCTGGCTGTTATGGGCCTGCTGGCTGTGGCTTTGGCCCGGACCGGGGCGCGCTCGCTGTGGCGACGGCCGGGGTTGGCCCAAGCCTCCTTTGCTCTTTATCTCCTGCATTTCCCCATGGTCATTGTCTTACAATACGTTTTGGTCGGGACAGGATTGCCGCTTGCAGCCAAGTTTGCGGTGTGTTTTCTGGTCCCTGTGGCGGTGTGTCTGGGGCTTGGCCGGCTTTTGGGCCGGTGGCGGGGCTTTTTGGTCCCTGTGCTGGCGGCGGCGACATTTGGGCTTAGTCTGGCGGTCTGGCCCTGAGCCTGCCGTGGGAGGAACTCTGGACGTGAAAAAAACAGGTATTGGCCGGGTTGGCGGCCGGAGTCGCCGGCAAAACAGGATCGGCACCCACCGGCCATAAGGAGCAGCGACATGACGGATGACGCGTTACTGCGGCGCATCGCCCCCTGCGGGCTGGACTGCGGCCGCTGTCTGGACAATCCCGACAGCCCCATCGGCCGCCACGCCCGGGAACTGGCCCGGGAACTGGGCGGCTTCGGCCGACGGGCAGCGTTTTTCAGCCAGCTTGATCCGGTATTTGCCGCCTACCCTGAATTTGAACGCGTCCTGACGCGGCTTGGCCAGGGCGGCTGTGCAAGCTGTCGCACCGGGACATGTCTCTTGGGCGACTGCCGGGTCAAGGATTGCGTCCGGGAGCGGGGGCTGGCTTTTTGTTTTGCCTGCGCCGACTTTGCGGCCTGCGACCCGGGACTGCCGCCGGGGCTGGCCGAACGCTGGCGGGCTAATAACCGGCGCATGGCCGACATCGGCCTTGAGGCCTACGCGTTGTGGCTTGACGGGCAGCCCCGCTACTGAGGCCGTCCGGGCCGGACGCGGGAGGCGTCGTCGCCCCAGGCACACGGCTGCGGCGGCGTAAAGACGGCCGGGGTATTGCTGCGGCGGCCGGGCTTATTGCCGCTTCAGCCGCCGCCGACGGGCGGGAAAAGGCCAATCCGGTCGCCGTCTGCCAACACCCGGTCCAGCTCGGCGGCCTGGCCGTTGACGAAGACGATTTTGATTTCATCGACGGGGATGGTCAGCCGCTCGGCCAGGGCACGGACTGTTTCTCCGTCCTTGAGCGGGAAGGCGCTGGCGTTGTCCGGGGTCAGCGGGGCCAGGGTGGCGTAGCATTTGAGATCAATGGGCATGGCGTCCTCCAGAGCGTGGCCGGCCGGTGGTGTCCGGCAGCGTTATGCTTATGGCAACATATTTTTGCCGGGCTGTCCATGCACCCCGCCGTCTTCCGGGCCGCCGGGCGCAGGGACAGCCTGTCCGGCGTTGCTTCGGTCCTTGGCTGCGTGTATGTTGGCCGGAGATTTTCACGCCAAGGGTCGCCAGCCGTGCGGCCGCGCCCTGGCCGACGCTGCTTCCCAGCCGGCCGCCACTTCCCGGAGGATTGCCCATGAGCCAGACTGTCATCGAACTGCTTATGACCCGTTTAAAGCAAATCGGCGTCACCGACGTCTTTGGCGTGCCCGGCGATTTCTCCTTCGCCTTAAACGACGCCATCGACAACGATCCCGACATGCGCTGGATCGGCTGCACCAACGAACTCAACGCCGCCTACGCCGCTGACGGCTACGCCCGCATCAAAGGCCGCTCGGCGCTGTGCACCACCTACGGCGTGGGCGAGCTTTCGGCGCTGTGCGGCGTGGCCGGCTCCTACACCGAGCATCTGCCCATTTTTCATCTGGTCGGCATGCCGAGTATTTCCACCCAGCGCTCCCGGCGCATCGTCCACCATACCCTCGGCGACGGGCAGTTTGACGCCTATGCCGCCATGACCAAGCCGGTGGTCTGCGCCAGCGCCATTTTGACCGCCGAAAACGCCGCCTGCCAGATCGAGCGCTGCATCGAGGCGGCCGGCTCCCGCAACCGGCCGGTCTACATGGCCCTGCCCCAGGATCAGGCCGACAAGCCCCTGCCCGGGGAATACGTCTGCGCCCCGGAAGCGCCCCAAAGCGATCCCGCGACCCTGGCCGCCGTCATTGAAGCCATTGCCGAAAAGGTCGCCGCCGCCGGCTCGACGGTCGTCCTGGCCGGCTATCTCATCGCGCGCCTGGGGCTGCGCGGTGCCGCCAGGGAACTGCTCGGTCGCACCGGACTGCCCTTTGCCACGATGTTTATGGACAAGACCGCCCTGGACGAGACGCTGCCCGGCTATGTCGGCCTCTACGACGGCCGCATCATGAATCCTGAAGTGCGCGATTTTGTGGAAGGTTGCGAATGCGTCTTAAACCTTGGGGCGATCTGGAGCGATTTTAACACCGGGGCCTTTACCGCCCACATCGATCCCAGCCGCATGATTGCCGTCATGCAGCACGAGGTGCGCATCGGCCACGCCGTTTTTGCCAATGTGGAGATGCGCGACGTCCTGGCCGGGCTGGCCACGGCCCTGCCGCACAAGCCCATGGCCGGTCCCCGGGCCAAGGGCCTGGGCCAACCCAAGGGCGGCCCCGACGATCCCATCACGCCGGATTATCTCTATCCGCGCTGGGAGCAGTTTTTGCGACCGGGCGACGCGGTCATTGCCGAGACCGGCACGGTGTCCATGGGCCTGGGGTTTGCGCTCATGCCCGAGGGCGCGGAATTTTTCAACCAGACCTTGTGGGGAGCCATCGGCTGGGCCACGCCGGCCGCTTTCGGGGCCGCCCTGGCTGCGCCCGAGCGGCGCACGATCCTTTTTACCGGCGAAGGCGCCCATCAGATGACGGTCCAGGAATTGGGCCAATTCGGCCTGCACGGCTTAAAGCCCATCGTTTTTTGCCTCAATAACGACGGCTATCTGATCGAGCGCCTTTTGTGCAAAAACCCCATGAGCGCCTACAACGATCTGGCCCCCTGGAACTATACCCAGTTGCCGGCCGCGTTTGGCCTCACCGATTGGTACTGTGCCAAGGTCACCACCAACGCCGCATTGGAGCAGGCCCTGGCCCGGGCCGAGACTTGCGGCACGGGAACCTATATCGAAGTGGTGATGGATCGCATGGCCGCCTCGCCCCTGGCCCAAAAGCTTGGCGAGTCCATAAAGACCCTCTACGCCAGCGCCACCTAAAAGGGCGTTTCCCGGGGACGCGTTAGCGGGGGGCAGAGGCGTCGGGCGGGGCTGCCCCCTCCTGGGCCAAGGGCAGGGTCAGGACGCAACGCGTCCCGCCTTCGATCAGCCCCATGGCGATGCCGCCGGAATATTTCCGGGCGATGGTCTTGGCCATGGCCAGCCCCATGCCCGTGGCCATGGGGTCGGTGGAATGAAACGGGCTGAAAATCCGGGTCAGTTCTTCAGCGGTCAGGGTCTGGCCGGTGTTTTCGATGGTCAGCATGGCGAAACCCCGGCGGCCGTTATTGGGCTGGCAGAGTACGCTGACGCGCGGATTCTCGGGCGCGGCGTAGCGCACGGCGTTATCCAGTAGCGCAAAAAGCAAGGTGTCGAGGTCGTTTGGGGCCATGGCAAGGCGGTCGGCCTCGGGCGCGACGGCCACGTCGAGGACGACCTTTAGCCGATCGGGCTGGGCGGCAATCCGGGCCAGGACCGCCTGCAGGATCGGCGACAGGGGCGTTGTTTCGGCCGCCGGCTCGCGTTGCGACACGTCCATGTAATGGGTCACCGAGCGGGCCAGGGCGTCCAGTCGGGCCGCTTCCTCCAGCACCACCTGGGCCGCGGCCGTTACCTCGACGTCCTGGCCGCGCAGGCGCACAAGCCGCCGGGCCTGACTGCCGATGACCATGATGGGGTTTCGCACCTGATGGGCGATGCCCTGGATGACGTCCAGTTCGCACCGGGTGGCAAAGGTCACGAAGGCGTCGGTCTCCACGAGCAGGCTGAAATCGATGAAGGCATCAATGGCGCGCAGTACAGGCGGGGCATCGTTTCCCGGCACGCTGGCCACGACTTTTTCGTGCAAAAAGACCCGGGCCAGGGCGTAGGCCATGCTGATCAGGCGGTGGTCCACATTGTAGGCCACATGGGCCTGCCCACTGCGCCACAGGCGCGTGAGGAGTTCGTCGCCAAGCCCCTGGCGAAAAAGGCCCGAGAACCATTCCATCCAGTTGCGGCGCAGTTTGGACGGGTCGGGCAGGTTGTCCTGGACGATGCGCAACTGCGGCGACTCCTGGACAAAGGCCTGGATGCGCTCGGCAAAGTCTTCGGGCCTAGCCCCAAGGACGTCGGCCCAACGGGCCAGCGGGTTTTCCGGCAGCTCCGAGAGGCCGAGCAGTTCGCGAAAGCGATGCAGACGATCGGTTGGAATATCGGACAAGGACATGGGCCTCTCCTTTGCGAAAAAGCTACTCGCCGATGATTTTGACCAAGACCCGCTTTTTGCGGCGGCCGTCGAACTCGCCGTAAAAGATTTGTTCCCATGTCCCGAGATCGAGGCGGCCCTCGGTCACGGCCACGACAACCTCCCGGCCCATGATCTGGCGTTTCATGTGGGCGTCGGCGTTGTCCTCGCCGACGTTGTGGCGATAGCCCGAGACGGGCTCGTGGGGGGCGAGCTTTTCCAGCCATACCTCATAATCATGGTGCAGGCCGGATTCGTCGTCGTTTATAAAGACAGAGGCCGTAATGTGCATGGCGTTGACCAGACACAGGCCTTCGCGGATGCCGGATGCGTCAAGGCTGGCCTGGGCGTCCCGGGTGATGTTTAGAAACCCCCGACGCGACGGGACAGTGAACCAGAGTTCCTTGCGGTAGCTTTTCATGGCGCGGCTCCAGGCGTTTTTTTGTCCTGTAGCCCAAACGGCCGGGATTGTCCTCCCGGCCCTCCCGAAGCCGCGCCAGCTGTCCTATTTCTCCAGGGCAAACGGCCAGGCCGCCAGCCCGCCTTCCATGACCGTCACATTGGTATAGCCTGCCGCTTCCAGAATGCTTTCGGCTTCGTAGCCGCGCATGGACACCTTGCAATAGGCCACAATGGGCGCGTTTTTGTCTGCCGGCATTTCACCCAGGCGCTTTCGCAACTGCCCCAGCGGCACCAGCGTCTCGCCCAGGCCCAGACGCATTTCCTCAAATTCCTTGGGGCCGCGCACGTCCAGCAGAAACGGCGTCTCCCCGGCATCGAGCCGGCCCTTGACCGCCACACACGACTGGCCCTGCATCAGGCCGCGCATCTTGTTTTGAACGATATGGGCCGTTCCAATGGCATGATCGATGGCCAGGGAATAGGGCGGGGCATAGGGCAGATCGGCCATGGCCACATCGTCCACGGTCAGCCCGCCAAGGATGGCCATGGCCATTTCCGCCGCCTGCCGGTTGACATTGCCGGCACCGACGCAGGCAAAGCCGAGAATGCGTCCCGTGCCCGCTTCGACCACGATCTTGGAGACAACGGGCTTGGCACCCATGAAGCCCGGAATGTCCGGGCCGGCGTTTATGGCCGTGACCACCTCAAACCCGGCTTCCCTGGCCCGGCGTTCGGACAGGCCGGTGGACGCGGCGGCAAAATCAAACACCTTGCAGATGCCGCTGCCGATGGTTCCGGGAAAGGTCGCCTTGTCGCCAAGGACCGCATTTTCCCCGGCCACCCGGCCTTCGAGATTGGCCAGATCGCCGTAGGGGGCCAGCATCGGTTTGCCGGTCAGCCTGTTTAACACTTCCACGCAGTCGCCTGCAGCGTAGATGTCCGGGTCGGACGTGGTCATATGCGCGTTGACGGCAATGCCGCCGGTCGCGCCAAGGGTCAGGCCGGCCGCCTTGGCCAGGGCCACGTTTGGCGAAACGCCAATGGCCATGACCACCAGCGAACACGGCAGTTCCCGGCCATCGGCCAGGCGAACGCCGGTCACTTTGCCTGCTGCGCCGAGGATCTCGCTGATGCCAACGCCGGTGACGATGGTCGCGCCCTTGGCGCGGGCATGCTTTTCCACCAGCAGGGCCAGTTCGGGATCGAGAAAGCTTAAAATGTGGGGCAGGGCCTCGACCACGGTAACGGCCATGCCGGCGGTCACCAGGGCTTCGCAGGTTTCCATGCCGATAAGCCCGCCGCCGACAATGACCGCCTGCCCGCCCTTGGCAGCGGCGGCAACAGCCCGCAGGCCATCGGCGTCGGCCAGACTCGACAGCGTGGTCACTCCGGCCAGTTCGCGGCCCGGGATGGGCGGCACTTTGGGCATCGAACCCGTGGCCAGGATGAGTTTGTCATAGGGCAGATGGCCGGTTTCGCCGGTGGCGGCGCGTTTCCAGGCAACCGTTCGGGCCGCGCGGTCAATGGCCGTCACTTCCGTGCCGACCAGGGCGGCAACACCCTTGGCCCCGGCGAAAAAGGCCGGATCGCGCACCACCCCGACCGGTGTCGCCAGCAGCATGGCCCGATCCCGGACTTCGCCGGACACGTAATACGGATAGCCGCACGAGGCCATGGACAGTTCCGGGGCCTTTTGCAGCAGGGTGACTTCGGCCGTCTGATCCAACCGTTTGGCCCGGGCCGCGGCTTTGGGGCCGGCCGCCGTGCCGCCGATGACGACGATGCGTTTTTTGCTCATGATCTTTTCCCCTGTTTTTCTCTGCGGTTAGTATTTGTTGTGGCCGACTTTCGGCCTGGAAGGCGCACTGAATTCCCGTACAGTTCATACCGTAAACTAAAAAAGCCTGCAACCGCTGGAATCGCCGCAGACGCAGCGGCGCAGCCAAGGGGGCATCAGCCGGCGGCAGCGATCAGGGCGTCCAGGGTGGCAACGGCGGTGCGTTCCCAGGTGAAGCGGGCTTCGTTGGCGTAGCCTTCGTCTCTCAGCGCTTGGCGCAGGGCGTGGTCGGTCACGATGCGGGCGAGTCCCACGGCCCAGGCGTCCACGGAATGCGGATCGACCAGCAGCGCCCCGTGTCCGGCCACCTCGGGCAGGGACGTGGCATCGGCGCAGATCACCGGCACGCCACAGGCTTGGGCTTCCAGGATGGGCAGGCCAAAACCTTCAAACAGCGAGGGAAAGGCCAGGACATGGGCACTGCGGTAGAGCAGCGGCATTTCATGCCGGGGCACATGCCCCAGCCGGCGCACCCGGTCGGTCAGGCCGGCCTCGCGCACCAGGACGTCAAAATCTTCGCTCCAGGCCAGACCGCCGGTCAGGACCAGATCGCACGGAGCAAGATCGGCCATGCGGGCGTAGGCGGCCAGCAGGGTGGGCAGATTTTTTCGCGGCGAGATATTGCCGCTGTAGAGAATGAAATGGCGGTCGAGGTTGTGGCGGCGGCGAAACCCGGCCAGGGCGCTGGCATCCACCGGGGCATGGTAGAGGGGATCGCAGGCCAGATGGGTGACCGCCACCTGCGTCGGCCGGGCCTTGGTCAGGCGCAGGACGTCATGGCGGGTGTACTCGGATATGGCGACAAGCCGCTTGGCCCGTCTGGCGCTGTAGCGGATGGCCCAGCGCATGTAGGCGGTGTCGGCGGCACGGTACATGGACAAGGTGGGGTGGAAATAGCCCAGATCCAGCATGGCGACCACGGCCGGGCAGGGGATGGCGGGCGGCATGTTGGAGGAGGGAAAAAAGGCCGCGTCGCAGGGGCGGCGGCGCAGCGCCAGCGGCAGGGCCAGCCAGTCAAAGGCCAGCCGGTTTCTGACCGGCAGCACGATTTCCGTGGCACCGGCAAAGGTGCCCAGATGGCTGGCGTGGGGATAATAGAGCACCAGTTCGTGGCCTGTATTAAGGGCCAGCAGGGCGTTGACCAGACTTATCAGGTATTCTTTCGGGCCGCCGGAAGGATACTCCAGCGTGCGGGCGTTTATGGCGATGCGCATGGCTTATCCGGCGAGATGGTGCTTTCTGCGGGCATAGGCGCGCAGGGGTTCCAGGCGGCAATTGATCTGGCTGGGGAGCGCGCGGCCTTTTACTAAGGCCCCGAGTTGGGCCAAAACCGAACCCAGGCGCACTTCCAGGGTCACCAGTTTGATGGCCAGTTCATGGAGCAGCCCCTGGCCGTGGCGGTGCTGGCAGGCGTAGACGTCGCGGCGAAAGACTTCCTGCCAGGTGGCGGTCTTGGCCGATTCGTGCAGGCGAAAGGCCGCCAGCGTCTTGGGGATGCGGATGATGCGGCCCTGCCGGCTGATGCGCTCAAAGAGGTCGAAATCCATGCAGTAGGCAAAGGCCGTGTCCATGCCGCCGGCCGCCAGATAGGCGCTTTTGCGAAAAAACGTGGACTGCTGGGCCACGGCCATGGTGTGGCGCATTTGCCGGGCCGAGGGTGCCAGCACCATATCGATCATGACCGGACGGCCGTCCGCGTCGGTCAGCACCGTATCGCCGGTGACCATGACCGCCTCGGGATGGCGGGCAAAGGCCAGGGCCACGGCGGCCAGGGCGTCGTTGCTGACGAGATAATCATCGGAATTGAGCCAGCCCAGCACCTCGCCCGTGGCCCGGGCAAAGCCTTCGGCCAGGGCGGCTGTCTGGCCGGCGTCCGGGGCCGAGCGCCAATACGCCAGCCGGTCGCTCCAGCGGCCCAGGATGTCCGGGGTTGCGTCCGTGGAACCGCCGTCGAGCACAAGATGCTCCACGGCGACCCCTTGCTGGGCGGCCACGGTTTCCAGGGTCTGGGGCAGATAGGCGGCCTGATTGTAGGACGGGGTGACGATGCTGACCTTGGGTAGAATTGGGCGCAGTCCCGAGGCCTCGGTGAGCGCCGCGTAGACATGTTCGGCGCAGGCCTCCCAGGAAAAGGCGGCAGCACGATCCAGACCGAGTGCAACCTGACGGCAACGCTCGGCGTCGTCAGTACGCAGCCGGGTCAGGAGGCCGGCCAGGGCGGCGTCGTCATCCGGGGCAAAGGCGAGGCCGGCCACACCGGCCGCTTCCGGCAGCGAAGCGGCGTCGGCATAGGCAACCGGCGTGCCGCTGGCCATGGCTTCGAGCAGGGGCAGGCCAAAGCCCTCGTAGCGCGACGGAAAGACGAACGCCGTCGCTGCCCGGTAGGCCAGCCCCACGTCCGCATCGGACAGATAGCCCAGACAGCGGACGCGCTCGGGGGCAAGACCCGGGGGCATGGCGGCGGCCAGAGACGTGGCGTCGCCATGGCCGACCACGGCCAGGACCGGCGCAACGTTCTCCGGCAGCCGGGCCATGGCCCGCAGGGCGACGCCCAGATTTTTGTGCGGCATGAGGTTGCCCACACTTAAGACAAAATTTTCGGGCAGGCCGTGGCGGGTGCGAAAATCAGCCAGGGGTGCGGCGTCGTCGGCCGTTGCCGGGCGGAAACGACTGTGGTCCACGGCGCACAGGTCGGTGGGCCGGGTGCGGGCGGCCATGGGGCCGTAGAGGCGCAGCAGTTCGCGCCGGGTAAAGGCCGAAAGGGAAAGCGGGATGGTCAGACGGGCCAGACTGGCCCGCTGGCGCAGGGCGAAAACGAGGCGGATATGCCAGGGCAGGGTCTGGGGCAGACGCTTCCATAAAATATCATTGACCACCCCCACCGACCGGCCAAAAAAGCCCAGGGGCAGCAGGCCGTCCGGGGCGTAGTGGACGTCGGACCCGGCTTTTCTGATCTGCCAGGCCAGACCGGTCTGCTGCCAGGCGTAGAGCGACGGCATGTTGGCCGTGACGGCCCGCAGATGGCCGGATTCCAGCAGGGTAAGCGCCGTGGCATTGACGATGGGACGGCCTGAAACGAGAATGATTTCGTCGCGCCCGGCAGCCAGAGACGCCAGATGGGGCAGGATGGATTCCAGGCAGCGGCCGATGCCGGTACGCTTGGGATAGGATAAGGAACTGGCGTCGATAGTGATGCGCATGGGGCGTCCGAAGCGGCTTAAAAGTTCGGGGGTTGCGGCGGATGCGTTGACATGCGTCAATTTGATCGAATATGCAACCGGCTCCATGCATGTATCACCCAAAGCCATGGTCGTGCGGCGGCCCCGGGCCGGATCGTTATGGTCCGGTCTGTTGGCAGGTATCAGCCCCGTGGCCTTTGTCCGCGCCTTCTGGCGTCGCCGGGAAGTGCTTTCCACCTTCGCCCGCATCGAATTTGCCTCCCGCTATCACGGGGCGCAGCTCGGCGTGCTGTGGAGCCTCGTCTCGCCCCTGGCCACGCTTACTGTCTATACTTTCGTTTTCTCCGTTGTTTTCAAGCCCTCCTGGGCCGGCGGCGGCGATGGCGGAGTGGCTGGCTACGCCTTGATCCTCTTTGCCGGCCTGTCGGCCTTCGAGGTCTTTGCCACGAGCCTTAACCGCGCCCCCCGGATACTGTCGGAAAACGTTAATTTCATTAAAAAAGTCCTTTTTCCGCTGGAAATCTTGCCAGTTGGCGTCATTTTGGCGGCCGTACTGGAATCCCTGGTCAGCCTCGCTTTGGTGGCACTCGGCGTGCTCGTGACCACGGGACGCCTGCCGGCCACGGCGCTTTTTGCCCCGCTGGCCTATCTGCCCCTGACCATGCTGACCCTTGGCATGTGCTGGCTGCTCGCACCTGTTGGCGTTTTTCTCAAGGATCTCGGGAATATCGTCGGTGTTGGCGTCCAGCTCCTGTTTTTCGCCACTCCCATCCTCTATCCGCTCTCGGCCGTACCCGAGCCGTACCGGGGCCTTTTGGCTCTTAATCCGCTGCATCCCGTGGTCGATCATCTGCGCCGCACCATCATCTACGGCCAGATGCCCGACTGGCCGGCCCTTGGCGTTGTGACCCTGGTCTCGGCCGGGGTGATGCTGGTCGGCTACGCCTTTTTTATCAATATCAAGAGGCTGTTTGCCGATGCCGTCTGACGCCCCAATCATCGCCGCCCGGGGCGTGTCCAAGATGTACGAATTGTACTCCCGGCCCCAGGACCGACTGCGCCAGATGCTTTTCCCTGGCGGCAAGCCGCTGTACCGCGAGCATTGGGCGCTTCGCGACGTGTCCTTCGAGGTCGGTCCGGGCGAGGCCTTTGGCATCATCGGCAAGAACGGGGCCGGCAAATCGACCTTGCTCCAGGTTCTGGCCGGCGTTCTGGAGCCTACCGCCGGCGAGGTGGTCCTGCCCGAGCGCACCACGGCGCTCTTGGAACTCGGCTCAGGCTTTAAACCGGAATTCACCGGTCGGCAAAACGTCTACGTCAACGCCGCCGTGCTCGGCATTCCCCGGGCCACGGTGAGCGAGCGGTTGGATGACATCGCCGCCTTTGCCGATATCGGGGCCCACTTCGACCAGCCGGTCAAGACCTATTCCAGCGGCATGTTTTTGCGTCTGGCCTTTGCTGTGACCACGAGCCTGGAGCCAGACGTGCTCATCATCGATGAGGCTCTGGCTGTGGGCGACGTTTTTTTTCGCCAAAAGTGCTACAAGCGCCTGGAAGGGCTTCTTTCCCATGGCACGGTGGTGGTGCTCGTCTCCCATGCCATGAACGACGTGGCCCAGTTCTGCCACCGGGGGCTGCTGCTCGAACGCGGCCGGGTCACGTACCTGGGCGATGCGGCCGCAGCGGTCAAACGCTATATGGTGGGCGACGGCGGCTACGCCCCGGCTGACCTCGGCGACGCCGTGCGCGGCCTCGATCTGCCGCCCGAAGCCCAGGCCGACGATCCCTGGCCGGTGCCCGAAGCCTTTCTCGATCTTTCGACCGTGGCCGCAGCGGAAAACGACTGGGCCGGCTGCACCCATGTGGCCGTGTGCGACGTTTCGGGCCAGCCCTGCCGCAGTTTTGAGCAGGGCGAAACCATTTCGATTTTTTGCCGCTACGCCGTGCATCATGATCTGGAAGTGGCCGTGGCCGGGGTCGAACTTATTAACGACAAGCGCGTCATCGTCTTTGGCAAAAACAGCCTGCAATTTGACAGCGACCATCCGACCCTGACCCCGGCCGGCAGCAGTCTGCGGGTGCGCTTTGACGTCAAACTCGATCTGGCCCCGGGCGAATACACCTTCAATCTCGGCTTCTCGGCCATGAGCCACGAAGATTTCGAGCGTCGGGCCAGCCTGTCACACCAGGAACTGGAGAGCCGCAACACCGTCATATCCATCCTGACCCGGGCCGGGGATTTTCTGGTGACCTTTCGCAGCCGCGACACGACGCCGGTGCAACTTACCCACCACGGCGTGGCCAACCTGCCAGGACAGGCGACACTGCGCCTATATGGCGGCGACGGTAGTGGGACGGAGGAAGAGTGCCTCCGGCGGCCAAAGGGCTGAGTCCTTTGGAATCCCACCTGGAGACAAGGGGTTAAGGGGGAACGGCGTTGCCGCCACGGTGAGTGGGAGCGGGACTTCCGTCGAGCGGGCTATGCCGCAGGGCATGCTTGACGGAGGAAGAATGCCTCCGGCGGCCGGGGGCCTGAGGCCCCCGGACCCCCACAGGGGGAAAGGTTTAAAGGGGTTCTGGGGCGAGGTGCGGCAATCGCGTCGGCTACCGCTCTGGACGCAAACCCCTCATAATTCCATTTTACCACTTTCAAGCATCAGTCAGTGTTCGTACAAGAACACCTCACCCCCATGAAAAGTTTTTGGGGAAGGTGGGGGTCTGGGGGAGGAAACCCCTTTTTTCAAAAAGGGGTTTCCTCCCCCAG
>NZ_WVUD01000026.1 GCF_009856865.1 Solidesulfovibrio aerotolerans | reverse complement strand
GTCGTTCACAGGAAGCCTCCGTCTGTTTGAACTTTGAGCGGTTCAAGCGATGGAGGCTTCCGATTCCCGGAACTGTCAAACTTTGTGAGTCCCCCGGCAGAGCCGGGGGTTTACTCGTTATTATTATTATAGTATTTAGGTAGTTGTCGTGGTGTGCGAGCCTTTGCGGCGAGGGTCGCCCCGGGAAAAGGGCTTTCTCTTTGGCGGCGACCGGTACGACGGATTGTGACGAAAAAGGGGATGTTGTTTCCGGGCGAAGTTGGGCGACACCGCTTGCCCGGGGCGAAGGCAGGGGGCAGGGAGTGGTCAAACCGGGCTTGGTTGGGGTAGTGACGCACCGGAGAACATGCGCCAGCCACTGGCCGATCCTGGCCGTCGCCCCAGGCAACCCCAGGCGCAACAACCCCTATCGGAGCGAAGGAGCCGTTTCATGACGCAAGACGTATTGAGCCCCCTGGCAGATGCTGAACTGGATCGGCTGGAGACTCTGCTTGACACTTTTCCCGAAGCCGTGGATCTTGAAATGCTCGACGGATTCCTTACAGCGCTCATCTGTTCGCCGGAACCGGTGACGATCAGTCAGTACATGCCCTATGTCCTTGGCTGCGAAGACAGTGAAATCGACCAAAGCCTCGCGCAAGTGCAGGAACTCTACGCTCTCATTGGCCGGCACTGGAATGTCATTACGGGTCTTCTCGCTGGGGAAGGCGCCTGCGAGCCGCTTTTTATTGAGTACGAAGACGGACTGCACGGCAATTCCTGGGCCTTGGGGTTCATGCACGGCATGGCCCTGGGCGGTGAAGCCTGGACCGAACTGCTGGATGACGATGACCAGGGCGACATGCTCATGCCTATTTTGGTCTTGGCCCATGAGGCTGACCCGGACCCCGAAACGCGGCCCGGACCCATCGGGCCCGAGGATCGGGAAATGCTGTTTGAGGGCATCGCGGCCGCTGTTCCCGGCGTCTTTGCCTATTTCGAACCCCACCGGCGCGGCGAGGCTGTCGGGGCGAAGCCAAACGGCGGCACGCCGCGAAGCGTGCCGAAACTCGGCCGTAATGCGCCCTGTCCTTGCGGCAGCGGCAAGAAATACAAAGGCTGCTGCGGCAAAAATTAAGCCGGCCGGCCGCTTGGTGCTGCGGGCCGGGCTGTGGCGAGGGGGCTGTCGCATCAGGCGCGGGGCTGTTGTGTCCTGGCCCGTGGCCGCTTTAGCGGCAAAGCAATGCCGAACCTGAAGCATTGCCGCCTCTCCGGCCCGGTCCAGCGGTTTTTCCGTTATGGCCGGGGTGGCGGCCCTCCTCCCAGCCCTGGTCCCCCTGGACGAAGTGCCTTAGTGTGGCCATACTCCCGGCATGCCGCGCACACCGATCAAACAACCCGACTTTTTGCCCATGACCCGGGCCGAGATGGACCGGCTGGGCTGGGACAGCCTTGATGTCCTGCTCGTTTCCGGCGACGCCTACGTGGATCATCCTTCTTTTGGCGCGTCGCTCCTTGGCCGCTGGCTGGTCAGCCACGGCTACAAGACCGGCATCGTGGCCCAGCCGCGCTGGGATCTCCCGCCCGGCGATCCGGGCGACGTGGCCGCCATGGGCCGGCCGCGCCTTTTCGCCGGGGTCACGGCCGGGGCGCTCGATTCCATGCTGGCCCACTACACCGCCTTTCGCAAAAAACGCTCCGACGACGCCTACACGCCGGGCGGAGCAGCCGGAGCGCGGCCCAATCGGGCCTGCCTCGTCTACACCAACCTCGTGCGCCGGGCTTTTCCGGGCCTGCCGGTGGCCCTTGGCGGCATCGAGGCGTCGCTGCGGCGGGTGAGCCATTACGATTTCTGGTCCCAGTCCCTGCGCAAATCCATACTACTGGACGCCAAGGCCAGCGTCGTCCTCTACGGCATGGCCGAGCATTCCATCCTGGCCCTGGCCCAGGAGTTGGACCGGCTGGAGGAAACCGGCGGCGAGTTGGTCACCGTTTTGGCCGGCCTGCCCGGCGCGGCCTATGCCCGCAAGGCGGGCGACTATCCGCCGGACGTCCCGGCCGGGGATATCCTGGAATTGCCTTCCCACGAGGCGCTTGTGGCCGAACCCAGGCTGCTTATCGAGGCCACGCTTGCCTGCGAGGGCCACATGCACCACAACCGGCAAACGGTGGTGCAGCGCGTGGGCGAGCGTATGGTGGTCCTGACCCCGCCCGGTGAGGGGCTGGCCGGCACGGAACTCGACGCCGTCTATGCCCTGCCGTTTTCCAAGCAGCCCCATCCGTCCTATGACCAGCGGATTCCGGCGGCGGACATGATCCGGGGGAGCCTGAATATCCACCGGGGCTGCGCCGGCGGCTGCTCCTTTTGCACCCTGGCCTTGCACCAGGGACGCGCCATCCGTTCTCGCAGCCGGGGCTCGGTCCTGGCCGAGGCCAAGCGTTTGACCGAGGTGCGGGGCTTTGACGGCAGCATCAGCGACGTGGGCGGGCCGAGTGCCAACATGTGGGGCGGGCGCTGCGCCGGGGACATGGCGACGTGTCCCCGTGCCAGTTGCCTGACCCCCACAATCTGCAAGCATTTCAAAGTGGACCAGGGCGCGTTTGTGGATCTGCTGGAGGCCGTGTCGGGTGTGCCGGGCGTGCGCCATGTGCGGGTGGCCAGCGGCTGGCGCATGGATTTGGGGCTGGCCGATCCGGCCGCTTTGGGGCGCATGGTGCGGGAATTTACCGGCGGGCAGGCCAAGGTGGCCCCGGAGCATACCAGCGACCGGGTTTTGCGGCTCATGCGCAAGCCACCCTTTGCCGTTTTTGAGCGGTTCCTGGAGTTATTTAGCCGGGAATCCGGCCGGGCCGGCAAGGAGCAGTATGTTGTGCCCTATCTCATGAGCGCCTTCCCGGGCTGCACCGTGGCCGACATGCAGGCCATGGCCGCCTGGTTTGCCGGACGGGGCTGGAAGCCCAATCAGGTGCAGTGTTTTATCCCTCTGCCCGGCACAGCGGCGGCGGCCATGTATTTCGCCGGCCTGGACCTTGCGGGGAATCCCCTGCATGTGGCCGATTCCGACGCCGAGCGGTTGCACCAGCACGCCGTTTTGGGTGGCGCGCGCGAGAAGCGTCTGGGTGGGCGGGGAGACGGCCCGCCGCGTCACCAGGGCGACCGGTTGCGGCCGCAGTCCGCCCCGGCGGGCCGGTTTCCTGGCGGGCGCAAGAAGGAACCCCGGCGGTAAGGCGCGTGCGAGCCGCTTCGATTGGGCCGCAGTCGCGGGGATTCCCGTTAAGCTTGCCCTGCGGCAGTGCCCATTCGACGGAAGTGCATTTTCGTCCCACCAACCGTCGCGGCAACGTCGTTTCCCTGTAACCCCTTGCCTCCAGGTGGGATTCCAAAGGGCTGTCACTCCCTTTGGCCGCCGGAGCAACGGTGTTTCTTGTCAAACGCCTTCTTGGCTGTCCCGGTTCACAGCCAGCCAGATTGCCAGCCCATGCCAAAAACCCCTTGGAAGACTTTTCGCATCAAGGGGGTCCGGGGGGGATTATCCCCCCCGGCCGCCGGAGGCTTCTTCTGCCTCTTTTTTATTCCCAGTTGGCCAGGGTGGCGTTGTCCGGGTAGGCCTCGCGCAGCCGGTGCAGTTCTTCGGACAGGCGGCGACGCTGTTCCAGGCGGGTCAGTTCTTCCAGCAGCACGATATCCGGTCCGACGTCGCCCGGGGCGGCGATTTTGCGCAGTTCGGCCACTTGCCCTTCGGTTTCGGCCAATTGCGCCCGCTCCTCGTCACTGAGCGGCTTGTCTTCGGGCAGGGTGACCTCCCGGGTCTTGACCTGGGCGGTTGCCTGTTCGCCGGCCTGGGTCAGGATGGACGAGGCTTCGCCGCCGGCTGGTTTGGAGCGCAGGGGCAGCTTGTCGATGACCGGCGGCACGGTGCTGTCCGGGCTTTGCCCACCCTCGGCGGTGATGAGCACGGTGGCCGGGCCGGTCCAGGTTTCGCGCTGGCCCTTTTGCAAAAAGGCGAGTTGGGCCTGGGCCCCGCGTCCCAGTTCCAGACGTTCGCCTTCGCGCAGGCGGGTGAAGAGTTCCAGGGGTTTTTTCGGGCCATCGCCCGGAGACAGGCTTACCGGCCCGTTGACCGTCGAGACCAGGCAGACCAGCCGGGGAGCATCGGCCCAGGCGGTGCCGCACAGGAGGGAAGCCACTACCAGCAGGGTGCATGTGAAGGTGAGCGTGGGACGCATGGCCGCTCCTTTTCGTTTAATTTGCAGCCAGCCCGAGGATTTCCAGGGCCGGCACAGGTTCGCTTTTGCCTTTGACATGGGCCAGTTCCTGGCGTCCCGTGACGACGCCCGCGCCGGCCATGTCCACCACGGTCTGGCTGGCCACCACCGGACAACCCATTTCCTTGGTGAAGCCTTCCAGGCGCGAGGCCGTGTTGACGGTGTCGCCGATGACCGTGAAATCCAGCCGCTGCTTTGAGCCGATGTTGCCGACAACGGCCGGACCGCTGTGCAGCCCAACGCCTATACGAAACCGCCAGTCGCCCAAGTGCGGAAAGCGGTTTCGCATCCAATCTTCAAATTCCGTTGCAGCAGCAACCATGCCAAGGGCCGTGGCAAGGGCTTGCCTGGCATGTTTGGGATCGGCCAGCGGCGCGCCGAAGACGGCCATGACCGCGTCGCCGATGAATTTGTCGATCATGCCGCCGTTGGCCAGGATGATGTCGCAGACCTTGGAAAAATAGACGTTTAAGAGTTCCACCACCTGCTCGGCCGTGAGTTTTTCACTTAATGTCGTGAAATTGCGGATATCCGAGAACAGGATGGTGACCGTGGCCGAGGACCCGCCGGGAGCTGGCGGCTTGCCGCTGGCCAGGATGGCGGTAATGGCCGCCTCGGACACGTATTTGCCAAAGGCTTGGCGGATATGGGCCTTTTCGCGCTCGCCGCGGGTTAAGCGCACGGCATTGGCGCCGGCCCAGATGGCGACCAAGCCGAGGTCAAGGCCGGCCAGGGGCAAAAGCAGGCCTTTGAGGAACAGGGCGTAGCCCAGGCCAAAGGCGATAATCCCCAGCCCGCCGCCGGCCAGGGCCGAACGTCCGGGGCCAAGCCGGGAACAGGCCAGGGAGCAGGCCGCCAGAAACGGCAGCCACAGCGCCGCTGCCGCGCCCGAGCCAATGGGCGACAGGCTGCGCCCGGTGAGCAGGGCTTCGATGATGTTGGCGTGGATTTCCGGGCCGGGCATAAATTCCCTGGGCGCGCCAATAAGCGGCAGGGAATAGGGCGAAGCCAGCCGGTCATGGGCACCGTGGATGTCGATGCCCAGGATGACGATTTTCCCGGCCAGGGCCTGAACCTGGGGGTCGCTTAAGGCCTCCGGGGCCAGCAGCCGGGCAAAACTCACCGGGGCAAAGGTGCCGGGCGGGCCGGCAAAGGGGATGGGCCGGGGCGCAAGTGCCTGCCGGTCGTCCAAGCCGGCCAGTCCCGGGGCGTCGGGGGCGGCTTTCTGAGCCAGGGCCGCGGCAAAGGACAGGCGCGGCTCCCCTTCACCGTACAGCGCCGGGGCAAAGCGGCGCACCACACCGTCGCGGTCCAGCGGCACGTTGGTCAGCCCCAGGTCGGCCTCATGATGGGGCAGGGCCAGCAGATAGTCCATGGCCGGCAGACTGAACGACGCCTCGCCGGATTCGGTGGACACGCTGGCGGCCAGGATGACGTTGCCTTTGGACAGTTCCAGCATGAATTCCCGGTCAAAATCGCGGCTGGTGTCCGCGCCGATAATGTCCATCCAGGTGACGGGGCTCAAGGCCGGCTGGATGTCCATGCCAACGGCCACGGCCCCGACCTGTCGCAGGCGGGCGAGTATCTTGGCGTAGAGCGGTCCCCAAAAGACCAGCGGCCGGTCGGGTTCGGCGGCCAGCGCCGCGTCGTCGAGCAGCGCCACGGCCACGCGGCTGGGTTCGTAGCGTTTGCCGGCGACCACGTGCCACAGATCGGACGTCCAGGCGTCCACGCGTCGGGCCGGTTCCAGGGAGTTGGCAAACAGGCCGCCGAGCAGGGCGGCGGCAGTGAGGCTGGTATAAAAGAGCGGTCTCAAGTGCATGGATTACGTTGGATTGGCAGATGGTTATGCGGTCTGGTGCGGCGGTTGCCTCAAAACGATTGCGACCACTATCCCGCACTCGGCCGGCGACGTCCATGCAAATTTGGGGGGCAAATCCGGGAAGGAATCGAGGTGGGGCGGCCGGGTCCACCGCTTCACGCACGGATTGGTCATTGTCGTGCCGGGAAAAGAGCGTAGGAAGAAAGTATCGTCCCAGCGTTTTGGCTGGGCGCAGCACCACAAAAAAGGGGGCTTCCCATGATGCTCAACATGCACATGCAACCGATTATCGCGCTGATTGCCGGCATTTTGATTCTGGTCATGCCGCGTCTGCTCAACTTGATAGTGGCCGTTTACCTCATCGCCATCGGGATATTGGGGCTGGTGGGCGGGAGGTTGTAAGCGGTCGGGGGAAGACGAAACCGCCGGCCCGGGGATTTTGTCCCTGGGCCGGCGGTTTTCATTGTATCTGTCCGCGTCCGATTACTCGCCGAACAGCTTCTTCTTGCCGTCGATGAGTTCCGTCACCACACTCGGATCGGCGAGTGTCGAGGTGTCACCCAGGCTGTCCACTTCGTTGGAGGCGATCTTGCGCAGAATGCGGCGCATGATCTTGCCACTGCGGGTCTTGGGCAGGCCCGGGGCGAACTGGATGACTTCAGGGGCGGCGATGGGGCCGATTTCCTTGCGCACGTGCATCTTAAGCGCCTTGAGCAGCTCATCGCTCTCGTCGTAGCCGGCCTTGAGCGTCACATAGGCGTAGATGCACTGGCCCTTGATGTCGTGGGGCATGCCGACAACGGCCGCTTCGGCCACGGTCGGGTGCGACACCAGGGCGGATTCGATTTCCGCCGTGCCCATGCGGTGCCCCGAGACGTTTATGACATCGTCCACCCGGCCCATGATCCAGAAATAGCCGTCCTCGTCGCGCCGGGCACCGTCGCCGGATTCGTAGCTGCCCTTGAAACCGGCGAAATACTGCTGCTTAAAGCGCTCGGGTGCGCCCCAGATGCCGCGCAGCATGCCGGGCCAGGGTTTGCGGATGACCAGGAAGCCGCCCTGGTTGGGACCGACTTCCTTGTTGTCGGAATCCACGATGGCCGCATCAATGCCGGGCAGGGGCAGCGAGGCCGACCCGGGTTTGAGCGGCGTGGCAAAGGGCAGGGGGGAAATCATAAGCCCGCCGGTTTCCGTCTGCCACCAGGTGTCCACGATGGGCAGCTTTGAGGCCCCGATGTGCTCGTGGTACCACATCCAGGCTTCGGGATTGATGGGCTCGCCCACCGACCCCAGGATGCGCAGCGAGGACAGATCATGCTTTTGCGTCCAGGCCGGGCCGGACTTCATGAGCGAGCGGATAACCGTCGGCGCGGTATAAAAAATGTTGACCTTGAATTTGGCGCAAATCTGCCAGAAGCGGTCCGGGGCCGGATAGGTGGGCACGCTCTCAAACATGAGCGAGGTGGCCCCAAGGGCCAGCGGACCGTAAATAATATAGGAATGGCCGGTGATCCAGCCGATGTCGGCGGTGCACCAGTGGATATCGTCGTCGTGCAGGTCGAAAACGAGCTGCGAGGTGTGGGCGGCGTAGGTCAGGTAGCCGCCGGTGGTGTGGTAGACACCCTTGGGCTTGCCGGTGGAGCCGGAGGTGTAGAGCACGAACAAGACGTCTTCGGCGTCCATGACCTCGGGCGGGCAGTCGCCTTCCACGTCGTGGTCGGCCATGACGTCATGCCACCAGACATCGCGGCCGGGCAGCATCTCGATGTCGTTGCCGGCATGGCGCAGCACGATGCATTTGTCGATGGTGGGGCATTCCTTGAGGGCTTCGTCGGCATTGGGCTTTAACGGTATGGTCTTGCCCGAACGGATGACCGCGTCGCTGACCACGATGATCTTGGATTCGCAGTCGTTTATACGGTCGCGCAGGCTGTGGGCGGAAAAACCGGCGAAAACGATGCTGTGGGGCGCGCCGATGCGGGCGCAGGCCAGCATGGCGATGGCCAGTTCCGGCACCATGGGCAGATACAGGCTGACCCGGTCGCCCTTTTTCACACCCATCTTTTTGAGCACGTTGGCGAAGCGGCAGACTTCGTCGTGGAGCATCTGATAGGTATAGGTGCGCACGTCCTCGTCTTTTTCGCCCTGCCAGATGAGCGCCGCCTTGTTGCGCCGGCCGTTGGTCAGATGCCGGTCCAGGCAGTTGTAGGCGGCGTTGAGCTTGCCGCCGGCGAACCATTTGATGTCGGGCGTGTTGAAATCATATTCAAGGACTTTGTCCCAGGGCGCGTCCCAGGTGAGCAGTTCGCCGGCCCGCTCGCCCCAGTAGCCGTCAGGGTCTTCGATGGAGCGTTTGTAGATGGCGCGGTATTCGTCCAGGCTTTTGATATAGGCGTTATCGCGGCCCTGGGCCGGCGGATCGAAGGTGCGTCCTTCATGCTGAAGGCTTTGGATATTGTCGGCAGTCATGAATTCCCCCCGTGTTTGGGATTATGCGTCGCGTCTGGCGGACCTTGCCCCAAAAGCGCGCGGCCCGGCCAGCGATTTTCGGTCAGTGGCGGCAACAACGCAATAATCGTATTGGCCCAAATATTAAAGACCGTTTACCGAGAAATCGACGCCGTTCGCCGACCGGGCGACTCCCGTTTCTGGTCAGTGGGGGGGAAGCCCGGGCGGGAGGCCTCAAGACTTCCGGCCGGCGGTGCCCGGTCGCGGGCTGCGGGTGCAAAGGCGTTTCGCGCGTCCTTGGTTGCGCTGCCATGCCCTGCGACGTCCCTCACGGGCTGCGGGCGCAAGCGGGTTTCGCGCATTCCTGCGCGCGCTGCCAGGCCCTGCCAAAGCCCTTGCGGCTCCAACCGCGTACTAAAAATGGCTTTTTCGCGCCGCGTCAGGGCCAAAGTGCGCGCCAAACTGGGCTGGCTTGGCCACAACCAAATCACGCCTGTGACATTTTGACCCAAATGGAGCACGGGGTGTGTCCTTTCTCCTCCCCGTTCCCAATCCGCTATAATATTTAATCTAACATAACGCCGGACCCTTCCTGCCTGCTCCGTTTCGCTTCGCTGTCGGTCACGACAGGCCGTAAATGGTTGCGCCCGATTCTCTTGAAAAACAGGTAACTATCTTATTTATTTTGATAATTGCTGTATGGAGCAATACTTGCTTATTTTAACCTAACACAGAGCCTCTTTTCTGCCCCAGCCAGCATCGGCCACGCCCGCAGGTTGGAACGCGGCTGGTGCCCCCTGAATCCGGGGTGCGGTGCAGGAGAACAGGGCTTGGGGATCAGGTCAATAACACTCGTGGTGAGCATGCGGCGGATCGTCAGGCCGTTGTGGCCAAAATTATGTTAATAAAAACAGAGGGTAATATGTCAAAGTTTATCAGAGTCGATATGGCTTCGAAGGCTGTGAAAATCGAGGAATGCCCTGAACAGTACGCTGGTCTGGCGGGTCGGGCGCTCACGTCCATTTTCGTTGCCAACGAAGTGAAACCGACGTGTCACCCCTTGGGAAAATACAACAAGCTCGTTTTTGCTCCCGGCTTTTTGACCGGCACCAGCGCGGCCAACTCCGGCCGGCTGTCCTGCGGTGCCAAGAGCCCGCTCACCGGCGGCATCAAGGAAAGCAACTCCGGCGGCACGTTTGCGCAGAAGATGTCCAAAATGGACATCAAGGCCATTGTGTTCGAGGGCATTCCTGAAGAAGACAAATTTTACGTCGTCAAAGTGACCATGGACGGCGTGACCATCGAAGAAGCCCCGGCTGCGATCATCGGCATGGGCAACTACGAAGCCATCAAAGTCCTGCAGGCGCAATACGGTCCCAAGGTCGGCGTGGGCATCGTCGGACCGGCCGGTGAGATGCGGTTGACGGCGGCCAACATCTCCTTTGCCGATCCCCAGAGCAACATCCGCAGCGCCGGACGCGGCGGCCTGGGTGCCGTCATGGGCTCCAAAAAGATCAAGGCTGTCGTCATCGACGACACCGGTGCCGGCGCAGTCGCCATCGCCAATCCCGAGGAGTTCAAGGCCGCTTCCAAGCGTTTCACCAACGCGCTGACCACCCATCCGGTCACCGGCCAGGGCCTGCCCAAGTACGGCACCAACATCCTGGTCAATATCCTCAACGAAGCCGGCGGCCTGCCCACGAAGAACTTCCGTAGCGGCCGCAACGAATGGGCCAACAACATCGGCGGCGAGACCATGGCCGCCACCATTGAGGCCCGCAAAGGCAAGACGACCCACGGCTGCCATGCCGGCTGCATCATCCGCTGCTCCCAGCAGTACAACGACAAGGATGAAAAGTACCTCACCAGCGGCTTTGAGTACGAGACCATCTGGGCGCTCGGTGCCAATGCCTGCGTGGACGACCTGGACGCCATCGCCTACGCCGACCGGGAATTTGACGATGTCGGTGTGGATTCCATCGAAGTCTCCGTCACTGTCGGCGTGGCCATGGAAGCCGGCATCATTCCCTGGGGCGACGCCAAGGCCATGTTGGAGCTGATCCAGGAGATCCGCAAAGGAACGCCGCTGGGCCGCATTGTCGGCAGCGGTGCCGGGGCTTTGGGCCAGATGTATGGCCTGACCCGGGTGCCGGTGGTCAAAAACCAGGCGATCCCGGCCTACGATCCCCGCGCCGTCAAGGGCGTCGGCCTGACCTACGCCACCACCCCCATGGGTGCTGACCACACCGCCGGATACGCGGTTGCCACCAACATCCTCAAGGTTGGTGGCTTTGTTGATCCGCTGGGCAAGGCCGGCCAGGTGGAACTGTCGCGCAACCTGCAAATCGCCACCGCTGCCGTTGACAGCACCGGCATGTGCCTGTTCATCGCCTTCGCCATCTTGGATATCGCCGACGGCTTTAACGCCCTGGTGGAAATGATCAACGCCCGTTACAACCTCGCCCTGACCGGGGATGACGTTGTTGCTCTCGGCAAGACCATCCTCAAGGCCGAACGCGGCTTTAACCAGCAGGCTGGTTTCACCAACGCCCATGACCGGTTGCCGGAATTCTTCGAGGAAAAGTGCGCCCCGCACGATGTGACCTGGGATTTCACGGATGCCGAGATCGATGAGGTGTTTAACTTCTAGGAAATGGTCCAAGGGAATCCGCGACCGTTTCCGGTCGCGGTATACCAAGGGTTCGCCATTGCCGGCCCGGCGTTTCGATCCGCTCGAAACGCCGGGCAAAGCAGTCGCAAGGCTGGGGTGAATGGCTTGCAATGTTTGACAAATAAAGGTGAACGGCGGATCGTCGTTCACCTTTAATAGTTTGGATGCGCCACAACATTCCCCCACGGGAAGCACAGACGCCGCCCGGCCATGGTGGGCGTTTGAGGAGGTTCTCCGACGTGCCTGCAATGATTGAACTGCGCGCGTTTATGGGACTCGCCGATACGTTTCGGGAGCGCAACTGGGATAATCCCAAAACGGTCGCTGTGACAGGCGAGATGACCGGGGAGGAGTTCCTGGCCATGCTCGACCTGTCACCGGATGCGGTCGAGGTTTTTTTTGTCAACGGCAAGGCCTTCACGCCGGATCTGGCCGTCGTGACCGGCGGAGACAGGGTGGCCTTGGCCCCCCAGGGCGTGCCCGGTCCGTACCGCGTCTTGCTGGGTTTTAAAAAGATGGGCTGATGCGGGTTGTTTGCCCGCTCGGCTGGAGGGGCTGCCATCGGCGCGTATCCCCTGTTTTTCTGCGCGGTGCCGCAGCGCGGCCCGTCGCATTTTCCTTGCCTTCTCTGGGCAAAACGGTATGGCGCAGGCAACGGCAACCCGTCCCCGCAGTTGTGGCGCGGCGTTTTTGTGTTGTCTGGCGTACTGGCGGCCCCTGGGGAAGCGGTACACTTTGGCTTGACTCCTGGTAAAACATGGAATACAAGTCAATGTTTCGCGTTGGAATTCAATCGCCCGACCGGTCGGGCCGATCCGGCCGAGCAAGGGAAAGACCCCTTGACGCGGCGAAAAAACGTCTTACCAGGGTAGCGCAACAGCGCTCCGGCAAAACGTCCTACCGCATCCAACGTGCAAGGAGAATCGCATGGCGCGCATTACCGTTGAAGATTGCCTGGAAAAAATCAACAACCGCTTTCTTATCGTGCAGATGGCCATCAAGCGGGTGCACCAGTACCGGGAAGGGTACGAGCCGCTGATCGAGTGCAAAAACAAGGAAGTCGTCACCGCCCTGCGGGAGATCGCCGCCGGCGAAGTGTTGCCGGCCGAGTCCATTGTGGAAGCGGGCGTCGTGCTTCCTGAAAACAACTAGAAGAAACAATGCCCCGGGATTATTATGAAATTCTCGGCGTCGAGCGAGACGCCGACGAGGAAACGATCAAAAAGGCCTACCGCCAGCAGGCCTTTAAGTTCCACCCCGACCGCAACCAGGATGATCCCGAGGCCGAATCCAAATTCAAGGAAGCGGCCGAGGCCTACGAGGTGTTGCGCAACCCGGAAAACAGAGCCAGATACGACCGTTTCGGCCATGAAGGCATGGGCGGCAACGGGTTTGGGGGCTTTGGCACCACCGACGATGTCTTCAGTGCCTTTTCCGACATTTTCGGGGAGTTTTTCGGCTTCGGCGGCCGCACCACGCGCGGACCCCGCCCGCAAGCCGGAAACGATCTGCGCTACGACCTGACGGTGTCTTTCCGCGATGCGGCCAAGGGCAGCGAAGTTGAGCTGAAAATCCCCAAAAACGTCCAGTGCCATGTCTGCAACGGTTCCGGGGCCGAACCCGGCACCTCGGCCGAAACCTGCAAGCAGTGCGGCGGAGCCGGCCAGGTCATCCAGACCCAGGGCTTTTTCCGCATCGCCGTCACCTGCCCGGTGTGCCGGGGCGAGGGGCGCGTCATCGCCACGCCCTGCAAGGAATGCCGCGGCCGGGGCATCACCCGCCAGACCCGCGAACTCAAGGTCCGCGTGCCGGCCGGCGTGGATGACGGCAGCCGCTTGCGCCTTCGCGGCGAGGGCGACCCGGGACTGCACGGCGGCCCGCCCGGCGACCTCTATGTCATCCTGCATGTCGAGCCGGACAAGGTGTTTGAGCGCCAGGGCCAGGATCTGCTCTATCGCCAGGACATCACCTTTGTGCAGGCGGCTCTTGGGCATAAAATCGACGTGCCCACCCTGGACGGCGAGGAATCCATGGAGATTCCCAAAGGGACGCAAAGCGGCGAGGTCTTTTCCTTGCGCGGCCTGGGCATGCCGGTGCCGGGCTCCAGCCGGCGGGGCGATCTGCTGGTCCATGTGACCGTGACGACGCCGCGCGGGTTGACCAAGAAGCAAGAAGAGCTTTTGCGCGAATTCGAATCCCTCGACGAGCAAAAGCCTATGAAAAAAGTGAAGAGTTTTTTTCGTAAAGCCAAAGAGGCTATGGGGAACTGACATGGATAATCGCCTCCGCACGACGCTGCTGCTGCTGGTTCTGGTCCTGGCTTTTCCAGCCCTGGCCCAGGCCAACCCGAACGACGACTATGCCCAGGGCATGACCGCCGCCACCAAGGGCGACATGGACACGGCCATTGCGGCCTTTGGGCGCATCATCGCCAATCCGGCGGTGGATGCCAAGAATCTGGCCAGCGCCTACAATCTGCGCGGCATGTGCCATGAGGCCAAAAACGATCTGCAACAGGCCCTGGCCGACTATACCAAAGCGGTGGAAACCGATACCAAGCTGGCCGAAGCCTTTGGCAACCGGGCCATGGTCTATATGAAGCTCGGCGACGAGGCCAAGGCTCGCGAAGACGCGACTGCGGCCAAACGCATCGACCGCAAGGTCAAAGTCCCGGACTTTAAGTAGGCCACCATGAGCGAAGGTTTTACCCACATTGACGCCGAAGGCCGCACCCGCATGGTGGATGTGGGCGGCAAGTCCAAGACCCGCCGTCTGGCCATCGCCGGTTGCGAAGTGTGTCTGTCCGCCGAAACCATGGCCTTATTGGCCACGGCCGCCCTGCCCAAGGGCGACGCCCTGGCCACGGCCAAGATCGCCGGCATCATGGCGGCCAAGCGCACCGCCGATCTGATCCCCTTGTGCCATCCGCTGCCCCTGGCCTTTGCCGATGTGCGTTTTGACGTGGATCAGGCGGCGGCCATTGTCCGGGTGGAAGCCGAGGCCTCCACCACCGCCGAGACCGGCGTGGAAATGGAAGCTCTGGCTGCTGCCTCGGTTGCGGCGCTTACCATCTACGACATGTGCAAGGCCGTGCAAAAAGACATTGTCATCAGCGAGATACGGCTGCTCTATAAGGCCGGCGGCAAGTCCGGCACTTTTGTCTCGCCGCATTGGCCGGCCGGACGTCCTTTTCCCGACGCCTGATCCAGTCCCTCTTCCCTTACGAGAAAACAAAGCCCGGGTGACACCAGTCCCCGGGCTTTGTGCTGTTGGTGCAGAAGCACTGTTGGTTCCCGTCACCCTCTTTCGGTTGTCTCTGTCCGTGACCGACCGGATTGAACATCAGCGTCCATAAACCACTGAAAAATTTCTTTTATCAAGGGGGTTCGGGGGGATTATACTTCCCGGCCGCCGGAGGCCTCTTCTGCCTTCTCCACTCTCGCTTCCCCGACCGCCGGAAACGTATTTTTGCATACAAAAGGCCGCGACAGGTGTCGCGGCCTTTGCCGTCAGGATCGGGGGACGCCGGGGCGTCGCCAGCGTTATTTGCGCTTGAGCCGCTCGGCCAGGTACTCGGCCACGTGGCGCACTTCAAAGGGTGTTTTTTCCTGCTCGAAACCGCCGCGAATCTGCATGATGCAGCCCGGGCAGTCGGTGGCCATGGCCGTGGCTCCGGTGGCCTTTAAGTTGGCCAGCTTCTTGCCAAGCAGTTCCTTGGAGAGTTCCGGGAACTTGACCGAAAAGGAACCGCCGAACCCGCAACACACGTCTTCTTCCTCGGCCGGCAGATAGTCCAGGCCGGCTTCGCGCAACAGCGCCCGGGGGGCTTCGGTGACGCCCATGCCCCGGCACAGGTGGCAGGGAGCATGGTAGGTGACCTTTTTATCCGGCCCGGCAAAGTCCGCTTCGGAAATGCCCAGCACATCATGTACAAAGGAGCTGAAGTCGATGACCCGGTGGGCGAACTGGGAGGCCTTGTAGGTCATGGCCGGATCATCGGCAAAAAGCCGCTTGTAGCCGTGTTTCAAGTACGAGGCGCAGGAGGCGCACATGGTCACGATATAATCGAAGTCCTGGGCGTCGATGGCGTTCATGTTGTGGGCGGCCAGTTCCCGGCCGGCCTTTTTTTCGCCCATCATCAGAAGTGGCAGCCCACAGCAGGACTGGCCCTTGGGAAACTCCATGGCCACGCCCTTTTTCGAGGCCATGACCGTGACAGCCGCTTCCATCTGCTCGGGATAGATGAAATCCTGCACGCAGCCGGAAAAAAGCGCCACCTTGAGCTTGGCGTCGGTGACGCGGGGCTTGATCTTTTCCCACCGGTCGCGAAACGCCTCGTCGGCAATGGCCGGCAGCGCCCGAAACTCCTGGTCCTTGAAAAGGAACATGGGCAGATGGCGCAGGTACGGCGTACCGCCGGTGATCGGCTTTTGCAGCAGCCGGGCGGACTTGAGCATGGTGTGAAAGAGCGTGCGGTTTTTAAGCACCTGTCCCACGGCCGTGGAATAGGCCGGATGGCCTTCCTCGTCCTGGATGCGGGCGTGGACCTCTTTGATCAGCGTTGGCAGATCGATGCCGGCGGCGCACACGGCCTTGCAGGCTCCGCAGTTGAGGCAGTTTTGCACCAGATTCTTGGCCTTTTCCCGGCCATGGAAGAAGTAGGTGGCAACCAGACCGATGGCCCCGATGTAGACGTGGCCGTACTTGTGCCCGCCGACCAGCCGGTAGATGGGGCAGACGTTGGCGCAGGCACCGCAGCGGATGCAGCGCAGCACCTGTTTGAACTCCGGGTCTTTGGCCATGGCCATGCGGCCGTTGTCCAAAAAGACGACGTGCTTGACCTTCTTGCCCTCGGGGCCGACCTCGCAGGGAACCGCGCCGGTGACCCAGGTGACGTAGGAGGTGATGGCCTGGCCGGTGGCGTTTTTGGGCAGGCAGCGGATGATGCGCAGGGCGTCGTGCAGACTCGGCATGAGCTTGTCGATGCCGGCCAGGGCCACATGGACCCGGGGCAGGGTGGTGGTGAGGCGGCCGTTGCCCTCGTTGGTGATGATGCCGATGGTGCCGGTGGCGGCAATGGCGAAGTTGGCACCGGAAATGCCCATGTCGGCCTGGCAGAATTTGGGCCGCAGTTCGCGCCGGGCCACCTTGACCAGCTTTTGGATGTCCACTTCCTGCTTTTGGTTGGTGACCTCGGAAAACAGGTCAGCCACCTGATAGCGGGACAGGTGGATGGCCGGCATGACCATGTGGGTCGGGCCTTCGTGGCGCAGTTGGATAATCCATTCGCCCAGATCGGTTTCCGTGACCTCAAACCCTTGGCCTTCGAGGTGATCGTTTAAGTGCGTCTCCTCGGCGGTCATGGACTTGGACTTAACGATTGTCTTGACGCCATTTTCCTTGGCAATCCGGGCAATGATCTCATTGGCCTCATGGGCCGTGGCAGCCAGATGGACCTTCGTGCCGGCGGCCTCGGCGTGGCGCTTGAATTCGGCAAACAGCTCTTCCAGCTGGTCGATGGCCACATCCTTGGCCGCAGCGATTTCGGCGATCAGTTCCGGGGCGTCGATGCCGGCAAAGGCATTGGCCCGGGAGGCGCGGTAGGCCACGGCGAATTTGTCCAGGGCCTGACGCTGAAAGTCGTTGTCCAGGGCGTCGCGCAATTGGGCGCGATACGCTTTGAGGGTGGTTGCGTCTTGCATCTACTTGTCCTCCAGAATGAGGATGTGCAGTTCCAGGGGGCCGTGCACACCCAGGGCCAACACCCGTTCGATGTCGGCGGTACGGCTGGGGCCGGTGACAAAGGCCGTGTAATCGGGCTGTCCCATCCAGGCCACGAGTTGGGGCTCCAGGGCGTAGGAGTCGGCCACAATGGTCGAGGCCGGCAGCACGGCGATGTGGATTTCGGCCACCATGCTGGCCAGACGCACTTCCTCGCTCATCGAGCGCACAACAACCGTGCCGGTTTCGGCAATGCCGGCAACGGCCATGGTCAGGCCGATGTCGATGCCGCCCAGGCGCGAACGCATGCCGGAGGTGATCAGGCTGATACCCTTCTCGTCGCACAAGGCGGTGAGAGTGGCCATGGCTTCGGCCGGCATCTCCGGGGCGCAGATGATTTTTTCCTGCTTGGTCTGGCACAGGGCTTCGGCGGTGTCGGACAGGGGGGCGTCGCAGCCCGATGCCAGGATCTGGCAGGCCTCCTTGCCCAGGCACACGTCGGCCACATAGGCCATGGCCTCGTCCATGGAGGCGACCGGGCGCACCACGGCCGAAACCAGGGAGGCTTTCTGCGTCAGTTGTTCGACCAGAGGGGGTGTCGTCATGGGAACCTCGCTTTCAGATGGCGGAAAAAGGACGGCCGGCAACGCAGGATGCGCGGCCGGCCGTACCTGGGACTTCGCGCGTTAAAGGTTAGGGCAGCATCCACTTAAGGGCATAGGCCTGCAGCAAGGTCAGCACGGCGATAAAGCCGAGCATGGCCAGGGAGTGGGGCAGGGTGAAGCGGAAGATGTCGCCTTCCTTGCCGACCATATTCGAGGCCGCCGTGGCCACGGAGATGGACTGGGGCGAGATCATCTTGCCGGTGACGCCGCCGGAGGAGTTGGCCGCAACGGTCAGGTGCGGATCAACGCCGATCTGCTGGGCAGTGGTCTTTTGCAGCGAGCCGAACAGGGCGTTGGACGAGGTGTCGGAACCGGTCAGGAACACGCCCAGCCAGCCGAGAATCGGCGAGAAGAACGGGAACAGCGCGCCGGTAGCGGCAAAGGCCAGACCCATGGACGAGCTCATGCCCGAGTAGTTCATGATGTAGGCCAGGCCCAGGATCATGGCGATGGTGGCAATGGGCCAGCGCAACTGCTTGATGGTACGCAGCAGGCAGGCAATGCCCTTGCCAAAGCCGTAGCCGGGCATGAAGATGATGGAGATCAGGCCGGCAAACAGGATGGCCGTGCCCGGAGTGGACAGCAGGTTGACGTTGAAAACGGCCGGATACGGGGTGTCTTTGGCCACGATGGGGGCGGCCTTCATGACCAAGTTATGCAGGCCCGGCCACTCGAACTTCATGAGGAAGATCTTGTCCAGGATGGCCTTGAAGGAATCGATGCCCCAGAAAAAGACCATGACGGCCAGGATGATGTAGGGCAACCAGGCGCGAAAGATTTCGCCGCCGGTAAATTCCGAAGCCACGACGCGGCTGGCCGCCGGGGGCTCATCCGGGAAATGCCAGGTCTGCTTGGGCTTCCAGACCTTCAGGAACAGGCCAAGACCAAGGATGGTGACGATGGCCGAGATGATGTCGGGCAGATAGGGGCCGACATAGTTGGAAACCAGGAACTGGGAAGCGGCAAAGCAGACGCCGGCGATGATGACGGCCGGCAGGATTTCCATGGTGCGCTTGAAGCCGCACATGGTCACCGAGATCCAAAGCGGCACGATGATGGACAGGAAAGGCAGCTGGCGGCCGCAGATGGCACTGATTTTCATCATGTCGAGGTCAGTGACCTTGGCCGCGACCACGATGGGGATGCCGATGGCACCAAAGGCCACCGGAGCGGTGTTGGCGATCAGGCAGATACCGGCAGCGTAGAGCGGGTTAAAGCCAAGGCCCACCAGCATGGCGGCGGTGATGGCCACGGGTGTGCCGAAGCCGGCCGTGCCTTCAATAAACGAACCGAAGGCGAAGGCGATGAAAATGGCCTGGAGCCGACGGTCGTCGGTGATTTGGGCCAGGGAGTTCTTGATGATGTTGAACTCACCCGACTCCACGGTCATGTTATAGACCCAGATGGCGGTAATGACGATCCAGACGATGGGGAAGATGCCAAAGGCCGCGCCGTACAGCGTGGCACCGATGGCCAGATTAGCCGGCATGCCCCAGGCGAAAATGGCCAGCAGCACCGCTGTGGCCGTGGCCGCAAAGGCGGCTTTGTGACCGGCCATGCGTCTGACGGCCAGCATGTAAAACAGGATGTACAGGGGGATGCCTGCCGCCAAGGCAGACATGACCACGCTCCCCAGCGGTTGGTACTGTTGGACCCACGACATTGTCTCACGCTCCTTTGAGTTGGAAATTAGACCAGCCGCTCCCGTTCCCATCGCCGCGAGGGCACGGGAGCGAGCAAAACCGCAGCGTTGGATCGGCCCTCCCGGAACAGGATCGTGCAAGCGCTCCGGGAGGGGCCGGGCCTGTTACAGCCCCAGATTCTTTTTGAGCAGCGCCATGTTCACCGCCTGCTGCACGATCTTGGTGCCGTGCTCGATGCGGGAACGGTCGCGCAGCTTCTCACGAGTGAGCATCAACTCCATTTTCTTGGCCACGGAGAAGGTGTCGTCGCGAACCACAATGACGGGCACACCCTTGTCTTCGGCTTTGGCCAGGATCATGTCGTTGGGATAGAGGTTGCCGGTTAAGATCAGGGCCGAGCAGTTGCCTTCCAGGGCCACGAGCTGCAGATCGGACCGGTCGCCGCCGCACAGGATGGCCACGTCTTTCTGGCGCTTGAAAAAGGTCACGAAGTTTTCGATCTGCATGGTGCCAATGAGGAAATTGACCACCAGCCGGTCGGTCTTGGGAGCCCCTGTGACCAGTCGTCCGCCCAGGCCCACGGCCAGATCGGAGGCGCGAATGGCAAACATGATGGGATCGTGGGGCACGATGCCCAAAACGTCCACGCCCCGGCGTTTGAGGAACGGGGTAATGAGCGTTTCGGCTTCCTCGCGGAAGTGTTCGGGCACGTCGTTTAAGATGACGCCGACCAGATCGTCGCCGAGGGCTTCCTTGGCGGCGGCCAGATAGTCGTAGTTGTATTCCTGGAGGTAGCGGTCAACCAGGATGACCTTGGCCCCCAGAGCCTGGGACACGGATACGCCGTCCACGCCGCAGTATTTGCCGGAATACAGGAAGCTGCCCGAGCCGCCGACCAGCATGAGATCCTTGTCGGCAGACAGCGTTTTATAGCTGCCCACAATGCCCGGCAGGAGGTTGGCGCAGTCTTCCAAAAAGGCCCGCATGCGGAAATCGCGGGTGATGACCACCGGCGTGACCAGGGACGGGTCGGCCGACAGCCCCAGCGCCTGCTGCATGAAATGGGCGTCTTCATCGCCGATCTGGTTGCCGATCTTGTGGGGCACGGCACCAATGGGCTTCATGTAGCCCACGCGCTGCCCTTCGCGCTGGAAGTGCTGCCCCAGGGCCAGAGTGACGAGGTTTTTGCCGGAATATCCCTGGGTGGACCCGATATAAAGACCGATCATAGGATTGTTCCTCCTGGGTTCGTTTTAGGCGGAAAGTGTTATGCGCACATCGGCCACGACGGCCTTTTCGGAATTGACCAGCACCGGGTTGAACTCGGCTTCGAGGATTTCCGGGAAATCCAGGGCCAGTTCGGACATGGTGATGAGGATATCCTCGATGGCCTGGAAGTTCACGGGCTGCTCGCCCCGAACGCCCTTTAAAAGCATATAGGACTTGATCTCCCGGATGATGCCCTTGGCATCGTCGCGGCCAAGCGGTGCCAACCGGAAGGCGATGTCTTTCAAGATTTCCACGTAGATGCCGCCCAGGCCAAACATCAAAAGCGGCCCGAACTGGTCGTCGCGCTTAAAGCCGATGATGATTTCCTTGCAGCCTTTGGGGGCCATTTCCTGGACCAGACAGCCGGCGATGTAGGCTTCGGGGCGCATGCGCTGGGCTCGGGCCGTGATATCGAAGAAGGCGTTGCGCACGGCTTCGGCGTCGCTCAAATTGACCTTGACGCCGCCGACATCGGACTTGTGCGAGATCTGCGGCGAGGCGATTTTCAAAACCACCGGGAAGCCGATCTTTTCGGCAGCGGCCACGGCCTCGTCCGAGGAGCGGGCCAGGGCGGTGTTGGGCGTGGGCAGATTGTAGGCGCGCAGCACTTCCTGGGCCTGGAATTCCACGATCTCGGTGGCACCCTTGGACCGGGCATCGTTAATGACCAGACGGGCCTTTTGGCGGTTGCGCTTGACGACCGGGTATTCCTGGGCCGGGGTCTGGCGCCACAGATAATAGGTGTACATGGTCTCAATGCTGGCAATGAGCGGTTCCGGGTAGATGGAGCAGGGGATGCCGGCTTCGGTCAGCCGCTTTTGGCCCGGGCGCGTGCGCATGCCGCCCATGTAGTTCACGAAGATGGGCTTTTTGGTGGTCTTGGCCACGTCGATGATGGCTTCGGCCGTTTCCATGATCTCGGCCGAGGCCGTGGGAGTCAAAAGCACCAGAATGGAGTGGACCTGCGGGTCTTCAACCACCACTTCCAGGGTCTTGCGATACCGTTCGGCCGGGGCGTCGCCGATGAGATCGACGGGGTTGTACAGCGAGGCATACGGCGGCAGGAATTCTTTTAAGCGGTCGATGGTGGAGTTGGACAGCCGGGCCATGTTGAGGCTGGATTTTTCCGTGGCGTCAGCGGCCAGGATGCCGGGACCGCCGGAGTTGGTGACGATGCACAGGCCGGGGCCTTCGGGCAGGGGCTGGGTGGAAAAGGCCTGGGCCAGATCGAACAGGGTGGCCATGTCGGCCGCCCGGATGACGCCGGTCTTGCGAAAGGCAGCGGAGTAGGCCTGATCCGAACCGGCAATGGCCCCGGTGTGGGAGGAGGCGGCCTTGGCACCGGCAGCGGTGGTGCCGGACTTGATCATGATGACCGGCTTTTCCCGGGTCACCTTGGCGGCCTGCTCAATAAAATCCGCACCGTGCTCGACGTTTTCGATGTAGCCAAGGATGACCGAGGTATTGGGATCGGTGCGCAGATACTCGAGCATATTGGCTTCGTTTATTACGGCTTTGTTGCCCAAGGAAACGAACTTGGAAAAGCCGATATTTTCGCCCAAGGCCCAGTCGAGGATGGCGGTGCACAAGGCACCGGACTGGGAGAAAAAGGCAATGGAGCCTTCGGCCGGATATCCGGCGGCAAAGGAGGCGTTGTTGTGGTCCTGGGTGCTGATCAGCCCCAGGCAGTTGGGACCGACCATGGCGATTTCGTGCTCGGTGCACAGCTCGATGAGCCGCTGCTCCAGGACGTAGCCTTCCTTGCCCACTTCCTTGAATCCGGCCGTGATGATGATCACAGACCGGACCTTGCGTTTGATCAGTGCTTCCATGGCGGGCAGCACGGCGGCCACGGGCACGACGATGACGGCCATATCGAGGCCTTCGGGCAGATCGTCGATGTTTTTGGTCACCGGCAGGCCAAGGATGACGTCGGCTTTGGGATTGACCGGAATGAGCGTGCCCGGGTACCCGGCCTCCTGCATGTTGGCCACGACCGTATGGCCGACCTTGCCCGGGGCCGAAGAGGCCCCGATGACGGCTACGGTTTTGGGCGCAAACAGCGCGTGAATGTTGTCTTTCAAACTCATTCGACTACCTCGTTCGCCAGTTGGTTGTGGACCGGATCAACGACCGGCCAGGGTCTCCGCATAAATTTCCACCGGATGCTTGATGACCAGCTTATCGCCGGCCTGGGACAACATATCGCCGATCTGGAGCATGCAGGCCGGGCAGCTGGTGGCAGCAACCATTGCGCCTGTGGCCACAATGTTGTCCCGCTTGTGCTTGCCGATGCGTTTGGAGAGGTCGTAATGCTGCAAGGTGAAACTTCCGCCGGAACCGCAGCACGAATCAGCGCCGTCCATTTCAACCAGTTTGTAGCGCGGGTTGGCGGCCACAAGCGCCCTGGGCTCGGCGGAAATCCCCAGGGACTTTTTCAGATGGCAGGGGTCGTGGTAGGTGACGGCGACAGGCTCCCCGGAAACCGGGAGATCAGCCGGGACCACACCCACGTCGTTAATCAGGAATTCGCTGATATCCTTGACCTTGGCGGCCATCTCCCGAATCTTAAAGCGGGTGAGTTCGGGCAGATTTTCAGCCATCAGCGGCCAGAGTTTTTTGATGGTGGAGGTGCAGGTGGCGCACGGCGTCACCAGCACGTCGAAGTCGGCTTCGCCAAACAGCTTCATGTTATGGGCCACCAGGGCCTCGAAGGTCTCCCGGTCGCCCGACGACAGGGCCGGGATGCCGCAGCAGGCCTGGTCATGGGGCATATACACGCCCACGCCGTGGTGATCGCAGACCGTTAGGACCGCTTCGCCGATGCGCGGGAACATCTTGTCCACCACGCAGCCGTAGAAAAACGCCACCTTGAGGCCGGAAAACCCGCGCGGTGCGTCACGTTCGGCCGCTGCTTCGTGCAGCGCCGAGCCGGCCAGGGGGGCGAAATGCCGCCCGCCGATCAGGTCGGAAAAGACCCGGGCGCAGGACGAACCGAGCATATCATTGACCGGCTTGGTGAAAAGCCCCTGGAACTTCGAGGCAATGCCCAGCACCGTGTCAAAGAAGCGGGGATTTTTGAGAAGCCCCCGGAAGATGGCCCGCTTAACCGGCGGCAGGCCGTAGTAGCCGGTGAGAAAGGCCCTGGCTTTTAAGAAAATATCCAGTGCCTTGACGCCGCTGGGGCAGTTGGCCTGACATGAGCCGCACAGCAGGCAGGCGTCCAGGCGTTCCTTGACCCCGGCCGGGTCTTTGATGACTTCGTCGGCCAGACATTCGAGCAGGGCGATCTTGCCCCGGGCCACATGGCCCTCAAGCCCGGTCTCGGCGTAGATGGGACACACGGCCTGGCACATGCCACACCGCATGCAGGCCACGAGCTGGTCGTCGATCTGCTTGAGCAGGCCGACGAGTTGACGCATCTCGCTCATGTCATTCCCCCGTGATCTTGCCGGGATTGAGGATACCCTTGGGATCGAGGGCGGCCTTTAAGCGCTTGGCGTACTGGATGGAACCCAGGCCCACTTCCTTAACCATATACTTGGACTTGGCCGTGCCGATGCCGTGCTCGCCAGACAGCGTGCCGCCAAGGGACAGGGCCACGTCGAAGATCTCGTCGATGGCCGCTTCAACCCGGGCGTATTCCACATGGTCGCGCTTGTCGGTGAGGATGGTGGGATGCAGGTTGCCGTCGCCGGCATGGCCGAAGGTGCCAATGGTCAGCTTGTACTTGGCGGCTATGGCTTCCAAAGCTCCGATCATGGCCGGGATCTTGGAGCGCGGCACTGTTGCGTCTTCAAGGACGGTGGTGGGGCGCACCCGGGCCAGGGCCGAAAGGGCCGCCCGGCGGGCTTCCCAGACCTTGTTGCGTTCGGCCGCGTCCTTGGCCACCTGGATACGCGTGGCACCGATGCGTTTGCAGATAGCCTCGACTTCCGCTGCTTCGTCCTCGACCTGGGCCGGATGGCCGTCCACTTCAATGAGCAAAAGCGCTTTGGCGTCGGTGGGCAGCCCCGCGTGGGCAAAGTCCTCGACGGTGCGGATGGTGAAGTCGTCCATGTATTCAAGCGTTGCCGGGACGATCTTGGCAGCGATGATGGCAGCCACGGTTTCGGAGGCTTTGCCCAGATCGTCGAAGATGGCCATCATGGCCTTGCTGGCCTTGGGCGGCGGCACGAGTTTTAAAATGATCTCGTTAAAAACGCCCAAAGTGCCTTCGGAACCAACCATAAGGCCGTGCAGATTCATGCCGGTGACGCACTTGACCGTGCGCGAGCCGGTTTTGACCAGTTCGCCGTCCACGTCATAAAAGCTCATGCCCATGACGTAGTCTTTGGTCACGCCGTATTTGAGGCCGCGAAGCCCCCCGGCGTTTTCGGCCACGTTGCCGCCCAGCGTAGACACGGCCTGGCTGCCCGGATCAGGCGGGTAAAAAAGGCCGCGCTTGGCCACTTCGGTGGCGAACTTGGCAGTAATAACGCCGGTTTGGACCACGGCGTACATGTCGGCTTCGTTGATCTCGATGATCTTGTTCAGAGCACCGGTCAAGGCCACCACGCCGCCCACGGAGGGGATGGTGCCGCCGCTTAAATTCGTGCCCGAGCCGCGCACAGTCAGCGGCAACCCGAGCTCATTGCAGGTTTTAACCACCCGTCCCAGAGCCTCGGGCGTCTCCGGTCGCACGGCCAGGGCAGGGAGTTTGGGGGGAAGGACCGCCGCATCGTAGGAATAGCTGTGGCGGTCCACCTCGCTGGCCAGGACGTTGCCTTTGCCGACGATTTCCTCGAACTTCTGGGACAGGTGGTTACTCATCGTTTTGTACTCGCTTGGCTTCGTTATTTGCCCGAACGACCTTCGTCGCAGGCTTCGCCGGTGTCGGGACGGGCGTGTTCGGCCGTGGCCGGGGTTGCGCAAAAGGCCGGATCTTCCTGGCCCTTGGCGGCAGCGGACGGGGCCTGTTCCTCAAAGATCGGCATGGCGGCCAGGTACTGCAACTGCTTGTAGCGATCCTTGTAGGCCGCTTCCATGGTGGCGCGGTACTTCTTGGAATGCTCGGGAGCGAGCTTTTCGAGTGCGGCGTAGCGGACTTCGCCGGACAGGAAAGCCTGGAAGTCGCCGGCCGGGGCCTTGGAGTCGATGGTCAGCGGGTTCTTGCCTTCGGCCTTGGCGTCGGGGTTGAAGCGGAACAGCGGCCAGTAGCCGGTTTCGACGGCCAGCTTGGCCTCTTCCATGGACTTGCCCATGCCTTTGCGGATGCCCTGGTTGATGCAGGGGGCGTAGGCGATCACAATGGACGGTCCCTTGTGGGCTTCGGCTTCGAGCAGGGCTTTGAGCGTCTGGTTCTTATCGGCACCCATGGCGATCGAGGCCACGTAGACGTAGCCGTAGGTCATGGCCATGCGGGCCAGATCCTTTTTGCCCGTGACCTTGCCGGCCGAGGCGAACTTGGCGATGGCGCCCAGCGGCGTGGCCTTGGAGGCCTGTCCGCCGGTGTTGGAATACACTTCGGTGTCCATGACCAGGATGTTGACGTCCTCGCCCGAGGCGATGACATGGTCGAGGCCGCCAAAGCCGATGTCATAGGCCCAGCCGTCGCCGCCAAAAACCCAGACGGATTTTTTGGTGAAAAGGTCGGCGTCGGTGAGGATATCGGCCTGGACCGGATCGGCAGCGGCGAGCAGGGCTTTTAACTGGTCGCCGTAGAGGCGCGAGCCGGCGGCGTCGTCTTTGTTTTGCAGCCAGCCGGCCAGGGCGGCGCGCAGGGCGTCGCCAACGTCGCCGGCCAGGGCGGCGGTCACCTTGTCGGCCAGCTTGGCCCGACGCTGGGTCAGCGCCATGGAGTAGCCGAAGCCGAACTCGGCGGCGTCTTCAAACAAGGAGTTGTTCCAGGACGGGCCGTGGCCGTCGGCGTTGACGGCATAGGGGGCCGTTGGGGCCGAGCCGCCCCAAATGGAGGAGCAACCCGTGGCGTTGGCCACCATCATGCGTTCGCCAAAGAGCTGGGTGATGAGCTTGACATAGGGCGTTTCGCCGCAACCGGCGCAGGCACCCGAGAATTCCAGCAGGGGCTGGAAGAACTGGCTGCCCTTGAGGTTTTCGCGTTTGACGAGGCCGCCCTTGTTGACCACGGTCATGGCAAAGGCGTGGTTGGCGATCTGTTCGACCGACTCGGTCTCCAGCGGCTTCATGACCAGCGCCTTCTGCTTGGCCGGACAGACATCGGCGCAGGAGCCGCAGCCCATGCAGTCCATGGGGAAGACCTGCATGCGGTAGGCCAGACCTTTGAGCTCCTTGCCGGCGGCCGGCAGGGTGTCAAAGGAGGCTGGAGCCTTGGCCATCTCGGCTGCATCGGCCAGGAAGGGGCGGATGGTGGCGTGGGGGCACACGTAGGAGCACTGGTTGCACTGGATGCAGTTCTCTTTGAGCCAGTGGGGGATGTTTATGGCCACGCCACGCTTTTCGTACTGGGCGGTGGCTGTCGGGAAGGAACCGTTTTCGGCAAAGGCCGACACCGGCACATCGTCACCCTTCTGGGCCAGGATGGGGCGAATGACCTTGTTAAAGTACTCCGGCTCGTTGACAGCGGCGGCCGGGGCATCGGCAGCGCTGGCCCAGGCGGCGGGCACGTCGATTGCGACGAGGCCTTCCATGGCCATGTCCACGGCGTCGATGTTCATCTTAACGATTTTCTCGCCCTTGTTGCCGTAGGTCTTTTTGATGGAGTCTTTGAGCAGGCTGATGGCTTCCTCAATGGGCAGCACACCGGCCAGCTTGAAAAACGCCGTCTGCATGATCATGTTGATGCGTGCGCCAAGGCCCACCTTGGCCCCGATGGCCACGGCGTCGATGTTATAGACCTTGATCTTTTTGTCGGCGATGGCGCGCAGCATATGGCCGGGCAGGTTTTTTTCCAGCTCTTCGGCCGTATTCCAGGCGGAGTTGAGGACGAACGTGCCGCCGTCCTTGATGCCTTCCAGGATCTCGTAGGTATTGACGTAGCTGGGCTTGTGGCAGGCGATGTAGTCGGCCGCGTCAACCAGATACGTGGACTGGATGGGCTTTTTACCGAACCGCAAGTGCGAAACGGTGATGCCGCCGGACTTTTTGGAGTCGTAGGCAAAGTAGCCCTGGGCGTAGAGGTCGGTGTTGTCGCCAATGATCTTGATGGCGGACTTGTTGGCACCAACGGTTCCGTCGGAACCAAAGCCCCAGAACTTGCACTGCACCGTGCCTTCGGGGACCGTCGGCAGCACGCCGGCCGAGGGCAGGGACTGGCCGGAAACGTCGTCGAGGATGCCGACCACGAAGTGGCGCTTGGGCGCGGCAGCGGCCATGTTGTCGTAGATGGCCTGGACCATGCCGGGACGGAATTCCTTGGAACCCAGACCGTAACGACCGGTCATGAGTTTGGGGATGGGGCCGCCGCGCTCGACATAGGCGGCGCAGATGTCTTCATACAGCGGATCGCCGAGGCTGCCCGGCTCTTTGCAGCGATCCAGGACCGTGACCACCTTGGCCGAGGCCGGCAGGACTTTGAAGAGATAGTCCGGGGCAAACGGCCGAAACAGGCGGACCTTGACCAGACCGACTTTCTCGCCCTTGGCGACCAGATAGTTGACCACTTCCTCGATGGTTTCGCACGAGGAGCCCATGGAGATGATGACGCGTTCGGCGTCGGGCGCGCCCACATAGTCAAACAGCTTGTAGGGGCGGCCGGTGACGACAGCCACCTTGTCCATCATGGCCGACACGATGCCGGGCAACACCTGATAGTAGGGGTTGGAGCGTTCGCGGCCCTGGAAGAAAATGTCCGGGTTCTGGGCGGTGCCGCGCAGATCGGGATGCTCGGGGTTCATGGAACGGGCGCGGAAAGCGGCGATTTTCTCATGATTGACCAGGGCTTTGATGTCCTCGTAATCGATGACTTCGATTTTCTGGATTTCATGCGAGGTGCGAAAACCGTCGAAGAAATGCAAAAACGGCACGCTCGATTCGACGGCGGCCAGATGGGTGACCAGGGCCAGGTCCATGCACTCCTGCACCGAGGCCGAGGCCAGGAAGGCAAAGCCGGTGGAACGGGCGCTCATGACATCGGAATGGTCGCCAAAGATCGACAGGGCGTGGGTGGCGATGGCCCGGGCCGTCACATGAAAGACGGCCGGCAGCAGTTCGCCGGCGATCTTGAACATGTTGGGGATCATCAGCAGCAGGCCCTGGGAGGCGGTGAACGTGGTGGTCAGCGCGCCGGCAGCCAGGGAACCGTGCACAGCACCAGCCGCGCCGGCCTCGGACTGCATTTCACGGATGGTTACGGTCTGGCCGAAGATGTTTTTAAGGCCTTTGGCCGCCCACTCGTCGGCAATTTCGCCCATGGTGGACGAGGGGGTGATGGGATAAATGGCCGCCGTATCACTTAACGCGTAGGCGACATGCGTGGTGGCGGTGTTGCCGTCCATGCTTTTCATCTTCTTGGCCATGCTGCAATCTCCTTAAAAGGTTGTCGTTCGACCGATGAGAGAAAGGCCGTGTCGACGCTCTCTCTTAGGCAAACCGTGTGCCAGCAACGGTTAATACAATAAATCCGGTGAATTACCGCTAGGAAGAAACCGGTTTGGGTCCAGGAAGGATCGGGGCATCCGGTTTTTCGGATGCAGGGTCAAAGCTAATACCCTGGAATCTATGGCTTCGTAAAGCGCTTCAGGGCAAAAGCCCTGTCCGATTTTTCGGACACAGTGGTCTTGTCCGAAATTTCAGACAGTAGGCCGTTTCCCGCCGCAAGAGGACCAGAACTGGGGTTTCCCAAGGTTTCTTGCCATAGACGAGGCGCGTTGGCACGCAAAAAGGCGGGAAAACGGTTTTGTGCAAAAAGTCCCAAGCACAGGCTGGCGCTGGAGCAAAACAGCTACTCCGGGATGGCCAGACCGCTTTTCTTGAGCAGGGCGTAGAAGTGGGAGCGCGATAAGCCGGAAATGGCGATCATGGCTGCCACATCCCGGCCGTGCTCGCGTAAAAGGCCCTCAAGATAGCGGCGCTCCATGGTTTCCTTGTAGTCTTTGAGCGTGCGCCGGCCGATGGGGGCATTGGCCGCTGCAAACGGTCCCGGCGCGGCCGGAAGTTCGCGCTCGCACGTTTGCATACCGCGCTCCAGGGTCGATTTGGTCACCTTGATGCGTACGTCCTGGGGCAGGTGCATGCTGTAAAGCGTCTTCTCCCGGCCGGAAGCCAGAAAGGCGCGTTCCACCACATTGCGTAGTTCGCGCACGTTGCCCGGCCAGTCATAGGCTTCGAGCATGGCCAGAAATTCCGCGTCAAAGCCTTTGGGCGGCAGGGCGTATTCGGCGGCCAGGGCGTCGGCAAAGGCCAGGGTGAGGGGTTTTATGTCCTCCACCCGACAGCGCAGGGGCGGCAGGGGCACTTCGATGGTCTTTAAGCGAAAGTACAGATCGCGTCGAAATTCGCCGACCGCGACCATGGCGGCCAGATCGCGGTTGGTGGCGGCAATGAGCCGGAAATCGCTGTGGATTTCGCTGACCCCGCCCACTGGCCGGAAGGTCTTTTCGTGGAGCACGCGCAAAAAGGTTTTTTGCAGCGAGGTCGGCATCTCGCCCACTTCGTCGAGAAACAGCGTCCCCCCGTCGGCGAGTTGGGCCAACCCCACCCGGTCGGCGTCGGCTCCGGTAAACGCCCCTTTTTTGTGGCCAAAAAGCGTGCTCTCCACCAGCGACTCGGTCAGCGAGGCGCAGTCCACGGTGACAAAGGCCTTTTTCGCCCGGGCGCTGTTGGCGTGAATCAGTCGGGCGAAGAGTTCCTTGCCGGCACCGGTCTCGCCAGTGACGAGCACGGCAGCGCTCGAGCCGGCGGCATGGGCCACCTGATTGAGGCAGGGCTGCATGCGGGGGCTGGCCGTCACACAGCCGGTCAGCATGAGGGAGACCGGGCTGTGGTCGCTGCGCCGCTCCTCGCGGTATTTGAGTGCCCGCTGCAAGGTGAGCATGATCTGTTTTATCGGCGAAGGCTTGACCAGATAGTCCCACACCCCCTCCTGGATGGCCAGTTCCGCACCGTCCGGGTCGCCGATGCCGGTGAGGATGATGACCTCCGGGGCGTCGGGCAGGCGTTTGATGGCGGGCAGGGCGGCCAGGCCGTTGCCGTCGGGCAGGCGCACGTCCAGAAAGACCACGTCGAAGCGCTCCCGGGCCAGCAGTTCCATGCCGGCCTCCAGAGCACCGGCAGACTCGCTGGTCAGGCGCATTTTGCGGGTGAGGCTGGCGATGGTGTCGCGGACTTCGGGGTCGTCGTCGATGATGCACACGGATTTCATGGGGCCGTCGTTTGCTTTTTGGCGTCAAGCACCTCGCGGATGGCCGCCGAGATGATCGCCTGGTTGTAGGGCTTGAGCACCACTTTTTGGATGTTGCCGGCGAGCTTTATGTCCTCGATGTCGCCCAGGCGGCCGGAAACGAGGACAACAGGCAGCGCCGGGGCAATTTTCGCCGCCCGCCGGGCCAGTTCCAGACCGTTGACCTCGGGCATGTCGAAATCGGTGATGAGCACATCAAAGGCGGCCGGGGCAGCGGCCAAAACGGCCAGCGCCTCCAGGGGACTGCCCCGGGCCGTGACCTCGTGGCCGAGCTGGGCCAGCACCCGGGGGATGGTGAGCAGTTGATCCTCGTCGTCCTCGACAAAAAGGATGCGGTCGCGGCCCCGGTTGGGCGCGGGCCTCGGCAGGACCACCGGGGCATCGCCAGCGGCGAGCAAGGGCAGATAGATGTCAAAACCGGTGCGCTCGCCGGGTAGGCTCGTCACCCGGATGCCACCCCGGTGGCTTTTAACGATACCGCGCACCACAGCCAACCCCAGGCCTGTGCCTTCGCCTTTTTCCTTGGTGGAAAAAAACGGATCGAAAATCTTATCTAAAATGTCGCCGGCTATGCCTGGGCCGGTGTCCACCACGGACAGGCGGGCATAGCGGCCGGCCCTGGTCCCGACCTGACCGGCCTGGCTCTCGTCCAGGGCGTCTTCGCTCAGCGACAGGGTCAGCACGCCGCCGTCTTCGCGCATGGCCTGGAAGGCGTTGGTGCACAGGTTCATAACGATCTGGTGCAACTGGGTGGGGTCGGCCCGGCAGGTCACCGCAGCGGCGGGCAGATCCTCAACGATTTTGATGTGGCGCGGGATGGAGGCCTTGAGCAGGCCCGCCACCTCGCTCATGACGTCGGCCACGTTTATGGGCGCAAACCCGGCCTGGGAAGGGCGGGTAAACGACAGAATCTGCTTGACCAGACGGCTGCCGCGTTCGCCGGCCTTGAGCACCCGGCGCAGATCATCCTCCATGGCGTCGTCCGGGGGCAGATCCATAAGCGCCAGTTCTGCGGAATTGATAATCGAGGTCAGGATGTTGTTGAAGTCGTGGGCGATGCCGCCGGCCAGGGTGCCGATGGCCTCCATCTTTTGGGATTGCAGGAGTTGGCGCTCCAGGCTCACCTTCTGGGTCACGTCGTCGGCCGTGGACAAGACCCCCACCACCGCCCCCTTGTCGTCGTGGAGCGGCACCTTTTTGATCTCCAGCAGCACGTCGGCTCCCCGGACGTTGCGGGCGGCCAGTTCGCCGGCCACCGGCCGGTTGTAGCGCATGACGTCGATGTCGGTGGCCCGTACGGCGTCCACGTCCTCGGCGCGAAGCGGCAGGGCGGCGTCGTCGCGGCCCATGAGGTCGCTGAGATCGGTGAAGCCGAAAAAGTCGGTGAAGGCCCGGTTGGCCCCCAGATAGCGCAAAGCCTTGTCCTTCCAGGAAACGAGTTGGGGGATATTGTCCAGGACCAGACGCAGCATCTCCTGGGACTCGCGCAAGGCCCGCTCGGCCTCATGGCGCATGGTCACGTCCTCCACCACGCCTTCGACATAGGCCAGATAGCCGGCGCGGTCGGCGACCAGACGCATGTTGATGTTGGCCGTGACCGGTCTGGCGTCGGGCCGCACGAACCGGGTTTCGAATTTGATGGTGGCCAGTTCGTCCACAGGCGATTCGAGCAGGGCGGCGAAGCGGTCGCGGCCGGAAAAGAGCACATCGATCATATCGCCGCGTCGGCGCAGCAGTGTGTCCAGGTCATCGACCCCGAGCATGGCCAGCATGGCCGGGTTGACGTCAACCGCCTGCCCGTCCGGGGCCATGCGGAAGATGCCCAGGGCGGAATTTTCAAAGATGCCGCGATATTTCTCTTCGGCTTGGCGCAGCTTTTCCGTGGCCCGCTTGAGTTCGGACACGTCGTATAAAACGCCCACCAAGCCGGCGATCTGCCCCTTGGCGCTTTCATAGACGGCCCGGTGCAGGATGACGGAATGAGGCGTGCCATCCGCGGCCTGGATGTCGGTTTCACCCCGGCGCACGCCCGGTTCGCGCAGCAGGCCGGCATCCTCGGCGTCGAGGTGGCGGGAAAGCGGCGAGTCAATCACGCTGGCGCAGTCCCGGCTCGGCACGGCGGTGTTGGCCGCGTTGCGCGCGGGGGCTGCGTCCAGACATGGCACGGCGACACCGTCCATGTACGGTAGAGCCTCGTCGGTTGTGCCGCACCAGGACCGAAAGGCCGGGTTGCAGCCCCGATACCGGCCGGTTTCATCTTTATAATAGATGGGGATGGGGATGGTGTTGACCAGGGTTTCCAGAAACGTCACCTGATCTTTGATTTTTTCCTCAACCGAACGTCGCCGCAAGATGTTGGTCACAAGCAGGACCATGACGTAGCACAGGATAAGGACACTGATGATGATGGTCCAAAAAACCGCAATATTGATCTGATAAAAGGGATACGGCTCATTTATGAGGGAAAAGCCTGTGGGGAGTTTGTCGGTGGTGATGCCCAGGCGCAGCATTTCCCGGAAGTCAAAGATATAGATGTCGTTGGTCTGGGTTACGATGGGCAGATCGGCTATGGGCGTGCCGGCAAGGAGCTTGTCGGCCATGGTGGCGGCGATGCGGCCTTCTTCAATGCCGCTGTGCAGGCGGCCGCCGACAATACCGTGGCCGAGCATGAACTGCCAGGCGCTGTAGATGGGCACGTCGGAATTGGCCCGGATGGCTGCCAGCACTTCGTTGACGGAATAGACGTCCTTGGTGGTGTCTTTGTAAAAGGGAATGAGAAAGATCATGGCGTCGTTGCCCAAGGTATGCACCCGGTCGAGGATGCCGGCCAGGGTCAGGTTGTCTTCGTATTCAAAACGCAGCCGGCCGGCGAAATCGCCTTCCACGGCCCGCAACTGGTTGCCGATGGCCACGCCCGTGACCGAGGCGTCACCGAAGATGACCAGCCGGTTGCGGTCGGGGTGGAAGCGCAGGGCCAGTTCCAGCGTGGTGCGGATGTCGGGGTTTTCCAGCACACCGGTAAAATTGGGATGGCCGGTCAGCCAGTCGGCGTGAAAGTCGTTGACCCCGCAAAAGACCACCGGCGTGTCCGGGAACAGTTCTTTTTGGTATTGGCGTAGGAAGTCAAAGGCGTAGTTGTCCGAGGCTAAGATGACCTCGAAATGGGTGTTGCGGTATTTGAGCTTGTAAAAATCGTGGAGCATGCCGCGCAACACCGGGTCGGCGTATTTTTTCGAGTCCATGTACTCGATTTGCAAATCCACGTTGAAATCCGAGGCGGCAAAGGCTTCGCGCAGTCCGGTCAGGATATCGTCGGACCACTGGTATCCGTTTTGGTAGGCGTTGAAATAAAGAACGTTTTTGCGAATCTTATCGGCTCGGGCAGGCCCAGGCACCGCCAGCAGGAAAAGGAGCAGGCACAACAGCCACCGGACAACCATGACATCTCGCAGGAAAGGGGTGCGGGGCCACTCGGCCCAGGGACGGTCTTTGTCATGAGTTTGTCATGGCTTGCCCGGAAGTCAATACCCCGGCTGTTTCCAACGGACTTGCGGCCCTGCTGCTGGTATTGATTGAAAAGAGGCCGGAAAACAGATAGAAGGCTTTTTTGCATGCGGAAGCGTTTCGTCACCGGTGTGGCGCCCGGACTTCAAATCCGGTGTGTGGTCGAGAGGTCACAGGTAGGTTCGACTCCTATACGCTTCCGCCAGCATTGCTCTTTTTCTTTGCTCCCATTGCCTGGGCTTCCATTTTCCGGACCGGGAAACGGAATGTGGTTCTCCCCTGGTCCCACTTTTGCGTTGTGCCCGTCGCTGCCACAGCGGCGTGCTGTTGGAGCGCCATGCCACCCGTGTCTGCCGAGCTGGCCCAACGGGCCAAAGTCTTTAAAGCCCTGGGACACCCCAGCCGCCTGCTCATGGTCGAAGCCCTTGGCCAGGGGGAGCAGTGCGTGTGCGAGTTGCGCGAACTGGTTGGCTCAGATATTTCCACTATTTCCAAGCATTTAAGTGTGCTCAAAGAAGCCGGCATCGTTACGGATGAGCGCCGGGGCACCAGTGTCTATTATTCCTTGCGCATGCGCTGCGTCTCGTCGTTTTTGGCCTGCGTCGGCCGTTTTTTCGACCAACAGCTCGAAGAACAATTTTTGTATCTTGAGGACTTGCGCAAACAGACCGGCCGACAGATTTCCTGACGGGCGGCCGTTTTTTTTCTTGCCTTGGTGACACGGGTTTTATAAAATTCGTGTCACAGGTTTGGACGTATCGTGTCGGCCGCCCGGTCGCAGCAGGCGGTCCGCAACCGTGCAACAAGGCAGTAGAGTCATGCAAGACGGCGCAAACGAAACCCACGCGTTGTCCCCGGATGCCGACCACCTTCCCGGCGAAAAGACCCGCAACCGCTACGACCATATGGAATGGGCCGGTGCCTTTGGCGACATCGGCACACTCATTCCCTTTGTCGTGGCCTACATCACCATTCTCGGCATCGATCCACTCGGGCTTTTGTTCATGTTTGGCACCTGCAAAATCGCTGCCGGACTGTTCTACAAGACGCCGCTGCCCATCCAGCCCATGAAGGCCATCGGCGCGGCAGCCGTGGCCGGCGGCATCTCGCCTGCCGCCCTGTTCGGTTCGGGTCTGACCACCGGGCTGTTCTGGCTGATCATCGGTCTGACCGGCACCATCGACCACGTGGCCAAGCTGGCCACCAAGCCGGTGGTGCGTGGCATCATGCTCGGCCTTGGCATGACGTTTGTGGTGGAGGGCATCCACCGTATGGTCGGCTCGCCCGTGTTGGCCGGATTCGCCCTCACCGTCACCTTTGTGCTGCTGTCGCGACCCAAGATCCCGGCCATGTTCGTGCTGCTGCTCATTGGCGTCGTGGCCGCATTGATTGCCAACCCGGCCCTGTGGACCGAACTGACCCAGGTCAGCATCGGGTTTCGCCTGCCGGAATTCGGGCTGCATCAGGTTCGCTGGGACGACATCGTCACCGGCACGCTGCTTTTCACCCTGCCCCAGATTCCGCTGACCCTTGGCAACGCCGTGGTGGCCATTGCGGCGGAAAATAACGAACTCTTCCCGGATCGGCCCGTCACCGAACGCACCATGTGCATCAGTCAAGGCATCATGAATCTGATTTCGCCGCTCTTTGGCGGCGTGCCCATGTGCCACGGGGCCGGCGGCATGGCCGGGCATGTGCGCTTCGGAGCGCGCACCGGCGGTTCCTTGGTGATCCTTGGGACCATCGTCATTATTATCGCACTCTTTTTCAGCCAGTCCGTGGCCGTCATATTCAAGATGTTTCCCTCGGCCATCCTCGGCGTCATCCTGTTCCTGGCCGGGGCCGAACTGGCCGTCACCGTGCGCGACATCGGCAACAAGCGCGAGGAATTCTACACCATGATCGTGGTGGCCGGCTTTGCCATGTGGCACATGGGCGTGGCCTTCGTGGTCGGGGTCATCCTGGATAACGCCCTGCGCCGCAAGTGGATTCGCCTGTAAGGCGTGAGAGAAGAGGAAAGGCGGAAGAGGCCTCCGGCGGCCAAAGGGCTGAGCCCTTTGGAATCCCACCTGGGAGGCAAGGGAAGCCCTCGAATCAATTTCTGTTGCCGGCGGCCGGGGGATTCCCAGACCGCCGGCTTTCCTGTGTGTTCTGGCGGTCAACAGAGTGCCACCTTCCTCGGTGCCTACGGGCCCACCAGGCTCGATGTCTGCGTCCCCCCTTGCCAAAGGAACTGATCCCGTATATTTTCCTTTTTGACCAAATAGCAAATATTTTGGCCGCGCGACACGGGCGCGGCAATGTCGGTCCTGGCATCCTGCCTGTGCGGGCTCCTCTTCAACGCGAGTATGCAAGGAGGCTTCAATGCGATTTTTAGCCCAATTGTTCCCGGAATTTGCGACGAAGCTGGATGAGATGGACGCGCTGTACGCCGAGAAACGTCTTATCGATGAAAAGACCTACCAGTACATTTGCTTTGCCGTGTCGGTGAAGGCCCGGTCCAAGCCGTGCGTACTCAAGCATTTTAAGGGTGCCCTGGATGCCGGGGCGACGTTGCAAGAGTTGGCCTACATCTTGGCCCTGGTCATGCGCGAGGCGGCCGGAGCCGACGACTGCTGGACCCATGACGTCCTGGGCGATGTGGCTGATATCATAGCCGGGAAAATCGATTGCGGCTGCAAGAAATAGCGGCCGGGAGGAGCGAGCGATATGTTGATTCAGGTGCTCGGCACGGGCTGCGCCAAGTGCAACGAGCTGGAAAAGCTGGTCAAGGAAGTTGTGGCTGAAAAGGGCGTTGACGCCGTTGTGGAGAAGGTGACGGATTTGCAGCAGATCGCCATGCTGGGTGTTTTCACGACCCCCGGGCTGGTCATCGACGGCGTGGTCAAGGCTGCTGGCGGAATGCCGTCGAAAAAGGATCTTGCGGCCTGGGTGAGTTAGTAAGGGTGTTGCTTCGGGGCAAACCCCAACGGCAATTCCTGAACGCAAGACGAGCCGGGCGTCAGTCGTCCGCAGTCAGGTGCCACGATACTGATGGGCCATCTGGACGGTCGGCGGGAACAGGCCGATTGTCCAGGTGGCCTTCTGTTTTGCCGGCCGTCTGAGACTGTTTCGCGCTCACTGCCGGCCTTGCCCCGGGGCGGGTGGCGGCTTATGGAGAGGCATGCCTGTTTTTGCCCTTATTGACGAACCGGTGTTCCCGAGTCCCCATTTGGCCGAGCCTGGGGGCTTGCTGGCCGTTGGCGGCGATTTGAGTCTGGAGCGGCTGCTGGCGGCCTATCGCCGGGGTATTTTCCCGTGGTATGATGCCGAGAGTCCTATTCTCTGGTGGTCGCCGGACCCTCGCCCCATTCTTATTCCCGGACATGTGCGGGTGTCGCGGCGTTTGGAGCGCACCTTGCGTTCGGGCAAATTTCGGGTGACGCTGGACGCGGATTTTGGCGGCGTCATTGCCGGTTGTGCCGGTATGCAGCGCGCCTCGGACAATGGCACCTGGATCGTGCCGGAGATGGCCGAGGCGTACGAACGGTTGCATGTGGCCGGCTATGCCCACAGTGTTGAAGCCTGGCAGGACGGCAAGCTTGTGGGCGGCGCGTATGGCGTGGCCATTGGCAAGGCGTTTTTTGGCGAATCGATGTTTCATAGGGTCACGGACGCCTCGAAAGTGGCGTTTGTGACCCTGGCGCGGCATCTGGATGCGCAGGGTTTCCACTTCATCGACTGCCAGCAGACCACCGGGCATCTGTGCCGCTTCGGGGCGGTGGAGGTGACGCGCAACGAGTTTTTGAAAAGGCTGGAAGTGGCGCGGGAGGAAGAGGGGGAAGTGGGGGCGTGGGAGTTGGATGCGGCGGAGCCAGCCGCGAATTAGGGGAGGGCTGGTGTAATGTTGGTCTTGGCGCAGAGGTCGAGGTAGTCGTCAACGGCCTCAATGAAAGCGGCTTGGGCTTCTTGAAGTGTATCGCCATGAAAGTCGATGATGTTCTGAATAATTCCTAATGGTTACTTGCCTACCCCCTTTTTCGGGGAGGTGTCTAACGTCAAGATGATTACTCCTTCATAGCGTTAGCGTATTCTAAGGCAAGTTTGAGTTTGTCCTCGTCGTTCTTGGTATTAACATGTTTTGCCCAGATAACACCCTTGCTGCCAGCCATCTCTCGTAAGTCATAGTATGGCCCTGACATGTCTACAGATGATTTTGTTCGAGAAATTTTTAATTCAGCAAATCCAAGGATATTATCATTGTCCTTGATGACGCCTCTAACACCATCTTTGATTTTATTAAGAGTGCGGTGGCTAAAAACAAAATTGAAGTCATTATTTGAAATATCAGCTATGACAGAATCCCATACCCCTCGAGAGGTGGCCTCAGTTGGGCTATCGCAACAGTACCATACTTTGCCATTGGTAATAGAAACACCACTAATACCTTGTTTTACATTGAAAACTCCATACAATTCGATGGATTCGTCTTCGTTTCGTAGAAAATAAACCCAATCGCCCCCGATCCAGCGATCTTTGTGGAAAAATTTGAACAAGCAATTATCATATAAGTATATAATTGCTCGAAAGACTATCACGAAAAGGGTGGCGGTAAGAAACGCATCTACGTATTCATGGCTGATCACGGTAGATAGCATATCTGATATTACGTTTTTCTTGTATGCAAAGGCAATGAATGATGTGCATATGATAATAATAATGTCTAAAACGGCCATGTTCATGACGTGCCTCTCATTTTTTTATATAGAGTACACTATCGTGAAAAAATATCAAGATATATTTGTAAATAAATTTTTTATGCCCGAATTTGCTCGAAGCCCTTTATGGCTGAAAGCAAGCAAATCTTCGGGCGTTTTCGCCACCAGTACCAACCCCTTCTACTTTTGCTTGAGAACTCCTTCGCCGGTCATGCGTCCCATGAACCTGGAAGTAGGATAGATGTGGTACTACCCTCGTAGCCCTGCATCTAGGCGTTATTCGCGCAGATTTCCTACAGTGTCCCCGTTACACCGGGCAAGGACATTAATTATCACTCCACTGTTACAGACAGTGAAAAATATTCATATCCCCGCTACCCCCGCTTCTCCCCCACCAACTTTCGTATCTTTTGCTTCTGCAACGCAATAATCGCCTTCAACCGCACGTACTCTTCCTTGAAATAACGCAACTCTTCCTCCGGGCTGGCGTACGCAGCCAGGCCGGTAAAATCATTTTGGGTGGAGCGGCGCTGCTGCGGCGGCTGCTGGTGTTGCGGATCGTTGGTCATGCTATCCCAGTCCTTGGCGAGCGTCTTAAAAAGCCAGCAACGCAGGGCCAACCGGACGCCTTACACTTTACGCTTTGTCCCGACTGTCCACCCACTTTTGCACCCGGATCGGCTCAAAGGCCCGCATTGCTGCCAGCAAGCCCTCGGGCGTGTCTGACGACAGCACCAGCCCCTTCTGCTTTTCCTTCAAAAATCCTTCGTCAGCCATGCGGTCCACGAACTGGAGCAGCGGGGTGTAGTATTCCTGGACGTTGAGCAGGCCGCAAGGCTTCTCGTGCAGCCCAAGCTGGGCCCAGGTGATGATTTCGCAGAATTCATCCAAGGTGCCCATGCCGCCGGGCATGGCGATGAAGCCGTCGGACAGCTCGGCCATGCGCGCCTTGCGTTCGTGCATCGACGAGACCACATGCAGCTCGGTCAGCCGAGGATGGGCCAGTTCTTTGCGGCGCAAAAAATCCGGTAAAACGCCAATGGCCTTGCCGCCGGCGGCAAGCACCGCGTCGGCCACGGCACCCATAAGCCCGACGCAGGCCCCGCCATAGACCAGGGTCAGGCCCTGGGCCGCCAGCAACTGCCCAAGCGCCGTGGCTGCATCGACATAGGCCGGATCGGTCCCGGACGAAGAACCGCAAAAAACACACACACTTTGCATGCACAACTCCCAAAAGGGGCCGCTGCAGCAGCAGCCCCGGTTACGACAGAAAGGACGGCCTGAAAAAACTAATCCAGGCCCTCGATGATGGGTTTGTGCTGGCTCAGATCGTAGTAGCCGCGCACCGGGAAGGGCAGGGTGTAATTGGGAATCTTGTTGAAATGGATAAATCCGATATCCTTGCCCTCGGCCAGCTCGGAAAGAGCGGTCAAACCGAGCGGTACCGGGATATTGAGCGCACAGGCATGCACTTCCGACACCTTGTCCTGGTAGCGGGTCTTGATATACTCAATGAGGGCGTCGCGCTCCTCCTCGGTGAAGGCCTCCAGCAGGATGCGGCGGCTGCTCTCGTAGCTCACCGGCAGATCCGGCTCGACGGGGTCGCCGACCAGCACGTCCCAGTCATAGATTTCGGCCTCTTCCGGGGCCCATTCGGGGCGGAACAGATGGACGTTGACGTCCTTGCGGCCTTTGAAGCTTTTGATAACCATGGACACGGTCCAGGCCCGGTCCACGCGCAGATTGAAATCTGCCGGTACGACGTCGATCTCCATGAGGCGTCTCCTTACTCGGATGGGCTGTCCCCGGACCGGCAGCGCGGCCGCCGTCCCGGACGCCACGGGGTTTTTTCGCTCTTATTGGGTCGCCAAGGATTGTAAAAGAAAACACCATGCATTTCCAGCTTGAATCCGAATACCTCCCGTGCGGCGACCAGCCCCGGGCCATCGACGAATTGGCGCAAAACCTGTCCCAGGGCGTGCCCAGCCAAGTGCTGCTCGGGGCCACGGGCACGGGCAAAACTTTTACCATGGCGCAAGTTGTGGCCCGGCTCAACCGCCCGGCCCTGATCATGGCCCCGAATAAGACCCTGGCCGCCCAGCTCTACAGCGAATTCAAGGGGCTTTTCCCCCACAATGCCGTGGAATATTTTGTCAGCTATTACGACTACTACCAGCCCGAAGCCTATCTGCCGCGCACCGACACCTATATTGAGAAAGACTCTTCCATCAACGACGACATCGACAAGCTGCGCCATGCCGCCACTCATTCGCTCTTGACCCGCAAAGACGTGCTCATCGTGGCCTCGGTGTCCTGCATCTATGGCCTGGGGTCGCGGGATTACTACGAGCGCATGGTGCTGACGCTGACGGTTGGCGAAACGACCGGCATGGAAAAGGTGCTTGGGCGGCTGGTGGAAATCCAGTACGAGCGCAACGACTACGATTTCCACCGGGGCGTTTTTCGGGTGCGCGGCGACGTTGTGGAGCTGATCCCGGCCTATGCCCGGGATCGGGCGCTGCGGCTGGAATTTTTCGGCGATGAGTTGGAAGCCATCCTGGAGACCGATCCGCTCACCGGCGAAGTGTTGGGCACCATGGAAAAGGCCATCATTTTTCCGGCCAGCCACTATGTCTCGGACCGCGACAACCTCAACCGCGCCGTGTCCGATATCCGCGAGGAACTGCGCCTACGCCTGACGGAACTGCGGGCGGCAAATGATCTGCTCTCGGCCCAGCGTCTGGAGATGCGAACGCTGCAAGACCTTGAGATGATTGAGGAGCTTGGCTACTGCAACGGCATCGAGAACTATTCCCGCCACCTCGACGGCCGGCAGGCCGGTGATCCGCCGTACACGCTGCTTGATTACTTTCCCAAGGATTTTATCCTCTTTGTGGACGAATCCCACATCACCGTGTCCCAGACCGGGGCCATGTACGCTGGCGACCGGTCGCGCAAGCAGACGCTGGTGGATTACGGCTTCCGCCTGCCCTCGGCGCTGGACAACCGGCCGCTTAATTTCGAAGAATTTCTCGGCCGCATCGGCCAGGCCGTCTATGTCTCGGCCACGCCCGGCGACTGGGAGATCAACCGCAGCGAGGGCGTGGTGGTGGAGCAGATCATCCGGCCCACGGGCCTGCTCGATCCCATCGTTGAAGTGCGGCCCACCACGGGGCAGATGGACGATCTCATGGCCGAATGCCGGGTGCGTATGGAGGCCGGCGAGCGGGTGCTGGTGACCACCTTGACCAAACGCATGGCCGAAGAGTTAAACGAATACTTTAACTCTATGGGCGTCACCGCCCGCTATCTGCACTCCGACATCGACACCCTGGAGCGCGTGGCCATTATTAAGGCCCTGCGCCAGGGCGAGTTCGCCGTGCTGGTCGGCATCAACCTGTTGCGCGAAGGGCTCGATATCCCGGAAGTGTCCCTGGTGGCCATCCTGGACGCGGACAAGGAAGGCTTCCTGCGTTCGGTCCGTTCGCTGATTCAGACCTTTGGCCGGGCGTCCCGCAACGTTGCCGGGCGGGTCATCCTCTACGCCGACAAGATCACCAATTCCATGCGCTTGGCCATGGACGAGACCGCCCGGCGGCGGGAAAAACAGGAAGCGTCCAACCTGGAAACCGGCGTCGTGCCGCGCTCCATCGTGAAGACCATGGACAGCGTTCTCGACAGCCTGTACGGCCAGGGCGGTTCTTCCGGGACATCCTACGCGTCCTTAAGCGTTGGCGGTGGCGGCTACAATCTGGGCGGCGGCAGTCCGAGCGCCGGGAGCATGGTGCAGGAAGAGGCCGAAGCCTACGGCGGCCTGTCCAAAAAGGGTCTGGAAAAGAAAATCAGGATGCTGGAGCGGGATATGCGCGAGGCGGCCAAGGCCCTGGAATTTGAGAAAGCGGCCCAGGTTCGCGACCAGGTGGCGCGCTTGCGCCAGCGTCTGTTGGAGATGGGCTGATATGGTGCATCGTTCCCTGCGCCTGCGCAGCCAAACGGCCCGGATCACCCATCGCCTGGGCTCCTGGATGCCGCTGGTTGGCGGTTTTCTGGCCCTGGCTTCGGTTTTTGTCTGCGGCTTGATCGGCTATATGCAGGTGGAGGGCTGGAGCTTTTTCGACAGCCTGTATCAGGTCGTCATCACCCTCTCCACGGTGGGCTTCCAGGAAGTCTATCCCTTGTCCCGAAACGGCCGCATCCTGACCATGCTGCTCATCGTGTCCGGGGTTGGGTCGTTTGCCTATCTGGTTGGCGCTTTCACCCAGGTGCTGGTGGAAGGCCGGTTGCAACACTATATCGGGAGACGGCGGATGCAGAAAATCATCGATGGGCTGAGCGGCCACGTCATAATTTGCGGCTACGGCCGCATTGGCTCCATCGTGGCCAGCGAGATTCTGGCTGAAAACGTGCCCTGCGTCATCGTGGAGAGCAACCCCGAGGTGATCCGCCTGCTGGAAGAGCACGGTGTGCCCTACGTGGCCGGCGATGCCACGGCCGACGAGGTGCTGCTCGCCGCCGGTCTGGAGCGGGCCAGGACGCTGGTGGCTGCGCTGACCCAGGAAGCGGCCAACGTCTATGTGACGCTGACGGCCCGCCAGCTCAATCCGAAAATCCGCATCGTGGCCCGGGCCGACGCCCAGAGCCATACCCAGCGTCTGCAACGGGCCGGGGCGGATCAGGTGCTGGTGCCGCACCTGTACGGCGGCGTGCGCATGGCCCAATCGGTGTTGCGTCCGACGGTCACGAGCTTTCTGGAACTGGCCGGTCGCAGCGGGGCCATCGATCTGCAAATGGAAGAGTTGCAGGTGACCGCAAACTCCGAAATCGCCGGCAAGAACCTCATCGAATCCCAGATCCGGCCGCGCTTTAATCTCATCATCATTGCCATCAAGAAGGCTTCCGGCGAGATGATCTTTAATCCCCAGCCCCAGGCCGTGCTGGAAACCGGGGACACCATGATCCTGGTCGGCAGCAGCGATAGTCTGGATGGCCTGCGGGCGATTTTGTGACCACGCCGCCGGCCATTGCAGCGGCTGTCGTCATCTTGCATTACGGCGACCCGGCAACGACCCGGCGGTTGCAGGAACAGTTGCAGGCGTCCGACCCGGACAGGGACGTTCTCATTCTGGACAACGCCGCGCCCCAGCCCTATCCCGACGCCTGGGTGCGGCTGGAAACCAATATCTACTGGGCCGGGGCACTGGCCTATGCCGCCCAGGCGGCCCGGGACATGGGACGCACCCATCTATGGTTTCTCAATAATGACGTGACGTTTGTTTCCAGGCCGCCGCATCTGTCCCGGGCTTTGGGCCGGCTGGCCAAGCTGGAGGCCACGCTGGGGCCGGTCGGTCTGTTCTCGCCGGCCTTTGTCAAAAGTCCGTATCATCCGCAGATGGTGGCCCGGCCCGGCGGCCAGTACCGGCTGGTGCGGGTCATGGACGGCGTGGCCCCGCTGTTGCGCCTGGAGGCCCTGGAGAGCCTGGGGGGCCTGGATTATGCCGACAATCCCTTCGGCTACGGCGTTGATCTGATCCTGTCATCCCGGTTGCACGAGGCCGGGTGGAAGCTGGTGGTGGATCATCAGGTGGTTCTCAACCACCGGCACCACACGACAGCCCGGTCAGTTCCGGGATTTCTGGACGTTGCCGCCCGGGCCGAAGCTGCCTATCTCGCCAAACGGTTGGGGCCGCAGTTTCGCCAACGCATTGCCGATTGGCAGGCCTGGTCGGTTGAGGCCGACCGCCTGTAGCCTGGAGGAGGCGCGCGTGGGACCGTTTGCTTTTTTTCTGCCGCCGTCGTTCGATAGGCTGCCTGTGGAACTGGGACAGCGGCTGCTGGCCGGCGTTATGGGCCGCAATCAGGCGGCCCAGGCCGGTCTTGGCGCGTTGCGGGGCTGGCGGCGGGACGACCCGGCCACGGCGTCCCTGGCCGGGCTGGGGCTTGCATTGACGCGGTTGGCTTGTGACCTCGATCCGCTAAACGCCGACATGGCCCGGGCCTGCTTAGCCATGGCCGGCCCTGGCGGGCAGGGGGAAGACGCTGCGGCCCTGCACCTCGCTGCCGCCGCCCCCTGGACGGCGACGTGGCGGCAGGCGCTGGCCGCTGCCGAGCAAAGCGGCGACTGGGAGGCGTTTTTAGACCGCTTTGACGCGTCCTGGCCGGCTGACGGTGCCCATCTCGCCGCACGGGTCGAGGGACTGGCGGCCCTGACCGCCGCTGGGGTGGCCGGCAGTGAGCGGCTGGAGCGCTGGCGTGCCCGTCTGCCCGGGCCGCCCGCCAGCCCGGGACTGGCCTGGCTGGCCGCGGAAGCGACACTGCGCCTGGGCGGTCGCTTGGCCGGCATCACAGCCTTTTACGATTTCCTGTGCCGCTGGCCGTGGTGCGTCAATGCCTTGCTGCGCCTCTACGACCTGCAAACCGGAGTCGAAGCGCAATTGACCGAGTTGCCCGGCGAACTGGTGATCTTTTTGTATACCTTCAATAAAGCCGACGATCTGGCCGTCACCCTGGACGACGTGCACCGCAGCCGCCTTGGCCGTTTTCGGATTTTCGCCCTGGACAACGGCTCCACCGACGCTACACCCCAAGTCTTATCGGTCTGGCAGGAGCGGTTTGGGGCCGAGCGCTTTTCGATCCTGCGCGCGCCGGTCAACGTCGGCGCGCCGGCCGGCCGCAATTGGCTCAAGGCCTTGCCCGAGGCCGCGACAGCGGATTTCGTGGCCTATCTCGACGACGATATCCGGCTTGAGCCGGATTGGGCTTTGCGCCTGGGGGCGGCCGTGGCTGCCTATCCTGGGCAAAGTGCCTACGGCTGCCGGGTGACGGATGCGGGACGGCCAAGCGTTCTCCAGGCGGCCGAGTTTCATCTGGCCCCGGGCGGACCGGGGGAGCCGGCCACGGTGACGGATTTGCAACTGCAAGCCCCGGATCTCGGGCAATGGGCGTATTGCCGGCCGTGCCTTAGCGTCACGGGTTGCTGCCATCTCTTTTCGGCGGCCGCGCTGGCCTCGGGCGGGGATTTCGACATTCGTTTTTCCCCGTCGCAATTTGACGATCTGGAGCGCGACATGCGGGTTTTTCTGGCCGGCCAGTCTGCCGTCTACCAGGGGCATCTGGTCGTTGGCCACAAGCGGCGCAGCGGCGGCGACGCCCGACGCGACCGGCTGGCCGGGGGCAACGCCCACGGCAATCTGACCAAGCTGCAAGCCAAATTCGACGCCGGCGACCTGCGACGCCTGCGCCGGTTCCAAGACCAGCTACTCTTGACGGATGTCCGAAAAAAGGCTCTCTGGCTCACCCGCCAGTGAGCAGCGGGGCAGGGGGAGGGGGAGATGGGCCAGGCCAACGAGACGACGCCAGCCGAGCGGTTACGCGCACTGCGCGACCAGATCCACTACTACGACCATCGCTACTACGTCCTGGACGATCCTGAAATAACGGATGCGACCTACGACGCCCTGTATCGGGAACTCAAAGCCCTGGAAGCGGCCCACCCGGAGCTTGACGACCCCAATTCGCCTACCCGCCGGGTGGGCGGGGCCGTGCAAGCAGGTTTCGCCTCGCGTCCGCATCGGCTGCGCATGTATAGCCTGGACAACGCCATGAGCGAGGCAGAGTGGAACGATTTTCTGATTCGGGCGGCCAACAAGCTTAAAGGCGAGGGAATAGCCTTCGAGACTCCGATGTTTTGGGTGGATCCCAAGTTTGACGGGCTGGCCCTAGAAATCATCTACGAAAACGGGGTCTACGCCGGGGCGCTGACGCGCGGCGACAAAATCGTGGGTGAGGATGTGACAGAAAATGTACGAAAAATTCGTCATGTTCCATTAGACTTGCGAGTATATGCAAGACGTCACAATGTAACAATTCCAGATATGTTGGAAGTTCGTGGAGAAGCTGTTTTAACTTTTGAGGGCTTTTATAAGTTAAATGCGAAACAACGTGAAAGTGGTGGTAAAATATTTGCGAATCCGAGGAATGCTGCGGCTGGATCTGTCAGGCAACTTGATCCAAATATTACATCAAGCCGTAATTTAAGTTTTTTCCCGTATGGTGTGGGTGATGTTCGGTGGGGACTCGTAGGTAACGCTTGGAGTACTTATCAGTCTATGATGGAATATTTAGGAAAATATGGATTTAACGTTGACAAGCATTCAGAACTTGTTTCTTTTGAAGATGTGTACAAGTATTATGAACATATGTTGCGTAAGCGTTATGGTCTTAAATTTGATATTGATGGCGTAGTTGCTAAGATCAATAATCTCGACATTCAAGTTGCCCTGGGGTTTACCGACCGCGCTCCGCGCTTTGCCATTGCGCTTAAATTTCCGGCCCACGAAGGGGAAACCACCCTGGAGCGCATCGACATCCAGGTGGGGCGCACGGGCGTACTGACCCCGGTGGCCATCCTGGCTCCGGTCAGTCTGGCCGGGGTGACCGTCGCCCGGGCTACGCTGCACAACGAGGACGAAATCCGGGCCAAGGATTTGCGCCTGGGCGACACCGTGGTGGTGCGCCGGGCCGGGGACGTCATCCCGGAAGTGGTGCGCGTGATTGAAGACAAGCGCCCGGCCGATGCCCAGCCGTTTGATTTTCCCCACGTCTGCCCGTCATGCGGCTCTGCCGCCGTGCGCGGCGAGGGCGAGGCGGCCTGGCGCTGCGTCAATCTGGCCTGCCCGGCCATGCTGCGCCGGGGCATCAGCTATTTTGTATCCAAGGCGGGCCTGGACATCGAAGGTCTGGGGGCCAAATGGGTGCAGGCGCTCATTGACCAGGGGTTGGTCAAGACCCCGGCCGACCTTTTCAGCCTGACCGAGGCCGATGTGCTGCCGCTGGAGCGCATGGCCGAGAAATCCGCCGCCAATCTCGTGGCCGCCGTGGCAGCGGCCAAGGATGCCGCCACCCTGCCCCGGCTCATCGCCGCGCTTGGCATCCGGCAGGTGGGCACGCGCACGGCCCGCACCCTGGCCGAGCATTTCAGCGATCTCGACGCCCTGGGCGCGGCCACGGTCGAAGAACTGACGGCCCTGCCCGACATCGGCCCGGAAGTGGCTGGTGCCATACGGGAATTTTTTGGCAACGAGGCAAACCGCCAGGTGCTGGAGCGCTTCAAGGTCATCGGATTGTGGCCGGTGAGCGTCCCCAGGCCGGTCAATCCCGACGCCCCGGCGGCTCAAACGCCCTTTACCGGCAAGCGGTTCCTGTTCACCGGTGCCCTGCCGGATATGTCCCGGGACAAAGCCCAAGCCCTGGTGGAAGGGGCCGGCGGCAAAGTCGTGAGTGCGGTGTCCAAAAAGCTCGACTATCTGGTGGCCGGGGCCGAGCCTGGCTCCAAATTGGCCAAGGCGCAGGCCCTTGGTGTCACCGTGCTGTCGCCGGAGCAGTTTGCCGCCATGCTGGCCGAACTCCGCGTGGAGACCCTGACGCGCAAATCGCTCTTCGACGTTTGAGGCCGCTGCCTGTCCGCCGGGGTGCCTGCGCAATACGGCCGGGAAGGCAGTGTCCCTCCCGGCCGTTACCGTGTGGCGTTGCCGGCGCTCAGCAGTTGACCATGGTCATGCCCAGACCGGCCGTCCCCATCTCCCGAAAGGCTGGCGGCAGGGCCTTGCCGGTTTGCAGCATGGCCATGATGACCCGGTCGAGGTCTTCCCAGTGCTGGGAGACGATCTCGTTTTTGGCCATCAGCCAGGCGTTGTAGGCTTTGAGCGCCCCGAAAGCGTTGCGCTCGATGCAGGGGATGAGCACAAAGCCGCCCACCGGGTCGCAGGACATGCCCAAGTGGTGCTCCAGGGCAATGGTGGCCGCCACTTCCGTGGTTTTTAGGGACGCGCCCGAGGCATAGGCTGCCATGGCGGCGGCCATGGACGCGGCCACACCGATTTCCCCCTGGCAGCCGACTTCCGCCCCGGCCACGCTGGCGTTGTTTTTACACAGAAATCCCACCAGTGCCCCGGCCAGCAATCCCTGGCGCAGGGCCTCGCGGGAGAGCTTGGCGTGATTTTTGAGGACATAGACCAGGGCGGGCATGGTGCCGGCCGAGCCCAGGGTCGGAGCAGTGACGGCCAGGCGTCCGGCGGCGTTGCCCTCGGAAACGGCCAGGGCATAGCTGCTGATGTACTGCATGAGGGAATCGCCGTCCGGCATGGCCTTGGCCTGCTCGTGGATGCGGCGGGCCTTGCGGAAAAATGCAAAAGGCGCAGGCAGCTCACCCTCTTCGCGAAGGCCAAGATCGACGCCGTCCAGCATGGTGTCCAGGACCAAGTCGAGATGGGCGTTGACCCGGGCCGTATCAACGCCCATAATCGCCATCTCGTTTTCCAGCATGATGTCGTGCAGGGACTTGCCGCGCTTTTCGGCCAAAGCGGCAAAGGCCGTCATACTGCCATAAGGATGGATGGGTTCGCCGCGTTTTTGTTCCGGCTGGTCCTTCCAGGAGAAGAAGCCGCCGCCGGTGGAATAATATTCGCGGCTAACCAGCGCCGTGCCCTGGGCGGTTACGAGTTGCATGACCAGGGTGTTGCTGAAAGGATAGTCGTGCTCGATCTTGTCCCAGGCCAGGGTGTGTTTGCCGATCATGAAAGGCTTGCCGCCGATTGTGGCGGTGTGGGTCCGTGATTCGTCGGCCAGGGCGTCCATGATCGCGGGATCGCAGGTTTCGGGTTTCTGGCCGAGCAGGCCGGCCAGGATGGCCCGATCCGTGCGGTGTCCCTTGCCTGTGGCCGAAAGGCTGCCGTAAAGCCGGGCTTCAATATGGTCTGCGGCGGCCAGCGTCTCCGGGGGCAGGGTCTCCAACAGATTTCGGAAGTCGCTGGCAATACGCAGCGGGGCCAGGGTGTGCGAGCTGGAGGGACCGGGACCGACCTTGAAAAGATCGAAAACCGAAGTGACGATGACCCCGGTCGGCGGGCCGGGATAGCAGACCTCGCGCGGCAGGCCCGGAAATGCGGCAGCGGGAATGCCGCGCGCCTCGGCCGGAAGTGTTCGCAACAGACCGGCCCCGGCCGAGGCCAGCATGGCGGTCTTGAGAAAATTTCGGCGGTCCATAGAGTGACTCCTGTTGGCGTGGCCGGGCGCTATAACAGCGTTCTCATAACGCGCGAAAGTCCACCAGCACCTTCATGGCCCCGGGCCGGGCGGCATGCTCCAATGCTTCGGCAAAGGCCTCGAAAGGATAGGCGGCTTCCACCAGCGGCAACACGTCCACCAGCTTGTCTTTGAGAGAGGCGATGGCCAGCCGCAGATCGCCGCAGCGCGAACCGAGCAGCGTGATCTCGTCCACCACCACCTTGGCCATGGCCAGGGTGGTCGGGGCAAAGGTGGTGGTTTTAAGAACCACCGTGCCCTCGGGCCGCACCAGTTCCAGGGCGGTCTCCAGCCCTTGGGGCCGGCCGGTGGCCTCGATGACCACATCGAACAGCCCGAATTCCCGGCCAAGCGTGGCCGCGATATGGCCGGCATCGGTCCCCTGGCGCACGGTCACACCCTGGGCCGCTGCCACCGCCAGCTTGTCCTCGTGTTTGCCGGCCAGGACAAGGTCCGGCACGAGCCGGCGCAGGGCGCAAGCGGTCAAAATACCGAGCTTGCCGTCGCCCAACACCAGCACCGACTGCCGGGCGGTCAGATGCAGTTGCTGGCTCGGCTCCAGGGCGGCGGCCAGCGGCTCCAGAAACACGGCCTGGGCGTTGGAAATGCAGTCGGGCACCAGATGGATGGTGTGCAGCGGCATGGCCACGAATTGGGCAAAGGCACCGTCCTTGCCGGCAATGCCCAGGGTGGTGCGGTTGGGGCAGTGGCGGGCATCGGCTTGTAAACAAACCGGGCAGGTGCCGCAGCCGATATTGATGTCGGCCGTGACCCGTCGTCCCAGCAGTTGCGGGGCGCTGGGGGCGGCCACCACCCGGCCGACGAACTCATGCCCCGGGATGCCGGCAAACCCCATGTAGCCGCGCAACAGTTCCAGGTCGGTGTTGCAGATGCCGGCCATGCGGACTTCGATCAGCACCTCGCCCGGGCCAAGGGTGGGCGTGGGTTTGCTGACGAGGTGCACGGCTCCGTTTTCAAAAATTGCGGCCTGCATGGGCGCTCCTTGGGGTCGGTTGGGGCATGTTGAGCATAGCCCAAGCCCGCAGCGTCTTCAAATGTTTCCCGTCGCTGCGGCCTTGACCCGGGGCGGCATTTGGCCCATGCAACACAGTATAGAGGGACCATGAACGAACACGAGACTATGACAGCCATGACAGCTGTGTATGATGGGGCGGCAAGCGGCGCATTGGCGCGCCTGGACGGCTTTTGGAGCGCCCGGCTGGCCGGCGAGGACGTGTCCCGGGGCAAGGTCCAGGCCGCCATCGAGGCCGGGCTGGCCACCATCGACGGCGTTGTCTGCCGCAAGCCGGGCCAGAAGCTGCGCGGGGGCGAGACGTTGACCCTGAGCCTGCCCGAAACGCCCAGCGACGCCGTGGCCGAGGCCGGCGAGCTTCGGATCGTGGCCAGGGACGCGCATCTGCTAGTGCTGGACAAACCGCCGGGACTGACCGTCCACCCCGCGCCCGGGTTTCCCGAGGGCACCCTGGTCAATCGGCTGCTGCACCACTTCCCGGACATGCGCCAGATGGCCGGGCACCGCCCCGGCATTGTCCACCGCCTGGACAAGGACACGAGCGGGCTTATGCTCGTGGCCCTGACCGAAGCCGCCCGGCTGGCCCTGTCAGCCGATTTCGCCGCCCGGCGCGTGTCCAAGACCTATCTGGCCCTGGTCCACGGCCGCCCGGATCGGCCTGCCGGAACCATCGATCTGCCCATCGGCCGCGATCCCCGGCATCCCACCCGCATGGCCGTGGTGGAAAAGGGCGGCCGCCCGGCCAGCACGACCTGGAAACCGGTCTGGACCAGCCCGGACGGCTCGGCCAGCCTGCTGGAAGTGGCCATCGCCACCGGCCGCACCCACCAGATCCGGGTGCACATGGCCTCTATGGGCCATCCCATCCTGGGTGATGTGGTCTACGGCGCGCGCCAGCACGCCGAGTGGACGCGGCGCGTCGGAGCCGTGGCCCGATTGGCCACACGGCAGATGCTGCACGCCTGGAAGCTTGTCTTTACCCATTCCGAGACCGGCGAGGAGCAAAGCTATTGCCTGCCGCCGCCCCGGGATTTCTGGCGGCTGCTGCTTATCCTGGGCCGGCGCTGCCAGCGGGTGGGGCTGGTCGGCATGCCGGGCAGCGGCAAATCGGCTCTGCTCGACCAGTTCGCGGCGGCCCGTTTTGCGACTTTTTCGGCCGATGCGGCCGTGGCCGCGCTCTATGCGCCGGGCGGCGGCGGGGCGCATATGCTCTCGCGGCGCTACGGCGAGGCGGCTCTTGGTGAGGACGGTGCCGTGGACAAGGCGTGGCTGCTGGACAAAATGGCGGGAAGCGAGAAAGTTCGCCGCGAAGTCTGTGAACTGATCCATCCGTTGGTCAAGGGCGAACTGGCTGGTTTTCAGGCGGCCCATGCCGGGGACAGGGCGGTCTTTGCCGAAGTGCCGCTCTTGTTTGAATCGGGCTGGCCGGTTGGCGAGATGGCGGACATGGTGGTCGGGGTACGCTGCCCGGACGCCGTGCGGGCCCGCCGTCTCATTGAGGGGCGCGGCTGGACCCCGGAGATCGTCGCCCGCCTGGACGGCTGGCAGTGGGACCAGGAGAAGAAAATGGCCAAATGCCGGTTCGTGGTGGACAACGACAGCGATCTGGCCGCCTTGGCTGCCGGCGGGCGCAGCATCCTTGCCACCTTGGCGCAGCTTCGACAGCGCAACATGCGGGAGCGTTTTGCCGCGCTGGTGGCCGCTGACTATGCCGCAGCGGTGAAGCACCCGGAGCCGGCACCGTGATTCCCCTGCGCGACAATGTGCCGCGCACCCGGCCGCCGCTGGTCACCTGGACGCTGATCGGGCTGTGCACGCTGGTTTTTCTGTATGAGCAGCTGTTGCCGGATCGCGTCCTTTTTGAATTCCTGCACATCTACGGCGTCGCGCCGGCCCGGTTCACCAATCCGGCCCACGCCGCTGCCGTGGGCTATCCCGAAGGCGGTTACGCCGCGTTTGTCACCTATATGTTTGTGCACGGCGGCTGGCTGCACTATCTGCTCAACATGTGGGTGCTGTGGATTTTCGCCGACAATGTGGAAGAAGCCCTGGGCTCCCTGCGGTTTGTGCTGTTCTATCTCATTTGCGGCGTTGCCGCGGCGGGCGTCCATGTCCTTTTCAACTGGAGCGCCCCGGTGCCGGTCATCGGTGCCTCCGGTGCCATTGCCGGGGTCATGGGCGGCTATTTCCGCCTGTTTCCCAAAGCCCGGGTGACGACGCTTATTCCGATCATTTTCATTCCCTGGATCGTGGAATTGCCGGCCGTGGTCTTTCTGGGAATCTGGTTTCTGATGCAACTCGTTTCCGGTCTGGCCGGAACGGCCAGCGCGGGGCAGGCGGCGGCCGTGGCCTTCTGGGCGCATGTGGGCGGCTTTGCCGCTGGTCTGGCCCTGGTGCGGGTGTTTTTGCCGCCGGGATGCCAGTTTTGTTTCGACCCGTCCGTGCGACGCTACGACCGGGAATAGTCCAAACCTTACAGGGGCTGGGCCACCCACACCACCCGGCCCACCAAGCGCTTGTCCTGGTCTTTGGGCGGGGTGAAAAACGACGGGCAGTCCGAGGTCAGGCCATACCACTCCAGCCGGCTGCCGCTGCGCTCGTGGCGGGCCAGCCGGACAACGAGCCCTTCACCGCGCAGGTCCACGGCAAAGGCCGACGGGCTTTCCCGGTCCCTGGGCACGTGCGCGTCTTTGGTGTCGATGACTAGATAGGCCCCTTGCACGATACGCGGTTCGAGGCAGCGCTCTTCCATGCGGCTGACGAACCGGCCCGGCGCGAGAAGGTCCGGCGAGAGGGCAATCCGTTCGATCTCGCGGCGTTGCCAGCGCCCCGTGTCCGGGTTGACGCTGGACATGGCAAAGACCGGCGTCAGTTCCGGCAACGGAGCGGCGTTCTCCGGCCGTCCCCAGCCCAGCAACACCCAGTCGGCATCCAGGGCGTATTCCCGGCAATGGCGCAGCGCCAGGGAACGCAAGGCCGCAGCGTCACCTTCGGTCACGAGCGGCTGCGCCCAGGCCAGACGTTTGGCCGCAGCGTGGGCTCCATGGGCTTTAAGCGCCTGGAGCAACCGCTCGATGATGGCAAATCCGCGTTCCTGTTCCATGTCTTGTGCAACCGATGTAACCGGCGATCCCACTGTGCCAAGGCGTGGGATACGCCGGCATGCTGTTTGCGGCAGTAACCAATCGAGAACGCTGGAATCGTATTGCTGCAAGGGCGCAACACGGCCTCGGATCAGATTTCCTGGATAACCCAGACGACCTTGCCTATGGGGGTCAGGCCCGCCGCGTCGCTGGCGAAGCGCTGGGCCGGGTGCAGCGGGTTTTCAGCCTGGAGGGAGAGGACGCCGTTTCCCGGTTCGCGCCTGACGCGGCGCAGGGTCAGCCCTTCCTTGGCAATGTCGAACGCATAGATTTCGTCGTCTCGCAGCGCGCAGTCCTGACTGTCGATGCCGACATAGGCCTTGCGCCGGATGATCGGCTCCATGCTGGTGCTCTCCATTTGAACGACGAGCAGTCCGGGGCGATCCAGGTGGCTGCCGATGGGAATGCGTTCCAGCGGCACCCGCTCCCAGGCTCCGGTGGCGGGATCGGCCCGGCCCGTGGCATAGACCGTCAAGTGGATGGTGTCGTGAAAGGGGAGGGGATTGGCTTGAGGTAAAAGCGGTTTGCGCATACGTCTGATCCCTTGGCCGATCCTGCGTGCAATGTCCCGGAGTGGGATTTGGACGAACGGTGCAGGATGCCGGGATTGAGGTACGACGCCGATATAAATTTGTAAATAATTATATTGAAGAAAGTATCATCTGGGAGCAGGAAATCCGACTGCCCAGCCTGGGGGGCGAAGGCCCGGCGGCCTAGATATCCTGAATGACCCACACGGCTTTGCCGATGGGAGTCACGCCGGGATTATCCAGGGGCAGATATTGCCCTTGATGGCTGGGGTTGTCGGCCAGGATGGCCAGGCGCTGTTTTTCCAGATCCCGGACCACGCGTTTTATGACCAGCCCTTCACCGGGGATGTCCAGGCCGTAAATCTCGCCGCTGCGCAGCCGGACATCGTCGCAGTCAAGGCCGACATAGGCGTTGCGCCGCAGGATTGGTTCCATGCTGGCGTTGTCCATCTTGACCACCAGCAGATTGGGGCGGCTTAAGGATTCGAGCAGCGGAATGGTTTCCTGGGCCTCGCGCAGCCAGCAGCCTGTTTCCGGCTCGGTCCGGGCCATGGCGTAGACCGTGACGCGGCTTGGCGGGGCGGCATAGCCCACGGCGGTTTCCCGGACGCCGACAGCAGCCGTAAAGCCCTCGCGGCGGCAGATGGGCTCCTGGCCGTAGAGAATCCAGTCCGGCTCAAGGGCAAAGGCGCGATACAGGGTGACGAGCCACCCGTCCGGGATGGTGTTCTTTTTTTTGGCGTCGGAAATGCTGGACTGTTTGATGCCCAGGATAGCGGCGATTTCTGTCTGGGTTCTGGTGCGGGTGGCCGCTTGAATCCTGGCGTAGGCATCTTCAAATAGGTCTGGCTTCACACAAGCTCCTCGAAAAAGGTGTGGCAACAACACCACATGTGTGTGTCTATATTGACTTTATTTGTCTATAATACTTGAAATTTCATGATAGGGACTAAATGCGCCGCCGTCAATATCCAAGCTGATTTTGCGAGGCAGGCGCGGGGGAAAGAAAAACCCCGGACGGGTTTACGGCTTGCGGGGGCAGCCGACCGTCCGGGGCGAGGAGAGGCAAGGGAGGTCAGGCCCGGCGTTTGGCGCACTGTTTTGAGGCGGTGCGCCAAACGGCCTGACCCGGGGCGCTCAGGCAGGAACAAACTCCTTAGTCCCGGGTCCAGTAGAGGAGGTGGCCGGTCTTTTCCAGGGCGGCGTTGAGTTCGCGCTCCCGGGTTTCCGGCAGGCCCTGGATGCGCACTGCCACTTCGCGCCGGCCCGCAGCCACCCGGTCGTAGGAAGACAGGATGCTGATGATGCGGGCCTCATACCGGCGCAGTTCGTCCAGGATGGGCTTGAGGCTGCCTTGGGTGGTATCGAGGCGAAGCCCGATCTGGATGCCGCCCTGGTCAATGCCGGTGATGGAGACAAACAGCCGGAAGATATCGGTGTCGGTGATGATGCCGACCACCTTTTCCGACTCGTCCACCACGGGAAGACTGCCGAATTTACGGTCGCGCATAATCAGCGCCGCCCGTTCCACGGTGTCCGTGGTCCGGATGTACACCGGCTCCCGGGTCATGATGCCTTTGACCTTTAATTCCGAGAGCAGATAGGTCATTTCGTACATGTCCAGGGACGTGGCCGAGGACGGCGAGGCGGCCTTGAGGTCGCGCTCGGAAACGATGCCGAGAAGCCGGCCGTCCTTGTCCACCACCGGCAGGCGGCGGATCTTCTTGTCGCGCATGATCCGCCCGGCCTTGATCATGGAGACGTCCTCGGTCACCGTGGCCACCTCGGTGGACATCCAATCGCCGACAAGCATGCTGCTGCTCCTTTGGGGTGAAAGCGGTTACAGGGCGGGCTGGCTGTCAGTGGCCGGGCCGGGAACGCCCGCAGCCGACCAGTGACGCAGCCGGTAGTAGTCGGCCACCATGGTATCCAGGGCCTCCCGGGGCAGATGCTTGCCACTGGGCAGGGGCTCGGTGTGGAGCCGCTCGGGCAGGCGGTCATCGGCCGGAGTCAGGCCTTCGCGCAGATTAAACGTGCGGGTCATGTCGGCAATGGCCGCCGCCCGGCGTGTGAGCGCTGCCTCGGAGGCGTCGAGGCCCGTGACCAGGGAGATGACCTGGGTCAGCTCCTCCCAGGTATAGAGGTCGCGGAAAAACCGGCACAGGATCAAGGTGTCGAAGATGGTGAGCCGGTCTTCAAAGGCAATGAGCAGGGCTGCTTTGTCTTGCACCTGATCGGGCGGGATCATGCCCGACAGTTCGGGTTTGTAAAACGTGGTGCGCAGATGACAGGCCCCCCGGTCGGAGGTGGCGTAGGCCAGACCCATGCCCTGCAGCGCCCGGGGATCGTAGCCGGCCGGCTCCAGGCCTTTGACGTGGACCGCCAACGCTTCCAGGCCCCAGGCCTTGGCCGCGACCTTGATGCCCTGACCCAGAAGCGCCCCGATGCCGGTTCCGGCGGCAATGTCGGCAATGAGCCGGGCCGCACCGTCGGGATCGTTGTAGGCGATGGGGTAGTCCACGCGTCTGAGCTTGACTGCCTCAATAACGAAGCCGCACAGGTTGCCGGCCGAGATGGTGTCAATGCCAAGCCGGTCGCACAGATCGTTTAAATACACGATTTCGGCCATGTCCTCGATCATGCACAGGCCGCCAAAGGCGTAGATGGTCTCGTATTCCGGGCCTTCGAGCACCATGCCCTTGTGCCGGCCCGAGGCCAGCTTGGCCATGCGGCCGCAGGACATAAAGCACTTGGCGCAGGCATGGGCCTTGACCTCGTGCTCCTTATGAAACCGCTCGCCCGAGATTTTCTCCCAATGCTCGCAGGTGCCTTGCGTCCAGTATTTGGCCGGGAAGGCCCCGGCCGCGTTCATGATGCCCACCATCATGGTGGTGCCCATGGCTTTGTAGGCTTGCACACCCTTATTGGCCACGCCGCGCTTGGCAAAGGCGGCGGCGTAGGCGGCAAGGCCGGCGGCGTCGGCCGGCTGGCGCTGGCGGTCGCCCTGAAAGACGATGGCCTTGACCCGCTTGGAACCCATGACCGCGCCAACGCCGGTGCGCCCGGCGCAACGCCAGCGTTCGTTGGCGATCATGGCCAGCCGGCACAGGTTTTCCCCGGCCGGGCCAATGACCACCACACCCACACGCTTGGCGTCGTCGCGCGGCAGGACAAACCGGGCTTTGGCCGCGTCGTCGGCGTCATAGACGTCCAGGCCGGCCAGGGCGGTTGCATTGTGGAAGGTACACCCGTCCGGGTGGATGGTCAGGGCCGTCAGGCTGTCGGCCGCGCCGGTGAGGATGATGGCGTCAAAGCCGGCAGCGTCCACGGCTTGCGGGCTGCGGCCGCCGGCATAGGATTCGGTGTAAAAGCCTGTCTGGGGGGATTTGGTGAACACGCCGTAGCGGCTGGCCCCCCAGGCCGCGCCGCCGCACAAGGGGCCGGTGGCGAAGATCAGGTTGTTTTCCGGGGCCAGGGCATCGACCCCGGCCGGGTTGCGATCCAGCAGCAGGCGCGTGGCCAGTCCCTTGCCGCCGAGGTAGGCGTCCAGGTAGGCCGGATCGGTCGCCTCGATGGTGAAGCGGCGTTGCGTCAGGTCAACGGTCAGGATGCGTCCGTAAAAGCCGTGCATGGCTTTTCCTTTCTATATGCCGAGGTAGGCGGATTTGACGTGGGGGTTTTCCAACAGATCTTTGGCCTGCCCGGACATGGCCACCCGGCCATGCTCCAGCACATAACCCCGATCCGAGAGCCGCAGGGAGTGGTTGACGTCCTGTTCGACGAGCAGCACCGTGGTGCCGGTGTCGGCGATTTTGCGCAGGGTATCGAAGATGGACTTGACCAGGATGGGGGCCAGGCCCAGCGACGGCTCGTCGAGCATCAAAAGGCCCGGCAGGGCCATGAGGCCCCGGCCGATGGCCACCATCTGCTGTTCGCCGCCGGACAGGGTCATGGCGAGTTGGTTCTGGCGCTCCAGCAGGCGCGGCAGCATTTCATAGACCAGATGCAGGGTCTTGCGGCGTTCTTTGTAAGCCCGGGTGTTAAAGGCCCCGATGTCCAGGTTTTCGGCCACGGTCATAAGCGAAAAGAGCCGCCGGCCTTCGGGAACGTGGACGAGGCCGCGTTCGACGATTTTTTCCGGGGGCAGGGCCTGAACAGGTTCGCCACGGAACCGGATGATGCCGGAGGTGGGCGGGACCAGCCCGGAGATGGCTTTGAGCAGGGTGGATTTCCCGGCCCCGTTGCCGCCGATGATGCTGACGACCTCGCCTTCCTCAACGGTGAGCGACAGGTCGTTGATGATCTGGACGTCACCGTAGGCGACGTTGATGTGTTCCACGCTAAGCAGCGTCATACTCGCCTCCCAGATAGGCCTTGATGACGTTTTCGTCCTTGGTGACGGCCTCGGGCGTGCCCTCGGCAATCTTTTGGCCGAACTGGATGACCACCACCCGATCGGACAGGGCCATGACCGCGCGCATGATGTGCTCGATGACAAAGACAGTCACGCCCCGGTCGCGAAGCCCCCGGATAATGCCAATCATGTCATCGACTTCGGTGGGGCGCAGGCCGGCCATGACTTCGTCGAGGAGCAGCAGTTCGGGATCGGTGGCCAGGGCCTTGGCAATCTCCAAGCGCTTGCGGTCGGCGATGGTCAGGTTGCCGGCCAGCATGTTGCGCATGTGGTCGAGCTGGAGGGTCACCAGTACTTCGTCGGCCTTTTCCCGGGCCTTCTCGGTGGAATTGGTGCGCAAAAACGCCCCGACCATAACGTTGTAAAGGACGGTCTTGGCGGCAAAGGGTTTGACAATCTGAAAGGTGCGGGCCAGTCCCAGCCGGCACAGATCCCAGGGTTTTTGACCCTGGATGGTGGTGCCGTTAAACCGGATCGTGCCTTCCGACGGGGCAAAGACGCCGGCCACGAGGTTAAACACCGTGGATTTGCCGGCACCGTTGGGGCCTATGAGCGCCAGGATCTCGCCTTTGGCGATATGCAGATCCAGGGAGCTGACAGCGGTTAAGCCCCCGAAGTGTTTGGTGAGGTTGGTGACCTCCAGGATATTGCTCATTGGGCGTCTCCCTGGACGGTGATTTTGCGGGCCAGCCGGTCGTAGATGGCGGCCAGCGGCGCGGTGAGACCCTTTGGCAGATAGAGCATGACCAGGATGAGGATAAGCCCGAAGATGACCCCATGCAGGCCGGGCAGCATGTCGCTTAAATAGATGCGGGTGAATTCATTGAGCGGCCGCAGCAGCAAGGCGCCGATGACCGGGCCGGCAATGGTGCCGCGTCCGCCGATCAGCGCGATAAAGGCGATTTCAAAGGAGAGGTCGAGGCCCATGAGTCCTTTGGGATAAAAGTACAGCATGAGCTGGGCGTAAAACGTGCCGGCCAGGGCCGTTAGAAAGCAGGACATGGCCATGGCGAAGAGCTTGTAATTGGCAACGTTTATGCCAAGGGCGGCGGCAGCTTCGGGTTCTTCACCGCCGGCGGCCAGATAGTAACCGATCTTGGAGCGGGAGATAAACCAGGTCAGCCCAAGAACCAGGATGAGGAGCGTTAAGATGATATAATAGTACGGTAACTTGGATATGAACTGGTAATCCCAGAACGACGGCTCCTTGAGCAGCGGTATGAGCAGGCCCCGGGGACCGTTTATACGCAAGGGGCCGAGGGTATCGATGTTCTCGATCATGACCCGGATGCCTTCGGCAAAGGCGATGGTGCACAGACAGAAGTACGCCCCGCGCATGCGGAAGGTGGGCAGGCCGATGATGATGCCGATCAGGGCGGCGAGCAGTCCGCCGACCAGCATGCCGATCCAGGGCGAGATCCCGTATTGCAGCGTCAGGATGGAGGAGGCGTAGGCCCCGATGCCGACGAAGACCGAGTGGCCCAAGGGCAGCACGCCGGCGAAACCGCCGACGAGGTTCCAGGAGGTGGTCAAGTAGGCATAGAAAAAAAGCAGGATGAGGATTTGCAAATAGGTGGGCGAGGTCACCACCAGGGGCAGCGCAAAGGCAACCAGGCCTGCCAGCACAAGGAGCGTTCGGTCGAGTTGTTTTCGGCTCACAATGCGCCTCCTACCAGTCCTGTTTGTGGCCGAAAAAGCCTGATGGTTTGACAAAGAGAATGATTAAAAAGATGGCGTAGATGATGGCTTCCGTCCAGGTCGAGGCCATAAACTGCGAGAAGACGGACTCGATAAGGCCGATGACCAGACCGCCGAGGATAGCCCCGGGGATGCTGCCCAGGCCCCCGAGCACCACGATGATAAAGGCCCGGATGTCAAAGACCACGCCGACAGACGGATAGACGTAGTAAAAGGGGATCAGTACGCAGCCGGCGATGCCGGCAATGGCCGTGCCCAGGCCAAAGGCGATGTTGTAGACGCGGTACTGGTTGATGCCCATGAGGTTGGCTGCCTCGCGGTCGAGGCTGGTGGCGCGCAGGGCTTTTCCGGTCTTGGTCTTACGCATGAAAATGGCAAGGCCGACAGCCGTAATGATGGCCACGACAAAGCCGGAGAATTTCGGAATGGAGATGATGTCATTACTGTCCGGCTAAGAAAAGGCTTGACGCCTGAAAGCGACAACTGGTGCAAGCTCATGATGCCTTTCCACTTAGGCGATCAATTTTGAAAAAATGGCATAAATTGCCATGACATCAAGTTCA
>NZ_WVUD01000025.1 GCF_009856865.1 Solidesulfovibrio aerotolerans | reverse complement strand
CTTCCTTGCGGTCGGCGGCAATGACGGCCTCGGGGGTGGCCGGAACCGGGCTTTCGGCCGGCCCGACCCGGCCCATGGGCTGGCGGGAGCGGGGTTCGGCTGCCGGGGGCTGGGACAGTCTGGCTGCCCCGTGGGGCATGGGGGCCGGCGGCAGGCCGCCCGGCATCCCGGGCGCGGGGCCGGTCACGCGTCCGGTCGGGGCAGCGGCCGGCGGCGTTGGGCCGGCCTCGCGGTTGTCCCCTGGGGAGGGTGCGGCTACGGCTGGTGCGGCCGGTGTGGCGGCTGGTGCCGCCGGGGCGACAGCGGCTTCGGGATTGGCAAAACCCACGCCGAGCGCGCTGCCCTTGGAGGCACCCGCCGGCACTTTGACGCCTTGGGCTTCCAGGGTTGAGACGAGTTCGGCCAGTTTTTTATGCACTTCGACCAGCCGGCCGTCATTTTGCTGTTGGTGGTTGGCCAGGGTTTTGATGTCTTCCTGGACTTTTTGCAGATTGGCTTCCACGGTTTTTAAGCGAAAATCCTCGCTGCCCTTGCCCACGGCAAGCGTATTGCCCGGCCCGCAGGCGGCAAGCAGGCCGGTCAGGCCAAGGGCCAAAGCCCCCAAAGCCAGTTTTGGGCGTGTCATGGCTGTGTCGCTTGTAAGGTTGCCAATCCTTTCACGTTCCACCAGCAATTACGGCACAGGGCCGCTTTTCGCAAGACGATTCTTGCAACACCCGGCCGTGTCCTGCCGGTTCTGTTGCATCCCCTGGCAAATTAGGGCAAAAGCCAACTGCAACGCTGGTTTCGCAGGCAACGGCGTCGTGCCGCGACACCCCTACCGAATCAACTGGCCGAAAGGAGAACGCTCCCCATGCCCGAGGCTGTCCGCGCCGCCGTCTTCTGGACGGCCATGGTTTTATTTGCCGTGCACCTGGGTCTGGCCCTGGCCGGGGCCGGCATCCCCCTGCTCACGTCGCTTTTGGGCTTAAGCAAAGTCAAACGGCTCAAAATCTTTATTGACAAGTTCGGCCAGCAGGCAGCCACCTTTGCCCTGCTTGGCGGTTTGTGGGCGTTTTTGGTCCTGGCGGCGGCACTTGCCGGCCTGGCCTTTTTGGCTCCGGCCAAAGCGCCGTACTATCTGGGCCTGCCGTTGCCTTTGGCCGCTGTGGCCGGGTCGATTCTGGCCGGCGTGGCGGCCTTTTTGACCTATCGCGGCTCGTGGCAGCGCCTGAAAACCCAAAAGTCCCTGCACGGCCTCATCGGCCTTTGCGCCACGCTGCTGCTCTGGCTGGCTTTCGCCATCGGACTGGCGGCGGCCCGGCCGATGGCCCTGGGCCTGCCCCCGGAGGTCGGGCTGGCCTTCCCGCTGCCGCCCGGCAATTCGATCTACTGGCCCATGCTGGTTCTGGGGCTGCTGTTGTCCATCGGTCTGGCCGGGACGTTTACCGGCGCGTGGCTGGTGTGGCGGCGCGACCGGGACGACTTTGGCCGCGACTATTATAATTTCACCATGCGCCTGTCGGCCCGAGTCGGATTTGTGGGCCATGTCCTGTCTTTGCCGGTCCTGGTCTGGCTTGGGCTCGGGCTTATGCCCCTGGCCGGAGAGCTGACTACGATCCTGTCCGTGGCGCTGGGACTCTACGGCTCGGGCCTTTTGCTCACCCTGGCCTGTCTGGGCTTTATCATGCCCCAGGAAAATGCCCTGCGCCATAAGCTGCTGCTGGCGGCGGCCTTTTTCGGTTCGCTCATGGCGCTTACCGGCCTGTGCGCCGCCCTGGCCGGCCTGCTTGCCCCGGGCCTGGGTGCGAGCCTGCTGCCCGTGACGCTTCCGTGACGCCGCCATAACCGGGGCGTCACCCGGCCATGCGAGAAGCCTGCACAAACTGCAAGGAGTAATCGCATGACCAGACGTTTCGCTCCGGCCGCCCTGGCCGTTTTCCTGGCTGCCGCCCCGGCGTCGGCGGCCGAGGCCCCGACGGTCAAAAAGTACGTCATTGAAGCCCCCAAATCCGCCAACATCCCGGCGCCGGCCGCTTTGGCCGCCGCTTTTCCCGACGGCTTTCCTCTGGGACTCGGTTCCGGCGTGGCCTATGCCGGCCGCGACGCCGACGGATCGCTTCTGCTCTACGCCGTGGGCGACCGGGGACCCAACGCCGATGGTCCGGGTTTTCTGCCCGCTCCCGGGGCCAAGGCCGTTGCCGCCAAATTCTTCCCGGCCCCGAACTATGTCCCGTCCCTGGCCAAGCTGCGTTTAAAGGGCGACGTGGTGGAAGTCCTTGCCGTCACCCCCCTGTCCAATACCGACGGCACGCCCGTTTCCGGCCGCCCCCTGCCGGCCGGGGCCGTCGGCTCCACCGGCGAAACCGGTCTGGGGTCTGATCTGGCAGTCCTTCCCACCGATGCAAACGGCCTGGACCCCGAAGGCATTGCCGTGGACCCCACAGACGGCAATCTGTGGCTGTGCGACGAATACGGCCCGTTTTTGGTCAAAGTGGAAGCGGCCACCGGCAAGATCCTCAAAAAATACGCCCCGGGCCAGGGGCTGCCTGACATCCTGGCCAAGCGCCAGCCCAACCGGGGCTTTGAGGGCGTGGCTGTGGCCCCGGACGGCAAGGTCTATGCCGCCATGCAGTCGATCCTGGACGTGGACGGCAAGGTCAAGGCCTCCAAAGCGCCGTTCCTGCGTCTCCTGGAGCTTGATCCGGCCACAGGGGCCACCCGCATGTTCGCCTATCCCCACGATGTGGCAGTTTATAAGAAAAGCGGCGATGCCAAACTCGGCGACCTGACGGCCATTGCCCCGGGCAAGTTCGTCACCGTGGAGCAGGCCAAAGGCGCGGACAAGGTTATGCGCAACGTCGTCTACACCGTGGATCTGACCAAGGCCACGGACCTTTCCGGCAAGACCGCCCCGGACGGCCAGCCCCTGGAAACCCTGGCCGATCTGGCCGCTTTGGAGGCCCTTGGTGTTGTGCCGGCGGCCAAGACCCGGCTGTTTGATCTGCGCGATCTGGGCTGGAAAGCGGAAAAGGCCGAAGGGCTGGCCCTGCTTCCCGATGGCAAGACGCTCGTCGTTGCCTCGGACAACGATTTCGGCCTGGCCGGCACGGTGGTCAACCCGGCCACTGACAAGGACGGCAAGCCGGTGACCGATCCCACCGACTACACCCTGGCCCCGGACGGGCAGGCCGGCTACGACGGCAAGCCTGTCCCGACCACGTTTGCCATCGTCCCTTCGGGTGAAAAGACCGAACTGTGGGTTGTCACCCTGCCGCAAGCCCTCAAGTAGCCTGCCCTGAGTCCCAGTTTTGCCGACACGGCGCGACCGGCTTGGCCGGTCGCGCTTTTTTGCGCCCCGGCGTCGCGGCCGGTGGAGCAACAGTGGTTCCCGTCAAGCGTTGCCCGCCCGACGGAAGAGCATTTTGATCCCACCCACCATCGCAGCCGCGCCGTCCCCCCTTAACCCCTTGCCTTCAAGTGGGATTCCAAAGGGCTCAGCCCTTTGGCCGCCGGAGGCCTCTTCTGCCTTCTGGCTTCTGCCTTCTCTTCACACACGTCCTACCCCCGGGTCGCGGCCAAAAGGGCCATGGTCCGGGACACTTCGCCCAGCAGGGCCGGATCAGCCAGCACCTCGGCCAGGATCGGCTCGTTGACCAGGAACCGGTAGGAATGGCGCAGGGGCAGGATGGTGGCCGGATCGCGGCCGTCCAGGACCTGGGTCAGGGCGTCGGCCAGCCCCACGGCCAGGGCCAGACGGATGCCGGTGGTTTCGGCTTCCAGATCCTCCATCTCGGCAAAGGCCGGGGCATGGTGCAGGCCGACCGCCTGGACCAGATGCGCCGGCAGGGCGAAGCCGGTGCAAACCGCTGCCCCGGCCGTTCCGTGATGGGTGCCGTAGGCGGCTGTTTCGCCGGCCGGATTCCAGACATCGACAGGCGCTTGACCGACCGGCAGGGCGGGCAGGGCCAGCAGGCCAATGTCGTGGAGCAGACCGGCGGTGTAGGCCACCCCGGGGTCCAGGCCGGCAATGGCCGGGGCGATGCGCCGGGCCAGCACCGCTGTCTTGGCCATATGGCCCCACAAGGCCGTGCGGGCCGTTTTGTCCAGGCCGCTCTGGGCGGCGGCGTTTTCCAGCAGTTCGGTGAAAAGCAGGGTGCGCACATTGCCAAGGCCAATGATGCCGATGGCTTGCCCCACGTCGGCGATGGCGGCGCGCAGGCCGAAAAACGGACTGTTGGCGATTTTAAGGACATTGCCGGAGAGCAGCGGATTGGCGGCGATCATCCCGGCCACCACGGTCAGGTTGATCTGGGGATCGCTGAGGCGGGCAATGAGTGTCCCGGCTGTGGCGTCGCCGCCCACGCCCTGGGCGGCCTTGGCCACCTGGGGCGGGAGTGCCGGCCCGTGGGTGGTAAACAGCCGGCCGGTTTCCCCGGCCGCGTCGGGTTCGCTGTAGAGCCGTTCCAGGCCGGCCCCCAGGCGTTCCAGCACGGCTTCGGCCTCGCCGGGCCGGGGGGGTGGCGCTGATGGGGAAACGCTCTGGCTCCCCCGGGATGTCGGGCCGGCCGCCTGGGCCGGCCGGTTCACGCGGTCCGCCGCCGCCATTGCGGCCCGGTTGCGGCGCCGCCGACTGTTTACACCCACCAACCCAAGGGCGGCCGCAACGAGGAGCCCCAGGGCAAGAGCGCTATACAATTCCATGAAAAAGCCGATGCGGGCCAAGCCGCTGGTCGTGCGTCATGCGCCCAAACATCCGCCGCAGGACACCATTGGTGCCATTGGGCGCGTCAGCCGCACCCCATCCCCTTGCAATGGTTGGGAAGATCGATTCCGGCCTCGTCCCGTCGCCATCCAGCCCGCCCGTGTCGCGTTCGGCAATTGCTGTTATGGTTTTTCGGACATTAACACGCTGAATTTATTATGTCTATTCACAAAAAAACATACATGTTTTTTGTGAACGCCACACGAGCGGCCGCTTATGAGGCGGCGTCGACCGGGGTCGCCACCCGACCCTGGGCTTTTTTGCGGCCCAGGCGTCTTTTGAACCACTCCTGCAACGCATCCAGATAGATGTAATAGACGGGCGTGAAATAGAGCGTGAGCAACTGCGAGACAACCAACCCGCCCACCACGCACAGCCCCAGCGGGCGGCGGGCTGCGGCCCCGGCCCCAAAGCCCAGGGCAATGGGCAACGTGCCCATCAGCGCCGCCATGGTGGTCATCATGATGGGGCGAAAGCGCACCAGCGCCCCTTGGTAGATGGCGTCCCGGGCGGCAAGGTTTTGCCCGCGCTGGGCCTCCAGGGCGAAGTCGATCATCATGATGGCGTTTTTCTTGACGATTCCAATGAGCATGATGATGCCGACAAAGCCGTAGATATTGAGGTCCATGCCAAAAAGCATCAGCGTCGCCAAGGCCCCGACGCCGGCCGAAGGCAACCCCGAGAGAATGGTCAACGGATGGATAAAGCTCTCGTAGAGGATGCCAAGGACCAGATAGATGACGAGCACGGCCATGCCGAGCAACACCGACAGGCCGGTGAGCGAACTCTGGAAGGCCTGGGCCTCGCCCTGAAAGCTCGTAAAGATCGAGGCCGGCAGCTCACTGTGGGCCTCTTTTTCGATGGCATCCACCACCGTGCCAAGCGACGCCCCGGGGCGCAGGTTAAACGAGATGGTGACCGAGGGCGACTGGCCGGAATGGTTGATGGACAGCGGCCCGACGGTGACGGCCCGGGTGATCAGCGTATCGAGCGGCACGAGCTGGCCGCCCGACGAGTTCACGTAGAGCATGGACAGGGCTTCGGGGTTGGCCTGATAGTCCGGGGCCAACTCCATGATGACCTGATAGGTGTCATTGGGCGCGTACATGGTCGAGACCTGGCGGTTGCCGTAGGACGTGGCCAGGGCGTTTTCGATCTGATAGGCCGAAACGCCCAGGGCCGAGGCTTTGTCGCGGTCGATGTCGATGCGCAGCTCCGGGTTTTTAAGCTGCAAATCGCTGGTGACATCCTGGATGCCGTCCAGGTGGCGCAGTTTCTCCTCAAAGGCGCTGGCTGCGGCAAAGAGTTCGTCGGTGTTGGTGGCCTGCAAGGTGAACTGATACTGGCCCTTGGAGGACCGGCCGCCGATGCGGATGGGCGGCGGGTTTTGCAGATAGGAACGCAGTCCCGGCACCTGGCCCAGCTCGCCGCGCAGGCGCTGGAGGACTTCGTCGGCGCTGGCCTTGCGCTCGTGCAAGGGCTTGAGCGACAGCATGAGGCGGCCGTTATTGGAGGTGTTGTTGGGACCGCCCGGCCCGACCACGGACATAAACTCGGCCACGTCCGGGTCTTTTTGCAGGATGGCGTTGAGCCGTTGCTGGCGTTCGCTCATGACGGCAAAGGCCACGCCTTCCTCGGCCTCGGTGGTCACCGAGAGCTGGCCGGTGTCTTCGCTGGGCAGAAACCCTTTGGGGATGGCCCCGAAAAGCCACACCGTAACACCCAGCAGCAGCAGCGAAAAGAGCATGGTGGGGGCGTGGTGGCGCAGCACGAAGCGCAGGGTGACGTCGTAGAGGTCGCGCAGGCCGTTAAAGCCCTGCTCGATGGCGTTATACATCCGGCCGTGGCGCTGGCCCGCATGGGAGGTCAGCACCAGATTGCACAGCATGGGGGTGAGCGAAATGGAGACGAAGCCGGAAATGAGAATCGAGACCATGATGGTGACGGCGAATTCGTGGAACAGCCGGCCCACCACGCCGCCCATGAAAAAGACCGGCAAAAAGACGGCGGCCAGGGAAATGGTCATGGAAACGATGGTGAAGCTGATTTCCTTGGAGCCTTCCATGGCGGCGGCCAGGGGCGATTTGCCCATTTCCATGTGGCGCACGATATTTTCGAGCATGACGATGGCGTCGTCAACGACAAACCCCACCGAGAGCGTGAGCGCCATAAGCGAGATGTTGTCCAGGCTGAAACCGATCTGATACATGACGGCAAAGGTGCCGACCACGGACATGGGCAGGGCCAGACTCGGGATGATGGTGGCCGGGATGTTGCGCAAAAAAAGGAAGATGACCAGGACCACCAGACAGACGGTGAGCACCAGGGTGAACTTCACGTCGGCCACGGATTCGCGGATGGAGGTGGAGCGGTCGTAGAGGACTTTGAGCGACACCGAGGCCGGCAGTTGGGCCTGGAAATTGGGCATAAGGCCCTTTATGGCATCCACCACTTCCACGGTGTTGGCCCCGGGCTGGCGCTGCACGGCCAGGACCATGCCCGGGGTGCCGCTAAACCAGTTAAACCGCCGCGTTTCCTCCACCGAGTCGGTGACGGCCGCGATTTCGGCCAGCCGCACCGGGGAGCCGTTTCTCCAGGCCACGATAAGCGGGCGATAGGATTCGGCGTTTAAAAGCTTGCCGCTGGAGCGCACGGTGTATTCCCGGGCCGGGCCGGACACCGTGCCCACGGGCAGGTTGACGTTGCCGCGCTTGACCGCCTCGGCCGCCTCGTCCACGCCAATGCCCTTGGCCGCCATGGCTTCGGGATCGAGCTGGATGCGCACGGCGTATTTTTTCGAGCCGTACACCGACACCTGGGCCACGCCCGGCACCATGGAGATGCGCTGGGCCATCATGTTTTCGGCGTATTCGTTGACGTCGGACAGGCGCATGACATCCGAGGAGATGGCCAGGAAAAGGATGGGCGAATCGGCCGGGTTGACCTTGCGAAACGACGGCGGCGAGGGCAGATCGTCGGGCAGATCCTTGCCGGCCGTGGTCATGGCCGACTGCACGTCCAGGGCGGCGGCGTCGATGTTGCGGTTTAAGTTGAATTGCAGGGTGACGCGGGTGGAACCGATGGTGTTGACCGAGGTCATGGAATCCAGGCCCGCGATGGTGGAGAACTGCTTTTCCAGCGGGTTGGCCACGGCAGCGGCCATGGTTTCGGGGCTGGCCCCGGGCAGGGAGACGCGCACCTCGATGGTGGGGAAATCGACGTTGGGCAGATCGGAAACCGGCAGCCGGGTGTAGGCCATGATGCCGAAAATCAAAATGGCGGACATGACCAGGGTGGTCATGATCGGCCGGCTGATAAAGATGGCGGCCGGATTCACTGCTTGGCCCCTTCGCCAGCAGGCTTGGCTTCGCTCGGTTTGGTGTCAGCGGGTTTGGCTTCGGTCGGCTTGGCTTCGGTTGGCTTGGCCGGAGCTGCGGCCGTGCTCTTGATTTCGGCCGCAACGCCCGGGGCCAGCCGCACCTGCCCGTCGGTGACCACCATTTCGCCAGCAGCCAGCCCTTTTTCCACCACGGTTTCGGCCTCGACGATGGGGCCGGGGGTGATCTTTCGGGCCTCGGCCTTGCCGTCTTTGCCAAGGACATAAACATAGGGACCGGTCACGCCGTCCAGCACCGCCTGGGTGGGGATGGTCACGGCGTTTTCCAGGGTGGCAATGGTCAGCCCGACCCGCACGAACTGGCCGGGCCACAGGCGCGCGTCGGCGTTTTCCGCCAGGGCTTTTAAGCGGATTGTGCCGGTTTTGGCATCCACGGCGTTGTCCACCGAAGCGATCATGGCCTTGACCGGGTCGTCCAGGACATCACCGGGGGCTGCGGCGGTGATGGCCAGCGGGCCTTTTTTCTGGCGGGCCATGACTGCCGGCAGATAGCGTTCGGGAATGGAGAAGGCGATAAAGACCGGGCTTATCTGATTGATGATGCAGGCCGTGGCCTCGTTGGCCTTGACCACGTTGCCGGCGGTCAGGAGCACGGCCCCGACCTGCCCGGCGATGGGGGCGCGCACGTCGGCGTATTCCAGATCGAGCTTGGCCCGGTCGAGGGTGGCCTGATTGAGCTTGATGGTGCCTTCAAGGGTTTTGGCGGCGGCAAAGGTCTGGTCGTACTGTTCCTGGGCCACCACGTCTTTGGCTTTGAGCGTCACGTAGCGTTTGAGGTCTTCTTCGGCCTTGGTCAAAAGCGCTTTGTCCCGTTCGAGTTTGGCCTGGGACTCCCGGATGGCCAGATCAAACGGCCTGGGGTCGATGCGAAAGAGCATCTCGCCCTTGGCCACTTTGGCCCCATCGTGGACGAGCTGGTTGAGGATGGCCCCGCCCACCTGCGGTTTGACGGCGACGGTGGCCATGGGTTCCACATTGCCCACGGCCTTGACCACCACCGGGACGTCGGCTGCTTTGGCCGGCACGGCCACAACCGGCACCGGCCGGGCCTCGCGGCTGGCCTTTTTGGGTTCGCCGTTGCCGCTGCAGGCCGCCAGAAAAAACAAAAGCGCCGTAATGACGGCGCGAAGGGGAAAGCTGCGGTTCAAAAGGAGTCTCCTGCCAGCGGGAGCAAGTTGGGGGGGGTAAAGGGGCAAGCCTCGTACCGGGCCAGGGCGGCCAGGGAAAAACGGGTCACATGGGCCGCCACGGCGTCGATGCCGCCCTGGCCCGGATCGCAGCCGGGATGCAGCCGGGAGAGCACCGGCCGGTCGATGGAAAAATGGCGGCACTGCCCGACCACGCTCTGGGCGCAGCGGGCAACCGTCAGGGCGTCGGCCCCGGGGCCGAGCAGTTCGGCCACGATGCCGCGAAGGATCGCGTTGGCCGGGGCCAGACAGCGCTCGACCACGGCGGCCAGATGGGGCGAGGGTTCGGCCATCTCCCGGGCCATGAGGCGAAAAAGCCAGGCATGGCGGCTCTTGTCGGCCAAACGCAGGAGCAGGGCGCGCACGTAGGCGAAAAGGCGGTCCGCAGCCGGGGCTTCGCCGGTAAGCCCCATGGTCGGGGGAAAGCGGCGCAGGGCTTCCAGGTGGGCGTGTTCAAGGACGGCCTGATAGAGCCTGTCCTTGCTGCCGAAATGGTAATGGATAGCGGCGACGTTGGCCTTGGCGACCTTCGTTATCTCGCGGACGGTGGCGGCGTGAAACCCTTTGCAGGAAAAAATCTCGCCGGCGGCGTCCAGCAGCCGCATTCGGGTCTCGTCCTCACGACCGGTGCTGGTCATCTGGCCGCCTTACGTCAAACATATGAAGAATTGGAAAATACGGTGGAAAGCCGGGCCGGTCAATACTTTCGCGCCAAGACGGGGACGCGTTACAGACTTGACATGCCGGCCGAGTCGTTCACTATGTCAGATAAGACATAATGCGTCCGGCCGCATAACGGGCCGGAGCAGGGAGGTTTCATGTCGCAACTCCTCGTGCCACAGGGCTTTTCCCCGGATGCCGGGGCCGTGCCGCCCGAGTGCACCCTGTCCCCGCTTCGAGAGCGCCGCTATCTGATCGGCGGCGAACTGCTCACCTGGTCCGGTCCCATGCAGACCGTGACCTCCCCCATCTACAGCGGCAACGAGCCGACGGTCCTTGGGGCCTGTCCGGAATTGACCGAGGCCCAGTCCCTGGCCGCCGTGGACGCCGTCAGCGCTGCCTGGGATGACGGTCGGGGCGCTTGGCCCACCATGAGCGTGGCCCGGCGCATCGACCATGTCGAGGCCTTTGTCCGACGCATGGTTGCCGTACGCGACACGGTGGTGCGTCTTATGGCCTGGGAAATCTGCAAACCGCTGCCCGATTGCCGGGCCGAGTTCGACCGCACGGTGGACTATGTGCGGGCGACAGTGGAAGCGCTTAAAGATTTGGACCGGGCTTCCTCGCGGTTTGTCATCGAAGCAGGCATCTACGCCCAGACCCGCCGCGCCCCCCTGGGGCCGGTGCTGTGCATGGGGCCTTACAACTATCCGCTCAACGAGACCTTTACGACGCTCATTCCGGCCCTGATCATGGGCAATCCGGTCATCGTCAAAACGCCGCGTATCGGGAAACTGCTCTACGCCCCGTTGCTCGAAGCGTTTGCCGCCTCGTTTCCGCCGGGTGTGATCAACATCCTTTTCGGCGGCCGGCAAGTGGCCATTCCGGCCCTGGCCTCGGGCAAGATCAGCGTCCTGGCCTTTATCGGATCGAGCCAGGCGGCCGATGCCCTGCGCCGGCAGCATCCCGCCCCCCACCGGCTGCGTTGCGTCCTGGGCCTGGACGCCAAAAACGTGGGTATTGTTTTGCCGTGCGCCGACATGGAACTGACGGCGGCCGAAGCCGTGGCCGGGGCGCTCTCCTTTAACGGGCAGCGGTGCACGGCGCTCAAACTCTTTTACGTCCACGCCACCCGTCTGGAGGAATTTCTCGCCCGGGTCGGCGAAGGCATTGCCGCTCTGCCCATGGGCCTGCCCTGGCTGGAAAACGTCCGCATTACGCCCCTGCCTGTGCCGGGGAAACCGGCCGCCCTGTCGGCCATGGTGGCCGAGGCGACGGGCAGGGGGGCCTGGGTGGCCAATCCACTTGGCGGCACGACCGAACGCACCCTGGTCTACCCGGCCCTGGTTGCCGGGGTGACCCCGGGGATGCGGCTTCATGACGAGGAGCAATTCGGTCCGGTGGTGCCGGTGGCCTCCTTTACGGCGGTGGACACGGCGGCCAAAGCAGTTACGGCCTCGCCATACGGACAGCAGATGAGCATCTTCGGGACCGATCCCGAAGCCGTGGCCGCCCTCATTGACCCCATGGTCAACCAAGTGTGCCGGGTCAACCTCAACAGCCAGTGCCAGCGCGGGCCGGACACCTTTCCATTTACCGGGCGCAAGGATTCGGCCGAAGGCACCTTGTCGGTATCCGACGCCTTACGGGCTTTTTCCATCCGCACTCTGGTCGCGGCCAAAGGCTCGTCCCAAAACAAGGAATTACTGGCGAACATCGTGCAGTTTCGCCGGTCCAATTTCCTGTCCACGGATTTCCTGTTCTAGGCCGCGAGTCGTTGACCCGCCGGCCAAAAGCGCCTAGCCCTGGACAATCATTGGAGCCAATCCACCAAGGAGGATCATCCCATGGCTGAAGGTACCGTGCACGTCGTGGCCAAATTCGTGGCCAAACCCGGCCAGGAGGCGGCGCTTAAAACCGCGGTCACCGCGCTTATCGCCCCCACCCAGAAAGATCCCGGCTACATCGCTTACGACCTCTACGAGTCCACCCAGCGCCCCGGCGAATTTGTCCTGGTCGAGGAATGGGCCACCAAGGAACTGCTGGCCGCCCACCTCGACACGCCGCATTTAAATGGCTTTAAGGCCGCTGCCCCGGATTTGCTGGCCGTGCCGCTGTCTGTGAAACTTTTTGCCGAGATGCCCGGCTTCTAGCGCTGCTTTTTCCGCGCAATGCGACGCATTGCACGCGACACGGCCCGGCCGGACGTGCCCCCACGTCGCGGCCGGGCCGTCCCCGTCTCCATTCCCCAGGCAGCAAGAGCCGCTGGCGTCAGGCCGGCTCCCCGCACGGCAGCAGCACATAAAACGTGGTGCCAGCCGCCTCTTCGGTTGTAAAGCCCACAGTGCCGCCGAGATAGTTTTCGGCAAAAAGCTTGGTGCCGTAGGTGCCAAGCCCCCGGCCCCGGCCCTTGGTGGAAAAAGTGCGGCGAAAAATTTGCGTCCGCGCCTCTTCAGGCACCATGGTGGCGTTGTGGACCCAAAACCGCACCTGGGCACCGTCCTGGTGGCATCCGGTGGTCACGGTGCCGCCGGTCGGGGTGGCTTCCAGGGCGTTTTTCTGCAAGTTGACCAGGATGCGGGTGAGGAGCTTGCGATCCGAGCTGAAAAAGACATCGGCGCTGTCCGGCGCGATGGCCAGCGTCTTGCCCCGGCAGGACGATTCCCGGCGCATGAGCGCCGTAATGTCTGAGAGCAGCGACAGGGTGCCCATCTTGTTGGCGGCCACCTCGTAGTCGCCGCGCTCGGCCAGGGTCAGGTCGCGCTGGGACTGGATGAGATCGGTGACCCGTTCCACGGCAAACAGGAGCAGATCCAGTTCGGCGTTGCGCGTGCCTTCCTCTTCCTCGCGCATCAGTTCGCACACGCCGTGCATGCCGGAGACGAGATTTAAAATGTCGTGGTAGAAAATGCGCTCCATGAGATCCAGGCGCTTTTCCGCCCGGATGTCCGACAGCAAGGCGACATGGAAATTTTCCCCGCCATGGCGCAGCGGCCAGAGCCAGATGCGAAAATCCAGATTCTCCAGGCGCTCGACGCCGTGGCGGCTGATGGAGCATTCGCCAGGGGCAGTATCCTGTCCGAGCAGGGCTGCGGCAATGGACTTGGCCGCGCCGCAGGAACGGCACAGCTCCGTGGTGCCGCAACCGCCGGCCGCCAGCTTGGCTCCCAGGCAGGACAGGGCCTCGCCAAGGCGCAGTCCCACCACGGCGGAAACGCCGTGCCCTGTATTGGCCAAGCGGCAAAACACGTCGTTGGCATAGACGATCTGCCGGGACGCATTGAAAACGGCAACGCCTGTGGGCAACCGGTTGAGGATGCCTACTGCCGGACTTTCAGCGAAGAGCCGTGCCTGACGGTCCACGGCCGGCTGCGACGTCCGCTGCGCCGAAAAAAGGGGTACGAGTTGCGCTTTCACGGTACAACCTCCCAAAGCGAAAGACGCTTGGCAGGCCCATACCCCAGGCGGCAGCACTCGTCCAGAACGGCGTTTCACCCCTATCGCCTCCCGTCGTGGCGGGGGCGCAACGACCAGGGCTTGCGCACCGCGTCAGGCCGCAATGTCCGGTGCTTGCTGCCGCGTCTGGTGCTTGCGCGCCGCGTCAGGCTGCCGCGTCGTTGACCAGACCGGCCTGGGCGGCTTGCTGTCCCCGGCCCAGACGTGCGGCCACAATCTCCGGCAAGGCGCGCAGTTCGGCCAGAAGCCGCTCCAACCGGCCGTCGTCGGCAACAGTCACCACCAGCCGGCCATTCCCGGTCGCGCCGGGGGTGCAGGCCAGCCCCAGCAGCGGATAGGAGCGCCGGGCCAGACAGGCCGCCACATGGCGCAGGGCGGCCAGCGTGTCGCCGGTGGTCAGTTCGAGCACGGCCGAGGCAGCAGCGGTCCAAGCGTGGTCGTTTTTAGGCGTGGGCATGGCGATTCTCCAAAATCATTTCATGGTTGGCGGCACCGGGCGGCACCATGGGATAGACATGGGCATCGGGATCGACAGGCAGGCGCACCAGGGCCGGGCCGGGCGCGGCCAGGGCGGCGGCCAGGGCGGCGCGCCCGTCGCGGCAGGGTTCAAGATCCAGGGCCGCGATGCCAAACGAGGCGGCCAGGGCCGTGAAATTGGGCCGGGCGGTGAAAGTCGAGGCGGTGTAACGGCCGCCGACAAACAGGGCCTGTTGCTGGCGAACCAGCCCCAACACGCCGTTATCCATGAGTAAAATTTTGACCGGCAGGCCCAGTTCCGCCAACGTGGCCAGTTCCTGGACGTTCATCAAAAGGCCGCCGTCGCCGGTAACGCAGGCAACCGGCCGCCCAGGCTCGGCCAACGCCGCGCCAATGGCTGCCGGCAGGCCAAAGCCCATGGTGCCAAGGCCGCCCGAGGTCAGAAACCGCCCCGGCCGATGACACGGCCAGGCCTGGGCGGCGCGCATTTGATTCTGCCCCACATCCGTGGCCACCACCGCATCCGGCCCGAGCATCCCGGCGGCGGCGGCCAGCACACCATAGGGACTTTTCGGATCGTCGATTCCCGGCAGGGCAAAGGGATGCTCCCGGGCAAGGCGCTCGCGGATGGCGGTCCAAGCCGGACGCGACCGGGCCGGAAGCAGCGGCAACAGCGCGGCAAGCACCCGGCCGGCGTCGCCGGCCAGGGCCACATGGGCCTGGCGGTTTTTGTGGTGCTCGGCCGGATCGATGTCGATGTGGACCACGGAGGCCCCGGGGCAAAACCGCTTGGCATCGCCGGTGGCCCGGTCGTCAAAGCGCGCCCCGACCGCCACCAGCATGTCGCAGCGGGCCAGCAGATGATTGGCCGTCGGCGCGCCGTGCATGCCGATCATGCCGGCCAGCCGGGGATGGTTGGGCGGCAAAAGGCCAAGGCCCATCAGCGTGGTCACCACCGGCGCGTCCAGAGTTTCGGCCAGGGCGGCAATCGCCTCCCCGGCCTTGGCCGCACCGCCGCCGCAATAGAGCAGCGGCCGCTCGCATCGGGCCAAAAGTGCTGCGGCAAAGGCCAGATCCCCCGGTTCAGGCAAGCCCGACCCGGCCGGACCCTTTGGCCCGGCGCTCGCCGGCCACGCGCCAAGCTCCACCGCCTCGGTCTGGACATCCCTGGGCACGTCCACCACCACCGGTCCCGGCCGGCCCGACGTCGCCAAAGCAAAGGCCTCGGCCATGACGCGGGGCAGATCGGCCGCCCGGCGCACCAGCACGTTGTGTTTGGCAATGGGAATGGTCAGGCCGTAGACGTCCACTTCCTGAAAGGCGTCGGTGCCCAACAAACTGCGCGGCACCTGCCCGGTGATGCAGACGAGGGGCACGGAATCGGCCTTGGCGTCGGCAATGGCGGTGAGCAGATTCATGACACCCGGCCCGGACGTGGCCAGACAGACCTGCGCCCGGCCCGTCACCCGGGCCATGCCCTGGGCAATAAACCCGGCACCCTGCTCATGGCGGGCCAGGACAATGCGGATGGGGGTTTCGGCCAGGGCGTCAAACAGCGGCAGATTGGCACCGCCGGGAATGCCGGCCACGGTGGTGATGCCGTGGCGGCACAGACTCTGGGCAATGATGCGCGCACCGGTCAAGCGTGTCATGGGCGGCTCCTGCTAAAGCCCCATGGCGCGCGGCGGACAGCCCATAAAAAAGCCCCCACCGGCGCGCCGGCGGGGGCTGGAAGATCACAAAAAAGAAAGCTTCCCCGCTAAGGCGCCGCGATAACGACGCCTACTACGACCACGCACGTCGTCGACAGCGGGCAGGCTAGCAGGACGTGGTTGGCGGTAGACATGGCAGGGCTTCCTTGGTCGGATAAAACGTTGACTGCTCCATAGCGCGGGCCGACGGCGGCCGTCAAGGGGCGCGACAGGTAAAAGAGAATCGGGGCGCTGCCCCGAGCCCCGCCGGGGATGATCCCCCCGGACCCCTGCTTTATGGGGTTAGGGGGACTTCCGGTGCACAGTGTCGGCACTTTGCTGGTGTGCAGGAAGCAAAGGGCCTCAGCCTCCCCCCTTCCCGGGGGTCCGGGGGGCCGTCGCCCCCCGGCGGGTGCCGGGCAGCGCCCGGCCGGGGCCTGGGGCAGAGCCCCGGTTTCTTACGCACCGCAGGCGGCGCGGTAGTCGCAGTAGGGGCAGCGGCGTTCGTCGGGGCGTGGGGCAAAGGAGGGGGCGTCGCGCAGGTTGCGCACGAGGCAGGCCAGCAGTTGCGGCGTCTGGCGTCGGATGGCTTCGTTTCGGGCTTCGGGTTCCAGGCGCGGGCCGAACAGCGGTCGTTCCTGGCCCCGGTCGCGCAGTTCGACAAAGGCGGCGTCGGCCGGCGTTTCGTGGCGACTGACGGCATGGAGCCAGCAGTAGAGCGGCAACTGGACGCTGCCGAAGCGTTTGGCCACGAGGTCAAGCAGCGTCTCGTCGTAGGGGCCAAGGCCGCCGGCGGCACCGATGCGGCTCCACAGGGCCTCGTCCCTCCAGACGGTGTTTTTGGGGAGAGACAGGCTGCCGGTCTTGTAATCCAAAATGACGATGCCGTCTTCGCGCCGGTCGATGCGGTCGGCCCGGCCGGCCAGGGGATAGGACCGGCCGTCCACCTCCAGGCTGGCCACGAGTTCGGTTTCCAGGGCCAGGGGCACGGTGCGTGGCGTGGCGGCCACGGCGTCGGCCAGCCTGGCCCGGCCGGAGCGCAGCAGCAGGAGTTGGCCGTCCGGGGGCAGGGCGGCATAGGCGGGGCTGGCCCGCATACGGCTTTCGTACAAAGCAGCCAGTTCGCCCGGGTCAAGGTCGGCTCCGTCGATGTCGCGACCGAGAAACGGGGTGAAGTAGTCGCGCAAGACTTCGTGGACCACTTCGCCCACAGCGGCCCGGTCGCCGTCCTCGGCCACTTCGGCCAACGCTGCCAGGGGCGAGAGGTAGCGGTAGAAAAAACGCAGCGGGCAGGCCAGATAGGTGTCGAAAAAGGTGGCGGACAGGCGCTTGTCGGCCAGATAGGCGGCCAGCCGTTCGGCCACGGCCGGGGTCACGGGCAGGGCGGCGTCGGCTTTGGGGATGGGACACGGCGGCAGGCGCACGATGGAGACCGGCGGCTCTCCGGGGGTGAGCACCCGGCCCAGGCGCTTTTCCTCTTCCCACAGGAGTTGCTCGACGAACCGGCTGCGGCTTGGCCGATCCTCAAAAAGGCCGGTGCCCGTGGCCCCGGTGCGGTAAAAGACCGTGATCTCCTCGGCCCCGAAAAAGAGCCGGTAGAGGTTATAGGCGGCCACCAGATCGCGCTCCCGGGAATCGGGCAGGGCGAGCAGGCGGCGCAGGGTGTCCGGGAGCAGGGCATCGTAGCGCGGCGCGCCCGGGATTTTGTCCTCGACGGCGTCCAGGACGAAAACACGCTTAAAAGACATGAGCCGCGTTTCCAGGACGCCCATGACCTGCAAGCCGGTCAGCGGCTCGGCCTCAAACGGGGCGCGCTCGTCGGCCAAAAGCCGGCGCAGCAGGGCAAAAAGCGTGGCGGTGGGGAGGGCGGCGTCGGCCAGCCGGCCGGCGGTCAGGGCCGGGATGACGTCGGTGGCCAGACGAAAGAGGCATTCGGCGTCGATGAGAAACCGCTCCCAGGCGTCGCCGGCATGGTCGGGGTCCAGCAGCAGTTCGGCCAGCCCGGTGAGGGCGTTGCCCAAGGCCCGGGGGGTGTCCACGATGTCGAAGGCGGTCAGGCAGACGGTGAGCACCCGCTTGGCCAGCGCCAGGACTTCGGGGGAGGGGGGCGCGTCCTCGCCGCCGGGCAACGGCAGCCCGAAGGGATCGACATAGGCCCCGCCCTGGCGGATGGCGGCTTCCAGGCCGTGGAAAACGGCCCGCAGCGGCTCGTCCGGCCCCAGACGCAGCATCTTTAAATAGGGATGGCGCAACAGGGCCACCAGGGCGCGCCAGTGGTAGCGCCCGGCCGACAGCCGGGTTTCCTGGAGCGTCAGCATGGTTTCCAGGAGCCGGGCCAGGGCCGAGCGGGCGAGGGGATAGCCCATGGAGATGTTGACGTCTTTTTGGGGCAGGATATGCAGCACCGGCGAGAGCAGGCCGGTGTCCGGCAGCACGATGGCCGTGCTGTCCAGGTCCGGGGCGTCGCTAAGACATGTCTCCAGGACTTTTAATTGGGCGTGCAGATCATGGGCCTCAAAAAAGCGCAGTTTTTTGGAGGACAGATTGGCGGCGTCGGCGTCCAGGACCAGGGTGGCGCGGGCGGGATCGGCCTTGGTGCGCAGGCGGCGGGCCTTGCCGGCGGCAATGACCGTGGCTTTGGCTTTCCAATCCTTGAGCAGCCGCTGGTGCTCGCGGCAGGCGAAATGGACCGGCCGGCCGCCGTCGGCCAGGGCCGGGTCGGCGTGCCAGATGAGTTCCAGCAGATCTTTTTTCCACAGGGTGTGAAAGAGCTTTTTTTCCGCCCCGGACAGGACGGCAAAGCCGCAGGCAAAAATGCGCCGGCCGTCAAGCGACGCGGCAATGGCTTCGGCATTTTCGGCGGCGAGCGCAACGCACAGGCCCGGCGTGGCCAGTCCCTCGGCGGTCAGGCGCTCCCGGTAGCGGTCGTGGATGGTGCCCAGCCGGGCCAGCAGGGCGGCGGCCGGGGCCAGCACCTGCCCGTCCATGTGGGCCAGATCGCGCCCGGGCACACCCTGGCGCAACAGCTCTTCCATGAGTTCGGCCAGTTCCAGGCCCCAGGGAAAAAAGCGGGTGATGTCGGTGGGGAACTCGCTGTCCTCGGGATCGGCGGCAGCCAGTTCGGTCACGATGTCGTGGAGGATGGCCACCCGGTCCAGGGCGTCGAGCATGACCGGCGGGGCAGGGGCGAAGGTGGCCCCAAGGCCAGCCGTCCATTCGCCCACGGCCGCGATTTCCGGCAGGAGCAGCGGCAGCGGCAGTCCCGGCAGCTCGGCCAGCCGGTCACACAGGTGCCGGGCCGCCCGGCGCAGGGGAAAGAGGACCAGCACGTTTGAAAAATCCCCGCCCGTGGCTGCAACGAGCCGCTCGGCCAGGCCGGCGAAAAATTCCTCGGTCCAGGGAACAATGGCAACGGGCTTCATGAGGCGTACTCCACGGGACAGCACTCCCGGCGGTCGAGATAGACAAGCCAGCCCTTGGCTGGGACCGTGGCGCAGTCGGGCAGATGGCGCAAGAGATCGAGATAGCGGCGCACCTGGACGTCGTGGCTGGCATCGGCCTGACCGGTTTTGAAATCCGCCACGGTTATGGCCTGGGGGCCGGCGGCAAAGAGGTCCGGCCGGTGGCGCTGGCCGTCCGGGGCCAGGATGTCGCGTTCGCAAAAGCCGGCGGCGAGCGTCGGGCGCAGCGCGTCAAGGCCGGCCAGCCACAGCAGCATGGCAGCAAATTCTTCGGCCAGACGGGCGCGCAGCCCCGGGTCCAGGCGGGTTGCGCCAAGAACCAGCCCCACGGCTTTTCGGGCGGCGGGTTCGGGATCGCTGGGATCAAAGCCGGCCCGCACAAACGTCTCGGCGGCAGCGTGGGCCAATTCGCCGCGCCGCTTTTCGGTAAACCGCATGGCGTCGCGGATATCCCGGGCCACGTTGCGATAGACTTTCAGGCGCGGCAGCCAGGACAGCGGTGCCTGGGGCGCAACAGCGGCCGGGGCGGGCAGCGGGGCGGCCGCACAGGCAGCGGCGTTGGCGGGCGGAGCCTCGGTCGGCGCGCCGATGCGGATGGGGGTGCCTTCGGCCGGGTCGGTGCCAAAGGCGGCAAAAAGAACGTCCATGACCCGGGTCAGCGGATAGCGCCGGCCCTCGCGCAAAGGGCCATGGCCAGGCACGAAGGCGTGGAGTTCAAGCTCCGGCCGTGTCCAGGCGACATAGAGCAGATGGATCTGCTCGGCCAAATCCCTGGCCCGGCGGCGGGCGTAGGCTTCGCCCAGGCCGGGCTGGTCGGGCACCAGCAAGGTGCCCTCGTCAAGGATGGCGGTGACCAGTTCGGGATGGCGGTTGTCGGTGTGGAAGTGATGATAGGGCACGACCACGGCCGGAAATTGCAGGCCCTTGGCCTTGTGGATGGTCATGACCCGCACGGCCCCGGCGTTTTCGGGCTGGGGCACCTTTTCGTCTTCGCCGTTTTCGTTCCAAAATTCCAGAAAGGCGGAAATGGAGGCCCGGCCGTCGTTTTCGGCCAGATGGGCGATTTCCAGAAAGCGGCGGATAAAGGCCTCGTCTCCGGGCCGGCGCTCGATCAGGCGATAGCCGGTGACGATGGAGCGCAGGATGTCGTAGGGGCCGGCTAAGCCGGTCTGGCGCAGATAGGGCTTTATGAGCAGTTGCCAGGGGTCGGGCCAGCGGGCCTTAAAGGCCAGGGACAGGGAGGCCCGACCCGGTAGTCCGGCCAGCCACTGGGTCAGCTCGTCGCGCGTAATGCCGGCCAGATCGCCAAAAAGCTCCTGGCCCGAGACAAAAGCCCAAAACGACAGGCTGTCCGGCGGATAATCCAGAAAAGCCAGCAGGGCGGCGAGTTGGCGGATCAGCGGATGGTCGGCCAGGCGCAGGCTGTTTTCGGTCACGACTTCGATGCCGGCATCAACCAGCCAGGAAGCCACCCGCCCGGCTTGGGGATTGGTGCGGGTGAGCACAGCCACGCCGCCGGCCCCGTGGCGCGGCAGCAGTTCGTCGCGCAAAAGGGCCAGCAGCGTTTCCCGGGCGGCGTCGTCGTATTCCTCGGTCGATTCCCCGGGCAGGGCAGTCACCCGGACATGGCCCTGGGGTCCGGCGTAGCTTGGGGGAATCTCCTGGCCGGCTCCGCTAAAGGCCCGGCCAAGGGCGGCGGCCAGTTCCGGGGCGGCCACAGCCAGTTCCGAACCAAGCAATGCCTCGGCCGCCTCCAGGGCTTTGGCCGGCTCGGCCAGGGGGGCAAAAAAACGGTTGTTGGTCCCGACAATGGCCGGGGCGCTGCGCCAGTTGTGGGGCAGGGCTTCAAAGTGGGGCGCGGAAACGGCGCACAGTTCGGGGTCGGCCGGGGCTTCGTCAAACAGGGCCGCGTCGCCGCCGCGCCAACTGTAGATGGCCTGCTTGACGTCGCCGACGAGATACAGGCTGCCGCCGCAGGCCAGACTCTCCAGGGCGAGCAGGCGCAAGACGGCCCACTGGCTGCGCGAGGTGTCCTGGAACTCGTCGATGAGCATGTGGGCCAGCCCTGAACCCATGCGGCACCAGGCATCGGGCACGCCGTCCTCGCCGGCCAGCCGGGCGGTGACCAGGCGCGCCCACTGGGATTGGGGCAGTTTTCGCATACGGGCCAGATAGCCCGGGAAATCCTCGGCCAGCCGTCTGGCCAGGGCCAGAAACGGGGCCAAGCCCATGGCCCCGAGCAGCACCGGCGCTTCCCGGCGGCACACGCCATAGGCCTGGGTCAAGGCGGCAAACAGGCGTTCGAGCTGGGGCGTGACCCGGTCGCGCGAGGCTTTGAGCAGGCACTCGGCCAGGGACTCCTTGGCCACAAAGGTCGAGGTCGGCAACTGGGCGGCGTTGTCGCAATCCCGGCATTTGCGCAAAAAAGTGAGGAAATGGGCGTTGCCGACCAGTCCGGCCGTGTCCAGGGCCAGGAGGATCGCGCCGGCCGCGTTTTGCAGCGCCCCCATGCGCCGGGTCAGGCCCAGGCGCAACGCCTCGGGATCGGTGGTGGCGCAGGCCGGGTCGGCCAAGAGCTTGCCGGCCACGGTAAGCAGTTGCTCGCGAAAGGGCAGGGTGGGCAAAAAACCTTTGCTGCGGGAGAAAAGCGCCGCAGCCGCCTCGCCAAACTGCCGGGCCAGACCGGGATCGGCCGGCAAGCCGGCGGCCAGACGGTCATAAAGGTCGGACAGGATGGCCGTGTCGTCGAAACACGGCTCGAAATCCGGGCGCAGGCCCAGTTCCAGGGCAAACACCCGGGCCATGAGATAGAGCAGGCTGTCGATGGTGCGGATATTGAGGCGCTGGGCGTGGATGAGTAGCGATTCCAACTCGCGCCGGGCCGTTACCCGGTCCTTTGACGCGCCGCCGCTTTGGCCCAGGGCCATTTTTTTGAGCGCCTCAATGACCCGTTCGCGCATCTCGGCAGCGGCCTTGTTGGTAAAGGTCACGGCCAGGATGTCCGGCACCGCATAGGCACCGTCGCCCAGATCGCCGCAGGCCCGGGGCAAATCGCGGCCGGCCGCGAGCACGAGAGACAGGAAGCGGTTGGTCAGGGCGTGGGTCTTGCCCGACCCGGCCGAGGCCTTGACCTGGATAAGCATGGGGGCGGCTCCTTTTGCCTGCGGCTCCCGGCGGTGGCAGTCTTTCGCCATGCCGCGCCGTGCCACTTGCACTTGGCCGGGCGAAGACTATGATGGCGCAATGCATGATGCAATAAAAAGTATGGTTGTGCCGTCCCACGCCGACGGCTGGCGGCTCGACCGGGTTTTGGAAGGTTTGCTCCCCGATGCCGGGCTTCGCGGCCGGCGGCGGCTGGTGGAATCCGGGGCGGTTGCGGTCAACGGCCGGGTTCGGACTTGCAGCTATCGGGTCCGGGCCGGGCAGACGCTGACGGTGTCGCCCATTGTCCGGGAGACGGCGCTTTTTGGGCCAGACGATGTGCCGGTGGTGCTGGAGGCCGGGGAGTATGCCGTGGTGTCCAAGCCGGCAGGGCTGCACACCGCGTCCATTGCCCATGGCGGCGGCGAATCCCTGGAAGCGCTGTTGCCGGCTATTTTTCCGGGAAAGGCCCCTGTCCTGCTGTCCCGGCTCGACCGGCTGACCACGGGGCTGGTGCCGGTGGCCTTTACGGCGGCGGCGGCCGAGGCCTACGGGCATATGGAAGAAGAGGGCGAAGTGTCCAAGACGTATCTGGCCGTGGCCCACGGCGAAGTTCTGGACTGCTTTATGGCCGATAACGCCTTGGATACGGCAGATCGCCGCAAGACGCGCGTGCTGGCCCGGCGGGTGATCGATTCCCTGCGCATGACCGATGTGGAGCCGCTGGAAACGCAGAGCGGCGCCACACTGTTGCGCTGCCGCATCGGCAAGGGGGCGCGCCATCAGATTCGCGCCCATCTGGCCTACAGCGGGCATCCTTTGGTGGGTGATCCGCTCTACGGCTATGGCGATGGGGACAAGCTCTTTTTGCACTGCGACAGCATCGACTGCCCGGCGTTTACCGTGAGCCTGGACGCGCCCTGGACCTTTGCCGAGGCGGTGCTGGAAGTGGTGACGGGCTAAGGCAGGCGAAAGAAAGCGCCAAGTGGCGCGGCAGGGGATTGAGGACGGGGCGGCGTGGCTGGGACAAAACGGCAAAAGCGGCCCCTTGGCCGCCGGATTATTCGGTTTCGGCGGCCAATGAGTCGAGAAGCCCCTCGATAATCTCGTAGTGCTGGATCAGGTAGGTGCCTGAGGCCACGCGGCGCTTGAGGTCCTCGACGCGACGGGCGCGGTCGGCCGGATCTTCCTGATGGCCGGGTGTGACGCCTCGGGCGCGGTGGTGCTTGGCTGGCGCATTCATGACGGACTTCCTTGTCTGTTTTTGCGGGCCTGCCTGAACTTCCTTGGCTGCCCTGAGCTTCCCCGACGCGGTCGGGGGCGACGATCTGTGTCGCTGCTCTTTTCGGCTGGCCCAAGCAGTGTCTTTAGCGCGACGACGAAAATAACGGCGAACGGCTTCAATCAAAAAAAAACTTGCGCCGGGGCGGCGCTTTGTTTATAAAACGCAACATGAACGGACACGACAGACAGCACGATCAGCCCGGGGGCGGCTTTGAGGGCTTTTTTGCCCGGGCCGCCAAGGCGGCCGGCCTTGTTTCCCAGACCGAACTGGCCGGGCTGCTCGGGGTCCATCGTTCCGCCGTGACCCAGGCCAAGCGCAAGGACGCTGTGCCCAAAGCCTGGGTGTTGGCCGTCTCGCGGCGCACGGGCGCTGACCCGGACTGGCTGGAATTTGGCCGGCAGCGTCGGGGCACTGTCGGTATGGCCGGGGGCTACCAAGGAGCTGCGGGGCGCGACGCGGCCATATCTGACGCGGCCCGGGGGGAAAGCGGCGTGTTTGCCGCCGTGCCCAAGGTCCGGGCCAGGTTGTCGGCCGGCGGCGGCTCGTTTGAGGCCGGGGGCGAGGTGGAGCAATTCTATCCGTTTCGCCAGGATTGGTTGCGGGCCAAGGGGCGTCCTTCCGGTATGGTGCTCATGGATGTGGTCGGCAACAGCATGGAGCCGGAGATCCGCCATGGCGACATGGTGCTCATTGACCAGGGGCAGACGGCAGTGGTGGCCCATGGCGTCTATGCCGTGGGGCTTGAGGACACGGTGCTGGTCAAGCGGGTGGAAAAGCGTCCGGGACAGCTTGTGCTGTTAAGCGACAACCGGGACTACGCCCCTATCGTGTTGGCCGGGGATGAACTGGACGCGCTGCGGGTCATCGGCCGGGTGTTGTGGGTGGGTCGGGAACTGTAATTTTTTTTCTCCAACGTGTTTATATTGATAAACAACTATTGCGCAGACTGTGCAACAAGGAGGCTCTCCATGCAACGTCGCTACTGCCGCTGCGGCAAGCCCATTCTGGTCGATTACCGTCCGTCAGGCCCCACCTGGCGCGCTGTTTTTTTCCGGCCGCGCCTGCTGTTTAAAGCCCGGGTGCAGTGTTGTCCCTGTTGCGGTGAAGCGCTGGATATTGACCGCCTGTTCTAGGGGGGCGTTGTCTGGAAGCGTCTTGCGGCGTCCGACCGGGCGCTGGTGCGGTATCGGGCGGGCTTGCGGCTGCGGTCGAGGGCTGGTCGCCGGGCGTCCCCAGGCCGTCTCCCCCACGCTTGGGCCGGGGACGCCTTCCCTGTGGCGACCGGCCCTGTTCGCAGTGGCGTGTTCGTAAACAGGTCACGTCCCGCAACCGGCGAAGGCTGGTCAGCCGGCCCTGCTGCTCGGTCGGTTGTCGCTGCTGTTCGGTCAGTCGGGCCCGGTGGTCTGGCCGCTGGCGTGGCCAAACCCTGGTCATTTTGTCGGGTGAGGCTTTTCTCCGAAGGCGATAGGGGCTATGTGAACGAGGCAGCCTTGCATTGGGAGGGGACGGATGGGGAAGTGGACGCTTTTGGTATTGTATGCCGCAACCGTTGGCGGCATCTCCTCCATCTACGCCCCCCAGCCCTTGCTGCCGCTGTTGGCCCAGGCCTATGGCGTGTCCCAGGCCACGGCCTCGCTGGCGGTCACTGCCACCATGCTGCCCCTGGGTCTGGCCCCCCTGGCCTATGGTTTTTTTCTCGACGCCGTGCCGGCCCGGCCGTTGATCGGGGCCTCCCTGGGCCTGCTCGCCGTCACCACTTTTTTGCTGCCGCTGTGCCCGGAGTTTCCCCTTTTTCTGGGCCTTCGCGTGGTCCAGGGGCTGCTGGTGCCGGCCTTGCTGACAGCGCTCATGACCTATCTGGCTACGGCAGCAACACCTGCCGTGGTGCGGCGGGTCATGGCCGCCTATATCGCGGTGACGGTGTTCGGCGGCTTTTTCGGCCGTTTTTTTTCAGGTCTGGCCGCCGAGGCTCTGGGCTGGCGCTTGCCGTTTTATGGGTTGGGGGCAGCACTGTTGCTGTGCGCCGTGGCCTGCCTGACCCTGCCGCCGGATTCCCGGTCAGCCTTTTTGCCCATACGGCTGCGTGATGCCCCGGATGTGCTCAAAAAGCCGGGCTTTTTAGCCGCCTATGGCGTCGTGGCCCTGCTTTTTTTTGTCTTTTCCGGCATACTCAACCTACTGCCCTTTCGCCTGTCCGAACTGGAAGGCGGCTATTCCCCCTTGCGGGCCGGGATCATGTATTGCGGCTACCTCATGGGCATCGTCACCTGCCTGACCTCCCATCGCCTGACCCGCCGCCTGGGCGGCCCGGCCCGGACCATGGCGTTGGGTGCGGCCGTGGTCATTGCCTCGGCCCTGGTGTTTGCCGTGCCGGCCCAGGCGGCAGTTTTTGCCAGCGTGTTCGTCCTTTGCACGGGCATGTTCATGGCCCATTCCGTGGCTCCGGGGGTGCTTAACGGGGCCGAAGGCGAGCACAAGGGGCTTGTCAACGGGCTCTATATTTCCTTTTACTATTCCGGCGGGGCGCTGGGTTCCTTTCTCCCCGGATTGGTCCTGGCCCGGTTCGGCTTTGCCGCCGCCGCCGCCGTGCTGGTTGGGGCTGCGCTGTTGGGAACACTGGTGGCCCTGTCACTGTGGCGGGCGTCTTTTGCCGTGGACCCAGGGCGCGCCTAGGGTGTGCCTGGGCGGTGGCACCCCGGCCAAAGAGGCGGCAGGAAGCCGGCTGCGACTCTTGCCAAAGGTGGTGTGGAATTGATGGACCCAGTCCCTGTCGTGGACGCTGCACGGGCCGTTGGCGCATGGGCGCGGACAAGGCCGGGCATCCCCCAGTCAATCAGAGGGAAAATAACGCGGGCCGTTGGCGCATGGGCGCGGGCCTGGCCGGGCAGGGGGGCGGCGTTGCTGCTGCTTGCTCTTGTGTGGCTTCTTGTTGCCGGCGCATCGCGGCCGTGTCAGGCTGCGGGCGAAGCAGTGGTGCGTGGCGGCACGGTGACGTTTCCGCCTTTTGAGGTCAATATCGACGACGGCGGCAAAATCGGTCGATTGCGCCTCGCCTTCGAAGTGCTCTTTTCCGACGAGCAGGGCGCAAAAATAGCCGCCTCGGGTCAGGTCCGGGAAGACCTGCTGCTCTTTTTTCGGGATAAGACCGCAGCCCAGCTTCTGGCTCCCCGGGGGCGGGACGCGCTTCGGGCGCAACTGTTGCAACTGCTCAATGCGTCCATCGGCGGCCCAAAAGCCATCAGGCTGTATTTTTTGGAGTATCTTGTCATCAAGGCAGAGAGGCCATGACCGTCATCCGCTGCATCCGCCACGGCCAGAGTGCGTCCAACGCTGGCGACATCACCGAATACCCGGACACCATCCCGCTCACGGCCCTTGGCCATGCCCAGGCCGCCCTGGTGGCATCCTGCTTTTGCCGCGCCCCGCGTCTGATCGTTTTTTCCTCCTTTGATCGGGCTGTGCAAACGGCCATGCCGCTGTGCGAGCGCTATCCCGAGGTGCCCGTGGCCGTGTGGCCGGTGCAGGAATTTACCTATCTGGCCCCGCATCGCTACCTGGGAACCCGGCGCGCAGACCGCCACGCCGCCATCGACAAATACTGGGAACGCCTTGATCCGGGCCACCGGGACGGCGACGGGGCCGAATCCTTTCTGGCCTTTTGGGACAGGGTGGAAGCCTTTCTCGACCGCTTGACCGAGGTGCGGGGGCATGTGACGGTTTTCAGCCATGGCCAGTTTCTGCGCGGGGTCATGTTGCGGGTGCTGTGCGGGCGTCTTGGCGTCGAGGAGGCCATGTTTCGGTTCCGGGCCTTTCGGCAGGCGGTGGCCATTCCCAACGCCGCCATGGTCGTCCTTGGCATGTCGCGCCGCCAGACCGTGGTCGGTCCCGTGGTCACCGATCATTTACCGCCACAATTGTTGTCCACGTAGTGTTGCTTTCGCGTCATTCCGGTATATTTTGCCAAGCAGCGACAGGTGGCCTCTCTGTTTTTGCGTCAAAAATGGCTCCGGTCTTTTTTTAAACGCGAGGGGTGCAAAACCGGCATCTTTTTCTTGCCGGGGCGTTGAAACGATGTATCCCTTGCGTGGTGCGGTTGCGGCTTGGCGACGAATGGGGACGGGACAACGAGGTGCGCATGGGGAGTGGGAGTTGGTCGGGGCCAAAGGGGCCAATGTGGTTGATGCGGGCGCTTGTCCTGTGCCTGCTGGCGGCCGTCTGTGTTGGGGAGGCCGGTCTGGCCCAGGCCGCCACCACGCCACGACGGGCCGGTGCCTATTGGACCGGGCTTTCCCGCGAGCAAAAAACCGATCTGGTGCTCGGCATTTTTGACGGATTCAATCTCAATGAAAATATCTTGGGCATTACGCTTAAAAACGAGTACACGATCTGCTCCGACATCATGGAAAGCATTATGCGCCAGTCCGACGCCTATTTTGCCGACATGACGGCCGGACGGATCGTGACCGCCCTGGACGGGTTTTACGCCGAGCGTAAAAATAAGAATATTCCTATTTCCTGGGGGGTATGGGTCGTGGTGCGCAAGAACCGTCACGATCCGACGTTGCCTGAATTTCTTGAAGAATTGCGCAACCTCTATCCCTGACAGCTCGGTGCCTTGCTTTTTTGGGGGACGCGATTAAAAGAGCTTGCGCCGCCGGTCGGGCCGGGGGTAGGAGGCCGCATGCAAGCGAGCCTTTGGCCCCAAACAGGGGTGGCCGTTGTCGGGCGCAACACCATCGTGCCGGACGTGGCCGCAGCCATGGCCCGCATCAAACATTTCGCAGCGCCGGCCAACGCCCTGCGGCTGTCGAAGAAAACGTCCTGCGTCGTCATCTCCCATTGCACTGACTGCGGCAGTGGGCAGCGCATCTGCAACGTGCGGACCATCGCCGGGAATTGCTTCCCGCGGGGATGCATCACGGTGATCGTGGTCAATCAGGATCTGGGATTCTAACAAGGCCGTCACGTACGGCTGGATGAGGAACCGGCATTGGTTTGGAAGAAGATACCCCCGGAAGCGGATTATTTCCATTGTGAGCCTGGAACGGATTATTTTATCTGTGAGGAGGGCTTTGTTGTTGAGGGCCGCTTCCTGCAAGATGGGCAGGCCAACTTGGACAAGGCCATCTGGCCCACAGTACAGGGAAGCCGGGCCTATATCCGGGTGCGCCGCAAAGGCGTGGACAAAAAGTTCCAACTGGTGCGGATTTTTGCCGAGCTGTTTCCCGAGCTGCTGGAAGCCGAACTGACCTTGCGCACCAGAAAAGGTCCATTCACCTTGCGCATCGAGATCGAGCCCGATGAAGAGGTCGCACCCGCGCGGCCGGCTCCGGTCAAGGCCCGCAAGGAAAAGCCCGTCCGCAAGGAACGCGAGGAAGAGCCTGCCGAAACCCTCCCGGATATGCCCGAAGAGGCCTTTGTCGAGGAGGAAGAGGACGACGAGCCTGTGCTGCCCACGGGCGACAACCGGTTGTGCCGGGTCTGCAACCTGCGCAAGCGCTCCTCGGAATTCAGCCCGCGTGACGACATGTGCCTGGACTGCTATATGGGCCGTGACGAATTGCTCAAGGAAATCATTGCCCGCCGCCGCCGCAAGACCAAGACGGCGGCACCGCGCGCCACCGAGGAAAATGCCGAGGGCGGCCGCATGGAAGACAACCTGGACTCGTTTGGCAGCATGGATTTTGGCATTTCGCTGCCGGAATAACTCCTGAGACAGGCGCGCGACGCCGCCAGCATTCCCGAGGTCCGGCCTGGGGAAGGGCTTGGCGGCAGGCGCGCCGGCATCCGGTCCGGGCGTCGCTTGTGACCGGCCCGGGGGTGCCCGGCGCAAGCCGGCCACCCCCGGGCCAGGCCAGGAGGGAGTTATGCCGACTGCGCCCGATCCGCCTCCCCAAACGTCTGATCCCGGTCCCGCGCCCCGGCAGGGACTGCGGGAAATCGATCTGATCCTGCCCCTGGCCGTGGCCATCTGCATCGTCCTTGGCTGGTACGTGTTCCTCGACTACGAACAACTGCTGCACACGCAGGTCGCGGCCACGCCGTCGATTGCGGCCCGGGTGTTGCGGATGCGTCTGGTGCTGGGGCTGGCCAGCGTCGGCGGCCTGGGACTGGCCTTGCTTGCTGCGCGCGATGCCCGGCGTCGGCGCGTGGCCGAGGCCGCTTTGCTGGTGGCCCACGCCGCCCTGGCCCGGCGCATGGCCCGGCGCACCGATATCCTGCGCCTGCGCACCCGGGCCTTGCGCGAAGCCCGGTTGCGGGAACGGCTGGCCGCGTCAGAGGCTGAAGCCGCCTTTGCCGCCGGCCGCCTGGAGGCGGCCGGGGCGTATCTGCACGCGGTCGGCAACAGCCTGTCAGCCCTGGATCTGGAACTGTTGCGCCTGTCCCGGGCCTTGGCCGCCGCGCCGCGGCTGGCCGCAGCGTTTGCAACGCTTGCCCAGGACATCCGCAGCAGCGACAGCGCCAAAGCCTTGGCCACTGCCGCCATCCTCGAAGAAACCGTCCTGGTCCGGGCCATGCCGCGCCTTGTGGCCGGGGTGGAAGCCTTGGCCGAGGTCAAGGAGCAGATGACGGCAGCCCTGGAACGGCATCGGGGCGAATTTGAACGCCGGGTCAAGACCCGGCCCTATTTGCAGGAGGTGCGCCTTAACGAGGAAGTGGCGGCCATCCTTGACCGCATGCCCCGGTCTGCCGGCAGCGATCCGGTCGTGCGCGATCTGGCCGAAAACGTGCGCATCCGCACGCGCAAACAGCCTTTTCTGGCCGGGTTGGCGGCTCTTTTGCGCCAGGCCCTGGATGCGGCCACGGCTTCGGTGACGGTGCGGCTGGAGAAGGCCTCGGGCGGCCGGGCCGTCCTGGTGCTGGAAGGCGTCGGCCTGCCGGAAATTGGCGAGGCCGCCGTGGCGGCCGGAATCAACTTTCTCAATGAGAACGGCGGGGCCGTTCGCCACAAACCGGCCGAGCCGGGGCGGCCGTCCAGACTGATCATCGAGATCGCCGATCGCTTCGGGGAGCCGGCGTCGGGCGAGCCCGGGCTTTCTTGACAGCTTGGCGCAAACCCGTATGATCACGCAATCACTGGCGTAGTACGTGCAAAATGGATAGACGGGCGGCCATGGTCAGACGCACTATTTCCGAGCTTTTTTCAGGCATGGTCCTGGCCGAGGACGTACGAACCCCGGGCGGGCGTTTTCTCATGCCCCGGGGCACGGTCCTCGACACCGGGCATCTGAAGTCGCTCACCGCCTGGAACCTCGACGCCGTGGTGGTCCTGGGCGAGACGGCACCCGGGCCGGCCGAGCTGGAACCGCCGGTGGCGGCCACAGCCGGCCCGGCTGGCACGGTTGGAACGAACGTCCTGGAGCTTGCCACCGCGTCGGTTCGGGCGCGTTTCGCCTGTTTTAAGCCGGACAGTCCGGCCTGGGCCGCACTGACCCGGCTGGCCTTGGACCGTGAGGTGCGAAAGCGCACCGCCGCCGGCGACGCCGGGGCCGAGGAGCCCTGGGAAGACCGGTCCGCCCCCCCCGGCGAAGCGCCCGCCGTCGTCCCCCCCCTGACGCTTGAATCCCTCCTTCGCGACGAACCCAAACTCGTCAGCCCGCCGGAAGTCTATCTGCGCATCAACGAAGTGCTGCGCGACCCGACCAGCACCGTCGATGACGCGGCCGACAGCATCAAGCACGACCCGTCGCTGGCGGCCAAGCTCCTGCGGCTGGTCAACAGTTCCTACTACGGCCGGACCATGCGGGCCATGAAAGGCCGGTTTCCGGCCAAGGTCGACAGCCTGTCCCGGGCCGTCCTGGTGGTCGGGGCCCGCCAGTTGTCCACCCTGGCCCTTGGCGTCTCGGTCCTGCCGCTTTTTCAGGACATCCCGCCCAAATGGGTCAACATGCATCTTTTCTGGGAACACAGCGTGGGCTGCGCCGTGGCCGCCCAGGCCATTGCCGCCGCCACGGGCAAGGCCAATCCCGAAACCGCCTTTGTGGCCGGTCTGTTGCACGACTTCGGCCGCATTCTCGTTTTCAAGCAGGCAACCCCGCATATCGGGGCGGCCATGCGCCGGGCCGAGGCCGAGACCGAACCCCTGTATCTGGCCGAACGGGCCGTCATGGGCTTTGACCACGCCGTCCTGGCCGGGCATCTGCTTCAGAAATGGCAGTTCCCGGTCAATCTGGAAAAAATGGTGCGCTGCCACCACGACCCCGGCGATCCGATCTATACCGATGAGGCGGCCGTGATTCATCTGGCCGATGTCGTGGCCACGGCCATGGCCTGGGGCGGCAGCGGCAATCGCCGCACCCCGGCCCTTGACGACGACGCCTGGCAGGCCTTGGGCCTGACCGGTGACAGCCTGGCGGCCCTGGTGCCGGTTATGGAAGACAGGCTGGCGGAAACCATGCGGAGTTTTTTCCCGGATCACCAGGGGCCGCCATGATGCGGTCCACGAAAGCCCTGACGGAGCGCTGATGGCCGCCCGAATCCTGGTCATAGACGATGATGCCGCCTTTCGGGAGATGTTGTGCGAGGCGCTGCTCTCCTGGCATTTCGACCCGGTCGGCGTCGGTTCGGCCGAGGAGGGCGTGGCCAGGGCCAAGGCCGAGGCCTTTGATCTGGTGCTCACCGACGTCATGCTGCCGGGCATGGACGGCATCGAGGGGCTTTCCAAAATAAAGGAAGCGGTCCCGGGCAGCGAGGTCATCGTCATGTCCGGCTACTCGGCCCGGGAAAAAGCCCTGGAAGCCGTCAAACTCGGGGCCTACGACTTTTTTTCCAAGCCCTTTTCCCTGGCCGAAATGGAAGTGGTCATCCGACGCGCCCTGGAACGCCAGGAACTGCTGGGCGAACTGCGTCGCCTCAAATCCGCCATGGCTTCGGGCAAGGGGCCGATCATCGTCGGCCAGTCCCTGGCCATGCGCGCGGTGGTGGACATGGTGCGCCGGGTGGCCCCGCTGGATTCCACCGTGCTCATCACCGGCGAGTCCGGCTGCGGCAAGGAAGTGGTGGCCGACGCCATCCAGGCGCAAAGCAAACGGGCGGATATGCCCTTTATCAAGGTCAACTGCGCCGCCATTCCTGAAAATCTTTTGGAATCAGAGCTTTTTGGCCACGAAAAAGGCGCGTTTACCGGGGCTGCGGCCCAGAAAAAGGGTAAGTTCGAGCTGGCCAACAAAGGCACCATCATGCTCGACGAAATCGGCGATATGCCGCTGTTTCTCCAGCCAAAGCTCCTGCGGGCCGTGGAACAGAAGCAGATCGAGCGCGTGGGCGGGGTCAAACCCATCGACATCGATATCCGCATCATCGCCGCCACCAACCAGGACTTGCAGACCATGGCTGCGGCCAAGACCTTTCGGGCTGACCTCTATTACCGCTTAAGTGTGGCCGCCATCCCCCTGCCGCCCCTGCGTGAGCGCAAGGACGATCTGCCGCTCCTCGTCGGCCACTTTCTGGAACGCATCGGCCCTCGCGTTGGCGTCAATCTGCGCGGGGTTTCCCGGGAGGGCATGCAGCTCCTGTTTGCCTACGACTGGCCGGGCAACGTCCGCCAACTGGCCAATCTGCTGGAACGCGCCGCCATCATGAGTTCCGGCGAGGTGCTCACAGCCCAGGAGATCAGCCGCGCCCTGGACGCCCCGGTGCGGCAACAGCCGGCCGAGGCCGGGGTGTGCCTGCCGGAGGCGGTGGCCGGCAACCTGCGCGACACCCTCCAGGATATGGAGCGCAATATGATCCTGGCGGCGCTTCAAAAGGCTGGCGGCGTCCAGAAAGACGCGGCCCGCAGCCTGGGGGTGAGCCCCAAAAATCTCTGGAACAAAATTCAGAAGCACCGCATCGACCCGGCCGAATACCCGGCTTAAAGCGCCTCTCGTGGCGTGTGGGAAAGCGGTCAGGGGATTTTGAAACGGCCACTTGACGCGGCCCGGCGTTTCGGCGCAAACCCTAAGCGGGGCAAGGCGCGGCGAACGGCGTCGGGGCAGCCCCGGAGTAAAAGGACATGGAGCGTGCGGTGACCCGCAAGGTCTTTCGGACTATTTCCCATCCAGGGGACAGTCGGCGGCTGGCCAAAGAAGTGGTGGACTATCTGGCCGGGCATGTCGCTGACGGCGACATCCTGCACGATCTGGACATCATTTTGACTGAGGCCTGCGCCAACGTCTGCCGCCATGCCTACGGCGGCGAGCCCGGGCCGCTGGAAGTGCGGCTTGCCGTCACCCCTGGCGCGTGGATCGAATTGGAGATCGTGGACTGGGGCCAGGGCTTTGGCTCCGGGGTGCGGTTTGAGAATCCAGGGCCGGACGCCGAGGGCGGCCGGGGCATGTACATCATGCGCATGCTCGCCAGCGACTGCCGGGTGCAGCGCCGGGACGGGGAAAACGTGGTCTTCATTCATAAAGATATAGGGGCGGCGCAGTGGAAAACCTAACGATTCGGCGTGAGGGCGGGGCGTTGCTGCTCAAGTACGCCGGTGAGATCACCCTCGAGATGACGGGCGACCTCAAACGCCGCCTGGACAGGGAACTCGGCGAAGGCGATGTGGCGGTGGTGGTCATCGATCTGTCGGCCGTGCCGTTTATGGATTCTTCGGGCATCGGCTTGTTGGTCTCCGTGAACACGCGCATGAAAAGCGCCGGCAAAGCTTTTTATCTCTACCAGTTAAGCCCGGCCGTGGAAAAGACCCTGGGGCTTGTGCAGCTTATTGGTTTTTTTACGGTGCTGCCCGATCAGGCGGCCCTGGCCGGAGTGTGTGGCTAGCGTCGAAACGGAAGCGGCTGCGCCGGTCAGTGCGGCCGTGCCCGTGGTTACGCAGGGGCGCGTCGTTGATGTGCGTCTGACCGTTGGCGGCAAGACCTGGAGCCTTTGCGGCCGCAACGCCCAGGCCGCAGCCCGGCGTCGGGCCGAAACGGCCCTGGCCTCGGGCGCGTTGCCGGTTTTTCTCGGAGCCGGCCTGGGGCTGGCGGCGGCCCACTGTCGCCGGGCCGGCGTCCCGGTGGCGGTTGTGGACCGCGACCCGGCCATCGCTGCAGCAACCGGAGCCGAGGCGGCCTTGGCCAAGGATGCCGCGGCGCTGTGGATCGATGCGCCCGACCCCCTCCTGGCGGCCCGGCAGGTGCGGGAATTTGCCCGCAGCCACGGTTTCACCACCCTCCATATTTCCCAGCATCCCGTGCACAAGCGCCTGCATCCGGCCTATTTTGCCGCCCTGGCTGCGGCCCTGGCCGGGGAACCGGCAGCCAAAGCGCCGCGTTTCCAAAACGTTCTGCCGCGCGTGCTGTGCCTGACCAACAAACTGTTTCTCCTGGGCGAGGTTACGGCCGCGTGTGCCCGCCTGGGTGCGCCGTGCCACTATCTGGAAACCGGCGACGAGCTGGACCGCGACGCCTTTATCGCCCTGGTGCGCCAGACCGTGGCCGCGTTTCGGCCGGATTTCGTGCTTACCATCAATCATATGGGCGTGGACCGCGAGGGCGTGCTGCTCTCCCTTCTGGACACCCTGGGCCTGCCCCTGGCCTCGTGGTTTGTGGACAGCCCGGAATTGATCCTGCCGCTCTATGCCCCGGCTGCCACGCGCGACACCGTCCTTTTCACCTGGGACGCCGACAGCGTGGCCCCGCTTGTCACCGCCGGATTTCCCCAGGTCCACTATCTGCCCCTGGCCGCCGACGAGACGCGGTTTTGCCCGCGCCCCCGGCTGGCCCCGGACCATCCCTGGCGCGCCCGGGTGTCCTTTGTCGGCAATTCCATGTGGCGCAAAACCGGCCTGCGTCTGGCCGCTGCTGCGCCACCGCCGGTTTTGGCCGAGGCTTTCCCTGCCCTGGCTGATTCCTTTGGCGCGTCCCGGTGCCGCACCGTGCGCCAGCATCTGGCCGAGGCCCGGCCCGAACTGTTGCCGGCCTACGAGGGGCTTGGCAGCATCGAACGGCAGCTCGCCTATGCCACGGCTGTCATCTGGGAATCCACCCGGCGCTACCGGGCCGCGTGCGTGTCCCGGACCCTGCCCTGGCACCCCAGTCTGGTCGGCGATCCGGGCTGGCGCGAGACCTTTGCCGGCGAGGGGACGGCCTGGCGCTATCTGCCGGAACTGGCCTATTATGACCAATTGCCTGATTTCTATCCGCTGTCCGAGATCAATTTCAACGCCACCAGCCTGCAGATGAAAGGGGCGGTCAACCAGCGGGTCTTTGACGCGCCGGCCTGCCGGGCCTTTCTTTTGACTGACGCCCGGCGGCAGATGGAACGGCTTTTTGAGCCGGGCCGGGAAGTGGCGGTGTATAACGATCCCGAGGAAATCGGCGACCTTGTCAGCCGCTATCTGGCCGATCCGGCCGCCCGGGAGCGCATGGCCGCCGCCGGGCACCGCCGCCTGCTGGCCGAACATACCTATACCCGCCGCATGACCGAGCTTTTTGCCATCATGGGCGCTACTTTTGGCGGGAAAGGGCCGTTATGACGGATTTGCCCTCCACCGTCCCCCAGGCCCTGGCCCGGCTGCTGGCCGTGGGCGGCACAGGGACCGGCCTGATCCCGGCCCGGGATGCGGCCCTGGCTGGCGGGCGGCACACTGCGGCCCTGGCCGACGGGCTGGCCCTGGCCGTGTGGGAGGAGCTGCCGTTTGACCCGGCTGCCGCGCGTCTGGCCGCCCGGCGTCTGGGACCGTCGTCCTTGGCCGGCCGTCTGGCCGCTGCCGTGGCGGCCTGCGCCGGTGCGGCCGAACCGGAGCCGTATTTCGAGCGTCTGGCCGCCCGGCGCGATATCGCCCGGATGGTCGCCTATCTGCTGGCGCGCCAGCAAAAGGCCCCGGGCGATACCGGCGTCCTGGCCCGGCTGGCGGCGCTGGCCCCCATGCTGCCGGCCGGGGAGAGCGCGCGCGAAATTGAGGCCGTCTTTGCCGGACTTTCGGGCGATCTGGCCGGCCCGGGCCAGATGGCGGCCGGCGAACTGGCCTTGCTGGACGGCCGGGCCGGGGAAGCGCAAGCCCGGTTGCGGCTGGCCTTGGATATTTTGCCCACTGGCGCGGCCCGGCTGCGGCTGGCCGAGGCTTGGCTGGCTCTGGGCGAGCGGCGCGAGGCGCTGGCGCAATTTGCCGCCGCCTGGGCGCTGCGACCCTGGGACAGCCTGCTTGTGGCCCGGTTCGCCGACGTTATATCCGGCCTGGATCGCCGGGTCGTGCCGCTGCCCGGGTCTGTTGCCGTGCTGGTCTATTGCTACAACAGCCCGGCCCTGCTGGCCCGCACCTTGGATGCCCTGGCCGCAACCGATTGGCGGCTGGCCCCCCAGGCGCGGCTGGTGGTCCTGGACAACGGCAGCCCGGGGACCGACGTGGCCGCAGTCCTTACCGCTGCCGCCGGGCAGTTCGGGGAGCGCCTGGCCACGGTGCGGTTGCCGGTCAATATCGGCGCGCCGGCCGCCCGCAACTGGCTGGCCGCCTTGCCTGCGGTGCGCGCCTGCGCTTTTGCGGCCTATTTAGATGATGACGCCCTGGTTGCGCCGGACTGGCTGGGCCGGTTTGGCGCGGCGGTGGAAACCTGTCCCGGGGCCGGGGTCTGGGGCTGCCGGGTGCAGGGGGCAAGCGCCCCGCATTACGTCCAGTCCGGCGACGCCCATCTGCTCCCCACGCCCCGGGAGCCGGGAGCCTTGGCCCGGGGTTTTGAACTGGCGCGCCCCTGGCTGGCCGCCCCGGACTGGGGACAGTTTGCGCTTTCCCGCCCGTGCGCCTCGGTGACGGGCTGCTGCCATCTTTTTGCCGGTCCGGTCCTGGCCGGGCTGGGCGGCTTTGATATCCGGTTTTCGCCCACCCAGTACGACGACCTCGACCACGATGTGCGCCTGCTGTTGGCCGGGCGGACGCCGTATTATTGCGGCCATCTGACCGTGGTCCACGCCAAGGCCACGGGTGCGGCCGGCAACCCGGGCGGGGCGGGCTACGGGCAGGGCTTTGCCAATCAATTAAAGCTGCATGGCAAATACGACGACACCGCCATTGCCGCTGCCGCCGAGACGGCCTTCGCCGCCCTGGCGGCAGACCATGCGGCCAAAATGGACGTGGTCAACGCCTGGCTGGCCGGGCAGGGAGCAGGGGAGGGCGGACGTGGCTGATGCCGACACCCGGCCCATTGCCGTCATCCAGACCCAGCGCATGGGTGATTTGCTGCTGACCTATCCGCTGCTGCTGTGGCTTGCCCGCTGCCACCCCGGCCGGCCGGTGACCGTGGTGGCCGAGGCCGGGTTCGCCGGTCCCCTGGCCCAGATCAGCCCCAGGGCCGACTACGTTTCCCTGGAACAGGCCCGGGAGCGCCTGGGTAACCGGGAACACAGTCTGGTCATCAATCTGGGTATCCGGCCCGAGGCGGCCCGGCTGGCCGGGGAAATCCCGGCCGAGACGCGTCTGGGGCCGGTGGCCGATGCCGGCGGCATCATCCGGGTGCGCGGCGACTGGCAGCTCTACCGGGCCTCGGTGGTCCACCTCAACCGCCACAGCCGGTATCACTGGGCGGAATTAAACGCTTTGGATGTCGTGCCGGCCGGCCTGATTGCCAAAACGACGTGGCCCGAGCCGCGTCAGGGCGGGCCGGGGCGCCGCACGGTGGGCCTTTTTGTCGGGGCCAGCCAGCCGGGCAAACATCCGGCCCCGGCCTTTTTTGCAGACCTCATTCGGGAACTGGCGCGCCGGGGGCTGACCCCGGTGCTGCTGGGCGGTCCGGGCGAGACGGCCCTTGGGGACGAGGCGGCCCGGCTGTCCGGGGTGCCTGTGGCCAATCTGTGCGGCAAGCTGGGTCTGAAAGAACTGGCCCTGCTCGGCCAGGAGATGGATTTGCTCGTCAGCCCGGACACCGGCCCCATGCATCTGGCCGCCTGGACCGGCTGGCGGGTGCTCAACCTGTCCATCGGGCCGGTGAGCGCCCACGAGACCGGCCCTTACCAGCCCGGCCATTTTGTGTTGCGCCCGCGTTTGTCCTGCCGGGGCTGCTGGGCCTGCCTGCGGTCCTCGGTGGTCTGCCGGGACCGGCTTGATGCGGCCCGGGTGGCCTATGTGGCCGCCCGGCTGGCCCGGGGCGAGGATACGCGCCTGGGCGGGGCGCGCATCCCGGGCTTTGAACTGTTGCGCACGGTCATGGACGAGAATGGCTTGCGCCGGCTGGAGCCGTTGTCCCTGACTGGCCAGGCCGGCCCCGGGCCGGACGGCCGGGAATTGGTGGGAGCGTTCTGGCGGGCGGTCTTCGGCCATATTTTCGGGCTGTGGGACGCGGCTGCTCCCCGGTCGGCGGCAGCAGCCCTGGCCGCCGGCCAACCGGCCTTGCACGCTGCCCTGGGGCGGGGACTGGTCCGCCTGGGCGGTGCCCTGGGCCGGGATCTGCGCCGGGGGCGGGTGCCGGACGCCTCCTTTGCCGCCGCGTTTGCCCCGGGGGTGCGCCCCCTGGCCGGCTATCTTGAGCGGCTGCTGCAAAACAGCGACGGGGATCGGGCCTCGCGCCTGGTGAGCCTTGCGCTGCTGGAGCGCACGGCCGCCCTTTTTGCGGGCTGACCAACCGGAAAAAACTGCCCTTTCGCTGTGACGTGCTCTGGCAACGCTCTGCCAGGGCACGTTTTTTTTATTTGGAACGGGTCTTGTAGTAATGGGGCAGCAGGAGGCCCGGTATGCAAATTCTTCCACTGATCCAGCGCAGTTCGCAAAGCGCCGCCAGCGATGCCGCCACAATCGGCAGCGCCGGGCTGGGCAGCCGGCAATCCGCGCTGTTCGCCAGCATCCTCGACAGCGCCCGCACCACCGCCGCCTCCACGGCCGACCAACCCAAGGCCAGCTCGTACGGTACGACCAACGAGGACACCAGCCGCGTCGATGTGGCCGAAGCCGCCGCCCAACCCAGCGATGCGGAACTCAAGGCCCTGCCCGTGACCCGGGAAGATATTGCCGCCCTGCGCGACGATCTGAAGGAGCAGGGCTTTAGCGACGACGAAATCAGCGCCCTGGAAGACGAAGCCGGCGACGGACAGAGCATGACCTGGGGCGATCTGATGGGCAAGGTCGAAAAGAAGGTGGCCACCACGGAGAAGGCCGAAAAAAAGACCGTCAGCAATGACGATCAGGCGCAGCTCCTTGGCCTTTTTGGCAAGCTCGGCTTCACCACGGAACAGTCCCAGCAGATGATTGAAGCCCTGTCCAAGGGTGAAACCCAGTCTGTCTGGACCGCCATCAACACCAAGCTGGACACGCTGTCCGGCGACGACAGCGCCAGCCTGGCCGCCTCGGAACTGAACGCTCTGGGCCGGGCCATGAATCTTTCCGACGACGCCCAGTCCCGTCTGACCGCCCTGTTCAACCAGTCCGGCGCTGCAGCCGGTCTGTCCGGCCAGGGCATCGTCACTGCCATGGGACTGCTCAAAAATGAATTGACGGCCCAGATCGGCAAGGAAAACCAGGCCCTGGCCGAATTCCGCCAAGCTTCGTCCGGCGTGTTGGCCAATGCCTGGCAGCGCGAGGCCGGCAAGCGCAATTCCGATCTGCACCAGGACGACGTGGCCCGCAAAGCCGGCCAGATCGTGGCCATGAGCAGCGAGCAGGGCGGTGCCGACACTTCTTCCGGTTTCGACGCCCTGGCCGATGTGCCCCAGGCCGGGCAGGGCGTTGCCGACGCGGCGACGCTGGCCACGGCCGAGACCGGGCAGGCCGTCCACAATGGCAGGACCGCAGAAACTGCCCAGACCGCAAGCCCTGCGGCCGTGACCGCCGCTCTGGCTGGCAAGGCCGGGCCGGTGGCCGCCGAACAGGCCGCCCTGGCCGGTGAAACCGGCACGGCCACCACGACGCAGCAGGCCGCCCAGTCGGATCTCTCCCGCTCGGCCACGGACAAGGCCGCCGCAACTGTCGCCTCGGCCACCGCCGGACGCGACACCCAGAATTTCTTCGGCGGCCAGCAGGGTACCGCCGGCAACAACTTTGCCGGTCAGGAAAACCCGGAAGACGCCCTGGCCGAGTTTATGAGCAAGATCCGCTTCGGCGGCAAGACCGGGACAACCCTGGTGGGCCAGACCGCCGATGTCACTGCGACCACGGCCGCCATGGACGCCGTGAAGACCACCACGGCCAACCAGCAGGCCAAGGCAATCGATCCCGCCCTGGCCGCCCGGGTCGCCAAGCAGGTTGAAACCGGTATTTTGAAGGGTGTCGCGCAGGAAGCCAAGCAACTGACCGTCAATCTGACCCCCGACGAACTCGGCCCGGTTCAGGTGACGCTGTCCGTCAAGGACAAGGAAGTCCGCGCCGTCATCACCGCCGACAACGCCGACGCGGCAGCCATACTCCAGCAGCAGACGGCGAAGATCAAGCAGCAGTTGGAAGATCAGGGGTTCACGGTCAGCAAGCTCGACGTCCAGACCGGCCTGACCCAAGACAACCAGACCGCCGCCTGGGACAGCCCCGAACGCCACAACGAAGCCCGCGAACAGCGCGAAGCCCTGGAGCGCGTACGCTCCTCGGCGCGTCTGGCCCGTGAAGCCGTCGGCTTTGATGCCGACAGCCTGTCCGCCATCCCCGGGGCCATGACCGCCCGCGCCGCCGGGCTGGACCTTTTTGCCTGAGAACGGAGTAGGCCATGAGTTACGTCGACAGTCTTCTTTCCTCCACCGCGGCCAGTACCGCCAGTTCCACGGCTTCTTCCAGTTCGACCACGTCTGGTCTGGGGATGGATGCCTTCCTGCAGTTGCTCGTGACGCAGTTGCAGTACCAGGATCCATTAAGCCCCATGGATGACAAGGAATTCGTAGCAGAGTTGGCCCAGTTCTCAAGCCTTGAGCAGCTCACCGAAATCAATTCCGGCATAGACAAGCTGTCCTCCATCGGCCAGGAGCAGCAGTTGCTCGGCGCGGTCAACTTCATCGGCAAGACCATCGAAGCCACCGGTACTGCCGTCAGCCTGAGCGAGGGTGAAGCCACCGCCGTGACCTTCAGCCTGCCCGAAGACGCCGCCACCTGCCTGGTCAACGTCCTGGACAGCGCCGGCAGCATCGTGCGCACCGTGGACCTCGGGGCCACCACCGCCGGCGATGTGGAATTCGCCTGGGACGGCAAGGATTACGACGGCAACGTCCAGGACGACGGGCAGTACCAGGTGTCCGTCACCGCCACCAACGCCGACGGCGAAGTCATGACAGTGGGCGCTACCATGAGCGGCACGGTCGTCGGCATCACGCAGAGCAACGGAACATACTATCTCGATATCGGCAACGGCCGCAATGTGGCCTTCACCGACATCACCAACGTAGTCGATTCGTCGAACGCCAGCGGCAGCGACAGCGACAGCAGCAGCTAGCCGGGCGCGGGAAGCATAAGGGAGAGGAGGTCGTTATGGGAGTTGGATTAGGAACGTCCATGTGGTCCGGAGTGTCGGGCCTTCTGGCGAACTCGACGAAGATGAGCACCATCGGCAACAATCTGGCCAACGTCAACACCGTCGGCTTTAAGGGCGCGCGCACCGATTTCATGGATCTCATGAGCGCGGACATCGGCACTGCCGCCGGCGTCAAGCAGATCGGACGCGGTGTCCGCGTGGGCTCGGTGGTTTCAGACTACTCCCAGGGCGGCCTGGAGACCACCAGCAACAATTTGGATATGGCCATTAACGGCAACGGCTTTTTCATGGTCAAGCAGAAGAGCCAGGTCGGTTCCAACGGCAAGATGCTCAACACCGGCAACGCCACGACCTATTATAGCCGGGCCGGCAACTTCAGCTTCGATTCCGACGGCTATCTGGTCAGCCCCCAGGGCCTGGCCGTCCAGGGCTGGAAGGTGGACCAGGACCGTATCGACTCGGCCACGTCTGCTGGCACCGTCCTCAGCCAGACCCCGGTGACGGGCGAGATTCAGGACATCCGGCTGACCCAGTTCACGAGTCCGGCCAAGGCCACCTCCTCCGTGACCATGGTTACCCAGCTTGATTCGGATACGACCAGCCAGAGTACCCGCGCCGCCTCCAACGGCAACTATTATTCAGCCATGACCGCGCAATGGGACGGCTCCGTCAGCCCGTCCATGCCCACCACGGCCTACGGCTACCAGACCACCATGAAGGTCTACGACGAGAACGGCTCGCCCCATACCCTGACCACGTATTACGACAAGGTTTCCAGTGCCAACGGCAAGTCGTACTGGGAATACACCGTCACCTGCGATCCGAGCGAAGACGGTCGGGTCGATACTGCCGGAACCGCTTTTGCCGGTACCGCCACCGCCGGCCTGCTCATGACCGGCACCATGACCTTCGATTCCTCGGGCAGTCTCGAAAATATGAGCGCCTATACCTTGGCCAGCGGTTCCGCTCCCGGGGCCTTTAACCAGGCTGACTGGACTGCGGCCACGGTGACCAACGGCTACCCGAATTTCACCGCCAACTTCAAGTCCGTTTCCAATGCGAGTTACACCACCTCGGCAAGCGCACTGAACATTTCCTTAAACATCGGCCTGAACAATAAGGACGGTTTCGTGGCTGGCAGCGGTGGCTCGACCCTGGCTGACGCCAATGCGAATCTGGTCACCCCGGACCCCACGGCTCTTGTCTCCTTTAATCCGTCCACGACCACGGTCAACAGCACCGTGACCACCAGCTACGCCACGTCGTCCTCCACGGTGTTTAGTTCGCAAAACGGCTACACGTCGGGATTGCTGACCAGCCTCGCGGTGGATTCCGACGGCGTCCTGACCGGCACGTTCTCCAACGGGCAGACCCAGAAGCTGTGGGCTCTGGCTCTGGCCAACTTCACCAACACGCAAGGCCTCAGCCGCCAGGGCAGCAACCTGTACGCCGCCACCCTGGATTCCGGGCAAGGCACCACCAACCGGGCCAATACCGGCTCTGTCGGCTCCATCTCCGGCAACACGCTGGAAACCTCCAACGTGGACATGGCCACGGAAATGGTCAGCATGATCCTGACCCAGCGCGGCTTTGAAGCCAACAGCAAGACCATCACCACCGTTGACTCCATGCTCTCGGAAGTCATCCAGCTCAAGCGTTAGGCGCGCCATTGCCTTGGCCGCGAAACCGCCCCCGCCAGGGGGCGGTTTCTTTTTTGGTGGTGTGCCCGGCAAAGCTTGCCCGCCTGGACGACCCATGGCGGCGCTGGGGCGGGTCTGGCCAGGCCCAGCGTAAGTTTCTTGGCTCCATCAGGGGATATTTTTTCCCAGGAACAAAAATTATATTATTAAGACACCGTGATTACTTGATAAATTGATTTTGGAACGCCTCCTGCTTTAACAAGGCAAAACCAACACGGATCGTCTGGTTGCAACAAGGAGGTTTCTATGTCTCTGGTTATCAATCATAACATGATGGCTGCCAATGCTTCGCGGAATCTGTCAAATTCCTACGGAGCCCTGGCGACATCCACCCGGCGTCTGTCTTCGGGCCTTCGCATCACCACCGCCGCCGACGACGCGGCCGGATTGGCCATTCGCGAGCTGATGCGCTCGGATATTTCCACCCTGAGCCAGGGTGTGCGCAACGCCAACGATGCCATTTCGCTCATTCAGACGGCCGACGGCGCTCTTGGCGTCATCGATGAAAAGCTCATCCGCATGAAGGAACTGGCCGAACAGGCCGCCACCGGTACCTACACGTCGGACCAGCGTCTTATTATTGACTCGGAATACCAGGCCATGGCCTCGGAAATCACCCGAATCGCCAGCGCCACGGACTTTAACGGCATCTATTTGCTCAACGGCAACCTTTCCAGCGCCACGCACGACGGTTCCGGATTGACACCCTCGGGCAAGCTCAAGGTCCACTTCGGTACCGGCAACGCCAGTTCCGAGGACTATTACTATCTGCAGATCGGCTGCTCCACGGCTTCGGCCTTCGGCGTGGGCCTGGGCGCTGCCAATGGTGCCGCCGGCAAGAGTATCTCCACGCAGGATCTGGCCCAGAAGGCGCTTGACGCCATCACCTCCGCCATTGTCTCCAAGGATAAGATCCGGGCCAACCTGGGTGCGTTGCAAAACCGCCTGGAAAACACCATCTCCAACCTGCAGATCCAGGCCGAAAACCTGCAGTCTGCCGAATCCCAGATTTCCGACGTCGATGTGGCCACGGAAATGACCCAGTTCGTGCGCAACCAGATTCTCACCCAGTCGGCCGTAGCCATGCTGGCCCAGGCCAACTCGCTGCCCAAGATGGCCATGCAGCTCATCAGCGGCTAAGCCTGATAGTTAGGCGTACGCAATGGAAAAGGACCAGGGAGGCGTGGATCGCGGGACTGCAATCCCTCCCTGGTCCGAAGCCGGCGGCGCGTGACATGACGGAATTTTGACGCGGGGAACCGCACGCCCCGCCGCGCCAGCGCAGCGGTGGTCGCGCCGCAGCCCGCGACGGCGCAGAGAAGGACACCGGGCGACTCCGCGTACAGGGCTGTCGCCAGGGTGCCTCGCGCCGGTGCAGACAAAGCGGCAGGTGATTTGGGTGGGCGCTACGGCCTGTCGCGTTGTGAAAAAACAGATGTGTTTTCAGAAAAAACAATGATTACAGGATTTTGTCATGCAAAGAGCATGGCGGCCTTTCCAGAACGCACCGCTAGTCGGTATCGGTAAACGCTTCCTGGCCCAATGACTGCAAGGCCAACCGGGCCGCCATCTGCTCGGCTTTTTTCACGCTTTTTTCCGTAGCCAGGACTTCCCGGCCACACGGCAGGGTCAGGCGCACCTCAAACCGTTTGTCGTGCTCCGGGCCGGCGCTGCCAAGCAGGGCATAGGTCGGCCGGGTCTTGTGGGTTTTCTGGGTGTATTCCTGCAACCGGCTTTTAAAATCCTTGGTCTTTGGCGCGGCGGGTCTGGCCGGCCACAGGCCGTCAAACACCCGGTCCACAAACTCCCGGGCGGCCCCGTAGCCGCCGTCGAGAAATACCGCCCCGACCACCGCCTCGAACACGTCGCTGAGAAGCGACGAGCGCGACCGGCCGCCCTGGTTCTCCTCCCCCCGCCCCAGCAGCACATGGCTTTCCAACTGGAGCCGCCGGGCCATCTCCGCCAGGCTGGACTCATTGACGAGTTGGGAACGCAGCAAGGTCAGTTCGCCTTCCGGGGCTTCGGGGAACCGGGAAAAAAGTTCCGCTGAGACGCACAGCTCCAAAACCGCGTCGCCCAAAAATTCCAGGCGTTCGTTATGGCCTGCGTTTTCACCGCGTTCGTTGGCAAAAGAACTGTGGGTCAGCGCCGTGGCCAGCAGCCGGGGATCGGCAAAAGCGTGGCCTAAGGCGGCGGCGATGGTGTCGCCGGCGACGGCCTGGGCGGCGGGGGGGGATACTGCGGGCATGGGGCGGCTCCGTAAGCTGGGTTGCGTCGTGCGGGCGGCAAGGGAGGCGGGAAGCCTCGTGCGCGACAGCGTCCCTACGCCTTAGCCTTTCCCGGTCCCGATTCCAACCCGAACCAGCCACCCGAACCGGCTAGCAGCTGTTTTTACGCCCAGTCCCGCCAATTGTCTTGATTATCATGGCCGGGGAAGGCATTTTACAGAGACGAGGCGGCCGTGCCCGATCAGGGCCGGCGAAGTGCGATGCGGACCCCGGGGCCGCCACAGCAGGAGGGTGCCATGGCTGGATTATACGTGGGAGCGACGGCCGGATATTCGGGCAAGAACATGGTGGTCATGGGCCTGGGGCTGCGCCTGCAAAAAGAAGGCTACCGCGTCGGCTACTTAAAACCCGTAGGGGCCGTGCCCAAGGAAATCGATGGCCGGCTGTGGGATGAGGACGCCTACCATGTCCAGCGAATCCTTCGCACCAACGAAGAACCGCAGACCCTGACCCCGGTCATTGCCACCCATGATTTTCAGGTCCGGGCCTTCCGCAACCAGGTCGGCGACGTCATGGCCTCCATCCGCGACGCCTATGCCACCGTCAGTGCCGGAAAAGACGTCACCATCGTGGGCGGTTCCGGCGGCATGCACACCGGCCGCTACTGCCAGGCCGACGGCGTGCGGGTGGTGCACGAACTGGGTATCAAAGCGCTGGTCATCGACCGCTATTCCAAGGAACTCAACTACGACTATCTGCTCGTGCTCAAGGAGCAGCTTGGCGACCATCTGGCCGGCGTCATCTTAAACGACGTGGCCCCCAATTTCATGGACGAGACCAACAAGCTCATCGTGCCGTTTTTGCGCGACCGGGGCATCCGCGTCCTGGGCGTCATTCCCAAGGATCCCCTCATGGGAGCCATCAAGGTATCGGATCTGGCCGACCGGCTGGGCGGCAAGGTCATAAGCGCCCACCACAAGTCGGATCGCATCGTGGAAAGTTTTCTCATCGGCACCATGCAGGTGGAAAACTTCATGACCCATTTCCGCCGCCAGAAAAATTCCGCCATCATCGTCGGCGGCGACCGCTCCGACGTCCATCTCGTGGCCCTGGAAGGCGACAGCCCGTGTCTGGTGCTCACCGGCAACCTCTATCCCAACGACATCATCCTGACCCGCTCCGAGGTGCTGGAAATTCCCATCATCGTGGTGCGCGAAGACACCTACACCGTGGCCAAGAAGATGGAGACGCTGTTGATGCGCCACAAACTGCGCGACGAGATCAAAATCCGCCAGGGCGCGCAGTTGATTAACGCCAATCTGGATTTCGCGGTCCTGCGGGAACAGCTCGGGCTGTAGCCGCGCCCGGGGCGCCGTTGTCGCGGGGCGCAACCGGGAGCGACGGGCTGTTTCCGGCCCAGGCCTGCGGCCCCGCCCCAGTTCGGGGCAGGCGCAGGGTTGGTTCCAGGTGCCTCGGCCCGGACGGTTGCCGTGCGTTGCGGCGGCGAGGCAGCCCTTTGACAGCGCGTGCGCCCGCTTGCCATCGCCGGTGAATTCGGGCATCGGCCTGCCCACGGCGCTCCCCGCAAGGACGCTGCCCAAGGAGGTTGCATGGGCGACAGGCTTTTGGCTGAAATCATCACCCCGGACGTTATTGCCATATCCCCCGACGCCCCGGCCCGCGAAGGGCTGGAGATCATGCGGCGGCACGGCATTTCCTGCCTGGTGGTCACCGATGCCGGCCGGCCGGTCGGCATTGTCACCGAGCGCAACGTCTTGTGGGCTGCCGCCCATCGCGGCGGGGATTTTGCCGACCGGCCCGTGCGCGACCTCATGAGCTCGCCCGTGGTCACCGTGGGCGAGGACACGGTGCTGGTCGAGGCCTACCATCTCCTGTCCCAAAAGCGCCTGCGCCATCTGGTCATGGTGGACGCGGCCGGCCAGGTCAAGGGCGTGCTCACCCAGTCCGATCTGGTCCAGCGTCTCGGCTACGATTCCCTGTCCGAAATCAAGCGCGTCAGCGAAATCATGACCCGCGAGGTGGTCACCGCCGGCGGCAACATCACCGTGCGCGAGGCTGTCGGGCGCATGGCCGACCGCTCCATTTCCTGTCTCATCGTGGCCCGCGACGGCCGCCCGGCCGGCATCATCACCGAACGCGACGTGGTGCGCCTTTTGGCCGAAAGCCCGCATCTGGGGCGGCTCAAACTTTACGACATCATGAGCTGTCCGGTGGTGTGCGTGGAAGCCGACCGGCCGGTGTTCGAGGCGGCCCTGGTCATGCGCAAACGGCGCATGCGCCGGCTGGTGGTGGTGGACGACGACCGCCGGGTCATGGGGCTGGTCACCCAGTCCGACATCGTGCGCGGCCTGGAAAGCAAGTACGTGCGCACGCTCAAATCCGCCCTGGAAGAAAAAGACGCGGCCCTGCGGGTGGTTGGCAAGTCGCTGGTCGAAAAGACTATGTTTTTGGACAATCTGCTGCGCTGCGCCGAAATGGGCATTGTCGCCGTGGACGAATGCTGGCGCATCACCTACGTCAACCCGGCGGCCGAGGCCATTTTCGACGTGCGCGCCGAAGCACTGGCCGGGCGCGATCTGCGTGAACTCCATGTCCAGATGGGCGTGGAACTGAGCCGCCTGGGCCGGGGGCTGGAGGCAGTGTCGGCCCACAACGGCTATGATTTCGTTTTCCGTTTTGAGGGAGGCGGGCAGCCCCGGCGCTACGCCGCCCGGGTGTCGGGCATTTATGACAAAGAGGGCATGCCGACCGGCTACGTGCTCATGGCCCGCGACGACACCGACCGCCGCCGGGCCGAAGAGGCACTGGAGGGCCTGACGCGCAACCTTGAAAACCTTGTGGTGGAACGCACCAGCGATCTGGCCCACAAGGCCCGGGAACTGGAAGAGGCCAACGAACGCCTGCGCGGCATGGACGAGATCAAAAGCGCCTTTCTCTCCTCGGTCTCCCACGAACTGCGCACGCCGCTGACCTCGCTGCTCGGCTTTGCCAAGCTTATTGCCAGGGATTTCACCCGGCATTTTTCGCCCCTGGCCGGCGACGACGCCCAACTGTCCAAACGGGGGGCCCGCATCGAGGACAATCTGCGCGTGCTCTCCCACGAGGGCGAACGGCTGGCCCGCCTGCTCAACGATTTCCTTGACCTGTCGCGCATCGAATCCGGCCGCATGCAGTGGCGCGACCGGGAAATCTGCTTAAACGACGTGGTCGCCAGCGCCGTGGCCGCCGTGGCCGGCATTTACGCCACCCGGCCCGAGGTCGATCTGGAGACGCGCCTGCCCGAGATTTCGCCCATTGTCCTGGCCGACCCGGACCGTCTGGAGCAGGTGCTGCTCAACCTTCTCGGCAATGCGGCCAAATTCACTGCCGTGGGCGGGGTCACGGTGGTCGTGTCGCAGCCCAGCCCGGAGATTGGCCGGGTGACGGTGGTGGACACCGGACCGGGCATCGCCCCGGCCGACCGGGAGCTTATTTTCGACAAGTTCCGCCAGGTGCGCCTGGACCCGGAAGGCTCGGCTCCGTCCAAGGGCACGGGCCTGGGGCTGGCCATCTGCCGCGAGATCATGCACCACTACGGCGGGCGCATCTGGGTGGAGCCGGCCCCGGCCCGGGGCGCGGCTTTTGTCTTTGAGTTGCCAACGGTAGCAGGCCAGACCGCCTGCCAGTCGTCGCCGCTGCCCCGCCCCCGGGACCGCGACCGGCCGCTGGTGCTCGTGGTGGACGACGACCCGGCCGTGTCTTCGTTCCTCATCCAGTTTCTGGAAGGGGAGGGCTACCGCGTGGCCGCCGCCCACGACGGCGCTTCCGCCCTGGCCGCCGCCCAGAAACTGCGCCCCCACGTCATCACCATGGACATGGCCATGCCCGGCATGGACGGGCGGGCAGCCATCGAGGCCCTGCGCCGCGATCCCTTGCTTTCCCACATCCCCATCCTGGTCATCACCGGCTACGATGTCCCGGCCCCGGGCAGCGCCGACGCGGTGCTCCAAAAGCCGCTGGACCCGGCCCATCTGCTGGCCGCCATCGAGGGATTGCTCCTGCCGCCGGTGTGATGGCCGGCCCGGGGCGTGCCGGCCCAGGTCGGCTCGTTGCGTCAGCGCTTGCGCCATCCTTGCCGGTGCGCCCCTTGAGCTGGCCTGTCCTATGGCGTAGGGAGAATGGCCCCAAGACAAGGAGGCCGTGTCATGCCCCAGCGTCGCGTGTTATGCCTGGACATCGGTTCCGGCACCCAGGATGTGCTCTACCATTTTCCGGATCTTGAACCCGAGAACTGCCCCAAATTCGTGCTGCCCGCCCCGGCCCGGCAGGTGGGGGCGCGGCTGGCCGCGCTGACCGCTGCCGGGCGCGCCGTCTATCTGTGCGGGACCAACATGGGCGGCGGCTTTTTCAAAGCCTACCGGGCGCACCTCAAAGCCGGCCTGCCCCTGGCCGCCCACCCCGACGCCGTGTGGGCGCTCACCGACGACCCCCAGCGCCTGGCGCTGACCACCCCGGTGGTCATCACCCGGGAGCGCCCGGCCGCCCACGTTCCCTTGCCGCTTGCCGACTACGATCCCGGCTCCTGGCGGGCCTTTCTCGGCGCGGCCGGGCTGCCCGAACCGGAACTGGTCGTGGCCTGCGCCCAGGATCACGGCCTGCATCCCGGCAAAAGCAGCCGGGAAGGCCGTTTCCAGCTCTGGGAGCGGTTTTTGCGCGAATCCGGCGGCCGGCCCGAAGCCCTGGTCTATCGTACCCCGCCCCCGGAACTGACCCGGTTGGCCGTGCTGCAAAACGCCATCGGCGGCGGACCGGTGGCCGATTCCGCTGCCGCTGCCGTACTCGGGATGCTGGCCGATCCGGCCATTGCCGCCCGCAGCGATGCCACCGGCGTCATGCTCGTCAATGTCGGCAACAGCCACACCGTGGCCGCGCTGGTCCACCGTCGGCGCATCCACGGCATCTACGAACACCACACCGGCATGCTCGAACCCGACGCCATCTGGGCCGATCTGGAACGCTTCCGCCGGGGAGCGCTTCCCAACGCCGAAGTCTTTGACAGCGGCGGGCACGGCTGCCTGACCCTCGCCCTGCCGCCCGAGGCCGGCATCTTCCCCTATACCTCGGTCATCGGCCCCAAACGGGCCATCTTTGCCGGCTTCGATGTGGATTTCCCCAGCCCCGGCGGCGATATGATGCTGACCGCCTGCCATGGGCTGATCGGCTGGCTCAAAAGCCGCAAGGGCGAGAAATAGGACGGGAAGAGAAGGCAGAAGAGAAGACAGAAGATGCCTCCGGCGGCCGGGAGGGGGTAACCCCCTCCCGGACCCACCCTGCCTGGGACGCGCTTTTGGGCCAGGCAGGGCCTGACCCAAAAGCGCGTCCCAGAAAGTGAGGATTCGGGAAAGGAAATCGCGCGGACCGCTCAAGCGCCACTTCGGCTGTTCTGGTCTGTAGCCGACGAGAGTGCTCGCCAGTGCTGTACCCCTGCTACAACTTTTCTCGTCAAGGGGGTCCGGGGGGGATTATCCCCCCCGGCCGCCGGAGGCACTCTTGGCATTCCTCCACCAACCGCGTCGCCGCGGGCGAGGCGCGGCCGGCGGGGGTGATGGCGGCCAGTTCCACCAGCGGCAGTCCTGGCTCCAGTTCGCGCCACACGACTGCGGCCCGTTGCCAGATCCTCGCCGAGGCCGGCAGCAGCGCCAGCCCCACCCCGGCGGCCACCAGCCCCAGCATGGTGAATTTCGAGACCGCTTCCTGTACCGGCACGGGTGTTGCCCCGGCGGCGGCAAATGCGTCGGCCATGGCCCGGGCCAGGGCCGGCAGGCCGGTGCGCGGCGGCACAATGAGCGGTTGGCCGTTGAGAGCAGCCAGGGGCAGCGGCGTGCTGCCGGCCAGGGCATGGCCGGCCGGCAGGGCCAGAATGTAGGGTTCGCGCGACACGACTTCGATGGCCGCCCCGGGCAGCGTCTGGCCGGTGAAGCGGCAAAATCCCACATCCAGGCGTTCCCCGGCCAGGGCAACGGCCTGCTCCCGGGTGGTCATCTCCCGCAAGGACAGTTCCACCTCCGGGGCCGCCTCCCGGAAGCGGGCCAGGGCCTGGGCCAAAAAAGCGTCCATGGCCGGGTTGACGAACCCGACAGTCAATTTTCCGGCCAGCCCCAGCCCGACCCGCCTTACCTCGTCCCCGGCCGCTGCGGCCAGTTCCAACATAGCCTTGGCCCGTTCCCAAAAAACCCGCCCGGCCGGGGTCAGGGCGACCTGCCGGCTGGTGCGGGCGAAAAGCCGCGTCCCCAGTTCTTCTTCCAGGGCTTTGATGCGCAGGCTCAGCGGCGGTTGGGCCATGGCCAGCCGCTGGGCTGCCCGGCCAAAATGCAGTTCTTCGGCCACGGCCACAAAACACTCGAAATCCCGCAGTTCCATGGATTGATATGTTTCACGTATCAATCGCTGCGTAAATTGATATTTCCCATATGGCTCGTCCGGGCCTAGCGTGCAGCCAGTCAGGCAAGGAGGCGACCATGTCCAAGCCGTCCCGTTGTTGCTGGCTGGCCGTCCTGGTTCTGGGACTGGCCCTTGGCCCGAAACCCGTACAGGGAGAGACGCAAATGGAAACGAACCAACGCTACGAGCGCGGTTTTGCCGCGTTAGCTGCCCTGGCTCCGCAAAAGGCCCAGGCCGTGCAGGACGCGCTGGCCGACATTGCCCCGGATCTGGGACGTTTTGTCATCGAATTTGGCTACGGCGACATTTTTACGCGTCCGGGATTGACGCCGGCGCTGCGCCAGGTTGCCACCATCGCGGCGCTTACGGCGCTTGGCAACGCCGCACCCCAGCTGGCCTTTCACGTCGAGGCCGGGTTGACCGCCGGGTTGTCCCCCGAGGCCATTATCGAGGTCGTCTACGTGGCCACGGTCTTTGCCGGTTTTCCGGCTGGCCTCAATGCCATCGCCGTGTGCCGCGAGGTGTTTGCGGCCAAGGGCGTTACGGTGGCCAAGCGCCCGGCCCATCCAGCCGGCGAGACGGATCGCCGCCGTCGCGGGCTGGCCACTTTGGCCCTGACCAGCCGGGATGCCGGGGAGCGGGTGGTGGCGTCTCTGGCCGATATCGCCCCGGATCTGGCGGATTTTATTTTGGATTTTTCCTATGGCGATGTCATCTCCAGACAGATTCTCTCGCCCGGCCAAAAAGAGATCGCCATGATGGCGGCGGCCACGGCCCGGGGAACCATGACGCCGCAACTCAAAGTCCACGTCAAGGCGGCCCGGGCTGTGGGCCTGACCCGGGAGCAGATCGTGGAGACGATTCTTCAGATGGCGGTCTACGCCGGCTTCCCGGCAGCGATAAACGCTATGCTGGCGGCCAGGGACGCCCTGGCCGAGTTGGGGGAGTAGTGGAAGCAGGGGGAGAGAGAAGGCAGAAGAGGCCTCCGGCGGCCGGGGGGGATAATCCCCCCCGGACCCCCTTGGTGGGAGAAGTATTTTAAGGGGTTATGGGCGTTGGCGGGTAAACTGCCTGGCTATGGACCGGGGCAAGCTTGCCCTGCGGCATTGCCCACCCGAGGGAAGTGCATTTTCGTCCTACCAACTATCGCAGCAACGCCGTTCCCCCTTAACCCCTTGCCTTCAGGTGGGATTCCAAAGGGCTCAGCCCTTTGGCCGCCGGAGGCACTCTTCCTCTTGCATCTAATATACCTTGCGACGAGAAAAGCCTTCGCCCAGGACGTTGAAGGTGTTTTCCACGACGAAGAAGGCGTTTGGGTCGTGGGAGAATACCAGTTCTTCCAGGCGTTTTATTTGCACGGTATTGGTGATGGTCAGGATGACGCGTTTGGATTTGCCGGTATAGGCTCCGGCACCGTGTAAAAAGGTGGCACCGCGTTTCAGGGTGTGGATGATATCCTTGGCGATGTCGTCGGCTTTGTCGGAAATAATGAAGACCATCTTGCGCTGGTTGAAAAGGGCCAGGAAATAGTCCATCACCTTGGAGTTGGTGTAGGACAAGATAATGGAATAGAGGACCAGCGTGGGCTCGTAAAAGGCCAGCCCGGCGGCAAAGATAGCCAGATTGAAAAAGAAGTTGAACTGGCCGATGCGCAGATTGTATTTCTGGTTGAGCCAGATGGCCAGGATGTCGGTGCCGCCGGCCGAGCCCAGGGTGCGCAGCATGAGTCCTGAGCCGGCCCCCATGACTGCGCCGCCGAAGATGGCGGCCAGCAGCGGATCGGTAATGAGCGTGCGCTCGGGCATAAGCTGCATGAAAAGGCTCAAAATGCCCATGCCGTAGACGGTGTAGAGGATGAACCGGCGCGACAGGGTCACCCAGCCAAGGCCCATCAGCGGCAGGTTGAGCAGGAAATAATACACACCCGGCCCGAGCACGCCGGTGAGGTAATAGAGCAGCAGGGCCACGCCCGAGACGCCGCCGGACATGAGGCCCTTGGCCATGACGATGTCCTTGACGCCTATGCTGTAGATAGCGGCTCCGAAAGTGAGCAGACCGATGTTAAAGACTGGGCTGTTGGTTATGCGTTGCATGCTCTGACTGGTAGTGCCGGTTGGGTGCCTTGGCAAGGCCCGTTTGGACGCGGCCCGGGGCTTGCCAGCGCAGCGCGCCGGGTGTAGCCGCATAGAGTGAAAAAGGCGGCCTCCGTACCGGGCCGGTTCGCAAAACCAGCCGGGGAGGGTGTGTGGTGGATGACATCTGGGAACGTGTAAGCGCGGTCTTGCTGGCGTTTGTGGGCAAGGCGGCTGATTTTTTATTGGAGCTTGGTGACGCTGCCGGGCGCAAGGCCCTGGAGCTTGGGGCGGGCGCGGCCGGCAAGTTGGAGGCGCTGGGGGCCAGGATCGCGGCGGTGCCGCTTTGGATTGTGCTGCCCGGGGGGCTTTTGGTTGTGGGCTTGCTGGTCTGCTACATCTTGCGGCAGCGGCTGTATGACCGGGTGCTTGTCTATCATCTGGTGTGGCTTAAGCGGCGCGGGTTCGCCCGCCAGCGTCTGACCGTTGCCCGGGGAGCGGTGCGCGAGACCGTGGAGGCCATGGCCCGCCGGGTGCCATTGCCCCGGCGTTTTGCCGCCATCGCTTTGTACGAGGTCCATCCCGACCGCTATCTGGTGGCCTATGGGCCGGCCGGAGGGGTGGCCGAAGACGTGCGTTTCTACCGCCGGGATCTGCGGGCGGGGCTGGCCGCCATGGGCAATGACATCATCGACTATTTTCACAAAAACGCCCGGATGCTCCATGCCGATGCCGAGTTGCGGGCGCTTTTTATCGTGCTGGACGACCTGGACCCGGGCTTTGCGGCCTGCCGTGCGGCCCTGGGCGGCGAGGAAAAAAAGCGGACGGCCAGCGGCACATCGCCGCAAACCGTCCGCGAACTGGCTCTGGAGCGCGCAGGCACCCCGTAACCGAGGCGGCAGGATTTTCCCTTTGCAAAGGCCGGGTGCTGGTCCCCGCTCCGTGCTTATTTCTTCCCCAGGAAGGGAGGGTCCGGGAGGGGGCTACCCCCTCCCGGCCGCCGGAGGCGTTCCCCCGCTCAGCGTGTCAGGCGGTTGCGCTTGGTCCAGCCTTCGAGGCGGGAACCGGGCACGTGCACCAGCACGAAGGGACCATCCCAGGCCAGGATCTGCACCGGCGTGCCGCGCGACAGGGCGGTGGTCGGTGGGCAGGCTTCGCCGGGGCAGGAGCGCAGGGTGATGGAGCGTCGGGCCACCTGTTTGATAGCGGGATCATAGACCGGTGCCGGGGCATAGACCGGCGGCGGCATGTAGCGGGGCGGCGGCACGTAGCGCGGCGGCGGCATGTAGCGCGGCGGCGGGTAGTAGCCCGGCGGCGGCGCTGCGGGCCGGCAGCCGCCCGGGGTCCAGATCATGCCCGGCGGGCAGGGTTGGGCCTGACCCGGCTGGGGCAGGGCCAGGACGCCGAGACAGACGGCAAGGCCAAGGACGAGGGCAAGGGTGCGGTTCATGGCGTCATCCTTTACGGGCGGTTAACGCATGTTGGCCCGGGTGGTGCAGCTGACGAAGGCGACGTTGCACTGGTTGTTGCACATGGTTCTGGAGCGGCCGCGGGTGCGGTAGTTGCAGTTCCGGGCGCAGGACGTCTGGCGCTGGTTGCAGCGCATGAGGGCCTTGGCCTGCCGGTTCTGATGCCGTCTCGAGGGCGCATAGCCCGGCGGCGGGCCGCTGGGCATGGGTGCGACCATGACCGGCGGTGGGACCATGGGCGGCCTGGGCTGCTGGACGCCATAGCCGCCGCGGTGCTGCTGTCCCTGGGGCTGGCCTTGCTGCTGGCCCCAGGGCTGCTGCTCCTGGGGTGGTTGGCCTGGCGGCTGGTCCTGCTGGTAGCCAAACGGGGGCGGGGTCTGCTGCTGGGCCAGGGTCATGTTCCCGGCGGCGAAGCCCTGGACCGGCAGGGCCAGAACAACCGCCAGGGTCAGGATGCGGATGGATTTTTGCATGGGAGTGTCCCTCCTTGGGACATGTCTACGGATCGACACGTATGGGGCACTATAAGCCTGTTGCGGAAAACTACAATGTGTTTTGTTGCGATTGGGGGAAACATGCCGGAAGTGGCGCTGGAAAAAGCCCTGGAGCAGGCGGCCGGGATGCTGCGCCGGGCCGGGTCGGTCGTTGCGCTGACCGGGGCCGGGGTGTCGGTGGCCAGCGGTATTCCGGATTTTCGCAGTCCCGGCGGGCTGTGGGAACGCCATGATCCCATGGCCGTGGCCACGGCCGAAGCGCTGGTCCGCCGCCCCGACCGGGTGTGGGCTTTTTTGCATGAAGTCCTTGGTATGGTGGCTGCGGCCCGACCCAATCCGGCCCATTTCGCTTTGGCCCAATTGGAGGCGGCAGGGCGGCTTGCGGGGATTATAACCCAGAATATCGATGGGTTGCATCAGGCCGCCGGCTCGCGCAACGTGGTCGAATACCACGGCGGTCTGGGCCATTTCGCCTGCATGGGGTGTGGCCGCGACCACGATCCGGCCCTGGCCAAAGGTCTTGCGCCCGAGGCCTTGCCCTGGCATTGCGAAGCCTGCGGCGGGGTGGTACGCCCGGACATTGTCTTTTTTGGTGAAGCCATTCCACTTGACGCTCTGCGCAAAAGCGGTCAATTGGCCTTGGCCGCCGACGTAATTGTGGTGGTTGGTACATCGGGGGAGGTCGCCCCGGCCAATTGCCTCCCCCGGGAGGTCAAGGCCAGGGGCGGGGGTGTTGTGGTAATCAATCTTGCGGAAAGCGCCTTTTCGGGCCTGGCCGACGTCAGTCTGTACGCGCCGGCGCAGGAAGTCCTGCCGGCTCTGGCTGCGCGCGTGCTTTCCTAACCAGCTACAAATTTTCCCACAGGTGGGTCGCAATGGACGCGCTTACGCCGCATGGCGGCATATGGGCCATGATGGCCGGCGCTACGCCGACGGTTATATTCGTCTTGTGCGTGCTGGCTTTTATGTCCCTTGGTTGCTGGAGCATTATTTTCGTCAAATTTTTCACCTTGACCGCCGCCAAGCGCGACACGGCCCGGGATTACGAGCGCTTCCAGGAAGCCGACACCCTGCGCGGGGCCATGCAGGCCCTGGGGCAGTCGCGCCACTCGCCGGCGTTTTTCGTCGGGCGCATGGCCTTTGAAGAACTGGTGCGCATGGAGCAGGCCGACCTTGATCCGTCGGAAAAGGGCCACATCGCCATGGACAACATCCGCCGGGTGTTGCGCCAGGGCGTGACCGTTGAACTGGCCAAGCTCTCAAAGTCACTGCCCTTTTTGGCGACAACGGCCAATGCGACGCCCTTTATCGGCCTTTTCGGCACGGTCTGGGGCATCATGAACTCGTTTCATTCCATCGGCCAGCAGCAGTCCGCCGCCCTGGCGGCCGTGGCCCCGGGTATCTCCGAAGCCCTGGTGGCCACAGCCATCGGTCTGGCCGTCGCCATTCCGGCGGTTCTGGCCTACAACTATTTCCTGGGCTTTATTACGGCCATTGAAAACGAACTGGTCAATTTTGCCGGGGCGTTTTTAAACCGCATCCAGCGCGAGGTCACCTGGACTCCCCGCGAAGCCGCCCCGAGCGCTGCGGCGGCCCCGCGCCGCCCGGCTGCTCCCGAGAGGTTCTAGGCCATGGGCATGCAGACCGGCGGCAAAGGGCGGTATCTGGCGGACGTCAACGTCACGCCCTTTGTGGACGTGATGCTCGTGCTGCTGATCATCTTTATGGTCACAGCGCCCATGATGACCCAGGGGCTGGAAGTCGATCTGCCCCAGACCCGGGCTGTGAGCGTTTTGCCCAAGGAAAGCGACAGTCTGGTCATGACCATCAAGGCCGACGGTTCATTGTATCTGGACAAGTACCAGGTGGAGTATGCCGACCTGGAAGGGCAGATCAAACGGCTGGTGACGGATCAGAAGAAACAGCTTTTCCTGCGGGCAGACCAGTCCGTGGCCTATGGCACGGTGGTCAAGGTCATGGGCATCATCAAAGCGGCCGGCGTGGACAAACTCGGCGTCGTGGCCGAGGACGAAAAGACGGCCAAAGCCGCCGCCGCTGCCGTCGGCGCAGCCAAAAAGAAATAGGTCCGGGCGGGACACGGTTCCCGCCTGCGCCCAATCGAGAGCATCATGCGCGTCCTTGGCGGGATATTTTCCATTTTTTTGCATCTGACCGTGGTGTTGGCGAGCTTGTTGTTCGTCAATATGGAACCGGTCAAATTCCAGCTCAACGTGCCGGTTTACGAGGTCGATCTCGTGTCCCTGGCTCCTCCCGGCCTGCCGCCGGGCGAGGCCGGGCTGCCCCCTGGCCCCAAAGGCGCGGGGGAGCGCCCGGAACCCGGCCCGCCGGAACCGGCCGGCGGGCCTGACGAGGCGGCCAAGGCCCCCGAGGAACTGCCCGAGCCGCCCCAGGCTCCGGCCACGCCGGCCAAGCCGATACCGCCCGAGCCGGTGGCTGCCGTGCCTGAGCCGCCCCAGCCCAAACATACCGAGCCCGAGCCCGAGCCCAAAAAGCCCGAGCCCAAACCCAAGCCCGAGCCGGAGCCCAAGGCCAAGCCCATTCCCACGGAACAGGCCAAGCCCGAGCCTGATTTTAAGAAAATCGAGGAAGCCACGCGCAAGGCCGAGGAAGCCAAAAAGCTCGAAGAGGCCAAAAAGGTCGAGGAAGCCAAGAAAAAGGCGGAAGAGACCAAAAAGGCTGAAGAGCACAAGAAGGCCGAAGAAGCCAAAAAGAAGGCGGAAGAGACCAAAAAGGTTGAAGACGCCAAGAAAGCCGAGGATGCCAAAAAGGCGGCCGAGGCGAAAAAGGCCGATGACGCCAAGAAAGCGGCCGACGCCAAGGCAGCCGCGGACGCCAAGGCGGCAGCCGATGCCAAGGCCGCCAAGGATACCCTGGCCCAGGCCCTTAAGGATGCCAAATCCAAGGCCGGTCCCGGCGGCGGTTCCGGCGCGGGCCAGGGGCCGGGCAAGGGCGACGCCGGGGGCGATCCCGTGGCCAAGGCCCTGGCCGACGCCAAACGCGCCGCTGGTGGCGGCGGCGGTGGCACGCCCGGCGGTGCCGGCGGCGGTGGCGGCGGCGTGACCATGGGCGTGTACGGCCAGATCGTGAATCGCGAAGTGAAAAAGAACTGGCGTTTTCCCCAGACCGGTCTCAAACAGGTGTTGATCGCCGTGGTCGAAGTCCACATCGACCCCAGCGGGCGCATCCTCAATGCCCGGCTGGTGCAGCCCTCGGGCCAGGCCAGTTTCGATAGCTCCACGGTCAGGTCTGTGAACGAGACCGAGACCTTGCCGGCTCCGCCGGCCGGACTCAATGTCTTGCAGTTACGATTCAGTTCCCAGGAACTGGGACAGTGACGATTTGAGGCAAATCGTCCCGGGCAATTGCGCCCGGGACGAGATCAGGCTATGAGCGGTGGTATGGTGCGCCAGACCGCCACAACAGGCGGCAGACGCGACGCGCCTTGGCGGACCGGACCCACGTCCCGGACCGCCGGGCCGCCAGGACGCACTCCTTAACCTCCAAAGTTTTTCAGGGACTTCAGGCAATGACCACGCGTAAGCAGATGCTCGTCAATGGTTTTTGGAGCGCGGCCCTGGCCGTCCTCATGTGCCTTCTGGCCAGCCCGGCCCAGGCCCAGTCCTCCCTGGCCGTTGATATCCAGGGGCCTGGACAGGCCAAAATGAATCTGGTCATGGCCCGGCCCTTTGCCGGCGGCGGCCAGCTTACCCCGGCCGACAAGCTCCAGGATCTGATCAACAAGGATTTGCAGTTCCTGCCCTTTTTACAGTTGGTCCCCCCGTCCAACGTGCCGGGGCAGGTGGGCGGCGCCACCGTCGATCAGATCGATTTCAAGCCGTTTTCCCTGGCCAAGGTCGATGTGCTCGTTACCGCCAACTGGACCCCGGGCGGCAACCTCGGCAATGTCGAACTGCGGGCCTTTGAGGTGTATTCGCAAAAAGTGCTGGTCGGCAAAGGCTACGACTCCGTCACCGACGCGCAATTGCCCGATATCGCCGACAAGTTTTGCATGGAACTCATGCAGGCGCTTACCGGCCAGGGTGGTTTTTTCAATTCCCAGATCGCCTTCGTCAAACCCAGTTCCGGCAAGGGCACCGACATCTGGACCGTGCGCCCCACCGGGCGGGGCCTGACCCGGGTGACCAGCTACAACGAACTGGGCATGGCCGTCAGTCCCAGCTGGTCCTTTGACGGCCGGCGCATCGTTTTTACCCTCATCGGTTCGCGCGCCCATTACCTGGGCGTGTGGTCCGGCGGCGGCAAGCCGCAGGTCTACACCCTGCCGTCCACCAACGTCGTCAGCCCGCATTTCCTGCCCGACGGGCAGGTGGCCGTGAGCCTGACCATGCAGGGCAAGGCCGACATCTATCTGCTCGGAGCCGGATTCCAGCCGGGCCGGCCGCTGACATCCGGCGGCGGCATCAAAGTGTCGCCCTCTTTCGACGCCTCGGGCCACACCATGGCCTACGTCTCCGACCAGACCGGCAGCCCCAACATCTACGTGACATCCGTGGGTGGCGGTGGGGGCCGCCGGGTCACCACTTCCGGCTACAACACCAACCCGAGCGTAAGCCCTGACGGCAAGCTCGTTGCCTTCACCAAGCAGCTCGGCAGCGCCCAGAAGGTCTTTGTCCTGGATCTGGGCACCGGCCAGGAAACGCAAGTGACCTCGGGCGGCGGCTCGGACGAGAATCCGTCCTTTTCCCCGGACGGTTATTTCATCGCCTTCTCGTCCACCCGCAGCGGCGGGAAAAAGATTTTCGTGACCACCCGGCACGGCGCGACCCCGGTGATGATCCCCACCGGCGACGGGTCCGCCTCCATGCCGAGTTGGGGGCCGCTGCCCCAGTAAAGGCCTTTGCGCCGGCCCGGGAACGGGGCGGCGTGCGGTCATAACCATGTGGACCTGGGCAAGGGTCTCAGGCAGTTGCGTCATTTTCGCAACACCCCGGAACCTCCATGAATTGCCTGTTGCAATTTATTGCAGGAGGCGTAATTGGGGGCCGGTTCCGGTGGCGCTTCGCCAGCTCAATCCGGGAACAGCCCTGGGGCAAAGCCCTTCGGTTTTTTGACTGCCCTGGCGGGCAATGTGAGGAGGAAGGAAATTATGATGCGTTCGAAGATGATGACTTTGGCTTTGTTGGTTCTGATGCTTTCCCTGGCCGGTTTTGGTTGCGCCAAAAAGGCCGGCGGCCCTGGCGACGGTTCCGGCACCAGCTGGGAAGAGCAGGAGCGGGCTCGTCTGGAACAGGAGCGCGCTCTTCGTGAGAAGCTCGGCGCTGCTTCTGCCGAACTGTCCCAGATGGTCAATTTCGCCCTGGACAGCTCCAATCTGACGGCTGAAGCCCGGCAGAATCTGACCCGCAAGGCCGAGATCCTGCGCCAGTATCCCCAGATCAAGCTGATTGTCGAAGGCAACTGCGACCAGCGCGGCACGGCTGAATACAACCTGGCCCTTGGCGAACGCCGGGCCCAGGCTGCCGCCCAGTACCTGTCCAACCTCGGCATCGGGGCTGATCGCCTGTCCACCGTCAGCTACGGCAAGGAACGTCCCCTGGATCCGGGCACTGGCGAAGCCGCCTGGGCCAAGAACCGCCGCGACGAATTCCGCGCCACCTACTAGGCATTCTTTCGCCACGCGCGCCCAGAACGGCCATCGGGGATTCCCGGTGGCCGTTTTTTTATGGCGCGCCCGGCAGGGGGGCGGTACTTGGCCGTGGCTGCTTTCACAGCCGTAATGCATCCAGCTCCCGCAGCGGCCACACCGCCGCGAAATCAAGGTACCCGGCCACGCGGTTTTGCCGGTCATAGGCCGACGATTCTTCGGGACGTGGGGCGATGCGCCAGACCCAGGCCCGGTCCGGCGGCGGCAGGATAACGCCTTCCAGCGCGTCGCACTGCTCCAGGATCGTTTCCCCGTCGGCCTGCTCCCAGGCCGTGTCGCAGATCAGGCAGATCCTGCCCGGGAGACCGGCCAGCCAATCGAAATGGGCCGTCACCACCCCCCGGTAAAAAGCCTCCCGCTCCGTTTCGGCGACGCGGCTGCCCAGCAGCCGGTAAAACGGGATGGGGAGTTGGGAGGCCAGATTGACCGAGGCCGTCAAATCCGGCCGCAGCCCGGCCAGGATATCCGGCAACGGCGGCGGGCAGGGCAGGGGAGTGCGCCCCCTGGCCGCATCCCGGGCGGCCTGGACCAGGCCGGTGACGTCAGCCACGACCAGACGCACATTGGGCAGGCGTTTGGCCAGTTCCCGGGCCGGGCGGGGATGGTAGGCATCGACCAGGACCACCTGCCCAAAACACCCGGCCAGTTCGGCCACCGGCACATCTAAGCAAGCCCCGGAGCCGAGCATCACGGCCAGCCCCTGTCCCGGAGCCGACGCGGCGGCATCGAGGATGAGCCGCTTGGTGGCCTCCAGATGCGGCTGCCAGGTCGCCCGGCAACGCCGGTGGCGGGCATCGATGGACACGGCTTCCCGGTCCTGCCCCAGGCTTCGGGCCAGACGCGCCCCCCTATCTCGCCACAAGGTGAATAGTTCCCGCAACATGTCGCCTCCTGGGAATGCGGTAAACCAGCCCGGCCTGCGCTGCAACCAGGGAGCGTCCCGGCCACGCTTTTTGCGGGCGTCATCCGGCTTGTCTGCCCGGCCTGTCCGCTTGACACTTGCCGGATGGACTTCTACGGTCAACATACGAAAAAATCGGTTCGCCACGGCGTGTTACGCGAACCGGCTACCCGAGGAGGTAAGCATGCGGCGCATCTTGATACTTGTTGTCCTGCTTGTCTGTCTGGCCGCTGCGGCCCAGGCAGCGCAAGGGACGCCGGGAACCGTCCCCGAACCGGCCCAAACACCGGACATCGCTCCCCAGGCCAGCGCCCCGGTTGCGGCCATGTGCGGGCTGCTGGCTTCCCGCCAGACATTCACTTTCACCGCCGAAGTCAACCATGAGCAGGTCTATCCCAACGGCCAGACCGTGGAACTCACCAATGTCGTCGAGACTGCCGTGTCCCGGCCCGACAAACTCTACGCCCGCATCACCGGCGACGAGCGCGACCGGGTTTTTGTTTATGACGGCAAAACCGTGACCGTGGCCGATCTCGACCGGGGCGTGTACGCTGTCATCGACGCGCCAGCCACCATCGACGCCACCCTGGATATGTTGACTGAAAAGTACGGCATCGTCGCCCCCATGGCCGATCTGCTCTATGCTGATCCGTGCAAGGAAATTTTGGCCAACGTGCGCACCGGCGACTGCGTGGGCGTCCATAGCGCCGCCGGCAAGGCCTGCGACCACCTGTTTTTCTCCCAGAAAAATGCCGACTGGCAGTTGTGGGTGGAAAAGGGCAAGTCGCCCCTGCCGCGAAAGCTGGTCATCAACGACAAAAATCTCATGGGCTGGCCGCAGTACGAGGCCACCTTTGCCGAATGGAATCTGACGCCGCATCTGCCGGCGGGGCTGTTTAGCTTCAAGCCGGGCAACGATCTGCGGCGCATCGATTTCGCCCCCCTCATCGCCCGCCAGGAAGCCAAGTGAGGCTGCTCGTATGAGAAATCACCACAGACGGCATCGACTGGCGTCGCTGGTCATGGTTTTGGCGGCCGCGTTGACCCTGGTGTTTGACGCGCCGGGTCTGCTCACCATGTCCCACCTGTTTGCGCCAGAGGCCCAGGCCCGGGGCGGCGGTGGCGGACGGGGCGGCGGCGGCTTTGGCGGCGGCGGGGGAGGCCCGCGCGGCGGCGGTTTCGGCGCACCGCCGGG